>CALMPI010000011.1 GCA_937872175.1 uncultured Flavobacteriales bacterium | reverse complement strand
ATCAAGGTTAGGTGTTTCTACTTTCACCTGCACCTGTTTCAGGGGGTGCTTACACGATCACCAGCATCGCATTCCACGCCCCGCGCTCCTACACCCTACAACAACCGATCAAACCGGATACTCATGACGTGCCCACTCCATTCCGATCAACCACCCCTTACTTTGCCATAAGCCCGCCCAACCCCATGAACGAGATCATCTGCCCCCACTGCGGCAAAGCCTTCACCATCGACGAGGCCGGATACGCCGATATCCTGAAGCAGGTTCGTGACCACGCGTTCGATGAGGCGCTCCAGGATCGGCTGCGGCTGGCCGAGGAGGAGAAGCGCACGGCCATCGAGCTGGCGGAGGCCAAGGTGACCAACAAGCTGGAGAAGGAGGCCACGAAGAAGGATACCGAGATCGCCCAGCTGAAGGCAAAGCTGGAGGCGGTGGATGCTACCAAGCAACTTGAGCTGAAGAATGAGTTGGCCCCCGTGGAGAAGGAAAGGGACCGTCTGGCGGGAGAACTGGAACGACTGAAGCTTGCCCAGGAGCTCGCCATCAACGAAGCGGTGACCGACATCGAAAAGGAACGCGACGAGCTGAAGAGCAGTGTGAAGCTCCTGGAGCAGGACAAGAAGTTAGCGCTGAACGCCCTCAAAGAGAAGTACGAGGTGCAGATCAGCGACCGCGAGAAGGAGATCGAACGGATCCGGGATATGAAGGCCAAGCTATCGACCAAGATGCTGGGCGAAACGCTGGAGCAGCATTGCGAGATCGAGTTCGAGAAGATGCGGGCCACGGCCTTCCCCAAGTGCTACTTCGAGAAGGACAACGATGCGCGGACGGGCAGCAAGGGCGACTACATCTTCCGCGACGTGGACGATGCCGGCATCGAAGCCGTGTCGATCATGTTCGAGATGAAGAACGAGAGCGATACCACGGCCACCAAGAAGCGCAACGAGGACTTCTTCAAGGAGCTGGACAAGGACCGCATGGAGAAGGGCTGCGAGTACGCCGTGCTGGTATCCCTGCTGGAGCCGGACAATGAGCTCTACAACAGCGGCATCGTGGATGTGAGCCACCGCTACCCGAAGATGTACGTTGTGCGTCCGCAGTTCTTCATCCCCATCATCACCCTGCTGCGGAACGCCGCCCAGAACTCCCTGAAGTACAAGAACGAGCTCGCCCTGGTGAAGGCCCAGAACATCGACATCACCAACTTCGAGGAGGAGCTGGAGGCCTTCAAGTCTGCCTTTGGCAGGAACTATGAACTGGCTTCAAGACACTTCCGAACAGCGATCGATGAGATCGACAAGTCGATCAAGCACTTGCAGAAAACCAAGGAGGCTTTGTTAGGAACGGACAACAACCTCCGACTCGCCAACAACAAGGCCCAGGACGTGACAATCAAGAAGCTGACGCGGAAGAACCCGACAATGGCGCAGAAGTTCGCGGAGCTGAAGGATGGGGCACCGGAGAAGGAGGAGGATGCATCGGGCGGGTAGTGTGCGCCGGTGAATTCACCTCATCGAAGCCCTGCTCGGCGAGGAAAGAGAACCATTCATTGTCGGTGACGCCGGTCCAGAGCTTCATGCCTCACATGTACTCCTTCCGGAAAGTACCCGGCTTTATGACCCTGGTCTTACCATGCTTCTTCAGCACCAGCAGGTCATCATCGCCTGTAACAAGCAGATCGGCCTTGGCGGCTTTGGCCAATGCAAGGAGGTAGTCGTCCTTGGGGTCGCGGCAGATGGCTTTGAGGGGCGGGTCGTTCTTCAAGCGCTCCGTCAGGCCGAGCACGCGGACCATGGCGCGTTCGGCCTCCTGTGCCGTGAAGTACTTCCGCATGCTTGGTCGCTGCACCACGTCGGCGAATTCCCGTTCGAATTCAGGTGATACGAGCACGGTGAACCGCTGCTTGTTGAAGACGTCCCGGATGAAGTGCCCATCACCTCTAACGAGGGCGCTCACCAGCACGTTCACATCAACGACGAGCCGAACGCGCTTTCTGGCTGGCATGGCGCTCCGTGCGTACCTCTTCGACCAAGGCCGTTACCTGCTTCTCGCTCATCTTCACCTTGCTGAAGAGGGAGATGAGGTCTTCGACCGCTTCGTTGTGCTCCTTCGTCCGCAAACGCTTGGCCACCTTCAGCTTGTCGGCCGGGGACAACTGATCCACCAGCTCGACCACTTGATCGAGCGAGAGAGCAACCGTGGGTTTGTTGGTGAATGACATGACCTTTTCGCGCTTGTTCAAAGATAGCACGACTTGATGATACGCTCCTTGGATGGAGTGTCATCGCATCGAGCTTCCACGCAGCGAGGAAGGCGAACCACTCCTTATCGGTGACGCCGGTCCAGCACTTCATGCGGCGGGAGCTCACGGCCATCACGACACCGAACGCAACTCCCCTATCTTGGATTCATGAACGCCAACCCCGAACTGCTCAAGCGCATCACGGTGGACGACCGCATCTGCAACGGCAAGCCGGTGATCCGGGGCATGCGGATCACGGCGCAGACCGTGCTGGAGTTCCTGCTGGCGGGTACGCCGGAGGACGAGGTGTTGAAGCAATACCCGATGCTGGAGCGGGAGGATCTGGAAGCCTGTCGTCAGTTTGCGCGCTCCTGATGGGCAGCAGGGTTTCGTTGCGGTATCTTGGGGCATAACAACACGACGACCATGTCGACGCCGCTCTACGTTACCGAACCCTAGGGTACCGTGGTTGCCGTACAGGTCCCCATCGCCGACTGGATCGAACTGCTCGAGCGGATCTGTGACCTGGAAGAGCAACTACGGCCCACGACCAAGTTGGACCGGCAGTTGGACGCGCTGGTCCGCCAGCGTACGCGGAAGAAGAAGGACCTGAGCCTGGACGACATCGGCTTGATCGGCACGGGCAGACCGCTGTCAAAGGCGGAAAGCCTGTTGATCTCCGCACACATTCAAGTGAATATGGCGCGGAACGCACGTCAACACGCACGATCCACTTCGCGTTGAATGAAGTACGACCTGCCCGGCGACCAAGGCGAAGTGCTGCCTAACCTGCTTGGGCTGACCGAGCAACGGGCTGTGGACCTAGCAGAGGCGGAAGGATTCCTGCGCGCGGAGATGACCCTGTACGATGAATTGCACGACGGCACCACCTTTGATCTCGACTATGTGCAGCGCATGCACAAGCTTGCGCTTGGCCGCCTCTATGCGTTCGCGGGCAAGTGGCGGGACGTGAACTTGTCCAAGGGCGGCTTCAACTTTCCTTCGGTCAAGTTCCTCGATGTGACCATGCGGGACTTCGACCAACATGTACTGAAGAACATGCCGGATATCTACGCGGACCGCGATGCGTTGATCCGCGATATCGCGCTGGTCCATGGCGAGTTGCTGTTCATCCATCCGTTCCGAGAGGGGAACGGTCGCACCGCTCGCTTGCTAGCGGACATGATGGCCCAGAAGCAGGGCCATGGCAAACTGCATTGGGAGCGCATCGGCCGTGTGCGCTTCGATGAATACGTTCAAGCCGTGCAACAAGCCGCCTTGGACAACCGGCAGCCGATGGAGGCGATCATCCGTTCCGTGTTCCCGAGCTGATCTCCACCTTCTTCAGGATGGCCAGTGCCTCTTCCATCGTGAGCTTGATGCCCTCGATGCTGAAGGATGCGATAAGCGCACGCAGCCGCTCCTCTTGGGAGACCTTCGGTTTACGTGTCCGCTTGGGCGTCATACACCAAAGATAAGTCAATGCCTGACCCTGGCACCCCACACATCCACTGCACCGCCAAGCTCGCCAAGCTCCTGGGTGTGAAAGCACCCAACACCGTCGCTGATGCCGATGGCTGGAACGCCAACCTCTTCCCCATCGCGGGCCGCAAGTGCATCATCCTGGTACACAAGGCCACCTTCTTCTCGCTCATCAAATACGATGTGGTGAAGGCCGACCTGAAGGACTTCCCGGGGTTCTTCCGGTACCTGCTCCGCGAGCAACTGCTCCTTCAATGGCCCATGCACACGGCCGCCATTGATGCGTGGCTGGGCACCCTTGCCCCTGCCGTGCTCTCCACCAGCGACAACGACAAGCGCACCATCGGCGTGATGAACCGCTTCGTGGACGAGTTCACGTTCAAGCTGGGCTGGTTCCGAACGCCTTTGAGCGAGCCGCATCTGCGGGTGGCGAATTGGAACCTGAACAACAACGTGGTCAGCGGCGGCGCGAACAGAAACGCCTACACCAACCCGGAAGAGCAGATGGCCCGCGTGCTGGGTGTGCCCTACGACCGCGTGGATGCCGAACAGCGCCATCAGCAAGCGAAGCATGTCTTGGACCGGATGCACTTGCGGCTGAACTGACCTCTCCTGGCCTTGAGGCTTCGAGGCCTTGGGGCTCATGGGCCTGTGGGCTTATCGGCTTGTGGCCTATAGGCCTTGGGCTTGTAGGCCCGGGCGATCGGCCTGCTGGCCCATCGTACTTTTCGGTGCCTTGCACGCTGGGCCGCCCATGATCTCGGTGCTTCCCCCGCCCCACCATGAGCGAGATCCCCTTCCGGAGCCTGGCCACCGCCCCCACCTCCTTGCGGCTCTCGGAGAACTTCGACATCCGTTCCGTGGAGCAGGTGCTGGGCGGCAGCGACGTGGTGCAGGCCCTGCACCGGCACGGCCACGACTTCTGGTGCACACCATCGGCCGCTTTCAGTTCACAGGTACGCATCGCACGGGCTACGCTCATCGCCCATCCGGGTGAACGCGCGCTACCTTCACCCCATGCCCAGCCACCCCTGGCCGCTCCTCCTCTTCCTCCCCCTCTTCGCGTGCTCCAACGCGCGCACGCATGGGCAGCGGACCGCTGACAGGATCGCCTCCGGCACGGACACGGCGCGCGACAGCACTCCCCTTGCGGAGTATGTGGTGGGCGCCTTCGAGGACAGCCAGGGCGGCCTCTGGTTCGGCACCATCAACAGTGGGGTGGCGCACGTGGTGGACGGCCGGCTCACCTTCATCGACAGCACTCAGGGCCTTCCGCCCAACGGCGGGCACGGCATGGTGGAAGCGCCCGATGGGACGCTGTGGATCGCGGGGCATGACGGGGTTTTCCTCCACGACCCCTCCCGCCCGGGCCCGCTGCAGGTGCTGCACAGGAGCGGAGCCACCGTCCGCACCGACCGGAGCGGCCACGTGTGGGTGAGCACCCAGGGCAAGGTGTTCCGATACACGGATGCGAGCGCACCGGTGGAGTTCGTGGTACCCCTGCCCAAGGAGCTACCGACCGCGTACAGCATCGATCCGCGCAAGCTCGTGTTCCAGCTGGAGGACAGCCGGGGCCGGCGCTGGTTCGGCACCGATGGGCATGGGGCCTTTTGCTGGGACCCTGTTGGGGCCGCCCGTGGCACCGGCGATCCCTTCACGCGCTACACCAAGGAGGACGGGCTGTGCAGCAACACGCCCTGGTCGATCGTGGAGGATCGCGAGGGCCGCATCTGGTTCGCGTGCATCCAGGCCTTCCAACCCCGGGAGTCTGGCGACGGTGGCCTCTGCGTGCTGGACCCTTCGACTCCGCTCGGGGTCGGCACCTTCCGGACCTTCCCCGATGTACCCGGGCTGCACCACAACGACCTCTACACCCTGTACGTGGACCGCGACGGTGCGCTGTGGAGCAGCGCGTACAAGCACGGCGTGTATCGCTATCACAACGGCCGTTTCACGCTGTTCAACACCACCGACCGCCCGGACCTGAACGGGAACTTCGGCTTGCAGGCGATGCTGCAGGACCGCCGCGGTCGCTATTGGATGGGCTTCAGCGGCGGGCTGTTCACCCTGGAGGGCGATCGCCTGGTGCATGTGCCGCGCGGGGGGCCGTGGGAGTGAGGAGGCTCACCTTTCCAACACTCCGCAGCCCCCGCGCCGCTCCTTTTCGAAGCCTGTACATTCCGTAGCGCCAGGGCAGCAGCAGGACGTGCCTTGCCTCGCCCAGCAGCACTATCCTTGAGCAGGTCCTTGGAGCGCTTGCGGGCTTCGGCCAGACTGAGCACGTCGCCCTAGCTGATGGCCGCTTCGGGGCGCACGTCCATTTCGTTGATGCGGCGCCGCCGGGCATCCTCCTTGGTGGTATCGCGCAGCAGGATGTCGGTGGCCTTCAGCATATGGGCATCCTCCTCCTTGGCGAGCCGCTTCAGGATGCGCGTTCTGATGGCTGTTGTCGACATGCTGAACGTGCTCGTTATGAAGGTAACGCTCTGAACAGCGCACAGAGGCTCCGCTGGACGCGCGCTTGGCCTTGAAATGGGCCTCCACGCGTTCCTGCAAGTACACCCGTCGCGCGACGAAGTCGGCCTCGGCGCGTGCGGCCCGCGCGCTGAGCAACGAGCGACCGACCAGGTCATGCTCCTCACCGCGCAGGAAGCGGAGCACGCTACCCAGTAACTGCGCATCGTGGACCTCATCCAGCATGCGCTTCACTTCGGCCCGCAGTGCGGGTAGGGGTTCAGGCTCCTGCACCATGGATCCACTCGCGGGCGAAAGCGCCCCTTGATCAAGCACCGCGCCCAGATACCGCTTGAGCGAGACCAGCGTACCGCCATCGCTGGTCGATGCCAACTGACCGTCGAGTTCAAGCTGGAGGGATCGGACATCCATGGCCTTTCGAAGATAGCTCCTCGACCCGGCTGCTCATGCCGGTTGCACAGGGAACAAGGCAGTAGTTGGATCCCGTCGCAAAGCGCTCACCGAAGGCGATGGGACCGGTCCGAGCTGCCCCGGATACAAGCTGGCTCGGCGGTACGCACCTCAGCCTACCACCCTCCGCCCCCGCCTCCTCCGCCGCCGCCTCCGGACGAACCGCCGCCACCGGACCCACCGCTCTTGCTGGGCGGTGTGCTGGAGGAGTTCACACTGCTGGAGAATGACGAGGACATGCTGTGCGCGAACGATCCGTAGTTCATCACCCGGCCGCTGTACCACGTGGTTCGGTAGTTGGGGTCCACCAGTGCCTTGTCGATCATGGTCTGGAAGCGTTCGCCCCACACCTCCTCCACTCCGAAGGCGATGGCGTAGGGCAGGTACTTCTCAAAGACCTCGGGCGTCATGGCCGGCGGATTGAAGTGCTGCAGCTGCTTCTCCTCCGCGGCGTTCAGGTACATCTTGAAGCCGCGCAGCTTCGCCCGCAGTGCGAGCTTCTCCACGCTCGGCTTGCGGATCAGGTACTGGTAGAGCAGGAAGAGGATGAGGTTGGCCACCACGAACGCCACGATGTACAGCCCATCGTTCCCGCCCCAGGACGAGCTGTACAACACCAGCAGCGCGATGCCGCAGACGATCACCGTGAGGATGGGGATCCACCAGAAGCGGAGGTTGTTGCCCGCGCTCAGGAGGCCGCGCCACTGGCTCCGGAGGGTGGAACGGAAGGCACTGGCCATGCGCTGCACCCCGGGGTCGTAGGAACCATCGATCTCGAACCGATCGCCTCCGGAGCCGAACATGCTGTGGAGCAGGGACTGTTCCTCCTTGGGAAGTCCGGAGCCGCCTTTGAGCTTCACGATGGTGTAGGTACGCGTGGTGAAGAGGCCGAGCACCTTCTCCTTCTTCTCCTCGATGCGGAGATGGCCCTTCACCCCCAGGGAGATCATGGCCGGGGTGATGTGGTCGTTGTCCTCGCTGCCCTTCATCACCATGGCCACGCTGGCGGGTGAAAGCCCATCGGGCGGCTCGAAGAGCGGGATCACCGTGGGGGCGTCCGGATCGCGGCCATGGCGGACCCAGGTGAAGACGTAGTAGATGAGCAGCAGCAGCGTGATGCCGCCACCCAGCAGGGGCACGGCATACAGTTCCCAGAAGGTGGGCGGTGGCGGCTCGGCCACCACGCCTTTCTGGAAGCCCACGGCCACGGTGAGCCCTTCGTAGTAGCCCATCGCACGGCCGGTGAAGTACACCGTGCGCGCATCGATGATGGAGTCGATGCAGGCGTTCTCCGTGGAACCCATCACCCCCGTATAGCAGGCGGTCTGCTTCACCTGGGCCGCTGCGGGCAGGTGGATGAGCGCCGAGATGCTGTCCACGGCGAAGGCCCATCCGTTGCCGTTCACGTTCCAGTAGACCTCGTCGTGCTCAGGGAAGAAGCCGAGCTGGCCCTTGGTGGTGTAGGTCAGCGTGTAGGGATAGTCGCCGGGGTCGAGCAGGTTGCCCTCGGAACCCACGTACACCACGAAGTCGTCGCCCTCGGTGGCGGTGTGGTAGGGACTGGTGGCGCCGAAGACCTGCACGGCCTGCAGGTCGTACTCCACCCGGTGCGTGCGCCCGGTGGGGTCCGTGAAGCGCAGGGGCAGGCGGCGCACGATGCCGCGCTTGAACTCGATGCCCTCCACGTGCACGTTGATCGCCTCGGTGACGGTGATGCGCCCGTCGGCCGCCACGGTGAGGTCCGTGTGCCAGGTGTTGATCTTCTCGGTCTGGGCGTGGAGCTGCGCGCTGAGCCACGCGGAGACCAAGAGAACCAAGATCGCCTTCCACCTTTTGCTTCGCCAAAAGGTGGAGCCAAAAGGCGCCCACGATCCAAGCCGCTGTCCGCCTCGCACAGGCCCGCAGCACCAGCCACCGAGGCGGACGCGGCCGCGCGGATCGTGGACACCCACCGCACGCTGGATCGGCCAGCCTGGTACCCGGCTGACCCGTTGTGCAGGTCGATCGGTGCTTTCCATGCGTGTACAGCCCGCTGAACAACCCACCAGGATGGGAAGCGGGATCACGAGAACTTCACTTGGGGGTTCTGCTTTTCCGCTGCGTTCTCGATCTCGAAGAAGGCGGACTTCGCGAAGCTGAACGCGTTGGCGATGAGGTTGCTGGGGAAGCTCTCGATGAGCGTGTTCTGCTCGCGCACGGTGCCGTTGTAGTAGCGGCGCGCCTTCTCCAGGTCGCCCTCGATCTGCGCCAGGGCGCCCTGCAGCTCCAGGAAGTTGGTGTTGGCCTTCAGGTCGGGGTACCGTTCGGCCACGGCCAGCAGGTTCATCAGCGCACCGCTGAGTTGTTTTTCGGCGGCCTGGTGCGCCTCCACGGTGGTGGCCTGTTGCGCGGCGGTGCGTGCCTTGGTCACGCTCTCGAAGGTCCCGCGCTCATGGGCGGCATAGCCCTTCACCGTCTCCACCAGGTTCGGGATCAGGTCGTAGCGCTTCTTCAGTTGCACATCGATGCCGCTCCACCCCTCGGCCACCAGGTTCTTCCCCTTGACGAGCTTGTTGTAGATGCCAACGGCGTAGAGCGCGATGAGGGCCGCGAGGCCGAGCAGGATGAGGAGAGCGGTCATGGTGGGCGCGGATGGGATCGGTCCACCGAATGTAGTCGGTCGCGGCCGGACCTCAGGGGCGCCGGCGGCCGGGTCGGGGGTGGAGCCCCCGTCCCCTGTACGGATCGACCGACCATCGCAGCCCCCCCCCAACCCCGGATGGCCACCATCTTCTCCACGATGGGCCCGGCGGTGCGCACGGTACCCCTCACGGCACAAGGCACGCTGGACGTTTCCGGACCGGCCTTCGGCGCCTACCTGGTCCGCATGGAGGAGGGCGAACAGGTCCGAACGGTCCCCTTCATCAAGGAGTGACCACGGGCGGAGCAGCCAGGATAAGTGGGCTTGAGGACATTGGTGCCAACCGGCCTTCCCTGTCCACGCGCATGGGCTTGACGCTTGCAGGTGGACGTCTCGTCAACCACCGATCGCGCAGGTACCGACATGCCCTTTCCGGTGCTGAAGAGCCCCCACACCGTTGAGCTGAGCCAGGTGCCGGCCGCTGCCTTCACTCCTTGTGGAACCCCTCCACGAAGCGTTCTCCCTGCGGTGACCTGAGCTCCAGCAGGTAGGTGCCGGCCGCCAGGGCGTGCACATCCACGCGGGGTACGCGCTCCGCCACACGAAGGCTGCGCAGCACCCGCCCGTCCGGGGTAAGAAGGCGCACGGTGCTGCCCGAGAGGTCCATGTCCGCGCGCACCAGAAGGTCGGTCCGCGCCGGATTGGGCATCAGCTGCAGGGCCGGGGTCATGGTCGCCTCCGGCACAGTGGTGCTGGTGGTGACGTTGAACACACTGGGCGCGGTGATCACCGGCGCATTGAAGTCGAAATGGATGTGGGCCACGTTGATCACCTGGGCCCCCACTTGCAGCGTGGGCCGGGGGGCCATGCGGAAGCGGACGTGCCCATGGCTTTCGGGCTCATTACTGGTGCTGTCAGGAAGCAGGATGCCGTCGAACACGAAATGGAGCACCCCGGCATCCATGAACCAGCTGTAGGGATGGCTGGCATCGATGACCTGAAGGGAGCTCCACAGCAGGTCGGTGGACAGCGTGTCCGTGATGACCACCCGTTCGGCCGGAAAGGTGCCCGTGTTCTGGAACCGGATGGTATAGGTGAGCAGCTCGCCCTGCTGCACCTGGTCGGGTCCCATGTACGCAGGGACCACCTGTTTGTCGTTGGGATCGTAGCTGCCCATCACGGTCTGCAGAAGGTCCGCACTGTTGTCGTCCAGGTGCTGCTCCGGGTCGTCAGCGGTCACGGAGAACTGATGCGCCAGCAGCGTGCCCAAGGGGGTGTTGGCAGAGGTCTGAAGCTCCACCGTCAGGATGAGCTCCTCCCCTGGCAGAAGGGGGGGGACGGTCCATGTGGCGGTGTTGCCGGCCTGTGTGGCAGGCAACGGGATGGAGCTGACCCAGGTGTCCGCAGGATCGAACTGGAGCATGGCCGTGCCGGAGCTGATCTGGGTGCCGTTGTTGCGCACGATGAGGCGGAGCCTGTGCGCGAAGCCGGGCCGTGGTGGCGCGTTGATCCCGAAGAGGTCCGTCCAGAGATCCACCACGCCGGGTGCGGGCTGGAACCCGAAGTGGCGCAGGCTGTCGATCTGGAACGGCGCGGTGATCTGCACCTGCTGGTCGGCTGTGGTGCTCATGTACCAAAGCGGGGCCACGGCCGAGAGGGTATGCGCGCCACTGTCCAGCGGCATGAAGTAGTGTCCGTCCGTGCCCGGACCGGCGAGGTTGCCGCCGGGCAATGCGAGGACGTGCCCGGTCGGGAAGGGCGGCTCACCGGGATCCAGGAGCCCGTTGCCGTTGTCGTCGAGGAACAGGGTTCCGGTGGCGGACGCGAAATAATCGCAAGAGGTCGTGATGATGCTGCAGACCGGCTTGGTCATGGCGTTGCCCGAGGTGAGGGCGGGCGGGCGGTTGGGGATGCACAGGGTTCCGGCGAGCAGGTCCCAGCTGGTGACCGACGGCGGCACGTACGGGTAGCAGGTGATGGGCGTGTTGGACGTGTTGATCACCTGGAGCGTGGGCGGCAGCTCCGGGATCTCCGTGAGCTGGTACATCACCGCACAATGGAACTGCTCCAACCGGGAGGGCAGCGCGGGCAGTGAGGTGACCGGATTGAGACCACCCACATCCAGGTAGCGCAGGCTGTCCGGGAACGCGGGGATGTAAGGGATCTCGTTGGCGCGAAGGTTCAGATGGCGGAGCGTGTTGGGCAGGGCCGGGTACTGGGTGAGGTCGTTGCGGTCCATGCGCAGCTCCACCAGGGTGGGCGGTACGGGGGGCAGGCTGTCCAGGAGGTGGGCGTACAGATCGAGGTACTCCAGGTAGGGCGGCAGGGCCGGTATGGGCTGCAGGTTGGAAGGACCGTCCCAGTAATAGTCGTGCATGGCGCTGATGTGCCTGGCGGAATCAGGCCAGCTGGCCACGCTGCTGAGGTCGGGGATGTAGTTCATCAACAGCGTCCTGATCTTGTTCGGCAGCGGCGGACAGGTGCTGATCTCACAATAGCTGATGCTCAGGAACTCGAGGTTCACGAAGTACTGGATCCCATCGATGTCGATCGGGTTCGGAGGTACGCAGTTCACGCAGTTGCTCCCCACGGTAAGGCTGGTGAGCGCAAGTACATCGGGGTGGTTGACCAGCAGCGTGTCACCATTGACCGCATTGGGCACCACCTCCAGAAGCCGGTCGCGGAATCGCCAGTCCGGAATTACGAACTGTGCATCGAGCGGTGCGGCCAGGGCCAGGAGAAGCCCGAAGGTCAAGGACCTCAGCATGCGTGAAATGGGGTTGCCCGGGCCGTTGGAAGGACCCGACCGTGATCTTGACGACCGAAACCTCCAAAGGTGGCCTATGCCGCGCTGGCCAGGGGGGGGGCACCTGCGTCACTCCGGGTGGACACCTCCGACCGCTCCTATGCACGCCGAAGTCCACTCTAGGATGACGTCCCTCCCATCGCGCTGTTCGCTGGCGAGCGTTCGAAGAGCCTCTTCGAGGAGTACCCAGCGCGCGCTTCATCACGGCGTGAACGGGGCGGGCCGTGGTCATGTGCACCACGGTGATGCTGCTGCTCGTCCTGGTCCTGAACCGATCTTCGCCTTCGGTGTACGGATGCGCACCTTTATCCGTGCTCCCATTCCCGGATGGACCGCACCGGGCAAGGAACCACTAGACCCCCATGCGGAACGCGACCCTCCCCTGCTGCTGCACGCTGGCCGCTCTGGCCCTGGGCCTCCATGGCTCCGCTCAACATGATGCCCCCATCCCCGGTCCTCCGCCGGACGAATACGTGGACGTGACCGGCGATGGGATCGCGGATCTGCTGATCACCAGCCGCACCATTCACGTCTCGGATCCACAACAACCCGGCTATCTCGGGCAGTACAAGGTGGGCGTGCGGACGTTGAGCGGCACATCCGTGCTGCTCTGGAGCACCCCCAGCACCCAGCGCTGGTTCACCCTGGACAGCGCTGCACGGCTCGATCCGACCGAGCTCGCGGCCCGCATCCACTTCAAGCAACTGAGCTGGACCGATCCCGACCAAGCCATCGAGTTCTGGTTACTGGAGCGTCCCTTCGGTCCTGCCATCACCAAGGACCAGGACGGTTGGTACGGCACGGGCGACCATCACGCAGGGCGGACGATGGTGCTGCGCAGTGCGAACGGGCGGGGAACGAGCGTCGCCGCGTTCAGCTTCGAGCTGCCCTATCCATATGGACCTGTGGAGGTGAAGACGCATGACGCCGTCCGCGTGCCGAACGGCTTCGGCAGGGAGGGCGATCCGCCGCCACCGGTACCGAAGATGAAGCGCGAGTTCGACTTTGGGCATGAGGAGAGCGGGCCGCAGGTGCAGGTGCCGGCCGGACTTCCACCCGATGAAGTGGTGGACCTGAATGACGACGGCGTGATCGACGTGGTCATCCGCGCCAGGGAAGAACATGGGCTTGGTGGCGGGGAGCCCGGCTACTTCCTGCGCGGGATCTCGCCTCAGGCTGGAACGGCCTTTCTGATGACCAACACGCGCTGGGGCACCTGGGGGCCGTTCACCCTGGAGGAAGGTGCACCGTTGACGCCCGAGCGCCTGGCCGAAGGGCTGACGAGCGGCATCCTGCGGTGGGTCTCATCGGAGAAGGGTCCGGTGTTCATCGAGGTGCTGCGTCACCCGCACGGCGTGGAGAACATGCCGCTGGAGTGGTCCGCAACGCCCTTCGCTTCCGTCGGACATCTGGTGTACCGAACGACCTCCTATGGACGCGTGCACATCGGCGCTTTGGAAGTGGTGTACACGCTGCCCGGCGGTGAGCTCGGCGTGCGGTCGCAGGCCTGGGTGGAGGAAGGTCAGGTGCTCCAGGTGCGGTAGTGCGGCCGCGGTCGGGCCCCGCCATGTTCCGGACCATGTTCTTGGCAGGCAGCTGACCCTGGGAGGTCGGCCCTACTCCGTGGCGAACCGTCTCACCACCGCTCCGTCCTCCGTCCACAAGCGGAACAGGTACACACCGGGCGGCGATGGGCTCACCGAGGTGCTGCGCCCGACGGGCTGCTGGATGCGCTGCACGGTGCGGCCCTGCAGGTCGAGGACCTCCACTCCTTGCACGTTCCGGTAACGCTCGATGACCAGTCGCCGGCCCACCGGATCGAACCAGATGGCGCCGGGATCGGCCTCGTCCGGGATGGCGGTACTGGCCTGGCAGTCCTGCACCAATTGGTGAAGCTGCATCTCCGTCTGCGAGGTGAGCACGCGTTCCGTGAGGCCGTCCGGGCAGATCTTGTAGATGACCGGGTAGAACGTGACGGCATAGTCCGTGAACACGCCGCGGTCGGGATCCTCCACATTGAAGATCGGGTATGGTGTGCCGGTGATCCAATCCCCTGCGGTCACCCAGGGGTCGCCGATGCCCATCAGCTCGTTCATGCCGTTCCACTGGTCGTACTCCAGGGCCAGCACCGTCAGCTCATCCGTTGCACCCGGTCCGTACTGCTCGTGCATGGTCTTCAGCCGGTGCGTCTGGTGGTAGGCCCAGCAGGTGGGGCAATGCGCGGCGAAGACCTCCAGGAGGACGGTCCGGCCTTCGTTCAGGTGGTCGTAGAGATGGTGCGTGGTGCCGCTGATGTCCGTGAGCGTGAAGTCGGGTGCGGTGCTGCCGTCGGGCAGTTGGGCGGAAGCGGGGAGCCCAGGCAGCGTGATGGTCACCACCAGCAGCTTCCATGGCGCGATGGTCAGCATCGAGGTCGTCCGGGGGGGCATGTTCCGAAAGGTACGCCACACGCCGACCGGGCCGGAACCTCCGTCGACCTCAATACGATCCAGGCACATCGGCATCCACCAACAGAATGATGTCCGCGCGGTCCCGATCCCCTTGCGGAAGCCGGTCCAGTTCATCCACCTGCACCGTGGCGATGGTGACCACGTTCAGCCCGGGTCGCGCACGAAGAAGGTACCAGCAGATGCCTTCGCGGAAGTCCGAGTGGTAGCTGCCGTTGAGGTGCAGGAAGCGGCCGCCAGCGGGCAGGTGCTTCAGGATGAAGTGGGCCATGGTGGCATCCTTCAGGGCCTGGGCCTTCACCATGTCCGGTGTGCCGTGGTCGCCCATCATGGTGAGCATCTTCACGTACTGCGGCAGGGCTGGATCGAACGCGATGGGCATCGGGGCGAAGAAGGGGTACTGGTCCATCGGCACCGTGTCCAGCGCCTCGAAGCCTCCCTTGCCCACCGCACGCGCATACCGGCGCGGCACATTGGTGGCGATGAAGGGCAGGCCGCGCTCCTTCGCCAGGTCGACCAACGGCGCGTAGTCCGTCCCGTGGTTGGGCCACAACCGTGCGAGCGTATCGAACGCGACCTGCTCGATCTCGCCCTTCAGGTAGCGGTCAAGCGCGGGCTGGTCGTCGGCTTCGATCATCTCGGCACCGAGCACCAGCGGCCCGCGGCCGGCCAGGTGCTTCGCCACTTCCAGCTGCATCCAGTGCGCGATGGGGTTGTTGTGCAGCTCGCCGAAGAGCACCACGTCCGCATCTCCAAGTGCGCGAAGGAAACCCGTGTGGGAGACCTTCCTCCCTTTCCCGTCGAACAAGCCATAGTTCGGAAGCGGCTGCGCGCTGGCCACTTCCGCAACGAGCGCGAACAGCATGTACAGGGCGACCTCTCGCACGGATCGGAGCAGCTTCATGATGCGAAGGAACGGATCGATCGTCGGGAAGCATGCTCCTTGTCGTATCTTGCGGTCGATAGCGCTATTTCGTGCTCTCGGGGCCTTCGGGTCCGGCCGTTCCGGTCAGCGCGGTTCACTTCTTACTCACTTAACACCCCTTGCGTATGACCATTTACGTGGGCAGGCTGAACCATGCCATCACCGAACTTCATCTCGAACTGCTCTTCGGCCATTTCGGCGAAGTGGAGCGCACGAACGTGGTCACCGACCGGATCACGGGAGAGCTCCGCGGCTTTGCCTTCGTGGAAATGAAGGACGAACGGTCGGCCAGCAAGGCCATCGACAAGCTCGATGGCGTCAAGCTGGAAGGAGCCACCCTGGTGGTGCGTCCGGCGTATCCCGCTCAGCACGGCTGAGGGACGTCCCACCAGGCGGGCAGCGGGCATCAATACCGGAGGAAGGGATCGCCCGATGAATGCACGGGCGCGGGCGAGGTGCGGCCTGCGCGTTGCTGAAGAAAAGCAAGGAGCTCATCCAGCAACGCGGCGTGCACATCGAACTGGCGCTGCATCGCCTCACGATCGGGCAGCGCGAAGCGACCTTCCCCCGCAAGGCGCATCAGGTAGGCACTGGTGTAGCTCTCATGCCCGAAGGGTTCCTTCGGATCGAGGTAGCGCACATCGCCCTGCACACCACGGAACATCGGGAACGGCGGCTCGCCTTCGGTGTCCGCCACCATCAGGACGGGCATCGGATAGCGCTGCGTGGTGATCGCCTCCAGCACCTGCGGCCACTTGTCGCGGACCTCGACGCTGTCGGTCTTCCACTCCATGGTGGTCTCGAGGCTGATGAACGCATCGGCGAGACCCGGCTCGTACAGCGTACACCAACCTTCCTGTGCACCCCAGCTATGACCGATGTAGAAGACCTTGTTGCCATTGGCGAGCCGGCGTGCGAAGCGGAGCATGGTCCTGATGCTGCCACGATCGGGTTCCCAAACGAGCGGCGTACCGTACATGGCACCGTGCAGCGGCCAATGGAAGTTGCAGGAGAGGAAGATGTACCCGTGCTCCGCAAAGTGCTCGGCCATCCACACGTTCTCGTCACAGAGGCCCTGTGAGCCGTGGTGGTACACGATCACCGGGAGCGATGCCGTCAGGGGAAGTGCGGCGCGGAAGGCCTGCGTGCCCAGGGCGAGCAGGCTGTCCTTCACCTGCTGCTCCGAGAAAGGCGCGTAGTCGATGGGCTCATCGCCATCGAAGGGATAGCGCAGGCAGTACTCAATGAAGGCGCTGTCCATGCGGAGGAGCAGTTCGCGATGCACCGGCTGAAGCGCGACCGGCAACGTGGGCTTCCGCAGGTCCTGGAAACGCAGGTGTTCGGGATCGAGCCTGCCAACAGGTTCCGCAAGGGTGCCCTCCAGCGGGAACCAGGCCTGTACGAAGAGCGGCGCCGGGCCGTCGTAGCCGAAGGCGTTGTAGTGCAAGCTGTCGTTGAAGAGCAGCGTGTCCGCGAAGCCGATCGGTAGTGGACCACCGGGTTGGGCACCGAGAGGAACGGCCCATGACAGGGCGAGCGGAAGAAGCGTGGTGCGCACGGCGAAAGGTATCCGATCGCCGTACGCGCCGCTCCTGGTCCCGAGCGTGGGCTCACTGCTTCACCAGCCGCCGCACCGCCCACCTTCCATCGCGCGTGGTGACGCGGACGGCATACAGGCCGGGCACCAGATCCGTGGCATCGAGCGAGGCCCCGACGCCGCTCACAGCGTGATCCAGCACCACACGTCCGTTGGCGTCCAGCACGGTCACCTGCGTCAGCGGCTCGGTGGCGGTCACCCAGGCACGCTCGTCCACCGGGTTCGGCTGCACACTGAACCCGGCCACAGGCTCCGCCTCCGTCATGCCCACCGCTCCATCGAAGTGCAGGTCATCCACCAGGATCGTCGTGCCGTCCACCGGGGTGTTCATGCTCGCCTCGATGAAGACGCGTGCGGTGTCCGGAGTGTTGGTGCTGAGGTACGTGAAGGGGATGCTGAAGGGCTGCCAGGAGGGAATGGCGGAGGTGATGTTGAAGGTGGCCACGGCGATGACCTCACGCGCGGTCATCTGGCTGTTCCATCCCCAAAGCGCGGCATGCACCATGGCGGCATCGCCACCCTGTGGCGCGTACTGCACCTGTCCCTCGAAGGTGGCGGGTCGGGCGGCGTACGGAAAACCGGGGTAGCCGGTGATCTCGTTGCCGCAGGTGGCCCGACCCACCTCCACGATGGTCCCGGCGGTCATGGACGTGATGGCGATGTGATGGGAGCCCACCGCACCGGGTGATCCCGGTACACAGCTCGCCGTGCCGGCCAACAGGTGCGTGACCGCGTTGGTCGTCCACCAATTCGCGGGCTCCATGTAGTTCACGTTGTTGGTCCAGGTCTCGAAGCCGCCATTGGGGATCTGCGCGGTGGCAAGGGTGGCGGTCAACAGGGCGGTGGCAAGCAGGGTCGTGTGGCGCATGGGGTCAGGGTTCAATGCGTTCGTGACGATCCATCGTCGTGGTCGGGTTGCATCCAGACCGCAGGAAGGGACGAACGGTGTGTGCGGTCGACCTTGGAGACCATTCTCCGCCGACCACCCGACCCCCATATGGCGCGCAAAGGCGCTGATCCGCTCAAGGCAATTGAGCCGTCCTCACCGCCGTCGGGACCACCCCGCCGACCGTCTGCAGCACACGGTCCCGGTCGTTGTCCGTTCCGGCGTACTTCACGGTGCCGTCCATGTTGACATCCTGCGCGAAGTAACCCGTCACGGTGTTGGTCGGTACCAAGCCGCCGATCGCGATCAGGATGGCGTCGCGGTCATTGCCAGCTCCCGCGTACTTCACCTGACCGTTGAACGTGGCATCACCGCACCACAGCGTCATCACCGGACCCACCGACCGCCGCGCGTTCGTACCGAAGGCGGCCGTGCCGGCCTGGGTGAGGTCCACCGTGGTGGTGGTCCCATTGAGCGCGATCGGGACGGCGGTCATGCAGCCCAGGTGGTTGCGATGACGCACGGCCAGGAAGTAGTCACCCGTCGGTGCCGCGAACCCCACCGGGCTCACCCCGTCGACGTCCACCACATCGCCATCCCGCTGCAGCAACGCGGTGCGCGAGGCCAGCACCTGCGTGTTGTCCGCATCGTCGCGCAATTCAACCAGTACATGGTCCACGATGGCGTTCGGTCCGGTGACGGAGAGGACGGATGCGTTGGTGGAGGGCGATGGAGGCCCCGTGTGCACATAGCCCATCGCCGGGTAGGGATCCGCCAGCGGGAGCATCCCGGCCGCGCGCGCTCCGTCGCTCATCAAGCCGGTGCCGCTCTCGTACGGTCCGTCGAGCAGCATCCGCGGTGCCACGAGCACGCCCGGGACCGGTTGGGCCAGACGGGCCGTGCCACCGCCGGTGACGTACACAGCGTGGTCGTTGCCCAACGCAAAGCCGTTCGCATAGCCGCTTGGTGTGGTGATGTACCATCCCGTGGTGCCATCGCTGTTCACCTTGCAGATGCCCATGGCGAACAGGGTGCCCGCACAGAGGTAAGCGTTGTCGTAGGGGTCCATCATCATCTGGGCATGGAGCAGGAACCCGTTGTTGGGTCCATCGGCATCGTTGTTCACCCACAGCTGGGTACCGGCCGGGGAGACTTTCAGGAATGCGGCGCCCACCCCACCACCGGCCGGATAGCCGCTCAGCACGGCGGCCTGATCCGCCCCCACTTCCACCCGGTAGGCGGTGATGGAATACGTGTTCTGCCAGATGAGCGATCCTGAGGGCGAGACCTTGCGCAGGACAGCGCTGCTCTGGTCCTGCGGCACAGTATGGACCAGATAGCTGTTCCCCGCAGCGTCACCGGCCACATCGCCGATGGTGGTGCTGCTGGCGGAATAGTTCCAGATCGTGGTGCCGCTCATGCGGTCCAACTTGGTATAGCCGTCCGTGGTCGATCCGCGATGCGCGATCACCAAGGCACTGTCCGGCGTGAACTTGATGTTCTGCGGGCCGCCGATCCCCACATCATACCAGGCCCAGACCGTGGCCCCCGATGGGGAGAACTTCCTGACCGTGGTGACAAGCCCGGTGCCGCTCTGCCCAAGTCCGAGCACATAGGTGAAGCCCGCCTTGTCGACGACGCACTTGCGCGTGTACGATCCATCGAAGAAGCTCCCGTACTCCTGACGCCACAGCATCTGACCGGCAGGGCTGAACTTCATGAGCAGGCTGTTCGCCGGCACCGGATTCTGAAAGGAACCGCCATACACCGTGCCGCTCACCAACGCGTTCCCCTGCGGGTCCGTGGCCACCCAGGTCGCTCGATCGTGCAACGTGGTGCTCGTCTGATCGAAGAACGTGCTCCAAGCCAGTGCCCCTGTTGAAGCGCGTTTGGTGAGGATGATGTCCGTGCCAGCCCCCTGGGTGGAGAACACCGTGTAGAGGTTGTTCTGCTGATCCACAGCGATCGCATACCCGTTCTCACTGATGTTCCAGTCCACACTGACCTGGGCCGGGAGACCTGACGTATGGGCGATGACGATGCAAAGGAGAAGGGACCTGGGGTTCATGACGCAACGCTGAAGGATGGGCCAAAGCTGCGCCCCGCATCAACGGTCACGCGTGACATTCGTCACTTCCGGCGACGGGCACGGACCGAATTCGACCGGACCGGTCAAAGCGGGCGACGGAACGGGAACGCAACGCCGCCATACCCTCCCGCAGCCGATCTTCGGCCCATGACCGATCAGGAACTGATCCGCGCGCTCCGCACCTTGCGCCGGACCGTGCAGATGCTCGGGACGGAGCTGCGCCACGGGCGCATCGACCATGCGTTGATGGCGGAGATCGAAGGGTTGATGGAGCGCGGCATCGCGGCCGAGGACCGATGCGTGTCCCTGGTCCACGCCGTGGACAGCCTGCGCGAGAACACGCTCACACCCCGGCCGGAGCTCTTGAGCGATACGATCCGCGCCTGCGAGAAGCTCACGGACGCCATCGAGGAGCTGACCGGCCGGCTGCAGTGATCGGCGCGTGCGACCGTCTATCGCCAGAGGGAATGGGTGACGACCCGCCCGTCCGCAAGGTCCACGATCACCAGCACGGGTTCGCTCACCCGGCCCGGGACCGGCAGGCGTGTCCCCAAAAAGGCGAACGCATCCGGCCCCGGCAGGATCTGCGTGAGCTTGAAGCGGTCGATCGCGGTATCCACGGACCAGCGCACCGTGCCGTTGAGGTCCACCCGCGAGATCACTGCGGTGCCGTTCAAGCCGGGCTCCGAGGTGTGCATCATGAGCGCTCCCTCCGGATCGCTGAGGCGCACGGGCTCGGAGGCATCGTCCATGCGGAGGAAGGCCGCGTTGAAGTACGCGGGCGCGCTCATGGGTTCGAGCGACAGGATCCGATGGTACGTGTCGTTCACCGGCTCGTCCAGCGTACCGCGATGGAAGCGACGCATCTGCTTCCGGCTCTCCTGCGGCACCACGCGCCGCACGAACTTGCCGGGCGCAAAGCCGACCCGCACCTCCTCCTCGGAATGCAGCCCGAACCATGTGCCCGGCGCGACGATGAGGCCGGCGGACAGGTAGCTGTCCGGGTTGATCGCGAGGGGCCTTGAACCCTGCGGAACCCGGGCATCGCGCACCTCCGCCGGATCCAGCAACTCCATTCGTCGCAGGTCCACGCCACCCAAGCCGTTCACATCGAACCACAGCGTGCTGCCGTCGCCGCCCAGGATCCTCGCCAGGGCATACTGGTCGGAACGCAACCCTTCGGCGATCGGGATCTCCTTCGGCCCGCCACCGCTCAGCGGGATCAGCAGGATGCTGATGCTCGTGGTGGTGTGGCCGCCCCGGCCCGTGATCTCCGGCAGGTGCGGGTCGGTGGTCCGGAGCAGCGTGGCGACATGCGACCCGGTCCGCACGCATTCCCCGAACGGCACGCTGCTGGTGGGAGCCACCGACAGCAGGTTCTTTCCGGACCGGATCATGGCGCCCAGGATGAGCGCCGCAGCACCCACCACGAGCGCGAATTTCAGGCGAATGGCCCGGTACCGATGGAACCAAGCGCTGTCACGGCTTCGAAGGTCCGAACGGGGGTCCATGCTCCCAGCTCAGCGCATGATGGTGATCCATCCTCCCGCTTCATCGACCTCCGCCCGGCATCCACCGGCCTTCTGCCGGACCACCTCCCGGCCCACGAAGCGCAGGATCTCCGCGCGTCGATCCACCGCCCAGGGGTGGCCGTGCACCCATTCCGAAGCGGCACCCATGTTCACGATGGCGATCGCATCCCCGCCGGCGAACTCCCACCAGCCCTTGATGCTGCGACCCTCTTCCTCGTAGACCACATCCCCGGAGCGGCCCTGCTCGGTGATGCTCACCCTGGCGCTTCTCATCGCATGGCGTTCGTTCGCCGAAGATGGTGCATCTTCACGCACACCGAACACATGTCCTGGAAGGTCGCTCTCCTTGTGGCCCTGCTGAACGGCATCCTTACCGCCGTGGTCACCGCACCCGTGGCCGATCACGTGACGAAGCGGATGGGGGTGAGCGACTTTGAGGGCAAGCGCGGCTATGCCATCGCGTTCCTCTTCATCCCGGCAGGTTTCGTGGGCGGCTGTTTGGCCGGCCTGCTCGGGACCAACCTGGCCGGCGCCGTGGCCTGGTCGGGCTTTTGGAAGGCGGCGGGACTGGGGCTGGTGATCGCCCAGGGGGCCTTGTTCACCTTCGCCGGGCTCGGGCTGCTGTCCGTTCCCCGCCCTCCCCTGCTGCACGGCGAAGCGCTTGCGTTGGAGGTGGAAGTGCGCCTGCCACCCGCCCTCGTGGGGCCCCGTACGCGCGAACCGGACCAGCTGCGCATGAGCCTCTATGCGGGCGACAAGGACAATCACTACGCGCGGATCGACCGCGATCGCTTCACCGAGGAGGATGGTCATCTGGCAGTGGTCTTCGTGGCCGACCTCAACTCACGCTCGGCACGCCGCATCCTGAGCCTGGGCGTGGAGGACCACACCTGGCTGGCGTTCGACCTGGACGGGCTCGCGCCCTTGCCCACGGAGAAGGACCTGGAATGGAGCGCTCCCGCCCCGATGCGCGATGCACGCACCTCCGGTGAACGGACAGTGCGCTCGGCGGTGATGCTCCGATACCGCGTGATCCGCGCCGGCAGGGCCGACTAAAGGTTCTCAGGCAGCACCTTCACACGAAGGGCCGCATACCGATCGGGGAACCAGCGCCGCAGGATGGCGACGAAGTAGTTGTACGGCTTGTGCTGGAAGAAGCCAGGCGCCTTGCGATAGAGCGCCTTGTTGTGGAAGACACCCTGCTCGTCGCGCGGGTTGGCCTGCATGATCGAGTCGTTGGACAGGATCGTGCTGTCACGCAGGATCAACGGATACGGAAAGGGCTCGAGCAGCACCCGTTCGGGCATCGGTGCATAGTTCATCTCTTCACGATAGGGAGGCAGCCGCACCTCGCCCACAGGCTTCGCGATCCGCTTCTCCACCGACGTCGAGGTGTACTGCGCCAGGTCGGTGAGGGTGCCGCGGAACATCCGGAAGAGCGCACTGCGCGCCACGCTGCGCACATCGTACCCGTCCTGGCCCGAGACCATGCCGTTGAGCGTGCCGGATGAAAAGATGCGATGGTCGTGGTACGCCAGGGGCATGCCGGGCACCGGATCCTCCGGATTGATGATGCTGAAGCTGGTGCCGGTGCTGCAGAACGCTTCGCCGTACCCTTTCGCGAAGGCGGCGTTGCCCACCATGGGGTGCGCGAAGGCGTACGCCCTGAACCGCAGACGCGCGGGGACCCGGCCGCTGGGCAGATGCTCCAGATGCGCGCGCAACAGGTGGGCCAGCGCGCCCCCCTGGCTGTGGCCGGTGATCACGATGTCGTGCACCCCCTGCTGGTCCAGCGTACGAAGCTGCTCCACCACCTCGTCGGCGATGAAGGCCACGCCCAACGTGTACCCGGCATGGACGGCGGCCGCCGTGTCGTCCGCGAAGTGGTAATCGAACGGGCGTCCGTCGATCTCCACCGTGCCTCTCGCCGGCAGCATCGCGGCATGGATGTTCTCCATCCAGCTCAAGGGGTCGGCCGTCGAGCCGCGCACTTCGATGACGCCCATCGCCCCCTTCCTGAACACCTGGAACAGGTTGTCCATGCCACGAGGGGTGGAGGTGTGGATCAGCGTGTAGCCCTCGGGCATGATGGCCGCGTCCGAACCATAGAGGTCGCGGAAGGTGTGTGTGGCGCACAAGGCGCTCAGGTCCCGGGCCAAGGCAGGGTCGAAGTCGGCCGGCTGTGAGACGCCGACGCCGGGAAGAAGGACCAGCACCCTGGCAACGAGCAGGCGGATGGGCTTCATGCGTGCTGTTGGAACGCACCAAGGAAAGAAAACCGTGTGCCGGGATCGCGCCAGCCGACGGTCGATCGTCAACCAACGATCGTGCAACACGCTTGAAGCAGTACGCCCCCGGCCGAGAGGCCGGGGGCGTACCCGCCGTTCATGGACACGTGCTACTGACGCACGATCCGGAGCGCCGCACCACGTTCGAGGCGCAGTTCATACATCCCCGGGGCCAGGCCGCCAAGCTCGATCGTCGCCGGACGTCCGGTGGCCAGACCTTGGACCATCACGCGTCCGCTGGCGTCGATCACGCTATACCGCTCACCGGCCGCTCCGTCCAACCAAAGCGTTCCCTGGGTGGGGTTGGGCCAGGCACGCAGTTCGGCGTTCCGCACCATCGCCACGGCGGTGAAGATGTACGTGTAGGGCTGCGACGTGCTGGTGCACCCGTTGCCGTCGGTGATGGTCACGGTATAGGCCCCGCTTGCAGTCGGCACGTACCAGGCATCCGTCGCACCCGGGATCGGCTGACCATCCACCGACCATTGGAAAACACCACTGCCCGAGGCGAAGAGCGTGTCCACCACCTGGGTGACCACCGGCTCGGCAGGCGTCGCGTTCACCGTGACGGCGATGGTGTCGGCCGATGCACTGCCGCATCCCAGCCCGTCCGTCACCGTCACCGTGTAGCTGCCGGAGGTGGCGACCACAAGCTGCTCGGTGTCCGCGTTGGGGACCACCGTCCCATCCACGCTCCACGTGTAGGTGACGCCGGGGATCAGGTCGGCCACCAGGATCACCGAGCCCCCATCACAGAACACCGTGGTGTCCGATGCCAGGATGGCAGGGGCCACGGGCGCCGGGATCACCGCCACCACGATGGTGTCCGCCGAGGTGCTGCTGCAGCCCTGCAGGCTCGTTACGGAGACGGTATAGCTGCCGGCAGCGGTCGCCTCGAGCTGTTCCGTGTCCGCATTGGGGATCACCACCCCATCGACGCTCCAGGTGTAGGTGACGCCCATCATCAGGTCGGCCACCAGGGTCACCGAACCGCCGTCGCAGAAGCTCGTGGGACCGTTCGCCAGCACCGACGGGGCCAGTGGCAGCTCTTCGACGGTCACCGGCATCGGGTCCGAATCGTCCACCCCGCAGGCGCTGGACACGATCACCGTGTAGGAACCGGTCGCATCGGCCACCAGGGTCGGCGACGTGGCGCCGGGGATGTCCGATCCATCCAGCTGCCACTGGTAGAGCAGCCCACCTCCGGAGGTGCCGTCCAGCGTCACGCTGCCGCCGGCGCAGAAGGTGGTGGGACCGTTCGCCGTGACCACCGCCACAGGGGGGGTGTTGTCGATCGTGATGTCGAACCCGTTGTCCGCACCCGTGTACGCCGGGCTGGTGGACACGATGCGGATGCGATAGCCCGTGCCCGGTGGGGTGTTCGCCGGGATCGTCACGGCGATGGTCCCTGCCGTGGCGGCCGTCACCTGACCGATGTCCACCGCATTGGTGAAGTCACCGTTGGCATCGCTCAACTGCACGATGAAGTCGTTGGGATCCACGAAGAGCCCCCCGGTGTTGAACACGCCCGTCTCGCTGTACGTGATGTCCAGGGAGGCGCCCGGGCAGATGCTCGCGGCCAGCGGCTGCTCCACGGTGATGCTGCGGGGCTCGTCGTAGAAGTAGATGGCGGAAACGACCTCGAAGCCGAAGACCTCGGTGGTGTTCACCTGCAGCACCGGAACACGCAGGCCCGGAGTGAGCCATTTGTACTCACGGATCAACGGGCGTTCGATGGCGAAACCGATGCCCAGGGTATCCACGTTGATGGTATCCCGGCCGGCCAGGGTGGTCTTCACGCGCAAGGCGTCGAAGCTGCCGGCCGGTGTGGTGATCGTGCCCCAACCGTCCACCTCGTTGCTGCGGGTCTGTTGATAGCCGTAGTAGGCCAGGGTCGGCAGGCTCACGTTCCAGGCCGAGTTGGAGACGCTCGCATCGCCGTAGTTCAGCGGCAGTTCGTAGATCACATCCTGCTGGCTGAAGGTGATGGGCACGGGGATGCCCGCGAGCTCCGCGCCGAAGCCCACTTTCCGGTACTCCGTGTTGCTGCGATACAGAAAGGTGTAGGGATCGGCGATGGGCAGCAACTGGTAGAACGGGATGTCCACCCCGGCCGTGGCGTGGTTGGCCCGGTTCGGGTTGAAGAAGATGTCCGCATACACCAAGGCGTACACGATGTTCGTGGAGGACACCGTCTGGTAGGTGGTGGTGTCCTCATCCACCGCCTGCAGGTTCGCGTAGTTCCAAGTGAAGCCGGGTCCGGTCTGCGCGTAGTTGATGAACAGGTTCAGGTTGGCCTGGGTCAACCGCAGTTCGTCGCCGGCGGCCGGCATCTCGCTGAGGCCGATGGAGACCTGTGCGCTCGCCGGTGTGGCGAGGAAAAAAGCGGGTACAAGAAGCGTAAGGAACTTCTCCATGCGGTTGAGATTGGTGTTCATCGACAAAACTAGAACGTTCATCGAACGCGGTCAACTTCCTTCGACCAAGGGCCGCCCGGCCTTACTCCCCTTCGTCCCGGAAGAACTCCAGGCTGCTGAGGTCGACCAGATGCACATCGCGGTAGTAGTGATGAAGGATGTCCATGAAGGGGATCCCCTGCCGGGCCATTTCCATGGCACCCTCCTGGCAGAGCCCGACGCCGTGGCCGAAGCCGCGGCCGTCCAGCACCACCTGGTCGCCCGCGGTGCGGACGGTGAAGTAGGTGCTGCGCAACTTCCAGTCCTCGCGCAGTTGCTTCAGGGGGACCAGGGGCTTGGTGGTGTTAAGGTAGAGCCCCCTGCACTGGGGCTCGTGCGCAAGCAGCTCCGCCCGCACGGCCTCATCGGCGATCCGCAAGCCGTGCTTGCGTTCCATGTAGGTGAGCCAGTCCGCCTTGGGGATGGTCGTGGTCCACGTGGCATGGGGTTGCGCGATGCAGAAGCTGTCCGTGGTGGCCTGCAGATACGGTTCGGCCTTGCTCCAGATGTCCTCCGCGTTGAGCGTCTCGCCCCCGCAGTTGCTGTGGAAGGTGGCATGGATCAGCCGGATGTCCGCGTCCACCACCACCATGCCCCGCGTGGCGAGCGCGGCCTCCGTGATGGGCGCATGCGTGGCCCTTCCCTTGTACACCTGGCAGTGCACCTGGTCGCAGAGCTCGAAGCCCTCCGGCGCATGCTTCCGCGCGTTCGCCAGGGCGTAGGTCCTGCAGCCCACGGCCTGCAGCTTATAGTACTCGGGCGCCTGTTGTGCGCCCGCCTCGCTTTCGACCACGCCGGCCACGTAGTCCTCCAGCTTCACCTCGTTCACGAAGCGCAGCTCGGTACCGGAACGGCGGATGTCGATGGACCCGCTGTACACGCGCTCGGGGAGCTTGGGCACCACGGCCCGAAGCCGCACCCCGCCACCGAAGGGCGCGCGCAAGGTGATGCGGTCGCGGGCGGTCCAGGTCGCGCTGAGCGATCGGCCCACCAGGCGCCCATCCTCCAAGGCCACGCGAAGTCCATCGTTGGGGGCGAGCTCACCCACCTGCCGGCCATCGGCCAGCACGGCCATGGCGCCACGGAGGCCCATCAACGTGGCGCTGGTGACGCCCTTCCCATGCAGCACGGCCACCTGCACCTCCTGGAACTGGGCCGCCGCCCAGCCGGCCGCGGCCAGGGCCCACGCAGTGAGAAGAAGGCGCATGGAGGCGAAAGTACCGGGGGCCACGAGGGCCATCAGGAGCGTGGCTCCAGAATTTTCCACAGCCGCGACGCCGCTTTCGCGCTCGCCCCGGGGCCGCCCAGTCGCTCGCGCAGCTGGGCGAGGTCGGCCTCCATGGCGCTCCTGTAAGGCAGATCGTTCAACAGCCGGTCCAGTTCCGCCCGCAGGGCCCGGGGGGTCAGGTCCTGCTGGATCATCTCCCGCACCACCTCCCGGCCCATGATGAGGTTCACCAGGGAGATGAACCGGACGTCCACCAAGCGCCGGGCGAGCCATACGTTGACCGCACTGCCGCCATAGCACACCACCTCGGGCACCCCGAAGAGCGCGGTCTCCAAGGTGGCCGTGCCGCTGGTGACGAGCGCCGCGCGGGCTTGACGCAGCAGTCCATAGGTGCGATCGCGGACCACGAGCGCCGAGCGGCCCCGGAGCAGGGGTGCGTACACCGCATCGTCCAACGCCGGGGCCGCGGCCACCACGCATTGATGGTCGGTGAAGCCGGCCGAGGCCTCGAGCATCACCGGCAGCATGCGCTCCACCTCCTGTCGACGGCTGCCTGGGAGGAGCGCGATCATCGGCCGCCCATCCGCACCGGGCAACGGCGTCGGCGCGTGGTCGCTCTCCTCGGCGATGGCGTCCAGCAACGGGTGCCCGACGAAGGTGACCGCCATGCCACGCTCGGCATACCACTGCTCCTCGAAGGGCAGGATGACGCACAGCTCGGTGACGTCGCGGCGGATCCGCTTCACCCTACCTGCCTTCCAGGCCCACACCTGCGGGCTGATGTAGTAGAAGACCGGAATGCCGAGCGACCGGGCGTAGGTGGCGATGCGCAGGTTGAAGCCCGGGTAGTCCACCAGCACGATGACGTCCGGCCGCCAGGCCGCGATGTCCGCCTTGCACGCCGTGATGTTGCCCAGGATGGTGCGCAGGTTCAGCAGCACCTCGGCGAAGCCCATGAAGGCCAGGTCGCGGATGTGCTTCACCACGTCCACACCGGCCGCCGCCATGCGATCGCCGCCCCAACCGCGCAGGTCCACGTCCGGATGCTCCCGACGAAGGGCCTTCACCAGGTTCGCCGCATGCAGGTCGCCGCTGGCCTCGCCGGCGATGAGATAGACCCGCCGCTTCATATCCAAAGGGCGACGATCACGGCACCGTGGATGAAGAGGGCCATCAGCACCCCACGCATGGCCTCCACCCGCCCCGTCCGGTCGAACCAGAAGAACAGCGGAACGTCCGCCAGCAGGGACAGGCTCAGCACCGGGGCCTGATACCTCCGCGTGCCCAGGAACAGGTCGTGCACGAACCAGCCCAGGTCGTTGTGCGGACGGATCACGTTGACATAGATGAGGCCATAGGCCAGGAAGCCGACCGCCGGCGCCAGCAGACCGCTCACCAGTCCGACCGTACGGTCACTCCAGGCCATGGTCCCAGGTGTTCAGCTCCGCGATCGCGTGGTGGGCGGTCATGTCGAACTGCGTGGGGACGATGCTGACATAGCCGTTGTTCACGGCCCACACGTCCGTGTCGTGACCATGGTCCTCGCTCTTGAACTCACCCTTCAGCCAGTAGTACTCCCGCTTTCCGGGGTCGAGCCGCGTCTCGAACTCATCCTCCCAATTGGCCCGCGCCTGCCGGCACACGCGCATGCCCTTGAGCGACCCGCCGCGGGTGCGTGGCACGTTGACGTTGAGGCAGGCGCCCGCCGCCATGCCATGGCGCAGCACATTGCCGACCACGCTGCGCACCACCGGCCTCACCGGCGCGAAGTCGGCCTCCATGCTGTGGTCCATCAGGCTGAACCCGATGCTCGGGATGCCTTCCATCGCACCCTCCACCGCTGCGCTCATCGTTCCGCTGTACAGCACGTTGATGCTGATGTTCGCGCCGTGGTTGATGCCGCTGACCAGCAGATCGGGCTTGCGTCCCTCCAGCAGCTTGTAGATCGCCAGCTTCACACAGTCCACCGGAGTGCCGCTGCAGCTCCAGGCGTCCAGGTCGTCCAGGTAGGCCACCTTGTTCAGGCGCAGGAAGCTGTGGATGGTGATCGCATGCCCCATGGCGCTCTGGGGCTTGTCCGGGGCCACCACCATCACCCGTCCGAACGCGCGCACCTCCTCCACCAGGGCGCGGATGCCCGGAGCGAAGATGCCGTCGTCGTTGGTGACCAGGATGAGGGGGCGTGTGTCGGACATGGTTCATCCACCGAAGCCTTGGGCGAAGGCGGAGGCCGCGAAGTTACCCCTCCGGCGGTAGTGCGTTGGGCGGGCAACCTCGGTCAGTGGCGTGCTGGCGTGTTGCGCGTTCTGTGGAACGGGAGCACCTTTGGTGACAGCCAACGCGTAACGCCACAACACGCAACGCGCAACCATCTTCCAACACGTAACGCTCTCCTCATGAAGACCGCCATCCACCCCCCCCACGCCGCCAAGCCCCTCGCCCCCTACACACCCGCCATCCAGGCCGGACCCACCCTCTACCTCAGCGGGCAGATCGCGTTGGACGAGCAGGGGAACCTGCATACCGCGGACATCGCCACGGAGACCCGCAGGGTGATGGAGAACGTGGGCAACCTGCTGCGCGCCGCGGGCCTGGGCTACGAGCACCTGGTGAAGGTGACGATCTTCATGAGCGACATGGCGCACTACGCGGCCGTGAACGAGGTGTACGGCACCTACTTCACCGATACGCCGCCCGCCCGCGAGGCCGTGGCCGTGAAGGGCCTGCCGCGCGGGGTGAACGTGGAGATCAGCGGCATCGCCTTCCAGGGCTGAGCTTGCGGAGGCCGTGCGGGCCTAGCGGGCATGGTCCCTGTCCGCCTTCCTCCTCCACCGCCACGCCTTCAGCACCGCCTCGTGCAGGAGGGTGGCATGATCCAGATCGGTGATGCGTTGGTAGCTCACCTGCTGCACGTGAGCCTTGCGCGCGATCGCGGCCAGGTGCTGCGCGGGCCCCTCCATCTCCCTGCCCTCCTTCCCGACGGCGATGTACACCGAGGCCACCCCGATGTCGGGCGCGCTGAGCGCGTCAACCGGGATGTCCAATGTCGATCCGTTGTCCCACCACAGGCTGGGGCTCACGATGATGTAATGCTGAAAGAGCCAGGGTCGGCGCAGCAGCACTTCGGTCGCGAAGAGCCCGCCGAGACTTTGGCCGATGAGGGTGCGCTCCGGGGACGTGTGGTAGTTGGCCTCCACGAAGGGAATGACCTCCCTGTCGAGGAAGCCCATGAACACCGCGCTGCCGCCCGTGGTGGGAAAGTCGGCCTTGTCCTTGGCGATGGTGGTGGGAGTCGTGAGGTCGCGCCGGCGGTCCACGTTGGCGATGCCCACCACGATGCTCGGCATCAGCCAGTCGACCCACGGGAACGCCGCGAACTGCGCGGCACCGGCGATGTGGATGAAGTCCTCATCGGCACCGCCATCGAGCAGGTAGATCACGGGGTAGCGCGCGGCGCTGTCGGTGTGGTAGCCCTGCGGCAGTGCGATGTTGAGCACGCGATGCTCCCCGAGCACGGTGCTGTGGATGGTCTCCACCACGCCGAGGGTGAAGGGCGCGGACGGGGTGGACCGCATCGGTTGGCCCACCGCCGATGGTCCGAGGATCAGCCCGATCCCGATGGCGATCGGTGCGGTGCGCATCACGGCGTGGTGATGGTGGGTCCCGGCCAGCGTCGGAAGCCACCCTCGAGGTCCACGACGCGGCGGAACCCCATGCGCTTCATGCGCCGGGCCGCGAGCGGGCTGCGGTGACAGGTGTGGCAATAGAGCAGCACCAGCGTCGACCGGTCCAGGTCGCGCACCAGCCGGCCGTAGCGGAACGACAGGAAACTGCGGTTGATGGCGCCCGGCAGATGTCCCTTGGCATGCTCGCCGGGTGTGCGCACATCGATCAGCACATGGTCCGTGCTGTCCGCCAGCACTTGGGCAAAGGTGCCCGCATCGACCTTGGCGTAGCTGAAGCGGTCGGTGCTGCGCACGGAGAAGCAACCGGTGAGCGTCGGTCCAAGAAGGACCAGGAACGGTGCCACACCCCGCACGCTCCTTCAGCTGAAGCGCTTCAACTGGCTGCCATACAGGGCCACGAACGCCAAGGCCAGGAAGGGCCCGAACAGGCCGAGGTACTTCCAGGGAAGCACCACGTGCGGAAGAAAAATGCCGACCACCTGGGCCGCGGCATACAGGGTGAACCCCTGCCGGCGGCCCCGCCACATGTTGATCACCCCGATGAAGCGCGCCATGGTGCGCAGCAGGAGCAGGCCCATCAACAGGGCACCGCCGTGGTAGAAGAGCGGCACGAGCTCCTCGAAGGCCGCCGCCCCTTCCTCGCCCATCATGTCGCTCATGCCGGCCATCTGTTCGTTCATCTGCGCCATGAACTCGTCCTCGGGCACCGCGCGCAGGCCGAGGGTGAAGAGCAGACCGAGCCCGTAGATGAGCAGGAAGAGCCCGCAGTTGATGAAGCTGAGGATGCCGAGGCCCGTGAGCAGGTCCGGGCGCTGGGTGGAGCCGGAATCGTCGGGCAGGAAGGTGGTGGCCATGGAGGCGAATGTAGGGCCGCCTTCGGCCTCACCGTTCCGCAAAGGCCGACGCTAACGCATGTGCTTCAGGTTGACCGCGTAAAGCACGATGAAGACCACGGTGATGAGCCCGCCAACGCCCAGTCCGAGGATGGTCGCGATCCCCCCGCCCAGGTACACCAGCGGCATCACCACACCGCCGATGGAGGCCACCAGGTAGATCCAGAACCCCGACCGCTTCAAGTTCCACATGTTCCAGACGCCGAACAGGCTGAGGAGGGAGAATGCGATCTCGCCATAGCCCAGGGGCTTGGCGTGCTCCGCCGCCTTCTCGGCCATGGACAGGGCCGATGCCATCATCTCCTCGACCATGGGCACCTGCTGATCCCCCATTTCGGCCATGGCCTTCTCCATCTCGCCCTGCATCTCAGCCACTGCGGCCTGGGGGGCATCCGTGAACGCGTTCCGTACACCGCTGACCAGGCCCCAAGCACCGGCCAGGAAGCTCAGGATGCAGATCACGGTGAGCAAGGTGGGGCGTGCCGGCGCCGCAGCGCCCGTGTGGATGTCGCTCATGGTCCAGGTGTCGTTGGTGTCGGGCCAAGGTACTCGCACCGCGAACATCGTCGACACCGCCCGTCACGGTCCGGCGCCGCCCATCGATCGGTGATGCTGCATCGAAGGCGCGCGTGAAGGAGGCCCGCTCCACGCGACCATGCGACAGCCGGGGGGCGGCGGACCGGAGCGGGCCCGCAACTCCCCCGGCCTGCTACCTTCGCGCCCTCAACCCGCTACCCTTTCTCCTCATGAGCTATGATGTGATCGTGCTCGGCAGTGGCCCCGGTGGCTACGTGGCCGCCATCCGTGCCAGCCAGCTGGGCCTCAAGACCGCCGTGGTGGAACGCGAGGCCCTCGGCGGCATCTGCCTCAACTGGGGCTGCATCCCCACCAAGGCCCTGCTGAAGAGCGCCCAGGTGTTCGAGTACATCAACCACGCCAAGGACTACGGCATCACCGTCGGGGCCGGCTCGCCCGACATGAAGGCCATCGTCGCGCGGAGCAGGGACGTTGCGAAAGGCATGAGCAACGGCGTGCAGTTCCTGATGAAGAAGAACAAGATCGACGTGATCATGGGCACCGGCAGGCTGATGCCCGGCAAAAAGCTTGAAGTGACCGGCGCCGATGGCAAGAAGCAGGTGCTCGAGGCCAAGCACATCCTCGTCGCCACCGGCGCCCGCAGCCGCGTGCTGCCCAACCTGCCGCAGGACGGCAAGAAGATCATCGGCTACCGGGAGGCCATGGTGCTCGCCGACCAGCCCAAGAGCATGGTGGTGGTGGGCAGCGGCGCCATCGGCAGCGAGTTCGCCTACTTCTACAACGCCATCGGCACCAAGGTGACCCTGGTGGAGTTCATGCCCAACGTGGTGCCCGTGGAGGATGAGGAGGTGAGCAAGCAGCTGGAGAAGAGCTTCAAGAAGCAGGGCATGGAGGTGCTCACCAGCAGTGAGGTCACTGCCGTGGACACCAAGGGCAAGGGCTGCGTGGTGACCATCAAGACCCCGAAGGGCGAGCAGAAGGTGGAGTGCGACATCGTGCTCAGCGCCGTGGGCATCGCTCCCAACATCGAGGGCATCGGCCTGGAGGAGGTGGGCATCGCCACGGACAAGGGCCGGATCACGGTGAACGAATACTACCAGACCAACATCCCCGGCTACTACGCCATCGGCGACGTGACCCCCGGCCAGGCCTTGGCGCACGTGGCCAGCGCGGAGGGCATCATCTGCGTGGAGAAGATCGCCGGGCACCACCCCGAAGCGCTCGACTACGGCAACATCCCCGGCTGCACCTACTGCAGCCCCGAGGTGGCCAGCGTGGGCATGACCGAAAAGCAGGCCAAGGAGAAGGGCCTGGCCATCAAGGTGGGCAAGTTCCCCTTCACCGCCAGCGGCAAGGCCAGCGCCGGCGGCCACAAGGACGGCTTCGTGAAGCTCATCTTCGACGCCAAGTACGGCGAGCTGCTGGGCGCTCACATGATCGGCGCCAACGTCACCGAGATGATCGCCGAGTGCGTGAGCATCCGCAAGCTGGAGACCACCGGTCACGAGATCATCAGGACGGTGCATCCGCACCCCACGATGAGCGAGGCCATCATGGAGGCCGCCGCCGCGGCCTACGGCGAGGTGATCCACCTTTGACCGAACGCACAGCGCAGCACTGAAAAAGGCCGGGGGCATCCCCGGCCTTTTCCGCTCCGCCACGCACCTTTGCGCCATGTGCGGCATCGCCGGTACCTACCACCTCGGCCACGGGGCGGCCCCGGCCGATGACCGCATCCGGGCCGCCCTGGCGTGCATCGCGCACCGCGGCCCGGATGATGAAGGCGTGCATCGCGCCGGTCGCGCCGTGCTCGGCCATCGCCGGCTCAGCATCATCGACACCTCGGCCGCAGGGCACCAGCCTTTCACGGACACAGGCGGCCGGTACACCATCGTCCTCAACGGCGAGGTGTTCAACTTCAAGGACCTCCGCGCCTCGCTGGAGGCCCAGGGCCATCGCTTCAAGAGCCGCAGCGACACCGAGGTGGCCCTGCGCCTGTTCGTCCTGAAGGGTCCGGCCTTCCTGCACGACCTCAACGGCTTCTTCGCCCTGGCCATCCATGATGCGCAGGAGGACTCGCTCTTCCTGGCCCGCGACCGCTTCGGCGTGAAACCGCTGCTCTGGTGCCTTCACGGCGATATGCTCCTGTTCGGGAGCGAATTGGGCGCCCTCCTCGCCCTGGGCGCTCCGCGACGCCTGGACCGGGTGTCGCTGCGCACCTACTTCACCCATTACTACATCCCTGCGCCGCACACCATCCTGGAGGGCGTGCACAAGCTGCGGCCGGGCCATGCCTTGACCGCGGATGCGCAAGGCGTCCGCGCGGAGCGCTGGTACGATGCGGAGTCCGCGGCGGCAGGCACCCCCGTGCCCGGAGACCCTGCGCGGCGGTTGCGCGAGCTCCTGGATGATGCCGTGCGGATCCGGTTGGTGAGCGATGTGCCCGTGGGCACCTTCCTCAGCGGCGGGCTGGACAGCAGCATCGTGAGCGCGCTGGCCAGACAGCACAAGCCCGACCTGCGCACCTTCAGCATCGGGTACACGGAAGCCTACTACGACGAGACCCCGTACGCCGAGGCCGTGGCGCGCCACCTGGGCACCGACCACACCACCTTCACGCTGGGCCACGACGACCTGGCCGCCAGCTATGACGGTCTTCTGGCCGCGCTTGACGAGCCCTTCGCGGACCAGAGCGCCCTGCCCAGCTACGTGCTGAACGCCCGCACCCGGCAGCAGGTGACCGTGGCGCTGAGCGGCGATGGTGCGGACGAGGTGTTCGGCGGCTACCGGAAGCACCAGGCCGAACTGCGGGTGCGCACGCCCGGAGCCATGGAGCGCCTGGCCCTGCTGGGAGCGCCCTTGTGGAAGGTCCTGCCCCGCTCGCGCAACCACCCGCTCGCCGACAAGGTGCGCCAGCTCGACCGTTTCGCACGGAGCGCGGCGTTGGGCGCGGACGAGCGGTACCTGCTGCTGGCCGCGTGGGATGAGGAGCTCGACGCGGCGGCGCTGCTCCACCCGGTCGCGGACGAGGCCGCCTTCGCGCTCCGGCGTGCGGCCATCACAGCCCCCCTGGCCGCGCACCGCGACCTCAACGGCCTGCTGTGGGCCGACCTCCACACGGTGCTCCCCGACGACATGCTGCGCAAGGTGGACATCACCAGCATGGCCCACGCCCTTGAGGTGCGCACCCCGTTCCTGGACCGGCGGGTGGTGGAACTGGCCTTCGCCCTGCCGGCCGGGGCCAAATTCCGCAAGGGCTCCGGCAAGCATCTGCTCAGGGAGGCCTTCGGCGATCTGCTGCCCCGGGGCACATTGACCCGGGCGAAGCGCGGATTCGAAGTGCCGCTCACCCCCCTGTTGAAAGGCCCGCTGTCCGAGCGCGTGGAGGCCTGCCGGGATGCGGACCTGCTGCGGTCCGCCGGCCTGGAACCTGGCGCGGTGGGGCGGGTGCTCGATCGGTTCCACGGCCCTTCGCCCGGAAGTTCGCAGGCAACCGTGCATGCCCTCATCGTCTATCTCACGTGGTGGCGTCGGCACATGGCCTGCTCCCCTGACCGCGCCCCCGGTTACCTTTGACGACGGCCCATGCCCCGCATCCTCCGGATCATCAACCGCTTCAACCTCGGGGGGCCCACGCACAACGCCGCCTATCTTACGCGGTACCTGCCGGGGAACTATGAGACCCTGCTCGTGGGGGGCAGCCAGGAGGCCACCGAGGAAGGCAGCCACCACATCCTTCGTTCCCTGGGGGTGGAGGCCATGGTGCTGCCGGAGCTCCAACGCGAGGTGGCGCCCTGGCGCGACCGGGGGGCCTACCGGCGCATCAAACAGCTCATCCGCGAGTACAAGCCCGACATCGTGCACACCCATGCCGCCAAGGCCGGTGCCGTGGGCCGCATGGCGGCCGCGGACCTTGGCGTGAAGGCCATCGTGCACACCTTCCATGGCCATGTCTTCCACAGCTACTTCGGCCCGGTGCGCACCGCGCTCTACAAGAACATCGAGCGCTTCCTCGCCCGCCGGTCCAGCCGGATCATCGCCATCAGCGAGAAGCAGAAGCATGAGCTGGTGGACGAGCACCGCATCTGCCCCGACGACAAGGTGAGCGTGATCCCCCTGGGCTTCGACCTGAGCCGGTTCAGGGAGGACCGCGCGCGCAAACGGGCCTTCTTCCGCAGCGTGTATGGCGTGGCCGACGACGAGATCGCCATCGCCATCGTGGGCCGGCTCGTGCCCATCAAGAATCACGACCTCTTCCTGGAGGCCATGGCCGCCGTGGCCCGGCGCACCCGCAGGCGCGTGCGCGCCTTCATCGTGGGCGACGGCGAGGAGCGCGACCGCTTGGAAGCCCGGGTCCGGGAGCTCGGCCTGAGCCATGCCGTGGGGCCCATCTTCAACGGGCACGGCTTCGGGCATGGCGCCGGGCATGGGGCGATGGTGCCTTCGGCCACCGTCACCTTCACCTCCTGGATCAAAGAGGTGGACATCGTGTACGCCGGGGTCGACCTGGTGGTCCTCACTTCGTTGAACGAGGGCACCCCGGTGAGCCTGATCGAGGCGCAGGCCTCCGACCGACCCGTGGTGACCACCCGCGTGGGTGGCGTGGAGAACGTCGTCCTTCCCGACCGGTCGGCCCTGCTCAGCCCCTCCGGCGACCTGGGAACGATCACCGAGGCCATCCTGCGCATCGTGGAGGACGATGTCCTGCGCGGCCGCATGGGGGAACAGGGATGGGACTTCGTCCGACAGCGCTACCACTACACGCGGCTCGTCGAGGATACGGCCCGTCTCTACGATGCCCTGCTGAACTGACCGTGGGGCGAGAACGCTACTTTTGCGGGATGCGAACGGCACGTCTTGCGCCCTTGGCGGTGGTGGCGATGGTGGTGGTGATGGGCGGCGGTTGCACCATCAACCGGGACATCATGTTCAGGACACCCCTCGGCTATCAGTTCGACTCCATTCCCGACACGGTGGACCTGGCCTTCAAGATCCAGCCCAACGACTACCTGCAGTTCCGCCTGTTCGCCAACGACGGCTTCAAGATGATCGACATGGTGTCCATGGGCACCGGGGCGGACAATGCGCGGAACCTGCAGCGCCTGCAGTTCAACTACCTGGTGGAGCCCGATGGCAAGGTGAAGCTGCCCCTCCTCGGTCGCGTGATCCTGGCCGGGAAAACGCTGCGCGAGGCGGAGACCTGGCTCGAGGAGCGCTACATGGAGTTCTACAACCGGCCCTTCGTCCAATTGAGCGTGACCAACCGGCGCGTGGTGGTCTTCCCCGGCGGTGGCGGCGATGCGGTGGTGGTGCCCCTGGAGAACGCGAACACCACCCTGCTGGAGGTGCTGGCCAGCGCCCGTGGGGTGGCCAAACGCGGCAACGCCCACAAGGTGAAGGTGTTCCGCCGCGACGGCGCCGGCGGCAGGCAGGTGTTCCAGTTCGACCTGACCGACATCGAAGGCCTGAAGTACGCTGACATGGTGATGTTCTCCGACGATGTGGTGTACGTGGAACCGAACCCGGAGCTTGTGCGCGAGGTGCTCGCCGACATCACCCCCATCATCACCCTGCTCACCAGCGTGGTGCTGGTGATCGGGATCATCCGGGGCTTCCAATAGCGGCGGCATGCTGAACGAGGACGTCAGCCAGCGGAACATCACCCTCGACAGCTATCGGGAGCGGATCACGAACTTCAGCAACGAGTTCGACCTCGGGCTGTTCCTGTACATCATCAAGCGATCCTCGATCTGGATCCTGCTCTGCATCATCCTGTCGGGCGCCGCGGCCTACCTCTACCTCCGCTACACCGCGCCCACCTTCAAGAGCGGCGCCATCCTCCAGATCCGCGAGAGCAACAACGCCCAGCTGGTGCTGGAGATGAACCAGTTCGTGGAGGACAAGAACCTGCTGGCCGACGTGGAGCTGCTCCGGTCCAAGTTCTTCATCGACAAGGTGCTGCGCAAGCTTCCACTGGAGGTCAGTTACTTCTACAAGGGCCAGATCCTCACCAACGAGCTCTACACCGGCACCTTCTTCCGCATCGAGGACGTCGAGGTGCTCGACCCCCGGGTGCGGGACCTGCCCATCTTCATCGACCTGGACACCGAGGGCAAGGCGACCTTCACCTATACCGTGGCCGGGCAGCCGCTCACCCTCACCTTCGACCTCAGCGAACGCGTCACCACCCCGCACTTCCGCTGCAGCGTGTGGCTCGACGATGTGGCGATGAAGGAGCGCATGGAGGCCGATGGGTCCACCTATTTCCGGATCAACAGCCCGGCAAGCCTGGTGGCCCAGTACTCCAAGCAGATCGACGCCCGCATCCTGGACAACGACGCCCGCACCGTGGCCATCGACTGCCGCGACAACAACCCTGTGCTGGCGCGCGACCTCGCCGAGGCCATGGCCGAGACCTACATCGGCTATGACGTGGAACGGATGCGCGAGAGCGCCGAGAGCATCCTCCGGTTCATCGAATCGCAGAAGGACACCGTGTTCGACAAGCTCCGCGAATCCGAGTACCGCATGCAGGCCTTCAAGATGGAGAACAAGGTGTCCGACATGAGCGAACTGACACCGATCTATCTGAACCGCGTGCGGGAATACGAGGACCGCATCGTGGAGGTGCAGGTGGAGATGGACCTTCTGGCCGCCATCGAACAGTCCACCGACAAGGCCCTGGGCGACATCGATGTGTACAACCTGATGCCCCTCCTGGTCGGCACCACGTACGAGCGTTCGCTCACGACCATGATCGAATCGCTGCAGAAGCTCCTCCTGGAACGCGAGGAGCTCTTTCTGGAGGCCACGCCCAGCAACCAGGCCGTGCGCGATGTGGAGCATCGCATCCAGGTGCAGAAGGGCCTCGTGGTGAACAGCATCCGCAGCCTGCGCGCGCGGCTCACCGACAAGGTGAAGGAGTACCAGGACATCATCCTGCAGCACGAGGCGCGCTTCCTCACCCTTCCCGAGAAGGAGCTCGAGTTCGCCCGCATCGACCGCCTGTTCCAGATCAACGAGAAGTACTACACCCTGCTGCTGGAGAAGGACATCGAGTACCGGATCAGCCGCGCCGGTTTCGTGCCGGACAACAAGGTCCTGGAGCGACCGGTGATCCCCGCGGTGCCGATGGCGCCCAACCGCAACCTGGTCATCTTCTCCTACCTGCTCACCGGCATGGTGATCAGCTTCCTCATCGTGCTGGTGCGCTATGTGCTCCACGACAACATCACCTCGCTGAACGACATCGCCAAGACATCCAGCGCGTCCATCGGCATCCTGGGCATGATCCCCAAGTACAAGAAGGAGATCCCCATCAGCCAGCTGCTCGTCGACAAGAACCCCAAGAGCCTGATCGCCGAGAGCTTCCGGACCGTGCGCACGAACATGCAGTTCGTGGACAACAGTCCGGGGCCGAAGCTCATCGCCATCACCAGCACCATCAGCGGCGAGGGGAAGACCTTCGTGGCGATCAACCTGGCCGGCATCATCGCGTTCAGCGGGAAGCGCGTCATCGTGCTGGACCTCGACATGCGGAAACCCAAGATCCACCTGGGCTTCGGCGTGGACAACGTGCGCGGCATGAGCACCCTGCTCATCAACAAGGACACCCTGGAGAACTGCATCCAGCAGAGCGCCCTTCAGAACCTGTACTTCATCACCGCCGGCCCCATCCCGCCGAACCCGTCCGAACTGGTGATCAGTGAACGCATGAACCTCATCATCGAGGAGCTCAAGAAGAGCTATGATGTGATCCTCATCGACAATCCGCCCGTGGGCCTCGTCACCGACGGCATCGCCATGATCCAGCGCGCCGACTATCCCATCTACATCTTCCGCTCGGACTACAGCAAGAAGGCCTTCATCCACAACGTGGACCGCCTGATCAACGAGAACCGGATCACCCGCATCACCACCATCCTCAACGGCGTGGACATCGACCGCAACAAGTACGGCTACAACTACGGCTACGGCTATGGCTACGGCTATGGTTACGGCCATGGCTACGGCACCGGGTACGGCTACTACGAGGACCGTGGGGACCGGAAGGGTGGCAAGCGGGGACGGCGTACGGGGTTCCTGGACAAACTCACCGGCAGGGGCTGATGCGGATCGAGACCACCCCACTTCCCGGACTTCTGGTCCTGCGGCCCACCGTGCACCGCGACGACCGGGGTCACTTTCTGGAAAGCTTCAACGAGCGGACCTTCGCCGCCGCCACCGGTCTGGACCTGCGCTTCGTGCAGGACAATGAATCCGTATCGCGCAGGAACGTGCTGCGCGGTCTGCACCTGCAGGTGGGCGTATCGGCACAGGCCAAGCTGGTGCGCGTGGCGCGTGGTGCCGTGCTCGATGTGTGCGTGGACCTGCGTGCCGACAGCCCGACCCTCGGCCGGCATTTCAGCATCCGGCTCGACGACAGCGCGCCGGTGATGCTGTTCATCCCCGAATGGTTCGCCCACGGTCTGGCGGTGCTGGAGGACAACACCCTCTTCCAGTACAAATGCTCGCGCTACTGGGACCCGGCGGCCGAACGCACGCTGCTCTGGAACGATCCCGCCCTGGCGATCGAGTGGGGCGTGACCGCTCCGATCGTGAACGCCAAGGACCAGGCGGGCCTTCCCCTGAAGGACCTGCTGGCGACGCTTGCCTAGCCCCGGCCATGTACACCCCGGCACAGCTCTTCCTCATCTACTCCGGCCTCTTCTTCGCCGCGGTCCTCTTCTCGCTGCTGATCAATTCGCTCTTCATGCGCTTCGCGCGCACCCTAGGCTCGCGCGAGCACAACACGGACCTGGTGCGCTGGAGCGCCACCCACAAGCCCGCCTTCGGGGGCATCGCCTTCTTCATCGTCTTCCTCGGCGCGTTCTCGGTGAACGGCGTGTTCTTCCCGGCCCTGGCGCCGCTCTGGCAGCCAGGTCTGCTGGGCCTCATCGCGGCCACCTCGCTCGGCTTCCTCCTCGGCCTTGCCGATGATGCCTACAACACGCGCCCCGTCCTGAAGTTCCTCGCCCAGGTGGGCTGCGGCGCACTGCTCGTCGCCTCGGGCAACGGCATCCAGTTCTTCGGCGCACCCTGGGCCGACATGCTGCTCACCGTCGTGTGGGTCGTCGGCATCATGAACTCCATCAACATGCTGGACAACATGGACGCCATCACCACGGTGGTCTCCATCTTCATCCTGCTCAACGGCCTGGTGGTGCACCTGATGCTGGGACCGGTGGAGGGTGTGCACATGGTGCTGCTGGTGGGCACCATCGCAGCGCTGGCCGGCTTTCTGTTCTACAACTGGAACCCCAGCAGGATGTTCATGGGCGATACGGGCAGCCAGTTCCTGGGCGTGTACCTCGCCTTCGTCGGGATCCGCTGTTTCTGGAACGCCCCCTCCCCGGTGAGCGGCGCGGATGAGCACTGGCGCCAGGCGGTCATGACCCTCGTGGTGTTCCTGCTGCCCATCGTGGACACCACCACCGTGACCATCAACCGGATCGGAAAGGGACGAAGCCCCTTCGTCGGCGGCCGCGACCACACCACCCATCACCTGAGCTACCTGGGCCTGAGCGATGCCCAGGTGGCCCTCACTTTCAGCGCGCTCGGGGCCCTCAGCGTGTTCCTTAACTTTGCGGCGCTGCGCTTCGTGGGCGACTGGGGGAACCTTCACACGGCGATCTTCGTTCTGTACGCCATCGTCGTCTTCCTTGTGCTCTACCTGCCCACGCGGCGCCCTCGTCCAGCGCGATCCGGCCATGGCCCCTGAACCACGCACCCCGCTCATCCACGCCCTGCGCATCGCCGGGGCGGGCACCCTGCTGTTGGCCGGTGTGCTGGTCGCCAACCTGTTCACGTACGCGGTGATCGAGGAGCACAACGACCTGGACCACCAACGCCACTTCAACGCCAGCTACAAGATCTTCTCCCTCACCCTGCCGAACACCGTGGAGCTGTGCGGCGAGCGTGTTCCGCTGGAGAAGCTCGATGTGCGCGAACGGCTGGACCGCGAACTGCTGGTGAACACCTACTGGCAGAGCAACTCCATCCTCGCGCACAAACGGGCCGCGCGGTGGTTCCCCCTCATCGAACAGGTGCTTCGCGAGGAGGGCGTGCCCGAGGACCTCAAGTACATCTCCCTCATCGAGAGCGGCTTCACCAACGCGGTGAGCCCCATGGGCGCGGCGGGCTTCTGGCAGTTCATGAAGGACACCGCCCCGCGCTACGGCCTGGAGGTGAGCAGCGAGGTGGACGAGCGCTACAACGTGGTGAAGAGCACACGGGCCGCGGCACGGTACCTGAAGGAGGCCTACGCCCGCTACGGTTCCTGGGCCATGGCCATGGCCTCGTACAATCTGGGCATCGGCGGGCTCGACAAGCAGATCGGCCGGCAGAACGCCAGGGACTACTACGACCTGCTCCTGCCGGAGGAGACCTCCCGCTATGTGTTCCGGGCCCTCGCGATGAAGGAGATCATGGCCGACCCGGGCCGCTACGGGTTCCATATCCGCGCCAAGGACCTTTACGCGCCTTACAAGGTCCGCACCCACGTGGTGGACGGGCCCGTGAGCGACCTGGCCGCCTTCGCGGCCGAGCAGGGCACCTCCTACAAGGTGCTCAAGCTGTTGAACCCCTGGCTGCGGGAGACCCGCCTGTCCAACCCCGCGGGCCGGCGCTACGAGCTGCTGCTGCCTGCCGCCGATTTCGATGCCGCGGAAGGTGCCCAGGACGAGTGAAGCTGCGGACACCGCCAGCGCCACCGCACCACCGACCGGCGATGCCGCCATCGAGGTGCTGGGCGCCCGTGTCCACAACCTGAAGAACATCGACGTGGTGATCCCCCGCGACCAGCTCGTGGTGATCACAGGCCTCAGCGGAAGCGGCAAGAGCAGCCTCGCCTTCGACACCCTGCACGCCGAAGGGCAGCGCCGCTACATTGAGACCTTCAACGCCTATGCGCGGCAGTTCCTCGGCGGCATCGAGCGCCCCGATGTGGACCTCATCACCGGGCTCAGTCCCGTGATCGCCATCGAACAAAAGACCATCAGTCGCAACCCGCGCAGCACCGTGGGCACGGTGACCGAGATCTACGACCTGTTGCGCCTGCTCTACGCCCGGGCCGCGGACGCATACTCCTACGTCACGGGGGAACGCATGGTGCGCTACACCGATGCCCGCATCGTGGACCTGCTGATGGAGGAGCACGCCGGTGGTGAGCTGCTCGTGCTCGCCCCCGTCGTACGCGGCCGCAAAGGGCATTACAAGGAGCTCTTCGAGCAGTTCCTGCGGCAGGGCTTCCTCCGGGCCCGCGTGGACGGCAAGGTGATCGACCTCACCACCCGGCCCCGCCTGGACCGCTACAAGGTGCACGACATCGAGGTGGTGATCGACCGGTTGAAGGTGCCTGCCGAAAGCCGGTCCGGCCCCGGCCGTAAACGGCTGGCCGATGCCTGCGACCTCGCCCTGAAGCTCGGCAAGGGCAACCTGATGGCCCTGGCACCGGACGGCACGCAGCCCCGCTACCTGAGCCGCCACCTCATGTGCCCCACGAGCGGCATCGCCTACGAGGAGCCTGAACCGAACCTGTTCAGCTTCAACAGTCCCTACGGCGCGTGCCCCCGGTGCAGCGGCCTGGGCCAGGTGACCGATGTGGCCATCGGCAAGATCATCCCCGACCGCAGCAAGAGCATCCGCCGCGGCGCCGTGCTGCCCCTGGGCAGCTTCAAGAACTCCTGGGTCTTCCGTCAGGTGGAGGCCGTGCTGGCCGGCTTCGGTCACGATCTGGACACGCCCGTGGAGGAGATGGGCGACCCGGTGGTGGCCGCACTGCTCAACGGCCTGGACGAGCCGCTCCGCGTGAGCAGCCAGGTGGGACTGAGCGACCGCACCGTGCAGTTCGAGGGCATCATCCCCTTCATCCTTGAACAGGCGAAGGAAGGCGGCGCGCAGGCCCAGAAATGGGCCGAGCAGTTCACGCACATGGTGGCCTGCCCCGAATGCAAGGGCACACGCCTGAAGCGCACCGCGCTGCACTTCCGGCTCGACGGGCTCAACATCCACGAGCTCGCCTCGATGCCGCTGGACCGGCTGCACGCCCATACCGAAGGGCTGCTGGACCGCCTCGAGGGACGTCAGGCGTTGATCGCACGCGATGTCGTGAAGGAGATCACCGCGCGCACCCGGTTCCTCATCGACGTGGGCCTCGAGTATCTCACGCTGGACCGCAGCGCCCGCACCCTGAGCGGTGGCGAGGCCCAGCGGATCAGGCTGGCCACCCAGATCGGCAGCCAGCTCACCGGGGTCCTCTACATCCTGGACGAGCCCAGCATCGGCCTGCATCAGCGCGACGACCACCGGCTCATCGCCAGCCTGCGCCACCTGCGCGATGGGGGCAACAGCGTGATCGTGGTGGAGCACGACAAGGAGATGATGGTGCAGGCCGACCACCTGATCGACATCGGTCCGGGTGCCGGCGAGCACGGCGGCCGCATCGTGGCCCAGGGGACGCCCGCGGAGGTGCGCAACGCGGACAGCCTCACGGGCCGCTATCTGCGCGACGAGCTCAACATCCCCGTACCGCGCCAGCGCCGCACCGGAAACGGTCACCGGCTCTCGGTGCTCGGCGCCACCGGCCACAACCTCAAGGATGTGGACCTGGTGCTGCCCCTCGGCATGTTCATCTGCGTCACCGGTGTGAGCGGCAGCGGGAAAAGCACCCTCATCGGCGACACCCTCTACCCGATCCTGGCCCGCCACTTCCACCGCGCCGACACGCGGCCCCTGCCCCACCGCAAGGTGGATGGGCTGGCGCACCTGGACAAGGTGATCGAGGTGGACCAGAGCCCGATCGGACGCACACCGCGCAGCAATCCCGCCACCTACACCGGGCTGTTCGACGCCATCCGCCAGCTCTACGCCCAACTGCCGGGCGCCAAAGTGCGCGGCTACAAGGCGGGTCGCTTCTCGTTCAACACCGCCGGCGGGCGCTGCGAGACCTGCAAGGGTGCCGGCGTGCGCACCATCGCCATGAACTTCCTGCCGGATGTGGACGTGCCCTGCGAGACCTGCCGCGGCAAGCGGTACGACCGCGAAACGCTCGAAGTGCGCTTCAAGGGCCGAAGCATCGCGGACGTGTTGGACATGAGCGTGGAGGAGGCCCTGGAGCACTTCGCCGACCTTCCCCAGCTGGCCGTGAAGCTGCGCACCCTGATCGATGTGGGCCTTGGATACGTGACCCTTGGACAGAGCAGCACCACCCTCAGCGGAGGCGAGGCACAACGCATCAAGCTCGCCAGTGAGCTCGGGCGACGCGGCACCGGCAGCACGCTCTACATCCTCGACGAGCCCACCACCGGCCTCCATTTCGAGGACGTACGGCAGCTGATCGCCGTGCTCGACCGGCTGGTCGACCAGGGCAACACGGTGCTCGTCGTGGAACACAACATGGACATCATCAAGGTGGCCGACCATGTGATCGACATGGGCCCCGAGGGTGGCGATGGCGGCGGACGCATCGTGGCCCGTGGAACGCCCGAGGAGGTCGTACGCATGGGCCGCGGCCATACCGCCCGATACCTCAGCAACGAACTGCGATGAAACGCACACCGAAGCCGGCCGCGCCGGCACAGCACGCACAGGACGAAAGCGAACGCCGCATCCGGAAGGCCTTCAAGCGGAAGGGCTGGAGCGAGGTGAAGGCCAACGACAGCTGGGCCATATTCAAGATCATGAGCGAGTTCGTCGAGGGCTTCGAGGCCATGCAGCGCATCAGGCCCTGCGTGAGCATCTTCGGCAGTGCCCGCACGGCACCCGAGCGCGCCGAATACCTGCTCGCCGAGGAGATCGCCTTCCTGCTCACCGGCTACGGCTATGGCGTGATCACCGGCGGAGGTCCCGGGATCATGGAGGCGGCCAACAAGGGCGCGCAGCGCGGCGGCGGCACCAGCGTGGGGCTCAACATCGAGCTGCCCTTCGAGCAGGCCCCCAACCCATACATCGACAAAGAGAAGAGCCTGCATTTCGACTACTTCTTCGTGCGAAAGGTCATGTTCACGAAGTACTCCCAGGGCTTCATCGTGCTGCCCGGTGGATTCGGCACCCTGGACGAGCTCTTCGAGGCCCTCACCCTGATCCAGACCCGGAAGATCGGCCGCTTCCCCATCATCCTGGTCGGGCGCTCCTATTGGAAAGGTCTGCTCGATTGGGTGAAGCACACCATGGGCGACCGCAACGCCTACATCAACCCCACCGACCTTGACCTGATCACCGTGGTGGACACGGCCCAGGAGGCCGTGGACGCGATCGATGCCTTCTACAGCAAGTACATGCTGAAGCCGAACTTCTAGCGGCCGCGCCCCTTCTCAACATGGCGCTGTTCGCAACGGACCCGCCACCACCTCCTTGCGCCGCAAGGCCTCCGGGTAGTTTTGCTCAGGCCCACCGAAGGGCCGTGCAAACCGTTCCGGATCCATGGCCCAACTGCTCCTCCTCGTCGACCTCATCGGCGTCCTCCTCATCGAGATCTTCCTCCTCGCCGACATCAAGATCACGCAGGATGCGCCCCCGACGGTGATGCCGGGAAGCGAGACCAAGGTGACCGTTACGGTGGAGAAAGGCGACCTCAGTGGCTTCGCCAAGCTGCAGATCGATCTCCCCGAGGGATTCACCTGCACCGCCATCGAAACGAAGGGCGCTTCCTTCACCTTCAGCGACCAGAAGGCCAAGTTCATCTGGATGTCGCTGCCCACGCAACCGACCTTCAAGGTCTCTTACAACCTGGTCGCCTCCGCCACGGTCAGCGGCCAGATGCCCATCAACGGCCGCTTCAGCTACATCCTCGACAATGAGCGGCGCACCTACGACCTGGCCACATCCACCGTCACCGTCATGGGCGACCCCGCCGTCGCCGCAGCAGCAGCACCCGCCGCCGAACCCATCACCCAGCCGATGGACGCCTCCAACGACGTTGTCACCGCTGCCGGCGCGGCACCCGTGCCGGCCGAGGAACCCGTCGCAATGCCCTCGACCCCTGGCCAGGGTCCGGGCGGTGTCACCGTGGAACGGAAGGTGACCCTCGTCTCCGCCAGCGAACTCCTCGTGGAGGTGACGATCCGCAAGGGTGATATCCGCGGCTTCGGCAAGCTCCAGGAGAACCTCCCCGCGGGATTCACCGCGATGGAGAAGGGCAGTGCACAGGCCATCTTCACCACGCAGGACCGCATCGCCAAGTTCGTGTGGCTCAACCTGCCCGCCGATCAGGAGCTCAAAGTGGCCTACAAGCTGCGTGCGAACGGCCAGCCCGATGGGGACTACACGGTCTCCGGCGAGTTCGGTTACCTGCTGAACGACGAGACCCAGCGCGTGGCCGTCGGCTCCTCCACCTTCACCATCGGCGACATGGCCTTCAGCGCCCTGCAGCAGGACCAGGCCCGCATGAACGCCACCGATGCGCAGGACCCCGGCCTCAACCTGCCCGCCAAGGAAGGGAAGACCGAGACCGCGCAGGAGACGCCCCCCCCATCAGGTGCGGGCAGCCGACCGACCGCCACCGGAACGACAGTGTCCAAAGGCATCCCCGCACCCGAGAAAGGGATCGCCTACAAGGTCCAGATCACTGCGGCGCACCGCGAAGTGGGACGTGCGTACTTCGCAGACCGCCACCGGTTCAACGAACCGTTCAGCATCGAACGCCACGAAGGATGGATCAAGTACACCACGGGCACCTACAGCCAGTACCGCGAGGCGCGGGACAAGCGTGTCGCCTTGGTGGCCGCCGGCCACGACCTGCCCGGCCCCTTCGTCACGGCCTACAACAACGGCGAGCGCATCACCGTGCAGGAGGCGTTGATGCTCTCCAGCCAGACCTGGGTCCAATAGTCCGGGAAAGCTAACTTTCCCCGCATGCTGCCCCGCCACCGCCACCGGCCCGTCGCGCGCACGACCTTCGCGATGGGGCTGGCCGCCCTGCTGGGTGTGACCTCCGGGAGCGCGGCCGCACAGGAGGCGGACAGCAGCCGCCACGGCGTGCGCCCCACTTTCGGCCTGGGCGTGGGCATGTTCGCCTTCCTGGGCGACATCGGGAACGGTCACAAGGGATACAGCCCGCTGCTGACCCGCGTGGGCTATGAACTGCGCGTCGGCACGCCATTGACCCCGTGGCTCGACGTGGGGCTCTACGCCCTGCACGGTCGCATGGGCGCCAATGAGCGCAGCCTCACCCGCAACCTCAACTTCGAGTCGCGCGTCACCACAGGCGGGTTCCAGTTCACCTACAACTTCCACCACCTGCTGAACCCGGGCCGAAGGGTGGAGCCCTACCTCTCGATCGGCATTGAGGCCGTGGAGTTCCTCAGCAAGACGGACCGCTTCGATGCGCAGGGACGGATGTACCACTACTGGAGCGATGGTACCATCCGGGACGTGGAGGAGAGCGACCCACAGGCCGGCGATGCGGTGCAGCTGCAGCGCGACTACAGTTATGAAAGCGACATCCGCGAGCTCGACCTCGACGGCTTCGGCAAATACCCCGAGCTCACCTGGGCGGTCCCGGTGGGCATCGGCGCGCGCATGCACCTGGGCGGACGGTTCGACCTCCGCATCGGCACCACCATGCACTTCACCTCCACCGACCTGATCGACGGTGTCACGCAGGACAGCCGGGAGGAACGCCAGGGTGACGCGCGGATGGACCGGTTCCTGTTCAGTTCGTTCTGCCTGAGCTACGGCATCGGCTCGCGGAAGCCACGCGACAGCGAAGGCCCCACGCTCTCGACCGAAGAGATGGACCTGCTGGCCCTGGCCGATGACGAGGACGGCGACGGCGTCACCGATTGGAACGACCAGTGTCCGGGCACCCCCGCCGGCGTGCCTGTGGATGCCAACGGTTGCCCCCTGGACGGCGACGGGGATGGCGTGCCGGACCATCTCGACCTGGAGCCGAACACCGCCCCGGGCGCCGCGGTGGACACCGATGGGGTGACCCTGACCGATGAGGCGCTGCTGAAGGCCTGGCTGAACTACAAGGACTCGGCGAACGTGAACATGGTGCGCTCGCGTGCGGAGTCCTTTGGTCCGCGCGGCCGCACCGGCACCGCGGCCAAACGCCGCGCTTATGTGGTGAAGGTCGGGGAGCACATGGAGGGCATCCCCGAGGACCTGATCCAGAAGATCCTGAGCATCCCGGACGTGCGCACCCTGGAAAGGGGCGACACCACCTTCTACGTGGTGGGCAACTACGATGCCCTGCCCGAAGCCCTGCGGCGGCAGCTGGCGTTGGGCGGCAAAGGGATCGATGGCCGGGTGATGGCCGAGGAGGACGGACGGCTGATCGACATCGACGAGGAGGTGCGCAAGGCCGGTGCCGGCCTGGATGGCACCGATGGCCCCGCCTCCTCGGAGGATGTGGTGGTGCGCGTCCAGCTGGGGGCCTTCCGCAACAAGCTCGCGAAGAACATCTTCACCGGCATCCCCGACCTGGTGGTGATCGAAGGCGAGGACGGCCTCACCCGCTACTACACAGGCAGCTTCACCGATGTGAACCCGGCCGCCAAGCACAAGGTGGACATGCTGCTGAAAGGCTTCAAGGGCGCCTTCCTGGTGGCCTTCAAGAACGGGAAGCGGGTGAGCCTCAAGGAGGCCGGCGCGCGCCTCACAGGACCTGAGGACCTCCGCAGCACACCCGTGGGCGGCATCGACAAGAACTTGATCCGCTACCGGGTGCAGGTGGGCACCTTCGCCGGCAACGTCCCCATGGACATCATGGACAAGTACATCGAGATCGGCAACGTGACACCCGTGCCCAGCGTGGATGCGGTCCGTTACTTCCACGGCGTGTTCCGCACCCGTGCCGAGGCCGAGGCCGCCAAGGAGCAGTTGAAGGCGAAAGGGCTCACCGACGCCTTCACCGTGGGTGCCATGGGCGACCGCATCATCAGCGCCGACGAGGCTGACCGCCTGATGGCGGAGCCGTGATCCCGCAATTCCTTCCTGCGCCTTGCCGTTGATGCGATGGCGGCTACCTTTTGCCGCACATCCCCCAGCCTGATGCCCCGTTCACGGTCCTGGTCCGCGGCCTTGGCGGTCGCGATCCTGCTCACTGCGTGCAGCCGCCCCCCGCTCCCCCGCCCCGACCCCGCCTTCGCGCCATACATCACGGCCTTCACCGCCGGACCGGTCTCGGCGGCTTCGCCTGTGCTGGTGCGTCTGGCGGAGGGCCTTGCCCTCACCGATACGAGCGCAGGCACGATCGCCTCGCTCTTCGACCTCGATCCCGAGGTGGACGGCTCCGTGCGCTGGCACGATGCCCGCACCCTGGCCTTCGTGCCTGACAACGCGCTGCGGCCGGGCACCGACCATGCGGTCACCTTCCGGCTCGGGGCCATCGTCAAGGTGCCCGAACACCTGTCCACCTTCCGCTTCGGGTTCAGCACGCTCGAACAGCACCTCGCCGTTGACCTGGCGGACGTGGCTCCGCTGGATGGCGAGGGAGGCGGCCTGCAGAGCGTCACCTGGCTGGTGACCACCGCCGATCAGGCCCGGGCCGATCAGCTAGCCGCATGCTTCAGCGTCCGGCAGGACGGGCGCGATGTACCGGTGCGGGTCAGCAGTGGACCTGACGGCCGGCGGCATGACCTGGTGGCCGACAGCGTGCGCCGAGGCACCTCCGCCACCACCGTGGAGCTGATCTGGGACGGGGCCGCGATCGGAAGCGGCGACGAGGGCCGGACAAGCCTCGACCTTCCGGAGGCGGGCCGCTTCACCCTGCTCAGCGCCCGCGCCCTGCTCGACGGGGAGCAGCAGGTGAGGCTGCTGTTCTCCGAACCGCCGGACCCCGCGCAGGATCTGACCGGCCTGGCCGGCATCACCGGCGAACCGGCGATGCGGATCGCCGTTGAGGGCAACACCCTGGTGCTGCATCCGGACGGACCGCAACATGGTGAGCAGGTCGTGTACGCGGCCGCAGGCCTCCGCACCGCATCGGGCACCGCGCTCGACCGGGATGTGACGACCCGTGTGCGCTTCCCTGAACCAGGTCCGGCCGTGCGCTTCACGGACGATGGCGTGGTGCTGCCAACGACCGGGGGCCGCAAGCTCCCCTTCGAGGCGGTGAACCTCCGGGCGGTGACGGTGCGGGTCATCCGGGTGCATGCCGACAACATCCCGCAGTTCCTGCAGGTGAACGACCTGGCCGGTGGCGACGAGCTGGCCCGCGTGGGGCGCCTGGTGGCCGAGCAGGATGTCCCCTTGACGAGCACGGACGCCCCCGATCCGGGTCAATGGAACCGCTACTTCCTCGACCTCGACAAGCTCGTCTCCCCGGAACCCGGAGCCATCCACAGGGTGGAGCTCGGCTTCCGCCAGGACCAATCCGTCTTTCCCTGCGGCACAGGTGCACCGCCGTCCCCCGGAACCTGGATGACCGGCCGTACGGAGGAACCGACGTTGGACGACAGCTTCTTCGATCGCGCAGGGACCTACTACTACGATGACGACCCATGGTATCCTGATGACTATGACCATCGTGAGCGCGACAACCCGTGCTCATCCAGCTACTATGGCGGTCGTAGGAAAGTGAGCCGCAATGTGCTCTCCAGCGACCTCGGTCTGCTGGCCAAGCGCGATGCGAACGGCCGGCTCCGGGTCGTGGTGAGCGATCTGCGCACCGGTTCCGCCGTCACCGGTGCTGAGGTGGATGTGCTGGACCTGCAGCTCCGCACGCTGGGGCGGCTGACCACCGATGGCCTGGGCTTCGCCGATCTGGAGCCCCCGGCCCATACGCCCTTCCTGGTGGTGGCCCGGTCCAAGGACCAGCGCGGCTATCTGCGTGTGGACGATGGCTCCGCACTTGACCTCAGCGCGTTCGATGTGGGCGGTGGGGCGCTTCCCCAGGGGCTGAAGGGTTACCTCTTCGGCGAGCGCGGCGTGTGGCGGCCCGGGGACTCGCTCCACCTGGCCTTCATCCTCCACGACCGTGATGCACTGTTGCCCAGGGACCATCCGGTGGTGTTCGAACTGCTGGACCCGAGCGGCCGGGTCGTTCAGCGCACGGTGCGACGACAGGCGGTGGGCGATCAATACGGATTCCCCTGCGCCACATCGCCGGATGCGCCCACCGGCCTGTGGCTGGGAAGGGTGACGGTGGGCGATGCCACCTTTCACCGGTCGCTCCGCATCGAGACGGTGAAGCCCAACCGCATGCGCATCGCGCTGGACCTTGGAACCGGCCCTCTGCTGGCCGACCAGCTTCCACGGGTGACGCGGCTCGAGGCCGTCTGGTTGCACGGTGCTCCGGCGGTCCATTCACCGGTGGTGGTCTCCGTGGGTCTCGCCCCAGGCGCGTTCGAACCGGCAGGGCTCGATGGCTTCGTGTTCGACGATCTCGGCCATGCGCTCAACGACGGCGAGGTCGTCGTGTTCGAGGGACGCACCGATGCACGCGGGCTCGTGCTCTTCCCCTTCGACCTCAAGCCATCGGCCGGTGCGCCGTCGGCCCTGCGCCTCACGGTCATCAGCCGCGTGAGCGACCCCGGTGGTGATGCCAGCATGGACCAGCAGGAGGTGGTGCTCCACCCCTATCGCACCTATGCGGGCCTTCGTCCACCCGCCCAGGACGGGGCCTGGGGCACGTACACCGCCGGCCGCCCGCACCGCTTCGACCTGGTGAGCGTGGACGGCTCGGGTCGGCCCGCGCCGGACCACCCCTTGAAGGTGCAGGTGCTGAAGGTGGACGAAGAGCGCTGGTGGCACGGGGCCATGGATGGTCCCACGAGCGGCCGCACCGGAGAAGGACTGCGTCTGGTGTCCACGCACGATGTGGTCACCGACGCGAGAGGGCGTGGCTCGGTGGACGTGCGCCTGGAGGCCACCGCCTCCGGCCGATATCTGGTCCGCGTGGAGGATCCGGCAAGCGGCCACGTGGCCGTGGTCAGCATTCACGTCAGCGCGAACGGAACGGCCGTTCACACCGATCGCGGCAAGGACCCGGCGGCCACACGGTTGGCCATCGGCACCACGCGCGACCGGTACGCTCCGGGCGATGAGGTGGAGCTCACGATCCCCTCCACGTACAAGGGCACCGCGATCGTGAGCCTGGAGAACGGGCACCGGGTGGTGGAGATCACGCGCATCGCACTGACCGAAGGCGGCACCACCCACCGCTTCAAGGCCACGGCCGCCATGATGCCGAACATCCACGCGCACGTCACCCTCCTGCAACCGCATGCGGAGGTGGCCAACGACCTGCCCATCCGGCTCTACGGTGTGATCCCCATCCAGGTCGAGGATCCGTCGAGCCGGCTGGAACCGCTGATCGAGGCGCCGGCGGAGATCAAGCCCGGGCGCGAGTTCACGATCAGCGTGGCGGAGAAGAGCGGGCGCGGCATGCACTACATGCTGTACGCGGTGGACGAGGGCCTGCTCGACCTCACACGCTTCCGCACACCCGACCCGTGGGCGAGCCTGTACGCGCGGGAAGCGCTCGGCGTGCACAGCTTCGACCTGTACGATCAGGTGATCGGCGCGTTCGGCGTGGACGCCGGCCGCGTGCTGGCCGTCGGGGGCAGCGACGGAGGCGGTCCGGTCGACCCCTCCCGCATCGGCCGTTTCAAGCCGGTGGTGCTTCATGCCGGCCCCTTGTCCCTGGCCCCCGGACAACGCGGTACCCATCGGTTCACCGTCGATAACTACGTGGGCAGCCTGCGCGTGATGGTGGTGGCCAGCCATCCCGATGGCGCCTACGGGAACGCCGAACGGACGGTGCCTGTGCGACAGCCGCTGATGGTGCTGGCCACCCTGCCCCGGGTCCTCGGACCGGACGAAGCGGTGGATCTTCCTGTCACCGTGTTCGCCATGGACAAGGCGTTGCGCGAGGTCTCCGTCAAGGTCGACCTGTCGGGCGCGGTCACCGGAGACGGTGCCTTGGAGCGCGTGGTCCGGTTCGAACGGACCGGTGAGCAGGTGATCCGATTCCGCCTGCGGGCACGGGAGCGCACGGGCGCGGCACAGGTGAACGTGACGGCCCGTGCCGGCACCGAGCGGGCCTCCACGCGCATCGACATCGGCGTGCGCTCACCGATGCTGCCGATCACGCGCTCGGCGGATGGTGTGGTGAGCCCGGGTGAGCAGCTGGAGCTGTCCGTTGAGCCCATCGGTACCGCGGGCACGAACACCGCCGTCGTCGAGGTCACGAGCATGCCGCCGCTGGGTCTGGAGCGACGCCTTCGTGAACTGCTGGGTTACCCGCATGGATGCCTTGAACAGACCGTTTCCAAGGCGTTCCCCCAGCTCTACCTCGACGAGCTGATCGACCTGTCGCCGGCGCTGAAGGAACAGGTGGATGCCGACGTGGGCGCCGCCATCCGCGAACTCGCTTCGTTCCAGCGTGGCGACGGCCGCTTCAGTTATTGGCCGGGCGGCACCCATACCGATGACTGGAGCAGCATCTATGCGGGGCATTTCCTGCTGGAAGCGGCCCGAACGGGCCATGCGGTGCCCGCGGCCATGCGCACGGCGTGGATCGGTGCGCAGCGCAATGCGGCACGCTCGTGGTCACCTGCGGTCGATGGCCGCTCCGCGTTCGTGCAAGCCTATCGCCTGTTCGTCCTGGCGCTGGCGGGCGCTGCCGAACCGGCCGCGATGAACCGCCTTCGCTCGCTGCCCGCCCTTGAACCCATGGCGCGCTGGACCCTGGCCGCCGCCTACGCCGAACTGGGCCGGACGGATGCCGCGAGCGCCTTGACCACGGGCGCATCGGTGGGGATCGCGGACTATGCCGAACTCAGCGGCACTTACGGCAGCGCGGTCCGCGACGAGGCCTTGATCGCCATGTCCCTGTTGCGAAGCGCGCGGCTTGCCGAGGCCGGTCCGGTGATCATGCGCATCGCCGAGCGCCTCGGCAGCGAGGAGTGGCTCAGCACCCAGAGCGCCGCCTTCGCCCTGATGGCCGTGAGCCGCTATACGTCCGCCCACGGCCGGAACACCGGGCTCGACCTTGTCGTCACCATCGATCGCAAGCCCACGGCAGTGCGGAGCGATCGTTCCGCATGGCGGATGACACTGGAAGAACCGGACCGGCCGCACAGCGTGCAGGTGATCAACAAGGGCACCGGCATGGTCTTCACGCGCATCACACGGCTCGGCACACCTGCGCAGGGGCTGGAGCACGCGTCATCGAACGGCCTTGCCATCCGGACCACCTTCACCGGATCGGATGGAAGCGTGCTGGATCCCGCGCAGCTCACGCAGGGCACCGATGTGCTCCTGAAGGTGGAGGTGAGCCACGTGGGCACCGAGCCGGTGTACAGCAACCTGGCGCTCACCCAGATCTTCCCTTCCGGATGGGAGGTGCGCAACGCCCGCATGGAGGGCCTTGAGCGATTCCACACGGACAGCCCCTACACGCACCAGGACGTGCGGGACGACCGGGTGATGACCTACTTCGATCTCGCGCGTGGCCAGAAGGCCGTGTTCCATCTGCGCGCGACCGCGGCCTATGCGGGTCGGTACCACTTCCCGGGTGCCCAGGTGGAGGCGATGTACGATGCACGGATCCATGCCCGGACGCAGGGTGGGCCGGTGCAGGTGATCGTCCCCGGCGCCGAACCACAAGCCGGGCGGTGAGGTGCCCTCCGATGCGTAACATTGCAGGAACAAACCCAGGCCCATGACCCTCCGCCGCCTTGTCCTCGCCGCCACCTGCGCCATCGTCGCCCTCGCCGCCCAGGCCCAGCAACCCATCACCTCGGCTTTCCTCGTCGGTGAGGAGAAGGGTGGTGGCATCCTACTTTCCGAGGTCATCGCGGTGGACGCGGAGCTCTCCAACGATGCCGTACTGGCGCGATTCGGCAAGCTGCCCGCCACGGTGCCGACCCAGCGCTGGCAGGTGGTCCGCCACACCAATGAAGCGGATGCCCGCAAGGCCAGGGCCGAGATGGACGCCAAGTACCGTGCGAGCGGTCGGACCGTCCAGGACATGAAATGAACGGGTCCATCCGGCCCCGATCGGAAAGGCGCCTTCGGGCGCCTTTTCTCATGGTGCCCCGAGCAGGATCACCGGGTGTGCGGCACGCCGGCCGGAAGCGGCGGTCACGGTGATGACATAGCTGCCGGCGGGCAGGTCCCCCACCCCCAGCGGGGCCCCGTTGTGGCCCCGCATGCGGCGCACCGGCTGACCGGCCACCGACCAGATCACCAGATCGACCTCCGCCTCAGGCCCGTCCCACGCCACCACCACCCGATCCCGCGCTGGCACGGGATGAACGCTCAGCCCAGGCAGCGAGCGTTCCTCCAGGCCGATCGCGCACGGCGACCTGGACCCGTCCAGGGCAGGCACACCCAGGTCGATCGGATCGAGCCAGGCCTTCAACTTCTGCGCGGCCGTATTGGGGTTCTGGGTCCAGTGAAAGCTCATCTTCCCGTAGTAGTCCGGCTGGTCCGGGCCCGAACCGGGCAGTCCACAGCCATCCATCACACAGCAGCTGGTGCCTCCGCTCAGGGTGCCGATCACCCGACCGTTCGCATCCAGCAGAGGTGCGCCGGACGACCCGGGCTCGGTGACCCCATGCCCGTTGGCCGTGGCCGTCCATTTCACGAACCAGTGGCTGTACGGTCCGCCGGCGATCCACTGCGAGGTGAGCAGGTTCATCGCGTAGGTGCTCACCTTCTTCTCACTGCCAGTGGGATGATGGATGGTGACCCCGTTGGTGCTCGGCGCACTGGAGGCATCCCAACCCGCCCAGTAGGGATCGAAGCTCGATGGGACGCTGGTATACGCTTCCAACAGCAGGAAATCCGACCCGTTCAACCCGCCATCGTTGCTGTCCGCGCGTCGGTGGCATCCAGTGATGTACTTCGTCTGGTCGGCCGGTCCGCTGCCGCAGCCCGTGCGCTGATAACCGAAGTAGAACTTGTAGTCCTGCAGATCGGACGCGGTCGAGTTCAGACCACAATGCAGGGCGGTGAGGATGAAGGGGCGGCAGTCCTGCGCGGTGTTGTTCATGAGGGTGCCCGAGCACCAGATGAGCGCCCCGTTGGCCCTCACGCCCACCCGGACCACCGCATCGCGCTGATCGGAGTAGGGCTGCCCCTCGGCGCAGTTCACATCCACCTCGCATGGATCGGACTTGTGCCAGGACGCTTCCCGGAAGGTGTGCCCCACTTCCGCCACGGTGAACATGCCCTCGACGGCCGCATGACGCCCACCGACCACCTCGATGACGCAACAGGGTCCGAAGGCACGGGGTAGCGCCACACGGCCACTGGCCGGCACCTCCGCCCGTGTGATGCTGACGATCGGCTCCAAGGTGTTCGCGTCGCTCAGGACGAGCCGCTCCTCCCACCCGAGCCGCACGTCCACCAGGAACGGTTCCACGGCGAGGGCCCCCTCCGAGCAGACCTTGATGCGCCTCAAGCCTCTTGGTGATGAGGTGGCCTCATCCATGGCCTGCACGGGAAGCACCATGCCGTAGGCCGGCGGCAGGCCAAGGGCACGACCCGCTTCATCCAGGGCCAGGGCCTCCGCCTCCACGAACGGCGCTGCGAACACCGTGCGGCCCGGTCCGGCACCCGGGTCATGCTGCGCCGACAGCCCGGCACCGCCGAAGAACGCGACCATGGCCCATACCCGGCCTGTGCTGCCAACGCTTGTCATGCAGAACGAAAATAGGCAGGCCGGTGACCCATGGCGAGGAAAAGACGAGGGGCCCATGGTCGGGCCCCTCGCGATCCGTTCATCGGGCCGATCACCTCAACAGGGTGACGTGACCCTGTTCCTTCACTTCGGAGCCGTCGTTCCCGACCCCGACGAAGACCCAGTAGTACGTACCCTCCGAGATGTTGGAGCTCGGCTTCCAGATCACCTTGTTGGTCGTGGTCTGCGGTACGGCGTACACCTTGGTACCCCAGCGGTCGTAGATGGTCATTTCCACGCTCTTCCAACCACGCAGGTCGGCGTATTCGAAGGCGTCGTTATTGCCATCCCCGTTCGGGCTGAAGACGTTCGGGATGATGACGATGGGATCGGGCAGCACGATCACCGTATCCTGGTAGAAGCCCGTGCAGCCCTGGTCGCTCACGCCGTTCAACGTGATGATGTAGACGCCCGGTTCGTTGAAGGTGTAGGTCGGTTCGAATTCCGTGGAGGTCCCGGTGGTGTCGCCGAAGTTCCAGTTGAAGGAGACCACGTTGCCGGACGAGGTGTTGTCGAAGAAGACGTCCATCGGTGCCACACCCTCGTTGGGCATCGGGTTGAAGCTCACATCCGCCGGAGGATCCCAGGTGGTCGTCACCGTGGCGGTGCCGAAGCAACCCAGGCCGGGATCGCCCACCGTCACCGTGTAGCTCGCCGGGGAGGTCACCGGCACCACGTTGGTCACCCCGCTGTTCGGATCCGACAGACCCACCGTGGGCGACCAGCTGTAGGTGAGCAGATCCTCATTGACACCCGCACACACCCGGAAGCGCATGTTCGGACGGTCGGCGCTCTCACCCTGGTTGAAGAAGGCCGGCGGGATGGTATCGCACAGGTTGGCGCCATCGGTGAAGTGGTAGATCACCGAGGTGTAGCCCGTGTTCGTGGCGAAGGTGGGCGAGTTCTGAGTGAACCCGTTCGGGTAGTTGCTGAAGCAGAACTCGACGATCACGTTGGAGACACCATCCCAGTTGAAGCCCGGGTTGAGCACGAAGTTGTTCCAACCCACGGTGATGGGCACGTCGGTGGGCCCGAAGACCGGGAACAGGCCGGTGACGAAGCCCTGGTCGATGTTCAGCGAGTCGAGCGTGGTGCAGCCCATGTGGATCTGCCAGCCCGGGTACAGGGACAGACCGTTGACCGCGGCCACGTTCATGGACAGCTCGTTGATGGTCCCACCCGTGAAGCCCAGTGCCTGGAGCTCGCCGGCCCGGATGAGGACCTGGTGCTTGGCGCTGTTGTACCAGTTGCCGAACGGCGCGGGGTAGGACGTGGTCGTTCCCTGGATCACATCCGTGCCCAGCTCGAAATCGGCCACGATGCCCGAGGTGCAGCCCGCGAAGTTCTGTCCGCAGTAGATCGGCGGAGAGTTGTCGATCTCCACGGTGAACGTGGTGCCCTGGCCCTCGCAGAAGGAATCGTCAGCCACTGTGACGGTGAAGTCAGGCACGAATCCCGGCAGGACGACGAGCGTCAGGCTCGAATCCCGCTTGGTGCATCCATCCGGGCTGGTGACCTCCACCGCGTAGTCGTACGTGCCAGGCTGGCTGTACCCGGCGATCGGGTTCGCGATGTCGTCCGCGGAAAGACCCAGTGATGGCGTCCATTCAAAGGTGTAGCCCGGCAGCGCCGGATTGGTGATGACGTTGATCTGTGCGGTCTCGCCCAGGCAAAGCGTGTCGTCGCTCTGGGTGAGGGAGAAGGAGAAGTCGCTCACCACGGCCACCGTGATCGTATCGGAGTTGATGCAGGAGCCCGCCAGGTCGCTCACGACCACATACGTCGTTGTGCTGTTGGGGTCGGCGATCACCTGTGAGCAGAAGGGCGGGTCGAGGCAGATGAAGTTCTGCGGGGTGATGGGGTCGCCGCCCGGCAGGATGGACCACACGAAGTTGGCGCCCCCTTCCGCCTCGATGTTCGCGACCTGCGGTCCGCAGATGGTCTGGTCGGGGCCGACCGAGGTACGCTGAAGCACGTTGGTGTTGAACACGTAGGTCTGGAACGCGCTGATCGGGCAGTTCTGGTCCTCCACGGTGATCGTGAACGGATAGAACCCGCTGTTGCCCGGTTGGGCCGTCCAGCATACGGTGACCGTCACCGGGTTCGTGCCCGTCCAGGAAATGGTGGAACCCGGCAGGTTCTGCTGCACGTTGCTCTCCACCACCAGCGTATCCCCCAGATCGGGGTCGCCGATCACGACATCGAAGCAGAAGTTGTCGGACTCGCACAGCTCGATCTCCGTGCAGCTCACCTGCACCGCCGTACCGGAGAAGTTCGAGATGCAGTAGGCCGGGTCAGGCGCCTGGTTGGTACAGGGGATCACCACGAACTGCATGTCGCGCATCACCGTGCCGATCACGTTGCCGTCCTCATCATACTGCGTCACCTCCACCACCACGACGAAGTTGCCGACGCTGTTGGGCGTGAAGGTCAGCAGGCCGGTCACCGGGTCCAGGGTGATGCCCGTGATCGGCTCGTTGGCCGTGTAGGGGAACACATAGCCGATGAGCGTTCCGCCCGCGTCAAGGGCAGGGTGCAGGGCGTAGCTCAGGCTGTCGCCGTCCGGATCGTAGACCCCGTAGCTGTAAAGCACGGGCTGGTTGAGGCAGACGTACGGGATCGGCGCACTGGTGAACACCGGAGAGTCTTCGCAGGGATAGTCGGCGTTGTTGAACGTGGTCTCGATGTAACCATCCACGTTGCCGGGCTGCTGCAGGTTCACGATGGCATCGTTGCGGCAGCACAGCGACCAGGACACCGTCCAGAAATCACACGGCGGCACCGTGGCGATACCCGTGAAAATGTACTCTTCCAGACCCGGGAGTGTCCCATTGTTGCATGTACTGTTCTGGAGTTCGTTCGGACACAACTGGCTCACCTCCGTGAAGCTCTGCTGCGTCACGGTCACCGTCTGGTTCCCGCACGGGCTCTGAAGGTCCAGATCGTAGGAGGTGCCCAGGGTCGTCCCTGCGCAGTCCCGGTAAATGATCATGGTGAACGCATACTCCCCGTTCCCAAGACATTCATAGATGATCTCCCCACCCGACACGTGGGTGGCTTTCGCATCATGCCAGGAGAGCGTGGCCAAGGCAGCCAGTGCCAGCAGTTTACGGTGCATCGTGGTTCGTTAAGGCGGTCGAAGATAAGGTTCCCACGGAACTCCGACGGATCTTCGGACCCAAGGTGTTCCGTCCTGCATGACGCCCCCCCATCGCATTCGGTTGTCCAAGCGCGTTCGCCCCCTGGCGGCACGGGGCCTGGCGGTGCTGGCCGTGGTGCTGCTGGCCTGCTGGGCCTGGGCCGGCCGGCCCCTCTTCACCAAGCCCCGATCGGTGGCCCTCCTGGACCGGGATGGTCGACTGCTCGGCGCCCGGGTGGCCGCGGATGGGCAGTGGCGGCTGGACGAGGGCAGCGCCCCCCTCGACCCGCGATTCGAGACCTGCCTGCTGCGGTTCGAGGACCGGTACTTCCACCGGCATCCCGGGATCAACCCCGTTGCCCTGGTGCGGGCGGTGTGGCAGAACGTGCGCGCCGGACGGGTGCTGAGCGGGGGAAGCACCATCACCATGCAGGTGGCGCGGCTGGCCCGCGGTGGAGAGCGGACGCTGGTGAATAAAGTGCTGGACATGGCCCTTGCCGTGGGGCTTGAGCTGCGCTTCAGCAAAGCCGAGATCCTCCGCATGCATGCGGCGCACGCGCCGTTCGGCGGCAATGTGGTGGGCCTGGAGGCCGCCAGCTGGCGTTTCTTCGGACATTCCCCCCATGCCTTGAGCTGGGCCGAGGCGGCCACGCTGGCCGTGCTCCCCAACGCCCCCTCCCTGATGCATCCCGGCCGCCACCGGGAGGCCCTGCGTGCCAAACGCGATCACCTGCTGGACAGGCTGTTGGACGATGGACGGCTGACCGAACTGGAATGGTCGCTGGCCCGGGAGGAACCCCTGCCGTCCAAGCCCATGGCCCTTCCGGACCGTGCCCCCCATCTGCTCGCCACCCTCGGCTCCTCACATGAGGGGACCATCCGCTGCACCGTGGACGGAGCGCTTCAGGAGCGCGCGGCCAGCGTGTTGGAACGCCACGCCCAACGCCTGCGATCCGACCGTGTCATGAACGCCGCTGCGGTGATCATGGACATCACCACCGGTGAGGTCCTGGCCTATGTCGGTAACCTGCGATCGGCCGGTGGCCAGCACAACGGACAGGTGGACCTTGTGCGTGCACGGCGCAGCACCGGCAGCCTCCTCAAGCCGTTCCTCTACGCCGCACAGCTCGATGCGGGCGAGCTGCTGCCGGACATGCTCGTGGCCGACCTGCCCGTGCATTACGATGGCTTCGCCCCCGGCAACTACGACGGCCGGTACCAGGGCGCCGTTCCCGCTTCCACCGCACTGGCCCGATCGCTGAACGTACCTGCGGTGCGCGCCTTGCGCCAGCATGGCATCGACCGCTCGCTGAGGCTGTTCCGGGCGATGGGCATCAGGTCCTTGGACCGGTCGGCCGACCACTACGGGCTCAGCCTGATCCTGGGCGGAGGTGAGACCACATTGCTGGAGATCACCGGTGCATACGCCGGCCTGGCCCGTGTTCGGGCGCATCATGGGCGTTCGGCCATCGACCCCGGGCAGCTGGTCCGCGACCCGATCGTTGTCGCAAGTGAGCTTGCGCAGGCCGGGCCGTCGCCCATCACGGCCTCCGGAGCGCACTTCGCCTTGGAGGCACTGAACCACGCGACCCGACCGAACGAGGAAGCCGGCTGGCAGCACTTCGCCGGGGCCCGGCGCATCGCGTGGAAGACCGGTACCAGCTACGGCCACCGCGATGCCTGGGCCATCGGTGTCACCGAACAGCATGCGATCGGGGTCTGGTGCGGCAATGCCGATGGCGAGGGACGGCCGGGGCTGACCGGGGGGCTCATGGCCGCACCCGTCCTTTTCGAGCTGTTCGGGTTGACGGAGCCCGGACCTCCACCCTCCCCTCCGCATGACCTGCTGGTGCCATGGCCGCTATGCCGCCGCAGCGGGCATCGCGCCCAGGCCGCCTGTCCGGACGTGGATACCGTGCCCATCCCTCGAACCGGGCTGGCCACCCCGCCATGCCCCTACCACCGCATGGTCTGGTGTACCGCCGATCGTGCACACCGGGCCTCGGTGCAGGACGGAGGTATGCCCGTGCCCTGGTTCGTGCTTCCCCCGGCGATGGAAGCCTACTATGCCCCCACGGACCCGCTGTACATCAGGCTTCCGCCCCCGTTGCCGGGTACTGCCGCACCGGATCTGGAGGACCTGATGCAGCTGATCTATCCGGAGCCGGGTTCGGTGGTGCTCCTTGCCCGGGAACTGGACGGAAGGCGTGGAAGGGTCGTCGCCGAAGCCGCCCACCGCGAGGCCGGCGCCGTGATCCACTGGCATGTCGACGGAACCTACCGCGCCACCACACGCGCCGTGCACCGAACGGCCCTGGACCTTGATCCGGGTCCGCATCGACTAACTTTGTCCGATACGGAGGGCCGCTCCACCACGGTCCACTTCCGGGTGGCCTACCCGGGGCCCGACCCATGAGCCGCCTGATCACGATCGTCCCCCTGCTCCTCGGCGCCCTAGTCCTTCGCGCACAGCCGGACACGCTCTTCGTGCCTTCCGGGGACACCATCTATGCGTTCGCCCTCGTGCATGGCCCGATGCAGGACACCGAGGCCTTCGTGCGCACCAGCCACTACGCCTTCGACACCACGCGCGTGGCCACCACGCTGAGCTACCGACGCGGCAAACCCAGCGGCGTGTACCGTGCGTTCTACCCGGACGGTCGGCCGCTCATTTTCGCGGTGTATGGATGGGGCTCGCTCCATGGCGACTGGACCGAATACGACGAACAAGGTCGTGTGGTGCTCAAGGGTCAATACCGAATGGGCGTCCGCGAAGGGACCTGGGCCTTCCGTGACCAGGCCATCGTGGGCCAGTACAAGGACGGTGTGCAGCATGGGAAGTGGCGCTACTACGAGGACGGCCGCCTGGTGCGCGTGGAGAAATGGCACAAAGGCAGGCTCCTCCAGGGCAGCACCTATCGATTCATGGGCATCAAGACCCCGATCCGTTGATCCGCCCAGGCAACCTCACGCCCACTAACCGCGTTCCATCGCCAATGGTCCATTCCCTTCCACTTCGCACCCTTGCCCTGCTCCTGGCCGCCGTGGCGTGGGGCGGTCAGCTGATCCATTGCCAGACCGCGAAGCCGTCACCGGCCAGCAAGTTGGAGGCGCTGCTCTACCACATCGACCGCATGTACGTGGACAGCGTGGACCAGGAGAAGCTCGTGGAGGAGGCGATCGTAGGCATGCTCGAGGAGCTCGACCCGCATTCCATCTACATCCCCAAGGAGGAACTGGAGGAGGTGAACGAGCCCCTGAAAGGCAATTTCGAGGGGGTCGGCATCCAGTTCAACATCGTCCGGGACACCATCTATGTGGTGGATGCCATCGCCGGTGGCCCCAGCGAGCGACTCGGCATCCGTGCCGGCGACCGCATCGTGCGCATCGATGGCGAGGCGGTGGCCGGCATCGGCATCAAGAACCCGGACGTGATGAAGCGGCTCCGGGGCCGCAAAGGCACCAAGGTCAATGTCTCCATCGCCCGGCGGGGGGAGGTCGATCCCCTTGAGTTCACGATCACCCGGGACAAGATCCCCATCTACAGCGTGGAGGCCTCCTACATGGCCACGCCCACCATCGGGTACATCAAGGTGAGCCGGTTCAGCGCCACCACCACGAAGGAACTGCGGGACAAGCTGGACGAACTGCGGGGCAAGGGCATGCAGGACCTGGTGCTCGACCTGCAGGGCAATGGCGGCGGCTACCTGCGCTCGGCGATCGAGATGGCCGACGAGTTCCTTGCGGACCGCAGGCTGATCGTGTACACCGAAGGGCGGAACACCCCACGTGAGAACACCTTCGCCACCGCGGAGGGCCGTTTCGAAAAGGGACGACTGGTGGTGCTGGTGGACGAGGGCAGCGCCAGCGCGAGCGAGATCGTGAGCGGCGCGGTGCAGGACTGGGACCGTGGACTCGTGGTCGGCCGCCGCAGTTTCGGCAAGGGCCTTGTGCAACGCCCGGTGATGCTGCCGGACGGCTCGGCGGTGCGGCTCACCGTGAGCCGCTATCATACCCCCAGCGGACGATGCATCCAGAAGCCTTATGAGGACGGCGTGGAGGCCTATCGGAAGGAACGTGCGGAGCGGCTTGCGAAAGGCGAGCTGATGCACGCCGACAGCATCGCCCTGGCCGATACCGCCCGCTACTTCACCATGAACAAGCGTGTCGTCTTCGGAGGCGGCGGCATCATGCCGGACATCTTCGTGGCCATCGACACCAGCCTCAGCTCGGACTATTTCGGCCTGCTCGTGCGCAAGGGCACCCTGAACACCTTCGCCCTCGGCCTCGTTGACCGCGAGCGTGACCGGCTGCTGCGGGCCCATTCCGAGGTGGGGGCGTTCATCGCGCACTATCACGTGGACGATGTCGTGCTCCGCGAGCTCGAGGCCGCCGCGAAAGCCGACGGTGTGGATCCGGACCCTGAAGGACTGGCACGGTCGCGACCCCTCATCGCCCTCCGCCTGAAGGCCCTGCTGGCCCGCGACCTCTGGGATACGTCGGCCTACTGGCAGGTCATCAACGCCGACAACCCGGTGGATAGCAGTTTCCGCAAGGCGTTGGAGGCCCTTCAAAGCGACACCTATGAGCGGCTGGGCATGGCACGCCAGCAATGACGGGCTGTTAATGGATCGTTAAGGGGGATACGCCAGGCCTCGGCAACCCTATTTTCGCGGCCCGACCAAGACCAACCAAACACATCGAGCGATGAAAGAGACCGTCAAGATCGCCCTGCTGGCCCTCATCGCCGGCACGCTGATCTATATGGCAGCCAGCGGCACCGGAACCAGCGGCGCCGCCAGCAGCGAAGCCAGCGCCACCAGCACCGTTGCGGCCACCAAGCCCGCCACGCCCCCGAGCACCATCTCGGATGCCAAGACCTTCGACCCCCTGGCCCAGCAGGCACAGGCGGCCATCGACAACCGACCGAAGACCTCCATCAGCTTCGCGAGCATGGAACACGACTTCGGCTCCATCAAACAGGATTCCGAGAACAAGTACGTCTTCTCCTTCACCAACACCGGCAAGGAGCCCCTGCTGATCGAGAACGCCCAGGGCAGCTGCGGATGCACCGTGCCGAACTACCCCAAGGAGCCCATCCCTCCGGGCGGCAAGGGTGAGATCGAAGTGGTCTACAAGCCCGGCAAGCAGGAGAACCAACAGAACAAGACCGTCACCGTGACGGCCAACACCGAGCCCAAGCAGACCACGCTGCGCATCTCGGCCAACGTGCAGAAGGTCGGCTGACCTCGCTTGCACCGTGGAACGAACAAGCCCGGCCGATGGCCGGGCTTGTTCGTTCCACGAGCCCTTATCGCGCGCCCATCGCCCCGGCGATGCGGTCGATCGCGGCGGCGAGCTCCCTGTCCTTCTCGGTCACGACCTGGCCTGCATCGTGCGTGGACAGGCGCACCCACACCCGGTTCCATGTATTGGTCCATGTGGGGTGATGACCCAGGCGCTCGGCCTCCATCGCCACACGCGTCATGAACCCGAACGCGGCATTGAAATCCGGGAACCGGAAGTCCCGTTCCAGCCCGCCCCCCTTTTCGACCCACCGGGCATCCATCCCTCAGCGGTGTATCGGGAGTTCGATGGGAAAGCCGGGCATGGCGGGCTGGCGCACAAGCGTCATTTCCTTCACGAGATGGCCCGCTCCGCACACCTTGTCGATCACGAAAAGCACATATCGGATGTCGGCGCTGATGTTGCGGCACTTGGCGGGATCGAACTGGATGTCGCTCATGGTGCTCTCCCAGCTGCGGTCGAAGTTGATGCCGATGAGCTCGCCCCGGCCGTTGAGGACCGGGCTGCCGCTATTCCCTCCCGTGGTGTGCAGGCTGGAGGTGAAACACACCGGCATCGATCCATCGGCGTTCGCATAGGGCCCGAAGTCCCTTGTGGCATGTAGCTCACGCAGTCGTTCGGGCACATGGAACTCCGCATCTCCCGGTCTGTACTTCTCCATCACACCGTCCAGGTCCGTGAAGGGTTCGTAGGACATGCCATCCCGCGGACGGCTCCCCTCCACCTTGCCGAAGCTGAGGCGCAGGGTGCTGTTGGCATCCGGCCAGTGGCCCCGCTCCGGGAACAGCGTCATGAGCCCATCCACATAAGTGCGCATGTGCACCTGCACCCGCTGGTTCAACGCCTCTGAGCGCGGCTTCACCCTGCTCGTGTATGCTTCGGTCAGTGTTCTGGCGAAGGTCAGGGCCGGATCCTTGGCCAGGCGCCGCATCACCTTGGTGGAGTAGCCGGCAAGGGCCGCGTCCAACGCACCGGCATCAGCGAACACCGAGGTCGAATACACGTGGTCCGCCCAGGCCCGGCCGTCCTTGAACTGTTTGTCCAGGGCGCTCAGGTCAGGTCCGAGCAAGGGATCCAAGTGTTCGCGATAGATGGGGTACTGCGCCAGGAGCACACGCTTGTCCACGGCCGCATCGTAGTCCTTGTGGAACGCCTTCGCGGCCGCGCGCAACCGGTCGACCTCCCGCTGCAACTTGCCCTCCTTCTCCAACGCGGCTCGACCTTCGGGGCTGGCGAGCTGCTGGAATCCGAGGGCGAAGCGGAACAGCTCGGCGCCGACCAGGAAGAACTCCACATGCAGGTCGCGGGCCTTGGCCACGGCCGGAAAGCCGGCATAGGTGGCCTCCAGGGAATCGAGCACGGCCAGCAGATCGGTGCGGCCTGCGGCCCGGGCACGCGCCCGGTACTCCACCTCCAGCTCCCGCTTGCGATCCACCGTGCGCAGCTCATTGAGGCCGCGCAGCTCGCCGATCCACTTCTTGTAGGCGTTGCTGATGCCCTTCTGCTTGTCCGCGTACTGGATGCGGGTGCGGTCGCTGGCGAGCATCGCCTCGTCGATCACCGCCAGGCTGGCGCGCCGCATGCGGATGCGCAGCGGATCGCCCGTGCTGGTGATGTACTCCACCGCCCGGCTGTGCAGGTAGCGCTGGGTGTTGCCGGGGAAGCCGAAGATCATCGCGAAATCACCTTCCCTGACGCCATCCATGCTGATGGGGAGGACGTGTCGCGGACGGAACGGCACGTTCGATGGCGACGGTTCGGCAGGACGGCCATCGGCGTCCGCGTAGATGCGGAACACACTGAAATCGCCCGTGTGCCGGGGCCACATCCAGTTGTCCGTGTCACCGCCGAAGTTGCCGATGGAACCCGGTGGAGCACCCACCAGGCGCACATCGCGGAAGACCTCGCTGACGATGAGGATGTACTGCAGTCCATAGTTGAACGCCCGGACCACCGCCTGATGGTGGCTGCCGGCCATGGCCTCACGGGCAAGTTCCTGTCCCCTGGCGGTCAAGGCCTTCTGCCGCGCCGGTTCATCGGATCCAGGCGGCACCGCCGCAAGCATGCGGTCGGTCACGTCCTCCATCCGGATGATGAAGGTGGCCGCCAGGCCCGGGTTCAGCAGCTCCTGCGCGCGATCCATGGCCCAGAACCCGTCCTTCAGGTAGTCCTTCTCCAGGGTGCTGTGCTCCTGAATGGCGCCAAAGCCACAATGGTGGTTCGTCAGGATCAATCCCTCGGCCGAGATCACCTCCGCCGTGCAGCCCCCGCCGAACAGCACGATGGCGTCCTTCAAACTGCCGTTGTTGACGCTGTAAATATCCTCGGCGGTGAGTTTCAACCCTTCGGCCTGCATCCGGTCCTGGATGCTGCCCAGGACGGTGGGCAACCACATGCCCTCGTGGGCCAGGACCACGAAGGGGGTGCACAAGAAAAGAAGCGCCGTCTTGAACGATCGATGCATGATGGATGGAGCAAGGCCGGCAAGGTAGGATGCACGGGCCGGGGTCCGCCCGGGATCCTCTACCTTGACCATCCCAACGGTCACGGCCATGAGAACCTTCGTCCCATTCCTCGCGGGTCTGGCGATCTCCAACGCCGTTCTGGCGCAATTCACGGAACCCCGGCCCGAGTGGTGGATCACCAACGGCACCGTGCGCTCGGTGGCGGTGGACACGGCTTCCGGCACGGTGGCCTTGGGCGGCGCCTTCACCTATGTGGGCCCGAACAACCCCTACGGCGCGGAGATCGATCTGGCCGCCGACACAGTGCGTCATGACCGGCCGCGGATCAATGGTATCGTGCGCGCGGCTGTAAGCGATGGAGCGGGTGGATGGTTCCTGGGGGGGGCGTTCACCGAAGTGGGCGGGCTGCCGCGGGCGAACCTCGCGCATGTCCTGGCCGACGGAACGGTGGGCGCTTGGGCTCCCTCGACGAACGGCGCGGTCTTTGACCTGCTCTTGAATGCGGGCAAGCTGTACATCGCTGGCGGGTTCGGCCAGGTGAACGGCATCACCCGATCACGTCTCGCGGCCGTCGATGCGGCCACCGGCGCGCTCGACCCCTTCTGGCAGGGGGCCACGAATGCTCCGGGGAACACCTACCGCAGCCTGTGCCTGGTCGGAGACACGCTGTTCGTGGCCGGGAGCATCGGTGCGGTCACTGTGCAAGGCACCCCCTATACCAGGTCCGGTCTGATGGCGACCGGCATCCCATCGGGGACGATGCTCGGTTGGGCCCCGCAGGCCTCGGCGTCGGTGAACGGCCTGTGGGCCGGGGGCGACACCCTGTTCATGGTCGGCAGTTTCACATCTGTCAACGGCGTTCCAAGGAACAGTTGCGCGGCCGTAACGACCGCAGGCACCCTGCTTTCCTGGGACCCGCAGGTGGCCGGGCCTTCCGGCAGCGTATCCGGGCTCGCCATCGGTCCGGACCGGATCCATCTGGGTGGTGCGTTCACCGCAGCGCAAGGCCAGCCCCAGGCCAACCTGGCCTCGGTGGACCGCGTCACCGGGGCGCTGCTTGCGCAACAGCCATCCCCCCCTTCCGGTGGCGTGCTTGATCTTGCCTTGTCCGTCGATGGGACGCGCCTGTTCGTCTGCGGGAACTTCGTGAGCGCTGCGGGGCAGCCGCGCTGGAACCTTGCGGCCTACAACACCAGCACCTGGGCGTTGGATCCCCTCGACATCCGGTGCAGCGGATCGCCCTTCCATGTGAAAGCCACAGCCGCCGGCCTTTTCGTGGGTGGGAGCTTCACCAGCTGCGGCGGTCGCGCGGTGAACAACGTGGCCCTGCTCGATCTGGGCACCGGCAGTAGCACGGTGCAACAGCCCGCGCTCGGGATCAACGGGGACGTTCATGCCCTGGCGTTCAGCGCCGACCGCTGGTTCGCGAGCGGGGCGTTCACCGCTCCGCAGCAACGGCTGTTGTCATTCGACGCGGCCACCCTGAGCCTTGACGCATGGAACCCGACGGCCGATGGCCCCGTGGACGTGCTGGTGGCCGAAGGCAATGACCTGTTCGTGGCGGGTGCCTTCACCCAGATCGGTGGTGCGCCGCGCAATGGACTGGCCATGCTGAGCACGACTTCTGACCTGGCGCAACCCTGGGACCCCGCCCCCGATGGTCCCGTGCTCGCGATCAACGTAAGCGGCCAGGAGGTGCACATCGGCGGTTCGTTCAACACGGTCGGCGGCGGAAGCAGGAGGGGCGTGGCCTTGCTCGACCGCACCTCCGGAACTGCCTCCGGCAGTGTGTTCGACCTCGATGCCACAGGCACCTGCCACGCCCTGTACCGCATCGACAGCCTGATCCATGTCGGCGGGCACTTCACTTCATACAACGGTGCCGCCGTGACGCATCTCGTGCGCGCACACGCCGGGACCGGAGCGGTGGACACGCTATTTAATGCCGCAGGGGCCGACAGCGCGATCGCTTCGATCGTGGTGCAGGGGAGCCAGGTCTTCATCGCCGGGCCGTTCTCCCAAGTCGGCGGCCAAGGTCGGAGCGGTGCGGCGGCCTTGGACCCCGCCACCGGGGCGCTGACCCCGTTCGACCCCGCGTTGAGCTCCGGGCCGGTGCTGGGCCTGGTCGCTGCGGATGATCTGCTCCTGGTCGCAGGGGGCTTCACCCAGGCCCAAGGTGCACCCGGCCGATCCCTGAGCGTCCATCGTGCCTGCACCACCACGCCCTGGTATGCGGATGCCGACGGTGATGGCCGTGGAGATGCCGGGACGCTCGTGCTCGCCTGCGACGCTCCTTCCGGTGCGGTGGCCGATGGCACCGATTGCGATGATGGCGACTCCACCAAGTTCCCGGGCGCTCCCTGCGATGACGGCGATCCGTACACGGCGAACGACGTGGTGGACAACGCCTGCGTTTGCGCAGGAACCACGGTGCGCCTCGCGGTGAAGGCCTTCCTCGGCGGGCCGTACGGCCCACTTCCGAACATCATGGCCGATGGCGCGCGTGCGGCCGGCCTGCTGCCGATCTCGGAACCATACACCGCCCTGGGCTATGTGAACCAGGCGCAGGGGGGCGGCGAGACCCTCGACCCGGGGGTACTGGCGGTGACGGGAAATGAGGCCATCGTGGACTGGGTCTTCCTGGAGGTACGATCGTCGACCAGCCCCACCACCGTGGTGGCCACCCGCAGTTGTCTCCTGCAACGGGACGGAGATGTGGTGGACCTGGACGGCAGCTCCCCTGTTCATCTATATGTACCGACGGCCGAATACCACATCGCCCTCCGTCATCGCAATCACCTCCCGGTGATGACCGGCCTGCCGGTGACCCTTGAGCCCGGCCCCCCTGCGGTGGTCCGTTTCGACCTGCCGGCCACGGCCACCTACGGTACGAACGCGCAGCGCGACATCAGCGGCGTGATGGTCCTGTGGGCCGGTGACTCCAACGGCAATGGCCAGGTGAAGTACGCCGGTGGCGCGAACGACAGGGACCCGGTCCTGGTGGCCATCGGCGGTACGGTGCCCACCGCCACCACCCCCGGCTATTTGCGCACGGACGTCACCCTCGACGGGGTGGTGAAGTACACCGGACCGAACAACGACCGGGACCGGATCCTGCAGACCGTAGGAGGCTCCATCCCCACGGCTGTCAGGAACGCACAACTTCCTTGAGCCCCGGGCCTTTGGCCTGAGCCCTTTCCCGGCAGCGACCGGCCCGGGGACGGTCCGTTCGTGGTAACCCACGCCCCATTTGCCCGTTGAAGCGCTCAACCCTGCATGGGCTTGGACAACCCATGCATGGTGTTAACGCCTCAACCCATGGCCGACACTCTCCGGCTTCATGTAGGAAAGGTGCGCTCTGCGCCACACCTGGCCGCCTTGCTTTTCGCAGGTGCGCCCGCCCTTTCGTCGGCACAGGGCCCTGTTTGGAACTGGGCCCGGACCCTGGATGCCGGCAACGAGGAGTATGTGAGGGACATCGCAGTGGAGGCCCTTACGGGAAACACCTACGTGGTGGGCGCCTACCAAACGTCCACCGCGCTCGTGGCCCCGTACAGCCTGCCCGCCTCGTCGAACGGGTCTGTGGACGCGTTCATCGCCAAGCTCGATCCGAACGGGAACCTGCTGTGGAGCCGGTCGATCGGCAGCAACCAGCCCGATGCGGCCCTGGGTGTGGCCGTTGCTTCCTCCGGCCATGTGGTCGTGACCGGTTCCTACGGTGGATCAATCGCCGGGATGGGCCTGTCCAACAGTGGGAACAGCGACGCCTTCATCACCTGTTACGATGCTTCCGGCGCCTTTCAGTGGGTGAAGAACATCAGCAGCCCGCAGGCGGACGAAGGCACGGGTGTGACGATCTCCGGAAGCACGATCGTGGCTTACGGGAACTACACCTACAATACCCTCCTCGGTGGTGTCCTCTCCACGGTCGGCCTTACGGTCGGTCGGAGCTACGCCTACCTGAACGCCTACGACCTCACCGGCTCCCTGCTCTGGTCCCTGACCGGGGTCTCCGATGATGACGTCCGCTCGGAACGAATCGCAGCTGACCTGACGAACGTGTACGTGGTGGGCAGCACCGAAGGCAACACCATGGGCTGGCGCAACAGCCTCGGGAGCACCAGCACCAACGCCTCCACGACCAACGATGACGCGCTGTTCTGCTCCGCCATCAGCCTCGGGGGCATACCCGCGTGGTCAAGGATGATCGACAACCCTGGCGATGCGAATGCGGAATGCAACGGCGTGGCCGTGGATTGCGGTGCCGTCCTGATCACCGGTCGCACCCATAACGGCTCGGTGTTCCCCGGAGGGACCACACCCACCGGTCCAGGTGCCCACGACCACTGGTTCCTGGCGGCGCTCAGCACCACCAACGGCACGACCAATTGGGTGCGTACGGCCGCGAGCTCCATCGATCATGGAGCGAGCGGTTACGATGTGTGCGTTGGACGGAATGGACAGATCCATGTCGCGGGCAGTGTCGAAGGTACACTGACCACGGACGGCGGAACCGTGATCGGCGGCGGCGATGCGGACATCTGCATCGCCCGCTTCAATCGCGACGGCACGGCGGTCTGGTATGCGCGTGAACCGAGTCCCGGTGAGGAACACCTGCTTGCGATCGCGCCGGCCGGCGGCGGTAAGCTGATCGTGGGCGGTGTGTACGAGGATGGTCTGTCCCTGGGAACGAACACCTATCCCGGCAGCAATGGCACGAACTTGTTCACCGCAGCCTTCCTGGACCCCGATTGGCCCACCGTATCCAACAATCCGGCGCGCTTTCTGCAACCCGGACCATTCTGTTCGACACAGGGGCCGGTGGACCTCAACAACTACCTGGTCGCCTATGCCGATTCGATCCCTTCGAGCCTGAACGTCGCCTCGCCCTACGAGGCGCTCGCCCCCCCGGACGCCGTGGGTGCCCTTTTCAACACCACGAACGGATGGTTGGTCTTGGACCTGCTGGATACCGTCCCGGTCGGTGAAGCCGTGAGCCTGACCTGGCGCAGCCAGACCAACGGTGCTCAGGCGCGCATGCTGGTCTCCACCTCTCTCGACGGCATCAACTGGACCAGTGCCAGCACTTACAACACCAGCAGCGGCGCGTACGTGACCACCTCACATCCGTTGTCCGCGAACGCACGGTACATCAAGGTGCAACGCCACAGCTCCACACTGCTCACCGGTCTCGACCTGGATGCGGTGCGGTTCTTCGGCGGAACGGTCACGGGCGGTAGCTGGAGCGGAGGTGCGCATGTCACCGCGGGCGGCCTCTTCACCCCTTCCGGGGCCGGCATGTACCCCGTGACCTACACGGTGGTGTTCGGCCCATGCATCTACTCCCATACACGCACGATCCGTGTTCACGATGTACCGGTGGGCGGCATATTGAGCGGCGGCGGCACTTACTGCCCGGGCTCGACGGGCACGCTCACCCTCACCGGGCACACAGGCAACGTTCTCCGTTGGGAGCGCAGCACCAATGGGACCACCTGGTTCCCGGTCAGCAACACGACCACGACACAGGCCTGGTCCGGTCTCACCGGCACGGTGCACCTGAGGGTGGTGGTCGACGGTGGTGCTTGCGGAACGGCCCTCAGTTCCACGGCCACATTGATCATGGAGGACATCACCCCTCCTGTGGCCTCCTGCCCTGCGAGCGATACCCTCCATGTGCCATCCGGCGCGTGCACCGTGGCGTACACCATGCCCTTGATCGCGAGCACGGACAACTGCTGGGGACCGCTCGTTGGTGGACCGGTGCAGGTCTCCATCGCCGGTGGTGGCCCCGTGGTGGTGAACGGCCTCCCGGTGCAGGCCGATCTCGACCTGAGCCTGGCCGTCGGCAGCATCATCGACCTTCCTGTCGGATCGCATCAGTTCACCGACACCATCTTCGACGGCAACGGCAACTACAGCATCTGCGATTGGACCATCACCGTGGTCGACACGATCGCCCCTGTGATCACCTGCCCGGCCACGATCGACCTGCCGGCCGGCATTTCGTGCAAGGCGGTCCTGCCCGATGTCACAGGCCTGGCCATCACCCTGGGCGACAATTGCGCAGGCCCGCTGACCATCGACCAGGACATTCCCGTGGGGAACAACGTGGTCGCCGGTGACATCATCCATCTCACGGCCATCGACTCCTCGGGGAACACCAGCGCATGCGCCATGGTGGTGGCGACGATCGACACCATCGCACCCGTGTTCGACAACTGTCCGGGGCCCGGGACCATCACGGTCACCTCCGACCCGCTCAGCTGCGAACACGTCTACACCTTCCCCACGCTGGAGAGCAATGATGACTGCGATCCCGACACCGAGAGCGACCACCAGGCGTTCATCCTTGAAACCGGGAACACCACTTGGCAGGAGGTGACCGGCCAGGTGAGCCACGCGTTCCAGATCGGCACGCACCACGTGATGGAGGTGCATCGCGACGATGCCGGGAACCGGGACACCTGCACATGGACCCTTGAGGTCATCGACCTATCCGCGCCCAGCGTCCATTGCCCGCTGTATGATGGCATCATGTACCCGCTCGGGGCCGCTTGCCAGACCCCGTTCCCCGACCTCCGCGACTCGCTCATCGTCACGGATTGCAGCGGATGGACCATCACCATGGACCCTCCTGCGGGAACGGTGTTCACCGGTGACACGGTCGTGCTGATGACCATGTGGGTGGAGGATGTTCACGGCAATGGGATCTGGAACAACCATACCATCCACCTTGCGGACGTCACCCCGCCGTCGATCGTGGATTGTCCGACCGACCTTTCCATCACGGCCGCTCCCGGCGCTTGTGGAGCTGTCGCTTCCTGGACCGAGCCCACCGCGACCGATGACTGCGCGGGTGCATCGATCGCACGGACGACCGGCCTTCCCCCGGGTAGCGTCTTCCCGATCGGCACGTCCACGGTGACCTACCAGGCCACCGACGGCATCAACACCGCCGAGTGCAGCTTCCAGATCAACGTGCAGCCCACCGTGGTGGACATCGCTTACGCGGTCACCACCGTATGCCAAAGCTCTGCGCCCATCCTTCCAACCGTGGTCTCTCCGACTGGCGGGGTGTTCAGCGATGCGAACCAGACCGGTACGATCGACCCGGTCACCGGTGCGTTCGACCCGGCGGTCGCCACGCCCGGCCCGCACGCGCTGGGTCATGTCTTCGCCGGAGGATGCACCTCCCATGATTGGTTCACCATCAACGTTGTGGCCGCGCCGGATGCGACCATCGCCTATGATGCCTCTCCCTACTGCAAAACGGCGGGCAGCGCTTCGGTGACCTTGACCGGGTCCCTGGGTGGGACCTTCAGCTCGACCGCAGGGCTGGTGATCGACGCGGGCAGCGGCGAGGTGGACCTCAGTGCCAGCACGCCGGGCACTTACATGGTGAGCTACTTCATTGCCCCAACGGCGGTCTGCCCCAGTTCCATCAGCACCACCGCGATCACCATCACCGAGGCGCCGAATGCATCGGTGAACTATCCGGGCTCCGCGTTCTGTACGGAAGGGACTTGGGTATCCCCTGTGATAGGCGGCACTGCCATCGGAGAATTCAACGCAGACCCTGTTATCAGTACGCTGAATGCCTCGACCGGAGCATTCAACCCAGGAAATACGATCGCAGGCAACTACACGATCACATACCGTTGGGATGCAACCGGAGGATGCGCCGCGGATTCCATCCTGACACCGATCGAGGTTCACGATGCCGTGTGGTCAGGGAACGATGGCACAGCTTCCCTGTGCATGTCATCCACATGGTACGACCTGAACACGCTTGCCACAGGTGCGAATGGTGGTGGCACATGGAAGAAAAGCTCGGGCCTGATCGTGCCGGGAGGGATCATCAACCCGTCGCTTGCAACACCGGGCACATACACGTACTGGTACATCACCCATGGAACAGCCCCGTGCACGGACGACACGGCATCGTTCCTGATCACCTTCACTGCGCCGGGCACCACGTGCAACGACGGTCTCGCTACCACGGGCAACGATACCTGGGATGCGAACTGCGTGTGCGTGGGTCAGCTGATCGACTGCGAAGGCACCCCGGGCGGCAGCGCCCTGCCGGGCACACCTTGCGATGATGGTCTTGCAACGACCGGTAGCGACACCTGGGATGTGAACTGCACTTGCGCAGGTCAACTGATCGATTGCGAAGGAAACGCGGGCGGCAGCGCTCTGCCGGGCACGTCTTGCGATGACGGTCTGGCCACCACCGGCAACGACACCTGGGATGTGAACTGCACCTGTGTCGGTCATCTCATCGACTGCGCGGGTGTGCCCAACGGTACTGCGGCTGTCGATGCCTGCGGTGTCTGCGCGGGTGGTACGACCGGTATCGTTCCCAACAGCTCTTGCGCCGACTGCGCGGGTGTGCCCAACGGCACTGCCGCCGTCGATGCCTGCGGTGTCTGCGCGGGTGGTACCTCCGGCATCACGCCCAACAGCTCCTGCGCTGATTGCGCCGGTGTGCCCAACGGCACCGCTGCTGTTGATGCCTGCGGTGTCTGCGCGG
>CALMPI010000010.1 GCA_937872175.1 uncultured Flavobacteriales bacterium | reverse complement strand
ACACCAAGAAGTACCTTTACAATGCACTGCGCCTAAAAAGGGGGTGCTTACACAAGCCCCGCCTGCCCCTGATCGCTTCACTGGTGCAGGGCATCATTACCGGACTGCCCTCGGAGCTGATGGGTGCGTTGGCTGGTTCGCTGCTTGGGTAACGTGGTCCAGATCACAGATCCGAACCAGCGAACATCCGCGCTAACGAGGGCTAGTTCCAAACAACGAACAAATCATTGGGACCAGTAAGGATCATAGCTTCTGGACCAACATAGCTTTCCTCGCGAAGATCAACGGTTAGCGTAGACCCATCGGAGAACGTGATGATTGCCGATTCCGCGCCATCCTCAACGGCTTTGACTAGCTTTCCGATAAGATGGCTAAGATCTGTGTTCGACTTTTCGCCTTCGACTTTGAGCTCAAAGGGATTGGAGATCTGAAGCTCGTACTGGTCCAATCGAACAATCCTAGTGAGAGTGAGGCTACCACTATCCGGATATACCTCGGGCGAATCAAGCGGCACATAGACAGCCACATCATCGGACACTCCGGTGACTTCTTTTCCGACTATCTGCTGAAGCAACGACATCGTATCAGGGAGCGATAATTAACGGAGGGGGAGGATTGTTGAGAGGGAAGTGCATCATGCTCTGCGGAGCGTTGGAACGTCCAGTTGAAGGAACAACATTCTGCCCGGCGGAATTTCCATACACAACGTAGCCATTGGGATATCCAGGGGAAGCTCCTCGAGGCGGGGTTGCGTTCATCAATCTGATCTGGCTCACTTGGCCGTTTTGCCCCATTGTGCCACCAGTGAACGCGACTCCAGTTTGATTCCCAGCGCTGTTGACTACGGGCACGGGCCCTCTCGCTCCCTGTGGAACTGGGAAAACTTGACCACTTCGATCAACCACAAAATTTGGGGCTGCGGCCGGTCTTGCGATAGGAATTTCTGTTGGAACGGTCGGAGTTGATGGGAGACTCAATGCTTTGGTCGTAGACCAAGAGGTCATAAGATTCCCCAACGAACTCAGAGCCTCAGCGCCAGCTACAAACAAGGACAGTACGCCATTCGCGTAGGCGTTGTCCCACGTCTGTTTCATCAACGCGATCTCATTCGGGTCGTTGTAATTGACGGTGTGGGGGTTCATGCCCGTTAAGGGTGCGCCATGAAGTTGAGCGGTGCCAAGTGGCACCATCTTGTCAGCCTTCATCTTGATGATGTCCGGATCCTCGGTCACCCCTTGGGTCGGTGTCTGAGTGCCGTAGTAGCTGCCCACCGTTTGACCAACATTCAAATCCCGGTTCGGCTCTAGCCCTTCCAACTCTCTGCTTGCGATGACTTGGTTACCGCTGAACGCATACGGCGCCCATTGCGGGTATTTCGCTGCCAGCGGATCAATGCTTAAGAACCTGCCGATGCGCGGTTCATGCATTCGGAACGTATAGGCGTAGCTGGTCCCAACAGCGCCGTTGATCTCGTCGTCATGTTCCTGACCTTGGAAAAGGTACCTGTAAGATCCACTACTGTAATTCCTCCCGGGCAGCAGTGACCCGAAGGGATCATAATCCGCGTAGGACAGCACCTGGGCCCTGAAGCTGGTGGGCACCAGGACGGGTGTGTTGATGTCGAGGCTGAAGTCGCTGAGCTTGCGGTCGCCCACCACGCTGCGCACGTTGCCCAGGTGGTCGGTGAGCTCGTAGCGGCGGCGGTCCAGGTGGCGGGTGCTGGTGCTGCGGTCGGGGCCGATGAGCACGGGCTGCAGGGCCAGGGCGGGCTGGATGCCGGGCAGCGCATGGGTGGTCTGCGTGGGGCTGGCATCGTCCGGCTGCGCGATGCGGCGCAGGCCGGTGGTGGTGGCGCACAGCATGCCGGTGCCGCCCTGCTGGGCGTTGCGCCGCACATCAGTGACGGCCGTGGCCACCGGGGCGATGGGGCCGCCGGCCAGGGGCAGGCGGTAGAGGCGCTGCGTGGTGGGGTAGCTCAAGCCGCTCACGGTGAAGTAAAGGTAGTCGGCCGCCGGGCTGAAGTCCAAGCCGGTGATGCGGCCCGTGGGGCCGGTGACCGTGAGGGGCGCGCCGCTAAGGGCCAGGCGGCCGGGGTCCAGCGACAGCACACGCAGCTCGTTGCCACCCCACTGCAGCAGGCCCATGGTGCCGCCGGTGGTGCGGGCGTAGGCCAGGCGCCGGCCGTCGGGGCTGGGCTGCAGGCGCCCCTTGAGGATGGCGGGGGTGGCCGTCACGGTCTCCAGGGTGTGCCACTGGGGGGTGGCGTTGTCGGCATGGAAGGCGGCCACCGACAGGGCGCGCAGCTGGGCCTGGGTGCCGCTGTGGCCCAGCAAAAAGAGGGTGGTGGGGCCGTAGCCGCTGCGGTCGTCCACCACGGCCATGCCGCGCTGGTAGGTGAGGGGTCCGCCGCCGTCCAGGGGGATGTTGGCGGCCACCACCTCGCCCTGCGAGCCGTGGCCGGTGCGGGAGAGGTCGATGAGGTGCGCGTAGGGCTTGCCGTCCTGGGCGATGGTGAACAGGTAGTGGAGCTGCGGTTCACCGGGCACCTGGGCGCTGAGGGTGGCGCCGTTCCACAGGGCGCCCACCAGCGGTTCGTTGCTGTACATGGGCACGCCGTTGCGGTCGAAGATCGGGGTGCTGGTGATGGGCGGCAAGGGCTGCATCAGCCGCGCGCTGACGGTGGTGAACAGGGTGTTGCCCTGGCGGTCCTCGGCGCGGTAGGTGTTCTCCGAGCGGTCGGCCCACCAGCGTGAATGGCGTGCGCGCTGCATTCCCATCCAGGCGCTTTCTTCGCAGCGCATGCGCATCCTGATCACCGGAAGCAACGGCCTGCTGGGGCAGAAGCTCGTGGCCGCCCTGCGGAACGACCCCGACGTGGCGCTCACCGCCACCAGCCGGGGGGGCGACCGCAGTCCACTGCCCTTGGGCGACCGCTACAGGTCCCTGGACATCACCGATGCCGCCGCGGTGGACGCCGTGTTCGATGCCGTACGCCCCGAGGTGGTGATCCACACCGCGGCCATGACCAATGTGGATGCCTGCGAGCTGGACCCCGAAGCCTGCCGCCTGCAGAACGTGACGGCCACCGAGCACCTGGTGCATGCATCGCGTCGCCACGGCAGCCACGTCATCCACCTGAGCACCGACTTCATCTTCGATGGAACGGCGGGTCCCTATCGCGAGGACGACGTCCCCGCGCCGCTGAGCGTGTACGGCCAAAGCAAGCTGGACAGCGAGCGGGTGGTGCGCGAAGGCGGTCTCGCGAAGTGGGCGATCGCCCGCACCATCATCGTGTACGGCGTGGCGCCGGGGCTGAGCCGCAGCAATGTGGTGCTGTGGGCCAAGGGCGCCCTGGAGAAGGGGGAGCCCATCCGCGTGGTGGATGACCAATGGCGCATGCCCACCCTGGCGGAGGACCTGGCCGAAGGCTGCATCCGCATCGCCAAGCGGGGGGCCACCGGCATCTACCACCTCAGCGGTCCCGATGGCATGAGCATCCTGGAGCTGGTGCACCGCGTGGGCCGCTTCTTCGGTCTGAAGGTGGACGGAGTGCTTCCCGTGAAGAGCAACACGCTGGGTCAGCCCGCCCGGCGCCCTCCGCGCACGGGATTCGTGCTGGACAAGGCGCGCCGCGAGCTGGGCTATGAACCGCGCGGGTTCGAGGCCGGACTGGCCGTGGTGCGGGCCCAGTTGGCCGGTTGACCCGAACGGTTACCTTGGTGCGCATCGAGCACCATGCGCCGCGCCCGTTGGATGGATGCCTTCAGCATGCACCGCGCCGAGCGGCGCGGCCTCTTTGTGGTGGTGCTGGCCATGGCCGGGTTCGGGGGCTGGATCGCGTGGAAACGGCAGCGTGCGCCCGACCCCGCGCTGATGGCCGCTGCGGAAGCCCAACTGGCCGTGTGGCTCGCCGAACAGCGGGCCGCTGACAGCCTGCGCACCCGGGGCGCCACGGACCGTTCCGCCGCGGCCGACAGCCTCTTCGCCTTCGATCCCAATACGGCCACGGCCGAGGACTGGCGGCGCCTGGGCCTGAGCGAACGGCAGGCGCGCGGGGTGCTGAGCTACATCGCCCATGGCGGCACCTTCGAACATCGGCAGGACCTGGCCCGCCTGCGCAGCCTGCATCCCGACCAGGTGGCGCGCCTGCTGCCCTACGTGCAACTGCCCGACCGGGCGGAGGGTGGGGGAGCGGCGCGTGCGGAGCGGCGATGGACGAGGGACAGCACGCGCGCCTGGACCCGCGCGGAGCGGCCGGCGCGCCCGGAGCGCGCACCGCTCGAGGTGAACAGCTGCGACAGCGCCGCCCTGGTGGCCCTGCCGGGGGTGGGGCCGTCCTTCGCCCGGGGCATCCTGCGCTACCGCGACCAGCTGGGCGGCTACCACAGCCTGGACCAATTGGCCGAGGTGTACGTGCTGAAGGACAAGCCCGAGGCGCTGGCCCAGTTGCGCACCTTGTTGACGGTGGACACCGCCCTGGTGCGCCGCGTGCCGATGAACAGCGGCACGGTGGAGGAGCTGGCGGCGCACCCCTACCTGCGGTGGAAGCTGGCCAAGGCCCTGGTGGCCTACCGCCGCCAGCACGGCCCGTTCCGCACGGCGGACGACCTGCGGGGCTGTGCGCTGGTGGATGAAGGGACGCTCCGTACTTTCGCGCCCTATTTTTCAGTGAAGTAATGGTTCTACAGGACCGGTTGCAGGCCGCCATCCGCGCGGTGCCTGACTTTCCCAAGCCGGGCATCCTGTTCCGTGACATCACCCCGGTGATGGAGGACCCCGCCCTGAGCCAGGCCGTGGTGGACGGCTTCATGGAACGCCTGGACGGCCGCCACATCGATGCCATCGCCGGCATCGAGAGCCGCGGCTTTCTCTATGGCATGCCGCTGGCCTTGAAGCTCGGTGTCCCCTTCGTCACCGTGCGCAAGAAGGGCAAGCTGCCCCACCGCACCGTGAGCACCAGCTATGCCCTCGAGTACGGCACGGCCGAGATCGAGATGCACGTGGACGTGGTGCGGCCCGGCATGCAGGTGCTGGTGCACGACGACCTGCTGGCCACCGGTGGCACCGCCGCCGCGGCCGCCGACCTGGTGCGCATGCAGGGCGGCCGTGTGGCCGCCTTCACCTTCGTCATTGAACTCTCCTCCCTGGCGGGTGTTGAACGCCTGCGTCCCTACGACGCGGACATCATCCGCCTGGTGACCTACTGAACCCGCATGGAATTCACCACCACCGAGAACCAGACCATGATCGCGCAGGCCGTGCGCGACCTGTGCGAACGCGAACTGCGCCCCCACGTGATGGACTGGGACGAGCGGCAGCACATGCCCATCGACCTGTTCAAGCAGCACTTCGGTCCGGCCGGCATGCTCGGCGTGCTGGTGCCTGAAGCCTATGGCGGTGCGGGGCTCGGCTATTTCGAGTACATCCACACCATCGTGGAGACCGCCCGGATCTGCGGCAGCGTGGGCCTCAGCGTGGCGGCGCACAACAGCCTGTGCACCGGCCACATCCTGGCCTTCGGCAACGAGGAGCAGAAGCGCCGGTGGCTGCCCAAGCTGGCGAGCGGGCAGTGGCTGGGCGCCTGGGCCCTCACCGAGCCCAACACCGGCAGCGACGCCATGCGCATGAAATGCACGGCGCGCAAGGAGGGCAACGAGTGGGTGCTGAACGGCACCAAGTGCTGGATCACCCACGGCATCAGCAGCGATGTGGTGGTGGCCATCGTGCGCACGGGCGAGCTGCTGGACAGCAAGGGCATGACGGCCTTCGTGATCGAGCGGGGCACCAAGGGCCTGAAGGCCGGCAAGAAGGAGAACAAGCTGGGCATGCGCGCCAGCGAAACGGCCGAGGTGATCTTCGAGGAGTGCCGCGTGCCGCAGGAGAACGTGCTGGGCGAGGTGGGGCAGGGCTTCCAGCAGGCCATGAAGATCCTGGACGGCGGCCGCATCAGCATCGCGGCGCTCAGCCTGGGCATCGCCAAGGGCGCCTACGACGCCAGCGTGAAGTACGCCAAGGAGCGCCAGCAGTTCGGCCAGCCCATCGCCAGCTTCCAGGCCATCTCCTTCAAGCTGGCCGACATGGCCACCCGCATCGAGGCCGCCGAACTGCTCACCCAGCAGGCCGCCGACCTCAAGAACCGCGGGAAGAGGATGACCAAGGAGAGCGCCATGGCCAAGTACTACGCCAGCGAGGTGGCCGTGTGGGCCAGCAACGAGGCGGTGCAGATCTTCGGCGGCTACGGCTACACCAAGGACTTCCCCGTGGAGAAGTTCTACCGCGACAGCAAGCTCTGCACCATCGGTGAGGGCACCAGCGAGATCCAGAAACTGGTGATCAGCCGGGAGGTGCTCAAGTGACCCCATTTGCACGGATCAACGAGGTGGCTATCTTTGCGCCCCCTTCGAACAAAAGGACCCCATGCTGATCATCCCCGTCAAGGAAGGCGAGAGCATCGATAAGGCGCTCAAGAAGTTCAAGAAGAAGTTCGAGCGCACCGGCACCATGCGTGCCCTGCGCAAGCGCCAGAGCTTCACCAAGCCCTCCGTGGAGCGCCGCAAGGAGATCATCCGCGCCGCCTACAAGCTGAAGACGTACAGCGTCGAGCAATAAGCCCGCACGCTTCGCCGTACCGATAGGCGAGGGGTCCGTCAGGACCTTTCGCCTATCTTGCTTTCCGGATGTCCATCGACCGCTTCCTGGAGCACCTGGCCTACGAGAAACGGTGCAGTCCCCACACCCTGTCCGCCTACCGGCGTGACCTGCGGCAGTTCGCCGACCACCTGGCCGCCCAGGGGGCCGGGGGGATCGATGCCGCGCAGGGCGGGGATGTGCGGGAGTGGATCATGCAGCGGTTGAGCGATGGTGCCGGTGCGCGCACGGTGAACCGGCAGCTGAGCGCGTTGCGGGCCTATTACCGCTTCGCCCGCACGGTGGGTGCGGTGGAGGGCGATCCCACGGCGCTGGTGGAGCCGCCCAAACAGCCCAGGCGGCTGCCCACCTTCGTGCCGGAGGCCCGCATGGCGCCCCTGTTCGATGCCGCCGGACCCTCGGCCGACCTGCGCCCCGAGGAGCGCCTGGTGCTGGAGCTGCTGTACGGCACCGGCATCCGCCTGGCCGAGCTGCTGGGCCTTACGGTGGGCGCGGTGGACCTGCACAGGGGCACCATCCGGGTGCTGGGCAAGCGCAACAAGGAACGCATCGTGCCCCTGCCGGATGGAACGCTGGAGGCCGTTCGCGCGTATCTTTCCCAGCGGCCGACCACGGACCCGGCGGCACCCCTGCTGAGGGGGCGCCACGGTGGACCGCTGGCCCGGCGCAGCGTGCAACGAATGGTACACCGCGTGCTCGCCACCGTGACGACACAACAGAAACGAAGCCCCCACGTGCTGCGGCACACCTACGCCACGCACCTTCTGGAGCACGGGGCCGACCTCAACGCCGTGAAGGAACTTCTGGGCCACGCCAACCTGGCGGCCACCCAGGTGTACACCCACAACACGGTGGAGAAGCTCCGCAAGGTGCATGCGCAGGCCCACCCGCGCGGCGGGGGGCAGGGAACCCCATAAACGACCTGAGCAGACCATGAACGTGAACGTGCATTCCATCCATTTCGACGCCGACATCAAGCTGGTCGGCTTCATCCGCGAACGCCTGCAGAAGCTCACGCAGTTCCACGACCGCATCCTCAGCAGCGAGGTCTTCCTCAGGCTGGAGCATGACGGGGACGACCGCCGCAACAAGGTGGTGGAGGTGAAGATGGCCGTGCCCGGCCGTGAGCTCTTCGCCAAGCGCAACAGCAAGAGCTTTGAGGAGGCCACCGACCAGGTGGCCGAAGCGATCCGGCGACAGCTGGAGCGCTCGAAGCTCCGTGCCAAATAGGCCTGCGGGGCCGGTCGTTGCGGCCGGCACACCGCATCAGCAGGGCTCCGCCGACAGCGGGGCCCTGCGCATGTTTGGAGGTGCCGGGAAGTTTCCTACATTTGCAGGCCCAATTCCCGGGGAGGCCTCTCCGGGAGGTGGGTGAAAGGCGTTCTTTCGCTTGCTGTACGTGCCAATGTAGCTCAGCTGGTAGAGCAGCTGATTTGTAATCAGCAGGTCGGGGGTTCGAATCCGTCCATTGGCTCCGTGATCGGAACAGGGGAGATACCCAAGTGGCCAACGGGGGCAGACTGTAAATCTGCTGCTTCACAGCTTCGTAGGTTCGAATCCTGCTCTCCCCACCACTCACTCACGGAGCCAGGGATACCGGCCTGCCTCTCCGATCGGCCTTCCTTTCAAGCGGGAGTAGCTCAGTTGGTAGAGCATCAGCCTTCCAAGCTGAATGTCGCGGGTTCGAGTCTCGTCTCCCGCTCTTCCACGATCAGAGGAGGTCAGGGCGCCGCAAGGCCCCGAACCCCCTCCGACCAGAACATCGGCCTTTGTAGCTCAGGGGTAGAGCACTTCCTTGGTAAGGAAGAGGTCACGGGTTCAATTCCCGTCAAAGGCTCCGCCGGACCGGCTGCGGCTCCATCCCGCCCCAAGCGGGGAGGCACGTGCGACAGGTGAACGGACAGATCGACAACAGAACACCCATAACGACCGAACGACAATGGCTAAGGAGACCTTTCAACGTACCAAGCCGCACGTCAACATCGGCACCATCGGTCACGTTGACCATGGCAAGACCACGTTGACCGCGGCGATCACCTCCGTACTGGCCGACAAGGGCCTCTCGGAGAAGCGCAGCTTCGATTCCATCGACAACGCACCCGAGGAAAAGGAGCGCGGCATCACCATCAACACCGCCCACGTGGAGTACCAGACGGCCAACCGTCACTATGCCCACGTGGACTGCCCGGGCCACGCCGACTATGTGAAGAACATGGTGACGGGCGCCGCGCAGATGGACGGTGCCATCCTGGTGGTGGCCGCCACCGACGGCCCCATGCCCCAGACCCGCGAGCACATCCTGCTCGGCCGTCAGGTGGGCGTGCCCAAGATCGTCGTGTTCATGAACAAGGTGGACATGGTGGACGATGCGGAGCTGCTGGACCTGGTGGAGATGGAGATCCGCGAGCTGCTGTCCTTCTATGAGTACGACGGCGACAACACCCCGATCATCCGCGGCAGCGCCCTGGGCGCCCTGAACGGTGAGGCCAAGTGGGTGGACACCGTGATGGCCCTGATGGACGCGGTGGACAACTGGATCCCCGTGCCGCCCCGCGACACGGACAAGCCCTTCCTGATGAGCGTGGAGGACGTGTTCACGATCACCGGTCGCGGCACCGTGGCCACCGGCCGCATCGAGACCGGTGTGGTGAAGGTGGGCGACAACGTGGAGATCATCGGCATGCAGGAGGAGAAGATGAACAGCACCTGCACCGGCGTGGAGATGTTCCGCAAGCTGCTGGACCGCGGTGAGGCCGGCGACAACTGCGGCATCCTGCTGCGCGGCATCGAGAAGAAGGACATCCGCCGCGGCATGGTGATCGCCGCCCCCGGCAGCATCACCCCGCACACCGAGTTCAAGGCCGAGATCTACGTGTTGAAGAAGGAGGAGGGCGGACGCCACACCCCCTTCCACAACAAGTACCGCCCGCAGTTCTACTTCCGCACCACCGACGTCACCGGCGAGATCACCCTCGAGGCCGGTCGCGAGATGGTGATGCCGGGCGACAACGTGAGCATCAACGTGAAGCTGATCGTGCCGATCGCCATGGACAAGGGCCTGCGCTTCGCCATCCGCGAGGGTGGCCGTACCGTGGGTGCCGGTCAGGTGACGGAGATCGTCAAGTAAGCACAACGACCCTGGTGGCCGGGCCGGTCCGCCGCAAGGTGGACCGGCCTTCGCCGCCGAAAACGGACACAACGAACGGGTGTAGCTCAATTGGTAGAGCGACGGTCTCCAAAACCGTAGGCTGCGGGTTCGATTCCTGCCACCCGTGCCCAAGCAAGCGATCAACGTGGCAAGCTTCAAGACATACCTGAGCGAGAGCTACAACGAGCTCGTCAACAAGGTCTCCTGGCCCACCTGGAAGGAGCTTCAGGGCAGCGCCATCGTGGTGCTCGTCACCGCGCTCATCATCAGCCTGGTGGTGTTCGTGATGGACTACGTGTTCGGCGTGCACAACATGACCAACACCTCCTTCTGGAAGGGGATCCTCGGTTTCATCTACAAATTGATGAGCTGACCATGGCCGTAGCGACCGCCAACCGCAAGTGGTATGTCATCCGCGCCATCTCCGGAAAGGAGAAGAAGGTGAAGGAGCGGATCGAGAGCGAGGTGAAGCGCTCCAACATGGGCACGTACATCACCCAGGTGCTCATCCCCACCGAGAAGTTCTACCAGATCCGCGACGGCAAGAAGGTGAGCAAGGAGCGCAACTTCTTCCCCGGCTACGTGCTGATGGAGGCCGACCTCACCGGCGAGATCGCTCACAGCATCAAGAACCTGCCCGATGTGATCGGCTTCCTCGGGGCCGAGAAGGGTGGCGATCCGGTGCCCCTGCGCCAGAGCGAGGTGAACCGCATCCTGGGCACGGTGGACGAACTGGCCGAGACCGAGGAGGCCATCCACAACCCCTACCACGTGGGCGAAGGCGTGAAGGTGATCGACGGTCCCTTCAACGGCTTCAACGGCGTGATCGAGGAGATCAACGAGGAGAAGAAGAAGCTGAAGGTGATGGTGAAGATCTTCGGAAGGAAGACCCCGCTGGAACTGAGCTTCATGCAGGTTGAAAAGGAGGTGTAGGGATGGCGCATGCCTCAACCCTCACCGGTCAAGGAACGAACGAACACGAAGAAGCGACGCGACCGTCGCCCGAACGATAGAAGGAAAACCCGTCCGAGTTCCGCCTCATGTGCGGGACGCCATCAGGACACAAAACCAGAGAAATGGCCAAGGAAGTATCGGGGCTGATCAAGCTCCAGGTGAAAGGAGGGGCGGCGAACCCCTCGCCCCCCATCGGCCCGGCGCTCGGCGCCAAGGGCGTGAACATCATGGAGTTCTGCAAGCAGTTCAACGCGCGCACGCAGGACAAGGCCGGCAAGGTGCTGCCCGTGGTGATCACCGTGTACAGCGACAAGAGCTTCGACTTCATCATCAAGACCCCGCCCGCGGCCGTGCAGATCATCGAGCAGGCCAAGATCAAGGGCGGCAGCGGTGTTCCGCACACCAAGAAGGTGGGCAGCATCACCTGGGACCAGGTGAAGGCCATCGCCGAGGACAAGATGCCCGACCTGAACTGCTTCACGCTGCAGAGCGCCATGAGCATGGTGGCCGGTACGGCCCGCAGCATGGGTGTGACGGTGACCGGTACGAACCCCTTTGAGAACGCTTGATGCCATGGCGACCCTGACCAAGAAACGCAAGGCCGCGATGGCCAAGTACGACGCCACCAAGAGCTATGAGCTCAAGGAGGCGGCCTCCATCGTCAAGCAGATCAGCAACACCAAGTTCGACGCCACGGTGGACATCGCCGTGCGCCTCGGGGTGGACCCCAAGAAGAGCACCGAGATGGTGCGTGGCACGGTGAGCCTGCCCCACGGGACGGGCCGCGACGTGCGCGTGCTGGTGCTGGCCGACCCCGCCAAGTGCGAGGAGGCCACCGCCGCCGGCGCCGACATGGCCGGCCTCGACGAGTTCGTGGAGAAGATCAAGGGCGGATGGACGGACGTGGATGTGATCATCTGCACGCCCAACGTGATGGCCAAGGTGGGTGCGCTGGGCCGCGTGCTCGGTCCCCGCGGCCTGATGCCCAACCCCAAGACCGGCACGGTGACCATGGACGTGGCCAAGGCCGTGAAGGAGGTGAAGGCGGGTAAGATCGACTTCAAGGTGGACAAGGCGGGCATCATCCATGCGGTGATCGGCAAGGCCTCGTTCGACGCCCAGAAGCTGAGCGAGAACGCCCACGAGCTGATCCAGACCCTGATCAAGCTGAAGCCCAGCACCGCGAAGGGTGCGTACATCAAGAGCATCGCCATCAGCAGCACGATGAGCCCGGGGGTCAAGGTGGACACCCGCAGCGTGCAGTAACCCCAGATCCCCGAGAACCATGGCAACCCGTACCGAAAAGGACCAGGCGATCGCCGACCTGATCGAGGAGATCAAGGCGACCAACGTGCTGTATCTGGCTGACACGAGCGAACTGACGGCCGAGGCCACCAGCAACCTGCGCCGCAGCTGCCACAAGGCCGGCATCCGCATGAAGGTGGTGAAGAACACCCTGCTGCAGAAGGCGATGGAGCGCATCGAGGACCGCGATTACAGCGGACTGGTGGGCTCGCTGAAAGGTCAGACGTCGATCCTGTTCGCCGAGAAGGGCAACGCCCCCGCGAAGCTGATCCAGGATTTCCGCAAGACCCACAAGAAGCCGGTGCTCAAGAGCGCCTGGATCGACGAAGCCGTGTTCGTCGGTGATGACCAGGTGGCCGTTCTGGCCACGCTCAAGGGCAAGGAGGAGCTCATCGGCGACATCATCGCTCTGCTCCAGAGCCCGATCAAGAATGTGATCGGTGCCCTGCAGGGCGGTGGCGGACACAAGATCGCAGGACTGGTGAAGGCGCTGGAGGAGCGCGCCCAGGCCTGAACCAACAAGACCAAACGCGTTACGCACAGTCGCTTCCACGAACTCACTGTAACAACCCCGAACAATGGCAGATATCAAAGCCCTTGGCGACCAGCTCGTCAGCCTCACCGTGAAGGAGGTGAGCGAACTCGCCAACTACCTGAAGGATGAATACAAGATCGAGCCCGCCGCCGCAGCTGTGGCCGTGGCCGCCGGTGGCGCCGCCGCCGGTGGTGGCGAGGCCGCTCCCGCCAAGACCAGCTTCGACGTGGTCCTGAAATCCGGCGGGCAGAACAAGCTCGCCGTGGTGAAACTGGTGAAGGAGCTTTCGGGCCTCGGCCTGAAGGAGGCCAAGGACCTGGTGGACGGCGCTCCCAAGCCGCTGAAGGAGGGCGTCTCCAAGGAGGAGGCCGAGTCCATCAAGCAGCAGCTCACGGAGGCCGGCGCAGAGGTCGAGGTCAAGTAAAGCCCCTGACGACGCAACGACCACGGCGCTCCGGACAGACCCCTTGCGGGGCCTGATCGGATGCGTCGTGGTCGCACGTCGTTCCCCGCCCTGATGTGCACCGCCCGGCGCCCAGCGCCCGGCCGCACCCGAAGTTCCCCGGTCCCTTCCCGTTCCCTTTCCCCGATCGCAACCCATGGCCCAGGCGAAGACCATCAGCAAGAAGAGCAAGCGCATCGACTTCGGCTCGAACCCCCTGCCGACCCCGTATCCCGACTTCCTCGAGATCCAGCTCAAGAGCTTCGAGGAGTTCTTCCAGATCGAGACCCTCCCCGAGAACCGCGTCAGCGAGGGCCTCTTCAAGGTGTTCTCGGAGAACTTCCCGATCACCGACACGCGCAACCAGTTCGTGCTGGAATTCCTCGATTACTTCATCGACCCCCCGCGGTACAGCATCGATGAGTGCATCGAACGGGGCCTCACCTACAGCGTGCCCCTCAAGGCCAAGCTGAAGCTCTACTGCACCGATCCCGAGCACGAGGATTTCGAGACCATCGTGCAGGACGTCTACCTGGGCCAGATCCCCTACATGACCCCACGCGGCAGCTTCGTGGTGAACGGGGCCGAGCGCGTGGTCGTTTCCCAGCTGCACCGCAGCCCCGGCGTGTTCTTCGGCCAGAGCCGCCACGCCAACGGCACCAAGCTGTACAGCGCCCGGGTGATCCCCTTCAAGGGTTCGTGGATCGAGTTCGCCACGGACATCAACGGGGTGATGTATGCGTACATCGACCGCAAGAAGAAGTTGCCGGTGACCACGCTGCTGCGCGCCATCGGCTTCGAGAGCGACAAGGACATCCTCAACATCTTCGGCCTGGCCGACGAGGTGAAGGTGACCAAGGCCGCCATGAAGGAGGCCGTGGGCCGAAAGCTCGCCGCCCGTGTGCTCAAGACCTGGGTGGAGGACTTCGTGGATGAGGACACCGGTGAGGTGGTGAGCATCGAGCGCAACGAAGTGCTCATCGACCGCGAGACCGTGATCGAGGAGCACCACGTGGAGCAGATCGTGGACAGTGGCGCCAAGACCATCATCCTGCACAAGGCCGGGGTGAACGCCGCCGACTACGCCCTCATCTACAACACGCTGCAGAAGGACACCTCCAACTCCGAGAAGGAGGCCGTGGAGGTGATCTACCGCCAGCTGCGGAACGCGGAACCTCCCGATCTGGAGACCGCCCGCGGGGTGATCGACAAGCTGTTCTTCAGCGAGCAGCGCTACGACCTGGGCGAGGTGGGCCGCTACCGCATCAACAAGAAGCTGGGCCTGGAGAGCGAGCTCAGCGTGCGTGTGCTCACCAAGGAGGACATCATCAGCATCATCCGCTACCTGATCGAGCTGGTGAACTCCAAGGCCGATGTGGACGACATCGACCACCTGAGCAACCGCCGCGTGCGCACCGTGGGCGAGCAGCTGCACGCCCAGTTCGGCGTGGGCCTGGCCCGCATGGCCCGCACCATCCGCGAGCGCATGAACGTGCGCGACAACGAGGTGTTCACGCCCACCGACCTGATCAACGCCAAGACCCTGAGCTCGGTGATCAACTCGTTCTTCGGAACGAACCAGCTCAGCCAGTTCATGGACCAGACCAACCCGCTGGCCGAGATCACCCACAAGCGCCGCATGAGCGCCCTGGGCCCCGGCGGTCTGAGCCGCGAGCGTGCCGGCTTCGAGGTGCGCGACGTGCACTACACCCACTATGGCCGCCTGTGCACCATCGAGACCCCTGAAGGACCGAACATCGGTCTGATCAGCAGCCTCTGCGTGTACAGCAAGATCAACAGCCTGGGCTTCATCGAAACGCCCTACCGCCCGGTGACCGAGGGCAAGGTGGACCTGAAGGCCGAGCCGGTGTACCTGAGCGCCGAGGAGGAGGACAACAAGATGATCGCCCAGGCCAACGCCCAGGTGACCCCCGAAGGCGAGTTCAACAGCAACCGGGTGAAGGCCCGCCTGATGGGCGACTTCCCGGTGGTGGCGCCCAAGGAGATCAACCTCATGGACGTGGCGCCCAACCAGATCGCCTCCATCGCCGCCAGCCTGATCCCCTTCCTGGAGCACAACGACGCCAACCGCGCGCTGATGGGCTCCAACATGATGCGCCAGGCCGTGCCGCTGCTGCGGCCCGAGAGCCCCATCGTGGGCACCGGCCTCGAAGAGCTCGTGGCCCGCGACAGCCGCGTACTGCTCACCGCCGAGGGCGAGGGCGTGGTGAAGTACGTGGACAGCGACCGCATCGTGATCGAGTACAAACGCACCGAGGAGGACCGCATCGTGAGCTTCCACGGCGATGAGAAGGAGTACAAGCTCACCAAGTTCCTCAAGACCAACCAGAGCACCTGCATCAACCTGCGCCCCATCGTGCGCAAGGGCGAGAAGGTCACCATCGGCCAGACCCTCTGCGAGGGCTATGCCACGCAGGACGGCGAGCTGGCCATCGGCCGCAACCTGCTGGTGGCCTTCATGCCCTGGAAGGGCTACAACTTCGAGGACGCCATCGTGATCAGCGAGCGCGTGGCCCGCGAGGACATCTTCACCTCCATCCACATCGATGAGTACATCATGGAGGTGCGCGACACCAAGCGCGGCCTGGAGGAGCTCACCGCGGACATCCCCAACGTGAGCGAGGAGGCCACCAAGGACCTTGACGAGCACGGCCTGATCCGCATCGGCGCCGAGATCAACGAGGGGGACATCCTCATCGGCAAGATCACCCCCAAGGGCGAGACCGACCCCAGCCCCGAGGAGAAGCTGCTGCGCGCCATCTTCGGCGACAAGGCCGGCGATGTGAAGGACGCCTCCCTGAAGGCGCCCCCGAGCACCAAGGGCGTGGTCATCGACAAGAAGCTCTTCAGCCGTGCCATCAAGGACAAGAAGGGCAAGACCAACGAGAAGGCCGTGCTGGAGGCCATCGACAAGGACTACGAGAAGGAGCTGGGCGAACTGAAGAACGTGCTCATCGACAAGATGATGCAGCTCCTCAACGGCCAGGCCTCGAACGGTGTGTACAACAAGTACAAGGAGGAGCAGATCAAGAAGGGCGTCAAGTTCACCCCCAAGGTCCTGCAGGCCATCGATTTCATCACCGTGGACCCCACCAACTGGACCGCGGACAAGAAGGTGAACGAACTGGTGCGCCAGCTCATCCACAACTACAACATCAAGCACAACGACATCAGCGGCGTTTACAAGCGCAAGAAGTTCCAGGTGAGCATCGGCGACGAGCTGCCCGCAGGCATCGTGAAGCTGGCCAAGGTGTACGTGGCCGCCAAGCGCAAGCTGGCGATCGGCGACAAGATGGCCGGCCGCCACGGCAACAAGGGCATCGTGGCCCGCATCGTGCGTGACGCCGACATGCCCTACCTGGAGGACGGAACGCCGGTGGACATCGTGCTGAACCCGCTGGGCGTGCCGAGCCGCATGAACCTCGGCCAGATCTATGAGACCGTGCTGGGCTGGGCGGGCCTGAGGCTGGGCCGCAAGTACGCCACACCCATCTTCGATGGCGCCACGCTGGACGAGATCCATGCACAGACCGACGAGGCCGGCGTGCCCCGCTTCGGACGCACCTTCCTGCACGACGGCGGCACCGGGCATCGCTTCGACCAGCCGGCCACCGTGGGCGTGATCTACATGATCAAGCTGGCCCACATGGTGGACGACAAGATGCACGCGCGCTCCATCGGCCCCTACAGCCTCATCACCCAGCAGCCGCTCGGTGGCAAGGCCCAGTTCGGCGGCCAGCGCTTCGGCGAAATGGAGGTGTGGGCCCTGGAGGCCTTCGGCGCCAGCAACATCCTGCAGGAGATCCTCACCGTGAAGAGCGACGACGTGGTGGGCCGTGCCAAGGCCTACGAGAGCATCGTGAAGGGCGAGCCCCTGCCCACCCCGGGCATCCCCGAGTCCTTCAACGTGCTGCTTCACGAACTGCGCGGCCTCGCGCTCAACGTGTCGCTCGAATGAGGAGCGCCATGCGGTCACCCAACGTCGAACGCCTTGCCTAGTCAACCATGAAGAAGGAGGTCAAGCTCAACAGCAACTTCAACAAGATCGTCATCAGCCTCGCCAGCCCGGAGCTGATCCTGGAGCGCAGCCACGGGGAGGTGATCAAGCCCGAGACGATCAACTACCGCACCTACAAGCCCGAGCGCGACGGCCTGTTCTGCGAGCGCATCTTCGGTCCCGTCAAGGACTTCGAATGCCACTGCGGCAAGTACAAGCGCATCCGCTACAAGGGGATCGTGTGCGACCGCTGCGGCGTGGAGGTCACCGAGAAGAAGGTGCGCCGCGAACGCATGGGCCACATCCAGCTCGTGGTGCCCGTGGCCCACATCTGGTACTTCCGCAGCCTGCCCAACAAGATCGGCTACCTGCTGGGCCTGCCCACCAAGAAGCTCGACCAGATCATCTACTACGAGCGCTACGTGGTGGTGCAACCGGGCCTGGCCAAGAACAAGGAGGGCAACCCCGTGCAGTACCTGGACTTCCTCACCGAGGAGGAGTACCTGGACATCCTGGACCAGCTGGGCAAGGAGAACCAGTACCTGGATGATGCCGACCCCAACAAGTTCATCGCCCGCATGGGCGCCGATGCGCTGCAGGAACTGCTCAAGCGCCTCGACCTCGACAGCCTGAGCTACGACCTGCGCCACAAGGCCAACACCGAAACGAGCCAGCAGCGGAAGAACGAGGCCCTCAAGCGCCTCAACGTGGTGGAGGCGTTCCGCGATGCCAACAGCCGCCGCGAGAACAAGCCCGAGTGGATGATCGTGAAGGTGGTGCCCGTGATCCCGCCCGAGCTGCGGCCCCTGGTGCCCCTGGACGGCGGCCGTTTCGCCACCAGCGACCTGAACGACCTGTACCGCCGCGTGATCATCCGCAACAACCGCCTCAAGCGCCTGATGGAGATCAAGGCGCCCGAGGTGATCCTGCGCAACGAGAAGCGCATGCTCCAGGAGGCCGTCGACAGCCTGTTCGACAACAGCCGCAAGAGCAGCGCCGTGAAGAGCGAGAGCAACCGCCCGCTGAAGTCCCTGAGCGATTCGCTCAAGGGCAAGCAGGGCCGCTTCCGCCAGAACCTGCTCGGCAAGCGCGTGGACTACAGCGCCCGTTCCGTGATCGTGGTGGGCCCCGAGCTGAAGCTGCACGAGTGCGGCCTGCCCAAGGACATGGCGGCCGAGCTCTTCAAGCCCTTCATCATCCGCAAGCTCATCGAGCGGGGCATCGTGAAGACGGTGAAGAGCGCCAAGAAGATCGTGGACAAGAAGGAGCCCGTGGTGTGGGACATCCTGGAGAACGTGCTCAAGGGCCATCCCGTGCTGCTGAACCGCGCTCCGACGCTGCACCGCCTCGGCATCCAGGCCTTCCAGCCCAAGCTGATCGAGGGCAAGGCCATCCAGCTGCACCCGCTGGTGTGCACGGCCTTCAACGCCGACTTCGACGGTGACCAGATGGCCGTGCACGTGCCCCTGGGCCACGCCGCCATCCTCGAGGCCCAGCTGCTGATGCTGGCCAGCCACAACATCCTGAACCCGGCCAACGGTGCGCCCATCGCGGTGCCCAGCCAGGACATGGTGCTCGGCCTTTACTACATCACCAAGGGCCGCAAGAGCGACAAGGAGCGCACGATGAAGGGCGAGGGGCGCAGCTTCTACAGCCCTGAGGAGCTCATCATCGCCTACAACGAAGGCCAGGTGGACCTGCACAGCTGGATCAAGGTGCGCTGGACCGACCCCAAGACGGGCACGTCGCGCATGATCGAGACCACCTGCGGCCGTGTGCTCTTCAACGAGGTGGTGCCCGACGAGGTGGGCTTCATCAACGAGCTGCTCACCAAGAAGGCGCTGCGCGACATCATCGGCCTGGTGCTGAAGGAGTGCGGCACCGCCAAGGCGGCGCAATTCCTGGACGACATCAAGGAGCTGGGCTTCATGAGCGCCTTCCGCGGCGGTCTCAGCTTCAACCTGATGGACGTGGTGGTGCCCGACGAGAAGGACAAGCTGGTCGGCGCCGCCCAGAAGGAGGTGGACGAGGTGACCAACAACTACAACATGGGCCTCATCACCAACAACGAGCGGTACAACCAGACGATCGACATCTGGACGCACACCAACTCGAAGGTGACGTTCAGCCTCATGGAGCGCATCAAGAGCGACAAGCAGGGCTTCAACTCCATCTACATGATGATGGACAGCGGCGCCCGCGGATCGAAGGAGCAGATCCGTCAGCTCAGCGGCATGCGGGGCCTGATGGCCAAGCCCCAGAAGAGCGGTGGAGGCGGCGGTCAGGACATCATCGAGAACCCCATCCTGTCCAACTTCAAGGAGGGACTCTCCATCCTGGAGTACTTCATCAGCACCCACGGTGCACGGAAAGGTCTGGCCGATACGGCCCTCAAGACCGCCGATGCCGGCTACCTCACCCGCCGTCTGGTGGACGTGGCCCAGGACGTGGTGATCACCACCGAGGACTGCGGCACCCTGCGCGGCCTGGTGGCCACCGCCCTCAAGAAGAACGAGGAGGTGGTGGAGTCCCTGCACGACCGCATCCTGGGCCGCACCGCGGTGCACGACATCCATCATCCGCAGACCGGGGAGCTGCTGGTGGCCGGCGGTGAGCAGATCACCGAGGACATCGCGGCCGCCATCGGCGCCAGCCCCATCGAGGAGGTGGAGATCCGCAGCGTGCTCACCTGCGAACAGAAGCAGGGCGTGTGCGGCAAGTGCTACGGCCGCAACCTGGCCACCGGCCGCAAGGTGCAGATGGGCGAGGCGGTGGGCGTCATCGCCGCGCAGTCCATCGGCGAACCCGGCACGCAGCTCACCCTGCGCACCTTCCACGTGGGCGGTGTGGCCGGCAAGATCACCGAGGAGAGCCAGATCACGGCCAAGTACGACGGCATCCTGGAGATCGACGAACTGCGCACCGTGAAGAAGAAGGACCGCAAGGGCGACGACGCCGAGGTGGTCATCAGCCGCAGCACCGAGATGCGCATCGTGGACAGCAACACGGGCATCGTGCTCACCACGAGCAACGTGCCCTACGGCGCCTTCCTCTACGGCAAACCGGGCAAGGTGAAGAAGGGTGATGTGATCTGCACCTGGGACCCGTACAACGCGGTGATCATCTCCGAGCTGGCGGGAAGCCTGTCCTTCGAGAGCATCGAGGAGAGCGTGACGTACCGCGAGGAGATCGACGAGCAGACCGGCTTCACCGAGAAGGTGATCGTGGAGAGCCGCGACAAGAAGAAGAACCCGACCATCCGCATCATGGACCCCAAGGGCAAGGAGGAGCTGAAGAGCTACAGCCTGCCGGTGGGCGCCCACATCATCGTGGAGGACGGCCAGAAGATCGAGGCCGGTGACGTGCTGGTGAAGATCCCGCGCACCAGCGGCAAGGGCGGTGACATCACCGGTGGTCTGCCGCGCGTGACGGAGCTCTTCGAGGCCCGCAACCCGAGCAATCCGGCCATCGTCAGCGAGATCGACGGGATCATCTCCTACGGCAAGATCAAGCGCGGCAACCGCGAGATCATCGTGGAGAGCCGCACTGGCGAGCGCAAATACTACCTGGTGCCGCTGAGCAAGCACATCCTGGTGCAGGAGAACGACTTCGTGAAGGCCGGTCAGCCCCTGAGCGACGGTTCCATCAGCCCCACCGACATCCTGGACATCCAGGGCCCCACCCGCGTGCAGGAGTACCTGGTGGACGAGGTGCAGGAGGTGTACCGCATGCAGGGTGTGAAGATCAACGACAAGCACTTCGAGGTGATCGTGCGCCAGATGATGCGGAAGGTGGAGATCGAGGACCCCGGCGACACCCGCTTCCTGGAGAAGCAGGCCGTGAACAAGACCGAGTTCATGGGGGAGAACGACGACCTGTTCGACAAGATGGTGGTGACAGATGCCGGAGAGAGCACCACGATGAAGGAGGGCCAGATGGTGACCATGCGCAAGCTGCGCGATGAGAACAGTGTGCTGAAGCGCAAGGACCAGAAGCTGGTGGAGGCCCGCGCCGCCCGCCCGGCCACGGCCCGCACGCTGCTCCAGGGCATCACGCGCGCCAGCCTGCAGACGGAGAGCTTCATCAGCGCCGCCTCCTTCCAGGAGACCACCAAGGTGCTGAACGAGGCCGCCGTGAACGCCAAGGAGGATCACCTCAACGGCCTCAAGGAGAACGTCATCGTGGGCCATCTCATCCCCGCCGGTACCGGTACCCGCCGCTTCCAGGAGGTCACCGTGTACAACAAGGAGGAGTATGCCCGCATGATGGCGGACAACCTGGCCGCCCAGGAGATCGATGAGTAACGCCGAACGCTGAACCGGGAGCGCTGAACGAGGAAGCTCATTCCTCGTTCAGCCCCCTCAGCGTCCACATTCCGAAGATCATGTCAGACCCCAAGGACCAACCCCGTCCCAACCAGCTGAACATCGAGATCAGCGAGGAGGTGGCGGACGGTGTGTACAGCAACCTCGCCATCATCACCCACAGCAACTCGGAGTTCGTGCTCGATTTCGTGCGCGTGATGCCCGGTGTGCCCAAGGCCAAGGTGCGGGCCCGGATCCTGCTCACCCCGCAGCACGCCAAACGGCTCATGCGCGCCCTGGCGGACAACGTGCAGAAGTTCGAGCAGGTGCACGGCCCCATCCGCGAGAGCGAGATGCCGGAGGTGCCCATGAACTTCGGAGGGCCCACGGCGCAGGCCTGAGCCCGGCGATCCCTGTGGACAAGGCCCCGGTCACCCGGGGCTTTGTCATTCCCAGCTGCGCTGGGCGAAGATCACGTAGCCGAAATTGAGGCTGAAGGCCCACGGCTCGGGCAGGCCGTCGATGTAGCTGGTGTTGAACCAGATGGGGCCCACCGGGCTCTGGTAGATCAGCGAGCCGGAGGCCAGGTAGGCCCGGTCGCTCACGGCCAGGCCCGCCTGGGGCTCGTCGTCCGCCGTGCGCAGGATGGCCCGGTAGGGCTGGAACACGTACCCCTCCAGCCGGAGGTCGAACCGGTTGCGCGCCACGGCGATGATGGTGCGCAGCCCGCCCGCGATGTACTGCTGGGCCCGGAAGTTCTCCAGGAAATAGGTCCTGCTCTCCGGCGTGGGTTGGAACACCGGGGCACGGGCCACCGTGGCCGTGTAGTTCGCGAAGAAGGGGTAGTTGCTGTACAGCGCCTCCACCAGTCCGCCGAACTTGAACATACCGCGAGGCAGGAAGTACTTGTCCAACGTCGCCTTCAGGAAGAACCAATCGTGCTGGTCCCGAACGAGGTCGCGCTGGGCGTTCGTCGATCCCGGCTCGGTGCGCTCCTGACCGGTGACATACCGCGCCTCGAACTTCAACTGCTCCCCCGCGTTGGCGTGCTGCTTGCGGTTCAGCGAGTTCCGCTCGGCGATGAGCCCGCTCGTCCAGTGGGAGAGCTCGGTGACGTCCGCCGTATCGGTGGGGCTGAAATCGACACGCTGGTAGTAGCTGTCCCGTGTCTGGCCATATTTCACATCGACCCGCAAGCGGCCCTTGTTGCCCAGGCCCAGCCCGGCGTTCACGCCGCCCCACGTCTCACGCAGCACCACGAAGGAGGGCCGCACTTCGTCGAAGAAGGTGGCGAAACTGCGGAAGTGGTCCATGCGGTGGATGGTGAACAGGGGCTCGAGGTAGATCGGGGCCGCAGTGGGCAGGTCGGCGCGCAGGCGCACCTGACCGGCCGCATAGAACTTGCCGAACCACGAGAGCGCCTGCAGCGACGAGCTCCAGCGGCCGAAGAGGTTGTAGCGCAGACCCACCATGCCTGTGTTGATGGGCCGTGACGAGAACATGCCACCGAACCGGGCGTGCAGATCCTTCTCGGCACCCACGTCCACGCGCAGGTCGAAGTCGCCCCGTTCGGGCCGGTAGTACGCGGACGGGTAGAGGCGCCCGATGTTGTCGTCGTCGTGGAGCCTGAAGTACAGGCTCTTGAGCCGGCGCTCGTCGATGCGCCCATCCCGGTCCGTGAGCATCCGTTCCACGTAGCGTGCTCGCCCCTTGCGCAGACCGGTGACCTGCAGGGCGCCGAACCGGAGCTGTGGCCAGCGGGCCCGGAAGGCCGCACGCCGCGCGGCCACCTCCGCGGCATCGGTGCGCCGGGTGATGAGCGCCTCGATCTCCGGCATCCATTCCATGGCAGCGGCATAGCCCTCCTCGATCGTGGGACCGATGCGGCTGAAATCGAAGAGGCCCGTGCTGGTGCGCGGTTCGATGATGAGCCCGTTGTCGCACCGCACCGAGTAATCGGTCGGTTCCTGCAACATCGCCTTCAACTGGCTCAGCAGGTCATCCTCGTTGGGCGGTGCGGAGTTGCTGGCCACGTTGCTGCCGATGATCACATCGGGCAGGAACTCCTCGTACATGATGTCGCTGGGGAAGTTGTTGTAGAGGCCCCCGTCCATCATCAGGTGCCCGTCCACCCGGATGGGCTTGAAGTAGAACGGATAGCTCATGCTGGCGCGCACGGCCCGCGCCAGGTCGCCACGACGGAACAGCACCGGCCGCTGGGCCGTGATGTCGCTCGCCACGCAGCGGTAGGGCACGAAGAGGCTGTCCATGTCGTGGCCGCTGGCCGCACTGGCACCGGCGAAGCCCCGCATCTGCTCGAAATCGATCAGCACGGGGCTGCGGAGGTTGGTGGGCAGGGAGGTCTGCAGCAGCGTGTCCAGATCGATCTTCACGTTGATCACCGAGGCGTCCGGCTGGTCGTGCTTGAAGAAGTACGTGTAGCGGTCCTCCACGCCACCCTCCGCCATCGTGCGGTAGAGATCCGTCCGGAACAGGCTGTCGATCTCGTGCGGCGAATAGCCGGCGGCGTACATCGCGCCCACCAGCGCCCCCATGCTGCTGCCGGTGATGAAGTCGATGGGGATGCCGTGGTCCTCCAAGGCCATCAGCACGCCGATGTGCGTCATGGCCGAGGCACCGCCGCCGCTGAGCACCACGCCCACGGTCTGGGCCTGGCCCCCGAAGGGCAGCAGCAGCAGAAGCAGGTGCAGAAGCCGTGCGCGCATGGTGGATGGGCAAAAGTAGCCCGCCCGTTCCCGGCGCTCAGGCCGGCCATCCGGCCAACAGACCGCTGAAATAGGCCGGGGCCTTCAGCAGCCGGCCGCCGTACCAGCTGAAGAGCTCGCCGTCCACCAGGTGCACGGGGGCGCCCGGGCAAAGAGCGTTGTAGTGCAGGATGTGCCTTTCGGCGAAGGGGAAAGGCTCGGAGGAGAGCAGGATCACATCCGGATCGGCGACGGCGAGCTCGGCCGGGGAGACCTCCGGGTAGCGCTCCGGCCGGTGGGCGAAGGCGTTGGTAAGACCGCAGCGCCCCAACATGTCGTTCACGAAGGTGTCGGCCCCGGCCACCATCATGGGCGCGTGCCAGATGAGGTAGGCGGCGGAGAGGGGCGGGGAGTGCGACCGGAGCGAAGAGAAGGCCTGTTCGATACCGGCGATCAGTCCGGCGGCCTTGCTGTCGCTGCCGGTGAGGGTGCCCACGCGGCGGATCATGTCGAGCGCACTTTCCAGGTCGCGCACATCGCTCATCCACACCGGGAACTCCGTCTCCAGGGCCTCGATGTCGGCCTGTGCGTTCTCCTCCTTGTTGCCGATGATCAGATCGGGCCTGAGCGCACGGACCATGTCCATGTCCACCTTCTTCGTCCCTCCCACGCGCGGCTTGCTGCGGAACCAGGCATCCGGGTGAATGCAGAACTTGGTGATGCCCACAACGCGGTCGCCGAGGCCGAGGTCGTGGAGCAGTTCGGTCTGGGAGGGGACGAGGGAGATGATGCGTTGGGGGGGGGCGGGCACTTGGATAGTGCGGTGCATTTGGTCGGTGACGGAGCGCATCTGCTCTAAGGCAATTCTTGCTTCAACAACCGAAGAGTGCTGTCAACCTTGGCAATGAGCAAATCACCAGCGCGCCTCGACTCTTGATCGTCTCTTCTCATCGTTGACCTCAATCGGTCCGAAAAGACGAGCATGACCGTATCAGCAGGGTAGCCTTCCGTCTCGATCGCTTGTTCACCGGCTAGTGAATAGGCCCAAAGGTCACGTTCCTCATGACCGATGAGGTGCGACCAGTACGAAAGAAATTCGGCTGGCCGATCGAACAAATAGGATGTGGCCGTGTTTCCTACCCCTTCTGCATAGTAGCCATCAGACCACTTCAACGACTTCGATACGACCCAGAAGTAGAACGAACGGGTATCCGGGAGGATACCATTATGCATGCTGTCAAGGAGGATCAGGCAATCCATGTCCTTGTTCAGGTCGATCTTGTTGCCATGCGCAACAGAACGAGCCAGGTCGGACACGTGGTGGCTGGCCATGTATGCTTCGGCAAGATCGTCCGCAGTGACAGGAACGCCTCCGGTCCGTGCCTGTTGAACCGTATCCTGTACTGCGGCCTCGTCCTTGGCTGTGTCGAAACCCGAAGCATTGTAGGGGCTGTTCTGGCCAGCTTTCTGGCCGCAGCTGAACAGGAAGAGGACGAACAGCCCAAGTACAAGCAGCGTTGCCGCGCCTAACCAGGTGTTATCCCTTGACCTGAACTCTTCGTTGAGGCGGATCTTCTTACGGATCAATGCCTTTCGGACCAGACCGCCGATCATATCGAGCAGGTTGATCAGACCTTGAACAGCATCTCCGATCCGGTCCATGGGCATCCTTCAGACCCTTTATGTGCCGGATGCGGTTCCCAAGGAGCAAACCGCTCGGGCCATCGCTCGTGTTCAGGCGGCCGCCTGCCGCTTCTCGGCCAATTCCCGCAGGAATTCCGGGCACAGATCGAAACCGTTCGGCCAGGAAATGCCGCCACCCGGCTCCGTGGTCACCTGGGCGAAGAGGTCAGGCGACGCCACCTGCAAGGCCATGCCCTTGGTGAGCAGAGGTTTCAGGTCCACCTCGGCCTGGAAGCCATCCGCAAAGGTCAACTTCAACCGTTCCGACGGCAGTGCCTCGACCTTGACGACGGTGTTCATGTCCACTAAGGTAGCGGATCGATGGGCGAAGGCAGTTCTCCTTCGACAGCGAGCTTCCAATTGGCCAGCAGTTCCTGCCGATGCAATGCGGCCCATTCCAGGACCAAAGCATGCGCACGGCTCGGCAGACCGCCCGCGATCAGCTCGAGGGTCCTGATGTCGAACTCCGCCCGCTGCCCTTGGTATTCCGCGTGGAAATGCGGCGGGTTGTGGTCCATGAAATACATCCGGATGATGATCCCATAGAAGCGGCAGAGTTCAGGCATAGCCCAAGGGTTTACCGCAATTTCCCGATGATATCCTGTTTCGTCAGGATCCCGAACCCGTTCGGTTGCTCCACCAGCACCGCGGGCGAGCCGTTGCCCAGCTTGGTGGCCACCTCGTCCAGCGTGGCGTCCACCTTCACCACGGGCAGGGCCGCACCCATCACCACGCGGGCCTTCTGCGTGCGTACGTCGGCGTCCTCCAGGATCGCATCGAACAACCGTGCATCGGTGATCGTGCCCACGGGCTTCCCGCCTTCGAAGACCGGCAGCTGGTCGATGTTGTGCTTGCGCATCTTGTCGATCGCGGCGAGCACCGGCTCCTCGGCCTCCACGCTCAGCAGTGCGAGGTCCTTGCCCTTCAGCAGGTCGCCGGCGGTGGGCTTCTCCTCCACGAGGAAACCGCGCTCACGCATCCAGTCGTCGTTGAACATCTTGCCCAGGTAGCGCGTGCCGTGGTCGTGGAAGATCACCACCACCACATCGGAGGGTTTCAACTTGTCCTTCAGCTGGATCAGCCCGGCCATGGCCGCGCCGGCACTGTTCCCCACGAAAATGCCCTCATCCTTCACGATCTTCCGCGTGTAGATGGCGGCATCGCGGTCCGTGACCTTCTCGAACAGGTCGATGAGGTCCATGTCCACGTTCTGGGGCACGAAGTCCTCGCCGATGCCCTCGGTGATGTAGGGGTAGATCTCGTTCTTGTCGAAGAGGCCCGTCTCCTTCAGCTTCTTGAACACCGAGCCATAGGTGTCGATGCCCCAGATCTTGATGCCGGGGTTCTTCTCCTTCAGGTAGCGGCCCGTGCCGCAGATGGTGCCGCCGGTCCCTACGCCCACCACGAGGTGCGTGATCCTGCCGTTGGTCTGGTCCCAGATCTCCGGGCCGGTGGTCTCGTAATGCGCCTGGGCATTGCTGGGGTTGTCGTACTGGTTGGCCTTCCAGCTGTTGGGCGTCTCGTTCACCAGGCGGCTGCTTACGCTGTAGTAGGAGCGGGGGTCCTCCGGATCCACGTTGGTGGGGCACACGATCACTTCGGCGCCGAAGGCGCGCAGGGCGTCCACCTTCTCCTTGCTCTGCTTGTCCGTGGTGGTGAAGATGCACTTGTAGCCCTTGATGATGGCCGCGATGGCCAGGCCCATGCCGGTGTTGCCGCTGGTGCCTTCGATGATGGTGCCGCCGGGCTTGAGCAGACCGGCCTTTTCGGCATCCTCCACCATCTTCAGGGCCATACGGTCCTTGATGCTGTTGCCGGGGTTGAAGGTCTCCACCTTGGCGAGCACGGTGCCGGGTACGTCCTTGGTAATGCGGTTGAGCTTCACCAGCGGGGTGTTGCCGATGGTGGTGAGGATGTTCTCGTGGATCTTCATTCTGGGGGTGCCGCGGCCTTTTGCGCGGGCATGGCTCCGCGAAGGTAGCCCGGCCTTCCGGGCCCGCAGTGCGCCTAGTCGAAGCGGATGGCGCGGGCCGGTGCGATGCGCGTCACCAGCATGCTGGGAAGCACCAGGGCCGCCACGCAGACGCCAAGGGTACCCAGGTTCAACAGGAGAATGGGCCACAGGTCCAGGTCGACCGGCACCACGTCCACGTAGTAGCTCTCCACGGGCAGGCGCACCCACCCGGTCCAGCGCTGCACCAGGGCCAGCACAACGCCCAACACATCACCGCCCAGGATCCCGAGGCCCAGGATGTAGGCGCCGTCCAGCAGGAAGATGCGGCGCACCTGGCCGTTGGTGGCGCCGAGGGCCTTCAGCACACCGATCATCGTCGTGCGCTCCAGGATGATGAGCAGCAGCGCGCTGGTCATGTTGATGACAGCGACCACCACCATCAGCACGATCACCACGGCCACGTTGGTGTCCAGCAGTTCCAGCCAGGCGAAGATCTCCGGGCTGCGCTCCCGCACCGTGGTGAGCCGTTGGTCGGGCTCGAGCACATGGGCGTGCACCTGCTCCTCCAACGCCTCCAGCCGGTCGAAGGAGGTGAGGTCCACCTCGATGCCGCCCACGTAATGATGGTGGCTGCCCCGTCCGCCTCCGCGTTGCACGAAGCCGTCCACCGGGGAGAAGCGCAGCCAGGCCGTGTCCGGCAGCGTGCCGCTGGCATCGGAGACCACGAGCGAGAGCACCCGCCCCTTCAGCTCCTGCATCAGCGCGGGGTCAACGGGATGCGGGCCTTTGCCGGTCCAGCCGGGCACCGACCATTCGAAGAGGTGGTCGCGGTCGCCCCCGAAGCCGAGCCCTTCCACGGTCGGCACGCCGTTCACCGTGTCCAGCAGGATCTCGGCGGTCAGTCCCCATTGGGCGAAGCGCTGGAGGTGGCCGATGTCCACCACCACCACCTGGTGGTCCACCTGCTCGAGGCCGGTGCGATAGGTGCCGGTGACGGTGAACTTGCGCGGCCGGATGTCGTCGCGGTCCTTCACCAGATAGATGGTGATCGTATCGCCCACGGCGATGCGCAGCCGTTCGGCGAGGTAGGCGCTGATGAGCACTTCGTTCGGCCGCTCGGCGGCGCCCAGCACAGGCAGCCGGCCTTCCACCAGATGGCGCGTGAGGTAGGAGGGGTCGAGGTCGCCGCCCAGCCCGCGCACCACCACGCCTTCGATGTCGCCGTCGGTCTCCACAATACCGGGCTTGGTGGCGTAGGTCTGCACATGGGCCACACCGGGCAGGGCGCGCAACGCCCCGGCCTGGGCGGGGTCGTACACCATGCGCGGGGTCTCCTTGGGATCGTTCTGCGCGATGGCGGTGAGCTGCAGGTGGCCACCGATGCCCACCACCTTGGCCCGGATCTCGCGCTGGAACCCACGCGTGATCCCCACGGTGAGCACCATCACCGCCATGCCCAGCACGATGCCGATCATCGCGATGAGCACGATCGGCCGTGAGAGCCGGTCCTGCCGGTCGGGGTCGGCCAGGATGCGACGCGCGACGAAGGAGGCGAGGCCCATGTCGGCGCAAGGTAGCGCGGCCCGCACCGGGCTACTTTCGCCCTCGTTGCATCGTTCGTAGATGACCCCACCCGATCGCCCCGTGATGCCCATGCTGTTCCCGTACGTGCTTGGCTTCGTCCTGCTCTCCGCCTGCTCGGCGAAGATGCCCGCCCAGGTGGACCCGCTTCCGAAGCCAGGACCCGAGGCGCTCCGCGTGGGGGCCGAACGCATGGCGGAGTACCTGCCGCTGCTGAAGGACAAGCGCGTGGCCGTGATCACCAACCAGACCGGGCGCGTGGGGCGCGCGCATCTGGTGGACACGCTTATGAGCCTGGGTGTCCGCATCACCAAGGTCTTCGCCCCCGAGCACGGCTTCCGCGGCGATGCTGACGCCGGTGAGCACGTGAAGGACGGCCGCGACGCGCGCACGGGCCTGCCGCTGGTCTCCCTCTACGGGGAGAACAAGAGACCGAAGCCTGAACAGCTGCAGGACGTGGACGTGCTGCTGTTCGACATCCAGGACGTGGGCGTCCGGTTCTACACCTACATCGGCACCCTGCATTACGTGATGGAGGCGGCGGCCGATGCGAAGCTGCCCGTGGTGGTGCTGGACCGTCCCAACCCGAACGGCTTCTATGTGGACGGTCCGGTACTGGATCCCGCACATCGTTCGTTCGTGGGCATGCATCCCGTGCCGCTCGTGCATGGCATGACGGTGGGGGAGTTCGCCATGATGATCGTCGGGGAAGGCTGGCTCGGTGGAGACCGCCAGGTCGCGCTCACGGTGATCGCCTGTGCCGGCTACGACCATCGCATGGCCTATGCGCCTCCGGTGCGTCCCAGCCCCAATCTGCCCAACCTCTCCGCCGTGATGCTGTATCCGGCGCTCGGACTGTTCGAGGGCACCGTGGTCAGTGTGGGGCGCGGAACGGATGCCCCGTTCCAGTGCATCGGCTTCCCGGGCTGCACGCTGGGGGCGTACCGGTTCACCCCCCGGCCCATGCCGGGCGCCAAGGACCCTCCCTACCACGGCAGGGAATGCACAGGCCTCGATCTCAGTGAGTACGGAACGTTCTACAGCCGGCTCGATCCGCGGCTCCACCTGGGCTGGCTCATCGGCATGTACGAGGCCGCAGCGGACAAGGACGGCTTCTTCACCCCCTTCTTCGACAAGCTGGCCGGCGGTCCGGATCTGCGGGAACGCATCCGGCGTGGCGAGTCGGAGGAGCTCATCCGGGCTTCCTGGAAGCCGGCGTTGGAAGCGTTCCGGGCGGTGCGGGTGAGGTACCTGCTCTATCCGGAAGGTCCTTGAGCCCTTGCTTCCCGGTGGGCCCGGTCGTTGTCAGCGGATCCTCTGGTCGGACCGGGGCACGTCCGGAACCACCGGTCGAGGGGTCCGATCCGGTACCGGAGCCGACCTGTTGAGCCGGGCGAAGAAGGCCTCCGTATTGAAGCACTGCGCGAGCGGTTCCTGGTCCACCGGATAGCCCTTGGCGGCCAACAGGGACCTGGCCCCGGCGAGCGTCCGTTCGAGGATCTCCGGATGGCTGCGGAGCAGGGCCTCCACCTCCTTCCGATCGCGGACCACCGGGGTGCGTGCCGGCGCTGCAGCGACCGCTGGGGGAGCGGCAGCGGGTTGAGCGGCCGCACCGGGAAGGTCCACCGGGAACGAAGGGTCCTTCGCCCTGAGGTAGCTCAACACCTCCTGCATGGTGCCCTTCAGGGCGTCCAGCTCCTGCTTCTGCCGCTTCAGCTGGTCGTTGATCGCGCCTTGGTTCATGCCCACCGCCGTGTTCACCTGGGAGGTGCCGTTGGGGAACAGGGCCCGGGACCAGGCCACGCCCACGATCCGGTCGTAGTCCGCCAGCGTCATGTCCGCCGGGGCCTTGCCGATGCCCGTTCCATCGTTCAGGCCCGAGGCCAGCACGTAGTCGCCGACGTTCACCACCCCACGGACCTGCACGGGCACCTGACCGAGGAAGGCCACCTTCTCGTAGTTCGCCTCTTCGCCCGCCGGAGGCGTGTTGCCGAGCACCAGGGGTGCGGTGGACACCACCATGAGCTGACGCGCTCCTTCGGTCCTGGTGGAGATCCGGCCGCCGTTCACCCCCACGATGGTCCCGGGGGCGAGGTCCTCCACACCCGCATCGCGTTGCAGCCACTCCGCGTAGTCGGCCGAGTTCGACTGATAGACGACCCCGACCTCGGTCTCCATGTGGTAGAACTCTTCAGCCCATTGGGCAAGGATGAGGATCGCATTGGCCGCCATGACGCCGGCCTCGCCGAGGTCCAATTGGGCTCCGCACGCCACGCCTTCCGCAAGGATGAACGCCTCATCGAGGACAGCCATGCTGTTGAACCAGATGTACTCGAAGCTGTTGTGGAGCTCGCTCAAGGTCTGGCCTTGCACACTGCCGCGGATGTAGCTGTTGTCCGAGAAGTAGAGGAAGTTGTTCCCGGAGTTCACCGCGCTCGTGTTCAGCTTCACAGCGATGCCCTGCTGGGCGCCCTTGACATACAGCGGATAGGAGCCGGTGTTGTTCGTGGCCCCGCCACTGGCCTGGCCGTCGATCCGCACCTGGCGCGTACCCGGGAACATCTCGATCAGGCCATCGTCCCATACCAGGGCACGCGCGGTCCCATCGGCGCTCTCCGCACCAAGGATCGAGATATCCCCCTGGCGTGCTTTCAACGTGGTGGTCTCGTTCGCGTAGCCGTCCGTGTTCACCTGAAGCTGCCCAAGGTCCGCGGTGCGGCCCAGGCGGAGGCTCTCGCCGATCTCCGCGCTACCCTCCACGAACAGGTCGCTCTGCAGGGTGGTGTTCCCGGCCACCGTCAGCGTGTTGTTGATGGTGGTGGCCCCGGCCACGTTCAAGGTGTTGTGCAGGGTGGTCGCGCCGTCCACATCCAGGGTGCTGTTCAGCGTGGTGCTGCCGTCCACGTCCAGGGTGCTGTTCAAGGTCGTCGCCCCGTCCACATCGAGCGTAAGGTTCAGCGTGGTGGCCCCGTCCACATCCAGCGTGCTGTTCATCGTGGTCGCACCATCGACGTTCAGGGTGCCACTGAGGTCCGTGGGAGTGTTGTAGTTCACGTTCAACCCATTGTTGAGGTCGGTGGTCCCATCCACAACGAGGCAGTCGTGGAGATACACGCATCCATCCACCGTCAGGGTGCCGGTGAGCAGCGTCGGGCTGCCGTTGTTCACGCTCAATGAGCTGTTGAGGTTCGTGGCCCCGTCGATGTCCATGGTGCCCGTGGCCGTGATGTTCCGGTGGTAGGCGTAGGGTGCGAAGACGAGCTTCTGGCGGCTGAACTCCACGAACATGCCGAATCCGAACGGTTCGGGGATGTTCACCTCCACCACAAGCTCCTTGGGCGTACCGTCCCAGCTGATCTCCTTGAAGACGTCGGGGCTCTCGGCCGTCATGGTCCCGTCCCCGATGATCACGGAGATGAGGCCATACCGGTCCGTCGTCGTGGTGTGCTCCTCCTGGTAGTCGATGTCGCCATCCTCATTGTGGATGGTGAACCGGATATCCAGTTGCTGGTCGGACAGGTAGCTGCCGCCGGGCACGTCCACGCCGGGGATCTCCGTGTTGTTGTCGGGCCTGTTCAGGATCACGGCCTGGAAGGTGAGCCCGTGGGATTGGCCCATGGCGATGCCCGTGATGCCCAACGTCACGAACAGAAGCAGATGGCGAAGGAGGTCGCGGCTCATGGTCACTTGGCGAATTGAGTGAGGCAATAGCGGCAATTGTTCAGGGCGATCAGGATCCCGGTGGTGAAGACGTGGGCGCGGTACCCCAGCTTCTCCTCATCATCCCCCACATTGATCGGCATGCGGAGGCCCTGTGCGAACGTGTACTCGGCGATTACGGCCACGCGGTTCGACACACAATAGTTCGCACCGACGGTGGCCCGGCCGAACAGATACGGTGCGTTGAACTGCTCGGTCCCCCGCAGGTCGAACACCTCGTTGTTCAGTGTCTGCGACCCCTTGATCAGGAAGGCGGGGTTCACCGCCGCACGGGCGAACAGGGTGGTGCCCTTGTTGTTCTTGCGCCGGCTCCGGATGGTCAGCAGGTCGCGCTCAATGCCTGCGGAGATGCCGGCGTAGGTCGCTTTCCACTCGTAGTAGTTCTGATAGGCATCTTGGCTGGTCCCCCTCGTCGCATACACCTCGTAGGTGGCGCCCAACAGGTAGAACCATTTGGAGTCGAACCGCTTGAACGGTCTTCGGATGCCGGCCGACATCGCGAAGTTCTTCAGCGGCACCAGGCCTTCCAGCCGCTGGCCTTTGCTGTCCTTGTAGAGGAACTCGCTGCGCAGCATGCCGGCCTGCACATGGATCTGCTGCCCTTGGGCCGGGACGCTGATCAGTGATGCGAGCAGCAGGAACAGGAGGGTGCGCATGATCAGTGGATGCATTGGAGATGGCCGATGTAGTGACGGTCGTCGGAATCGACCCGGATGATGTACGCCCCTGATGCCAGGAGCCCGGTGGTCATGGTGATCCGCTGCGCGGGAGCGTGTTCCCGGTCCAGGATCAACCGGCCGGTGATGCTGAAGAGCCTGACTCGCACGGGTTCCGTGGAGGGGTCGGTGAGCGTGATGTCGAACCGGTCGAGGAACGGGTTCGGGAAGACCCTTGCCTCCAGCACGTTCGACACGGAGACCCGTGCCGCGTGGAGGGGCTGCACGAATCCCTGATTGTAGTACCGGCCATCCGCGGGGTACGACCCCGCGACACTGGCCTGGCCGACCGCCACCTGCATGTAGTTCGTGCCCGACCGGGCATCGGAGACGGATGATCCTCCCCCCGCGCCGACCGTCGAACGGACCATTACGGATTGGGCGCTCAGGGTGCCGGGCAGAAGGAACAGGGTCACCAGGACCACGGTGGGGAACACCCGCCGGCCGCTCCGTTCAACGCAGGGCCGGCCTGCCGGGCCGGTGCCGGAGGTGGGTCGGGATCGAGGTCCGAGGGGCATGGGCGTGGAGGTTCGATGCACGGGATCAGAACCCGACGAGCAAGGGAAGGGTGCGCATCTCCCCGGCACCGACCACCCGCACGAGATAGGTCCCGGGTCCCGCGTCGCTCATCGCGATCCGTGTGATCCCCGCACCGGTGAGGAACGGGGCGATCACCAGCCTGCCCGACACGTCCAGCACCGACACTTCGATGGGCCCGGTCCCGGTGTGGACAAGGTCGAACGCGCCAGTGCACGGATTGGGACGGACGATGAGGCCGATATCCGCATCGTCCTCCGCCATGCCGATCGAGAGCGCCACCTCCACGCTCAAACAGGTCGTCGCCAGACAGGAGCCCATGTCCACACCCACGCACACCTGCACGGTTCCGGCCTCGTTGTAGGTCGTGGTCTGGATCACCTCATCCGGGGTCATGTCGGTGGTGGACCAGTCCTCGGGCAGGTCCCACAGGTAGGCTTGCGCGCCGGGCACCGGAGGGATCGAATAGGTCACGGGCTCCCAGCCCTGAACTGTGGCGGGCCCGGTGATCCCTGCCATCAGGATCGGATCGCCGATGCATTCGCAGAACGGGTTCCACGCATCGTTCGTGGTGCATGCGTTGAGGTCGTCGCAGGGCGTTCCCGGCAGCACGGCCCCACCCGGATCGCCCAGGCAATCGATCAACTCGCCGGCGCAGATGCAATCCGCCAGCCAGACGTCATCACCGGTCGTCGGGTCCCCATCATTGCAGGGCGCCCCTGACACGGCCCCACCGCCCGGCACACCCAGGCAATCCACGAATTGTCCGGCGCACACGCAGTTCGCATCGTAGACGTCCAACTGGGTGTTCGGGTTCCCATCGTCACAGGGCGTTCCGGGACCCGATACGCCGCCCGGCACCCCCAGGCAGTCGTTCACGGTGCCCACACAGACGCAGTTGGCATCGTACAGATCACTTCCGGTGCCGGGGTCACCATCGTCGCAGGCGGTACCGGGCAGGGCAACTCCTCCGGCGATCCCCATGCAGTCCAGGAGCGCACCACCGCACTGGCAGTTCGCACCATATACATCGTTACCGGTATCCGCGTCGCCATCATCGCAGGGGCTGCCGGGCACGGCCGCTCCACCGACAACGCCCAGGCAGTCGATCAGCACACCGGCGCAGCTGCAGCTCCCATCGAACACGTCGTTCCCCGTGGCCGGATCGCCATCATCGCACGCATCCCCGGGACCGCGGGGCTCGAACACCTGAAGCGTGTTCGCCAGGTTGCTGGTGATGAAGACGTGACCGTTCCCGGTCGCCACGGACCACGGGGTGCTTAGCGTGCCGGCCGAGCCGATGGCGACCGGGTCGCTCGGATCGACGATATCGAACACCTCCACGGCATTTCCGCCGCGGGCGACCACGTAGCACCGGTCGCCGCTGATGGCCAGCGCGTTCGGCGCATCCGCGGTGGCGCTCGCACCGATGGGGACGGGGTTGCCCGGTACGCTCAGGTCGAAGACCTGGAGGCTGTCGCCCGTGGACAGGGTCACATAGGCGGAATTCCCGCTCACCGCCACCGCTGATGGTTGCAGGCCGGTGCTGACCGATCCGGCCAGGGCGGGCGAGGACGGGTTGACCACCGAGAACACCTCCAACATGTTCCCGAGCGCGTTCACCACCACGGCATGGTCGCCCAGGAGGGCCACTCCTTTGGGGCCGGCCGAGGTGGCCACCGAACCGAGCTGGGTCATTGCGCCAGGGTCGGTCACATCCAGCACCTGCAGCTTCTGCGTGCCCTGGCAGGTCACGTAGGCCGTGCCGTTGTGGATGTGCAGTCCGGTCGGTTGGGCGTCCGTGGTGAACTGGCCCAGAAGGTCCGGGTTGGCCGGATCACTGATGTCGAACACCTGGAGCTTGGCGCTGGTCTGCGCAAGCACATAGGCGTTCGTACCAGCGCCGTCGATGAACACGGAGGAGGCCCCCGATGCGGTCGGGGCTTGACCCGAAAGCACCGGTGATCCCGGTGTGCTGATGTCGAACACCTGGAGCATGTTGCCTCCGTGGGTCACCGCACAGAGCAGGTTCCCGTGAACGGCGATCTGCCTGGGGGCGTTGGCCGTGCCCACCGTGCCGACCTCCGACAAGCAGACCGCGCTCGTGCCTGCCCGGCTCTGGCCCGCGACAGGCAGCGCAACAAGGAACGCATGCATCACAGCCGGAAGCAGGAAGATGGTCAACAGGTGCGGAGGAAGCCGAAGGAGCGAAAGGCCGTACCGGACGGCCTTGGGTGGTTCGTTCGTGGGCTGCGCCGCGTGGCCGGTCCGGGGGATGGATGAACACATGTCCGCGTTGGTGCAAGGTCAGGATCGGAGAGCCCTCACTTCGAGGCGCTGACGATGCCCGACCGTGTGTTGCAAGGATATCCGGCACGCCGTTGCGCGGGCTCATTGGTTCCAATGATTCCATGCGCGCGAGAGGCGGCCGTCGGCCAGGGAACGCACGAAGCCCCGGCCCCTGCTGCTGCAGGTCGGCCGGGGCTCCGATGCGAGGGCCGGTGTCGCGCTATTCGATCACCAAGCGCTGGATGCGTTCGTGCTCGCCGGTGCGCAGCACCACCAGGTAGACACCCGATGCGGCGCGGCCGCTGAGGTCGATCACCTGCCGCACCACGCCATCGGCCACGGGCACCTGCCCGTTGTACACCTGCCTGCCGAAGAGGTCGGTGATCGAGAGGTCGGCCGTGGTGGCTTCCACCGGCAGCCCATCGGCCAGCACGTTCAGACGTCCATCCTGATTCGGGTTCGGGAACAGGAGCAGGTCGCCCTGCACCATGGGCGCGGAACGCGCCTGTGCAGTGGCCGGCGCCACGATCGCCAGGGTGCAGGCCGCCCCATAGGGGCAGTAGGTGGCCCCGCCGTCGTAGCTGGGTGCCACGGTGACCGTGTAGCTGTCCCCCGCCACGAGCGGGAGCGTGAGCCACTTGAGCTGCAAGCTGCGTGTGGTGCTGGCGATCACGCGCGTGAACCCACCGCCCGTGCGTTCGAAGCGGAACCGGTACCGGTTCGCCCCGGTGACAGCCTGCGCATGCACCTTGTCCATGGCACCGAACACCCGGGTCACCCCGCACGAGTATTCCGTGCTCATGGGGTCATTGTTCAACTGGGTGGTGGCGCACAACGGCGCGATGCGCATCCGGCAGGCCGGACCGAAGGGGGCGTAGACGCCGTTGACCATGCTCCGCACCCGCACGTTCAGCAGCTGTTGCTGCGGCAGGGGGTTGGTGATGATGCCGGAGAAGGCGATGTGGCAGGCCCGTGCCGGTCCGGCCGGGAAGAGGTAGCTGGCGCTGGCATGGGTGACCAGGATCCGTCGGCTATACCCACCATCGGGGTTGAAGAACCAGAACTGGTACCCGTCGTCGTTCTGCGCACCTGTTCCGTATTGGGCGCTGACGGTCGCGTTCTCTTCCGCGGCGACCCAATCGGTGGGCAGCATCGTTTCCAGATCGCAGCGGCTGCTGCGCAGGCGGTCGGTGCCCAGGGGCAGGCAGAAGCCGCCGCTGTTGGCGATGCGGCTCTCGAAGGTGAACACCCCGTCGCCGGCATTGTCGATGATGCGCTGGCCGTTGGCATCGCGCAACGCGTAGCCACCGGTGCTCATGCCGTCGCCGAAGCTGTCCAGCACGCGCAGCTCGTAGCACCCGGCGACGATGGGGCAGGTCAACACAAAGGTGCTGTTGTTCGCATAACCCGCTCCGCTGCAGATCGATGCGCCGCCGCCCTGTGGGATGATCTCCCAGCTGGTCTGCGCGGCTCCGCCGTCCGTGGTGAGGGTGAGCTGCACACCAGCGTTGGCCGGCGTTCCGGAGCAGACGCAGTTGGCGTCGTAGGCATCGTTCACCGTGTTCCCATCGCCGTCGTCGCAAGTGGTGCCCGGCAGGGCAGTGCCACCCGGAACTCCGAGGCAGTCCATCGGCAGGCCCTCGCACTGGCAGCTGGCGTTCACCACATCGTTGCCCGTGTTGGGGTCGCCGTCATTGCACACCGTGCCCGGCTCCGCCTGGCCGCAGCCGCAGCTGCCCGGGGCGGTCTTGTTCGGGTCCATCGGGCATAGGTCGTTGCAGTCGGCCGTACCGTCGCCATCGGTGTCGCTGTCCGGGGTGCCGCAGCCACAGATGCCTGGCGCGAGCTTGTTCGGATCCGTGGGACAGCCGTCGAGGCAGTCCATCACCGTGTCGCCATCGCTGTCCACGTCGGGGGTGCCGCAGCCGCAAATGCCCTCCCAGGTCTTGTTCGGGTCCGTGGGGCAGCCGTCGTTGCAGTCGGCCGTGAGGTCATTGTCCGTGTCGGTGTCCAACTCGCCGCATCCGCAAGCACCGGGTGCGATCTTCAGCGGATCGTTCGGGCAACCATCGTTGCAGTCGGCGGTGAGGTCTCCGTCGGTGTCCGTGTCCAGCATGCCGCAACCGCATTGGCCAGGCGCTGTCTTGAGCGGGTCGGCCGGGCAGCCGTCGATCGGATCGCAAGTTCCATCGCTATCGCTATCCGGTGCCGATAGACCAACGCACCCGCAATTGGGATCCACGGAATCACTGACCGTGCAGGGGTCGCCATCGTCGCAGCTTCCGGAACAGTTGAATCCGGCGATGTACTCCTGCCACTCCATGCCGCTGACCGTGAGCGTGTTGTTCGCCGTGTCGATGCTGAAGTTCAGCACACCAGCGGTTGTGAAATCCGCCATGGCGTGCGTTCGACGCGCAAGCCGCAACTGAGGTTCCCCGACCGCTCCGTTCAGGACGGTGTCCGCACTGTAATCCCAGGTGATCGTACTCGTGGCAAGAGCCGAATTCGGCGCGGATATGAAAACACCATGGTATTCACTGGTGTCAGCCTCCGTCAGACCCGTGAAGACACTGGTGTTCGGTGCCTCCCTGACCTTGAACACATGGGTGACGAATGCGTTCTGTGGAGCGCTTGAGGTGAAGATCGTACCATCGTTGATGCTGGCGCTTCCGCCACCGTAGTTGTAGGCGCTGATATCGCCGATGGGCGCTTCGCTGCGGCCCCACGACACCAAGGGAAGAACGCCGTTGTTGTCCTGTCCGGCGATATCGATCAAGCTGTTCCCTGCACCCTCGTCGAACCGGTAGTACGCGTGCAGGTCAGCCAACGCCGGATGTTGGGAAAGGTCCTTCTTGCACATGTGATCGCGGATGGCGCTTGCGCTCAGCGCTGTTCCCCAAATGCGGAGCTCGTCCACGTAACCGGACCAGTGCTGAGAATAGCCATTGCTTCCGGCGCTCTCGACGCCACCGATGATGAGCGGGTTCATGGGCGACACGTCACCGAATGTGATGCTCTGCGTTGCGCGAAGCGTTCCATCCACGTACGCCCTGAGCGTGTTGGCCGAGGAGTCCCGTACGATGGTCAGGTGATGCCACGTGCCGTACTCCGTAGGTCCGGTGTTGATGATCTGGAGCGTACCTGTGGAGTCCCTGAAATGGAACGCGTAGAACGGTGTTGATCCACCTCCGCGTGCGAGAAAGAAGTAGTCGTTCTCCACGCCCCCAGGCCCTCCACCGATCCCACCGCTGCCGTTCATCGCGAGGATCATCGGGTTCCCGGTTGATCCCCCGGTCAGGTTCCTGATCCATAGTTCCAGGCTCCAGTCACCCGTTCCTGGCGTGATCTGTGGAGCCGAAGCGATCGACGCACGATATCCGTCAATACCTCTGATCCATGCGCGCGTTCCACTTCCTGGTCGGTGGGGATAGCCTACCGGGAGCGTGAATGCACCTGCGCAGGTGCACGATGTGGAGATCGTGTCCCCACTGGTCACCGCGTTGCCATCATCACAGGCATCCCCGATCTGGCCGGCAAGGGATGGACAGGTGTCCAGGCAATCCGCAATGCCATCCCCATCCGTGTCCGTATCCGGAGCGCCGCACCCGCACTGGCCTGCCGCGGTCTTCAGCGGATCCAGCGGGCACCCGTCATTGCAGTCCGCCGTGGCGTCGCCGTCCGTGTCCGTGTCGGGGTTCCCGCAGCCGCACTGGCCCGGGGCGATCTTCAGCGGGTCGGCCGGGCAGCCATCGTTGCAGTCGGCGGTGAGGTCACCATCGGTGTCCGTATCCGGTGCGCCGCATCCGCAGACGCCGGGGGCCACCTTCAAGGGGTCCATCCGGCATAGGTCGTTGCAGTCGGCCGTCAGGTCGCCGTCCGTATCCGTGTCCGGGTTTCCGCAGCCACACTGGCCCGGAGCGATCTTCAGCGGGTCCACGGGGCAGCCGTCCTGCGCATCGCAGGTGCCGTCGCCATCACCGTCGGGCAGGGGAGCGCCCACGCAGGTGCAGGTGGCGTCGTAGGCGTCGCTCGTGGTGCAGGCGTTGAGGTCGTCACAGGGTGCGGCGGGGTATTGTGCCGCATCGTTGTCGTTGCAGTCGGTGTTGTCCGTCACCACGCCGGGCACCTGCTCGCAGAGCTGCACGCTCGCCAGCGGGTTCCCGAAGCCGTCGCCGTCGTTGTCGCGGTAGTAGGTGGATGGGGTGGGGCAGAGCGTGGCCACACCGAAGTAGCTGCGGTTCGTTCCTCCGAACGAGGTGAAGAGCCCGCCGAAGTAGGCCCGCACACCGTCGGTGGCCACCCCGGTCACATTGTTGTTCGTGGCACCGATGTCCCAGCCGGTTGCGCCGAGGTTGGACTTGTCCAGCACCGCCGTGCGCTCGCGCGCGGCACCACCGATGGAGGTGAAGCTGCCGCCCGTGATCAGCTTGGTGCCACTGTGCGCCATGCCCAGCACGGGATTGCTGGCCAGTGCATCGCTGGCGTCCACCACGCCCGTGGTGGCGTTCAACTTCGCGAAGCGGTTTCGGCCCTGCCCGCCGATGATCTGGAAGGTGCCCCCGGCATACACGTCATTGCCGTCCACGAGCAAGGTGTTCACCGCGCCGTTGGCGTTGGGGTTGAAGGGGGTGAGCAAGCCGGTCGTGGCGTCCACACTGGCGATGTTCGAGCGGGCTGTCACGTTCACGTCCGAGAAGGAGCCGCCCAGCCACACGGTGTTGCCCTGGCGCTTGATGGTCGATACCTGTGTGCCGGTCACCGAGGGCGCCCAGCTGGTGGCGAGGCCGGTGCCCAGGTCGAGCTGCGCGATCCGAAGCCGTGATGAACCCCCGATGGTGGCGAAGGCCCCACCGGCATACAAGCCCCCCTGGCCCAGGTGCAACGCGTGCACCGCGCCATTGCTGTTCGGGTTCCAGGCGGTGGCCAGGCCGGTGGACCGATCGATGGCTGCGATGCGGTTGCGCGGCTGGCCACCGGCCGTGGTGAAGTCGCCGCCCACGTACACGTTGTTCGCATCCAAGGCGAGGGCCCGCACCGTGCTGCCGGCACCCGGGTTCCAGGCGGTGAGCGTTCCGCTGGCGTCCAGGGCGGCCAGTCGCGCGCGGGGTTGGTTGCCGATCACCGTGTAGCTGCCCCCGGCGAACACATGGGTGCCGTCGTACACTACCGTCTGCAGCGTGGCGTTCGGGTCGGGGTTCCATCCCGTGGCCAGGCCGGTCGTGCGGTCGAGCTCGGCCAGGTTCACCCGCGGTTGACCGCCCGCCGTGGTGAAGGCCCCGGTGACGATCACGCTGGTCGGTGTCAGGGTCAACCGGTTCGGGGTGGCCGTGCCGCCTGAGAGGCCGGGGTTCCACGCGGTGGCCGTGTTGGAGGCCAGGTTCAGCTCCGCCAGCCGCGAACGGGATGCACCGCCGATGGTCGTGAACGGCCCGCAGGCGTACATCGTGGATCCAGCGAGCTCGATGTCCGTGACCGTGGTGCTGGCGTTGGGGTTCCACGTGGTGATGGCGCCCGTTGAGCCGTTCACGGCACCGATGCGATTCCGTGTGTTGGCGGAAAGGCTGTTGAACTCGCCGGCCACGTACAAGGTGCTGCCGTTGATCACCAGATCGTGCACATCGTTGTTCGCACCGGGGTTGAAGCTGTTGATCGCCCCGGTGGCCACGTTCCAGGAGGCCAGCGAGCTCCGCGCCGCTCCGCCGATGTTGTTGAACACCCCGGTCAGCAACGCCTTGCCGCCCACCACCGCGATGTCGCTGACCTCACCGTCCGCATTGGGGTCCCAAGCGTTCAGGGTGAAGCTGGAGAGGTCCACCGATGCGGCGCGATTGCGCGCGGTGCTCATCAGGTTCGTGAACGCACCGCCGATGTACAGCGTGGTCCCATCGACCACGAGCGTTCGCACCGCACCGTTCGGAGCGGGGTTCCAGCTGACGATCGTGCCCGTGGTCGCATCCACGGCACCCATGTTGGCGCGCGGCTGGCCGGCCAGTGTGGTGAAGACGCCCCCGCAGTAGACGGTGGAACCCTGCTTGGTCAAGGTGTACACCTCCGAGTTGGCACCGGGGTTCCAACCACTCGGTACCCCCGTGACCAGGTCCACCGCCGCCAGGTTGGCGCGGGAGACGCCTTTGATGTTGCCGAAGAAGCCACCAACGTAAAGGAGACCTCCATCGATGAACATCTGATGGATGCTGTTCAAGCTGCTTACGCGCGGATCCCACGCGGTGATCGCGGAAGTGGTGCGATCCACCGCCATCAAGCCGGAGCGGGGTTTGCCGCTGATCAGCTGGAAGTCGCCGCCGACGTACAGGTCGGAGCCTTGTGCGGACAGCGTGCGTACGGTGGCATCCGCCCCGGGATCCCACGGCAACAGTGCCCCGGTGCTGCCGTCCACGGCGGCCAACCGGTAGCGCTCAGTGCCGGCGACGGTGGTGAACGCCCCACCGAGGTAAACGCTCCCACCGTTCGCTTGGATGGCATATACGGTGCTGTTCACGTTCGGGTCCCATGGCGTGGCCGCACCGGTGCTGGCGTCCACTTCGGCCACCCGGTTCCGCACGGCTCCGCCGAAGCTTGTGAAATCCCCACCCGCAAGCACATGGGATCCGTTCATGGTCAGCGCGTGCACCGAGTTCCCGCCGTTGGGGTTCCAGGTCGTGCGGTCATGGGTGCCCAGGTCGAACGCGGCCGCATAGTTCCGTGTCACGGCCTTCATGTACTGGAACTGACCACCCACATAGGCCCGCGTGCCATCGTACGCCACTGTCTTCACGTGGGTGCCGCCGTTCTCCGGGGAGGGGTCCCAGGCCGTGGCGAGCCCGATGGTCAGGTCGATCTCCGCAAGTCTTGAGCGAACGGCTCCACCGATGTTGTTGAAGTAGCCACCGACGTAGATCGTGCTGGCATCCTTTTTCCAGAGCGCGGCCACATCGCTGTCCGCGTTGGGCGACCAGCTGGTGGCGAGGCCGGTGGTGCGGTCGAGGGCGGCGATCCTGTTGCGCCCGGTGGATCCGTTCACGGTGGTGAAGGCCCCACCGGCGTAAACCGTGGTGGCGTCGAACTCCAGCGCGAGCACGTTGCCGGCCACGTTCGGGTCCCATGCGGTGATGGCCCCGGTCACAGGGGTCAGCTCAACAAGTCGGTTGCGCGGCACCACGTTCACAAACGTGAACCCCCCACCGATGAAGATGTTGCCGCCCGCGATGGAGATGCTGCGGAGGAAGTATGTGTTGAGCATCGGGTTCCACGGCAGGGGTGCAGCGGTGCTCGCGTCCAGCGCTGCGGCGTGGTGGCGCACTTGACCGCCGGCCGAGGTGAACTGACCGCCGAAGTACACCACGCCTGCATCCACGCGGATGTCGATGGCCGAGCCCGAGACGAGCGCGTTCCAGCTGGTGATCTGTGCACTCGTGCTGCGGTTCCATTTGGTGATGCCCGGCCCGCCCGTCTGTCCGATGAACACGCTGTTGGCGTCGTTCACCCGGATGCAGTTCGTGGTGCCGCCGATACCTGAAGGCGCCCAGGATGTGGCCACGGCGGTGGCCAGGCTGATCTCACCTGCGCGTATCCTCGCCGCACCGCCCAAACTGCCATACTCGCCGGCCACGTACAGGGTTCCCGCACCGGACAATTCCAGTCCGGTGACGAATGCACTTGTACCGCTCGCCATGCTGGCGTTCCACGTGCTGGCCAGTCCCGTGGTGGCATCCAACTGCGCCAGCTTCTGGCGTGTTTGTCCACCGATGGTGCTGAAACGGCCTCCCGCGTACACGTTCGGGCCGTCCACAACGAGGGCCAGTACCTGGTCGTTGGCGTTGGGGTTCCACGCCGTGGCCACACCGGTGGTCCCATCCACCGCGGCGATGCGGTTCCTGGTGCTTCCACCCATAGTGGTGAAGCTACCGCCCAGGTACACCACACCCGCACCCATGGCCATGCTGTACACCACGCTGTTCGCGTTGGGGTTCCACGCATGCAGCGTTCCATCGGCGTTGATGCGGGCGGCATGGTTCCGTGTCACACCGTTCACCGTGGTGAACCTGCCACCGATGTACCAGCCCCCGGCGCCATCGGGCATGGAGCAATGGACCTCGTTGTTCGGCATCACCACATCAGGCAGGGCGATGCTGCTGCTCGTCGTCAGCACGGCACCGTACCGGATGGCCCGGCCAACATTCGTGAAGGACCCGCCCATGTAGAGGGCAGTGCCGTCGCCCTTCACCGCGCTCACCGTATTGTTCGTGGCCACGTCGTATGCCCGCAGGCCTGTGGCCGGGTTCAGGGAAACGAAGTTGGGCTGGTAGTTGCCGGCCAACGTGGTGAAGGAACCGCCGGCCACGATGTTGGTGCCATCGGTGCCGAGGCTGAGCACGGCAGCGTTCAGGTTCGGGTTCCAGGTGGTGGCGGTTCCCGTCACGACATCCACCGCGCCGATGTAGTTGCGTGTCTGTCCGCCCAGCTGGGTGAAGTCGCCGCCTGCGTAGAGCACGCCGCCGTGCAACAGCAGGCAGCGCACGATGTTGTTCGCGCCCGGGTTCCAGGGGTGAACGCTGCCGTCGGCGTTGATCCGCGCGATGCGGCTGCGCGCCGTGAACCCGATCTTGTCGAAGCTCCCGCCGACGTACCAACCACCGCTGCCGTCCGGGATCGCGGCGTAGATCGTACTGTTCGGCTCCAGGTAGCTGAAGTCCGGTTCGCCGGTCACGGGATCCACGGCGGTGCCGCTGGGCCGGTCCAGTCCGACCAGGGTGAAGTCCCCACCCGTGAACACGTCGGTGCCGTTGCTGGTCATTGCCCGGACACCGACGTTGGTCACGTATTTCCAACCGGGCAATATCGCACCGGTAGTGGCATCCAAGGCGGCCAGGTTCTGTCGGGTGGTCCCCCCCATGTCCTGGAAGGTGCCGCCCACGTAGAGCGCCGGGCCTGCCTTGTGCACAGCGTTCACGGATGTCCCCGAGACGTTGTTCGCGTTGAAGGGAAGCAGCGCACCCGTGGTACCGTCCACTGCGGAGACCAAACGCCGTGGTTGCCCGCCAACGGTGGTGAACGTACCGCCCATGTGGAGCGTGGTCCCGTCGTAGTGAAGGGCCAGCACGTCGCCATTGCATACCGGGTTCCAGGCGTTCAGGGTGCCATCGGCATTGATGCGGGCGACCCCGCGCCGAGCCGTTCCGTTCACCTGCGTGAAGGTGCCGCCGATGAACCATCCACCGCTGCCATCCGGCACCGATGTGAACACCGGAAGGTTGGGGTTCACGTAATTGGCGTCGGCTGCGCCTGTGGCGATGTCGAGCTTTGCGCCAAAGGGTTCCGGCGTGCCCACGAAGGAGAAACGCCCGCCCACGATCAGGTCGGTGCCGTTCACCACCAGGTCGTTCACGTTGTAACCCGGCGAGATGCCCTGCCCCGCGAAAAAGGGCAGCACGGCCCCGGTGCTCGCGTCCACGGCGGCCAACCGACCGCGGGCCTGGCCCCCCACGGTCGTGAAGGTGCCACCGAGGTAAACGGTACCTCCGTCCACTTCAATGCTGTTCACATCGGCGTTCACGTTCGGGTCCCAGGCATGCAGCGTCCCATCGGCATTGATGCGTGCGGCCCGTTGCCGTGCCACCCCGCCCACCGTGGTGAAGGTTCCGCCGATGTACCAACCTCCTGCACCGTCCGGTGCAGAGCAGCGGACGTCGCCATTGGGCTTCACGAAGTGCCAATCCGTAACAGCCGAGGTCTTGTCCATCTGGCTCAGCTTGGGCCCATCACCGTTCGTTCGGGTGAAGTTGCCGCCCGCCCACAGGGTGTTGCCGCTTTTCTCCAAAGCGCGCACGATCCCGTTGAGGCCGCCTGGGAACAGGTTGAGGAGTGCACCCGAGGTGGCGTTCACCGCCAGGAGGTTGCGCTGGTTGTTCGCAGCCGTGAATTCTCCGCCCATGTACAAGGTGTCACCGCTCAGCAGTAAGCGTCGCACGATGCCAGAGGGAATGTCGACGTTGAACCCCGTGACGCTTCCGGCACTGTTCAGCCGGGCCACCCGGGTGCGCGGCAGGTCGCCGACCTGCGTGAAGCTGCCACAGATGAACCAGCCGCCGGAGCCGTCCGGGATCCCGTTATACACCGTACCGCCGGGCTGTGCCCAGTTCACGTCGGGTGTGCCCGTGACGGGGTCCAACCAGGCACCGAACGGCACTGGCGCACCGACCGAAGTGAAGTCGCCTCCCAGGTATACCGTACCGGTCAGGGAGTCGCGTTCGATCGCGTTCACCGCGCCGTTGGGGACCCACCAATGGGGTTCGACCGTCTGGGCTTGTGTGAGGGCTGCAGGCGATAGGTAGGCGACGCAGAGCAGAACGAGGGAACTTGACTTCATGGGTGTGGAGTGAGGGGCGGTGGAGAACCACTGCGGAGGAAGCAGTGTGGGGTGATCGTTCCGTCAGTGGTCGAATCTTGGGACCTGTGCCTTGCGGTTCAAGGAAGAATGCGACATCCCGCGCCGGTTGGCGGTTGAACAGGCACCCGAGGGACCACGTGTTCGGGCAGTACGAAGCTGCCCCCATGCTTGCGGGCGGGCAATAACCCTTTCGTGGTGATCGGTCGCCGGGGCGATGGTGCCCCTTTCGTGCACCGCCCCCGGTCAGTGCCCGAGGCTGGTGTCCACCATCGGCCGGATCAGCCCCGCGAACCGTTTCGGTGCCTCGCCTAGGTAGTAGCGCAGGTCCCTCAGCATGTGGCTCTCGTCGAAGTAGCCGCACTGCAGGGCGATGTCAAGGTCGAGCTTGCGCGCACGCTGCATGTGGCTGTACACATGGTTGAAGCGCACCACGGAGCTGAACTCCTTCGGGGGCAGGCCCACCTCGCGATTGAACCGCCGCTGCAACTGCCGCTCGCTCAGACCTGCCCCGCTCGCCAGATCGTTGATCGGTAGCATGCCCTTCGCTTCGCGGATCCGGCGCTCCAGGTCCATGATCAGCGAGGAGCCCTTTACGGCTGGAGCCACGGTGAGTCCTTCGATGTACCGCTGCAGCACCTCGAACATGATGTCCGGTTCGCGGCCCGCGCGCATGGCGGCGTAGAGGTCGTCGATGGTGTCGCCGATGACAAGCTGCGGGCGGACCATGCGACCGTTGAAGGTCTCGATGTCCTTGCCGAGGAGCTTGTGGAAGCCGCTGGGGAAGAAGTTCACCATCACGCAGCGCACCGGACCTTCCGATGTAGCGATGATGCCACGCTCCGGGGGAACATGGCCGCAGAACCCGTCGTGCCAGTCCATCCGTCCGTCCCGGTCGAAGTACTGCGGTTCACCGTCCAGGATCAGCGCCCATTTGATGTAGCTGTCCGGTGCCAATTGCTCCGGCGGTAGCGGCATGGGGAAGTAGCCGTACGCCATCCGGTGCACGAAGGGATGCAAGGCGCTTCCCGCTTCGGGGCTCCATTCGCGGTATCCTTCGATCATGGTCGTACGATGTGATCGCGAGGATAGTGGATCCTTGTGTGGTGAACATGAACAGAACGCACGAAGCCCCGGCCCCTGCTGCTGCAGGTCGGCCGGGGCTCCGATGCGAGGGCCGGTGTCGCGCTATTCGATCACCAAGCGCTGGATGCGTTCGTGCTCGCCGGTGCGCAGCACCACCAGGTAGACACCCGATGCGGCGCGGCCGCTGAGGTCGATCACCTGCCGCACCACACCATCGGCCAAGGGCACCTGCCCGTTGTACACCTGCTTGCCGAAGAGGTCGGTGATGGACAGGTCGGCCGTGGTGGCTTCCACCGGCAGCCCATCGGCCAGGACGTTCACCACATCGCCGCGGTTCGGGTTCGGCCACAGCCGGAATTCGGTCACCGGGCTCTCGATCACGGCGGTGACGCCGCGGCCCTGGCCTTGGCCCGGAGGCACCGGGGCCGTGGTGATGGTGCACGCCGTGCCCCAGGGGCAGTAGTTCGCTCCGCCATCGTAGCTCACCCGCACCCGTACGTTGTACGTGGTGTTGTACTGCAGGGGCAGGGTGGCCCACGCGCTCAGCCGCAGGGCGCTGCCGCTGCTGGTGGTGCGGCGCAGGTAGGCGCTGTTGATGTCGTCGAACTCCCACTGGTAGGTCACCACATTGGCCACGTACGCTGTGTGGATGTACTGCGATCCGTCGAGCACCACGTCGGTGATGCCGCAGGAGTGCAGGCTGCTGTTGATGTCGTCCACCAGCTGGGTGGTCGGGCACTGGCTCACCAGGTCGATCTTCAGGCGGCAGGCCGGACCGAAGGCGGTGTACACCCCGTTCACCATGCTGCGCACCCGCACGTTCAGCAGCTGGTTGTGCGGCAGCGGCGAGGTGGTGAGGTTGCTCAGGCGCAGGTAGCTGCAGCGCCCGGGGCCCCAGGGGAAGAGGTAGTTGTTGGTGGCGTGCGTCATCAGCACCCGGCGGCTGTATCCACCATCGGGGTTGAAGAACCAGAACTGGTAGCCATCGTCGGCCTGGTTGCCCACGCCGAACTGGGCGCTCACCGCGGGGTTCTCCTCGGCGGCGATCCAATCCGTGGGCAGCAGGGTCTCCAGGTCGCAGCGGCTCGGGCGGATGCGGTCGTTGCCCAGCGGCAGGCAGAACCCACCGTTGTTCGCGATCCGGCTCTCCGATCCGAAGGCCCCATCATTGTGGTTGTCGATGATGCGCTGGGCGTGGCCGTCGCGCAGCACATAACCACCCGTGGTCATGCCGTCGCCGAAGCTGTCCATCACGCGGAGCTCATAGCACCCATCGGGCAGCGGGCAGCTCAAGGGTACGGTGGCGTTGTTCGCATAGCCCGAACCACTGCACAGGGGCGCTCCGCCGCCCTGCGGGATGATCTCCCAGCTCGTCTGGCCGCCGTTCGCATCGGTGTTCAGCGTCAGACCGACGGTCTGGCCCGTTGGCGTGCCCGCACAGGTGCAGTTCGCATCGTACACATCGTTCACCGTGTTCGCATCGCTGTCGTCGCAGGCGGTGCCCGGCAGGGCCGGACCACCCGGCGTGCCCGCGCAATCCAGCGGCTGGCCCATGCACTGGCAGCTGGCGTTCACCACATCGTTGCCGGTGTTGGGGTTGCCGTCATCGCAGGCCGAGCCCGGTTCCGCTTGTCCGCAGCCGCAGCTGCCCGGAGCGGTCTTGTTCGGGTCCATCGGGCACAGGTCGTTGCAGTCGGCCGTGCCGTCCCCATCGGTGTCGATGTCCGGCGTGCCGCAGCCGCAGATGCCGGGCGCGAACTTGTTGGGATCGTTCGGACAGCCGTCCAGGCAGTCCATCACCGTGTCTCCATCGCTGTCCACATCGGGGTTGCCGCAGCCGCAGATGCCCTCCCAGGTCTTGTTCGGGTCCGTGGGGCAGCCGTCCTCACCGTCGCAGGTGCCATCGCCATCGGTGTCCGCATACGTGCCGGCGCAATTGCACGAGCCGTCGAGCACGTCGTTGAGGGTGCAGTCGTTGTTGTCATCGCACGCGCTGCCGATCTGACCCGGTACCGACGGGCAGTTGTCGTTCGCATCGCAGACCGTGTCACCGTCCGTGTCCTGGAAGGTGCCTGCGCAGGTGCAGGATCCATCGATCACATCGTTGATGGTGCAGTCGTTGCCGTCGTTGCAGGCGCTGCCGATCACACCGGGCGTGGCCGGGCAGTTGTCCGTGTTGTCGGCCACGTAGCCCACCGGTTGCGAGCAGGCCAGCTGCGACATGCCCGGATCGCCCAGGCCGTCGCCGTCCGCATCCGCGTACCAGGTGGTGGCCGTGTTCTCCGTCACCGTCACCGTGGCCTGCGCGTCCGTGCAGGGCGGGGCGCTCACCGTGTAGGTGTACACACCGGGGTCCATCGTGGCGGGGTCGTAGTTGCCGCCCACCACCACGCTCGGACCGCTCCAGGTGCCGCCCCCGTCAGGCGTGCCACCGAGTTGTGCGAACAGGCTGATCGGAGCGTCGTTGCTGCACACGGTCGCGGATCCATTGGTCCCCGCGTTGGGCGGCGTCACGGCCGTCACCGTACCGGTGGTCGCCTGTGCGAAGCACCCGTTCGGCGCGGTGGCCGTCACGGTGTAGGTGCGGGTCTGGTCCACCACCACACCGGTCGGGTTCTGCGTGCTGGAGGTGAAGCCGGCGGGCGTGGAGGTCCAGGCCCAGGTCAACGGGGCGCTGCCCACGCCGGTGATGCTCACGTTGTCCACCGCCCACCACCAGTCGTAGGTGGCCGTGTAGCGGAAGCGGACGTACACCGTGGGCTGTCCGGCGACCGCGTCCAGGCTGTGCGTGGCCTGCACGAACCCGTTCACAGCGCCCTGAGTGGAGCTGTAGGTGACCAGGGGAGAGTAGTTGGTGCCATCTGTGGACACCTCCACATAGGCGCGGTCCGACGCACCGGAATTGAAGCGGTAGTGGTGGAAATAGCTCAGGCTCGCCGTGGTGTACCCGACGAGGCTGAACGCGGGGGAGACCAGCGTGGTGGCCGTGACGCCGCCGCTGCCCTGGTCGTCGCTGTTGCTGAGGAAGAACTGGCTGTCGTCGTTGCTGCTGAAGGTGGGGTCGCTGCCGCTCGAGGCATTGTAGAAGTAGTTGTCCGGCCGCAGCGTCCAGGCGGCATCGGCCGGATTGCCACCGGTCGAGCTGTTCGTCGTGGTCCAACCGCCGGCTCCGCTGTTGAAGTCCTGGCTCAGGATGCTGCCGGGGTAGCTGCCGGTCGCCGTCAGGTCCACCGTGCCGTTCATACACGCACTGGCGGCCGAGCTGTTGGCGCTGACCCCGGTCGGTCCGTCCAGCACGGTCACCGTCACGTTCGCCGTGCCCGGGAAGGGACACCCACCGTTGAGCCCGGTGATCGTGTAGGTCGTGGTGGTGGTCGGGTCGGCGGTGACGTTGGCCCCGCTGGTGCCGCTCAGGCCCGTGGCGGGTGACCAGGTGTAGGTGTTCGCTCCGGAGGCCGAAAGGGCCACACTGCCGCCCGGGCAGTAGGAGGGGGCCGATGGCGTCACGCTCACCGTCGGTGCCGCGCAGGGCGACCAGGTATAGGTGAGCCCGCTGGTCCACACCTTGTCCGGACTTCCCGAACTGGTGTAACGCATGGTGTTGTTGAACGCGTTGCCGGGAAGGCTGGTGTCCCAGTTCTCCGTTCCCGTCTCCACGCGCCGGTTGTTCAGGTTGCTCAGGAGCAGGTTGTTCGCGCCGCGCAGACCCACCTGCGGCAGGTTCGTGGTCGCGTTGTCCGGTGTGCTGCGCGGACCGTACACGATCGCGATGGCGTTCGTGCTCGTGTTCAACCGGATCTGGAAGTCGAAGTTCTCGGTCTCGTTCTGCCTGCGCGCGCTCTTCCACTGCACAATGACCTCATTCCCGACCTGCTGCCAGCGGACCGTGCGCGTGAAGCTCGCCGTGCTGTGCTCGATATCGGCGCCGAACGCGCTGATCGCACCCGAGTAGCTCTCACCGCTGCTCAATGGGGTGAAGTTCGTTCCGGAGGGCGCCGATCCGAACGTGATGAAGCCGTTCGCGGACACATACATCTCGGTGAACACCGTGCCGGCGTAGTTGAAGCCGGGGATCGTCTGGGCGCTGGAGACCTGGTTGTCGTACGATCCGAAGAACCCGCCGAACAACTGGGTGCCTCCGGTGATCTCCGTGTAGCTTCCGGCCGATTGGCTGAAGGTGTAGCTCGTGGACACCTGGGCCGCCAGGTTCAACGGGATGCAGGCCACCCATAGGATGGCCGGCAGCAGGGCAGGGCGCAAGCGACGGTGCGACCGAGTTCCGACGGGGGGAATGTGTGCCATGGCAGGCTGGTTTGCGTGGTCCGGTGGCCGTTGTTGCCGAACAGGCATGGGTCCTCCGGGCAGGCCTTCTACGCCGACGGCCCTGCACGGGTTTCGACCGCACTTCCGGTGCCTGCACACGCAAAGAGCCCCGGCCGTTCGGCCGGGGCTCCTGCATGCGATCGGACCGGATGCTCAGCGCACCACGAGGCGTTCGGTGCGTTGAAGTTCACCGGCGGTGAGGCGGACGAAGTACAGACCACTGGTGAGGGGCGTGCCGGGGGCGATCCGGGCCGTCAGCAGCCCGTCGGCCACCGGCAGTTGCTGCTGCTGCATCACGCGGCCGCTCAGGTCGATCACGGCCAGTTCCACCGTGCTCACCTCCTCGGGCCGTCCGCTCCATCGGATGTCGAAGGCGCCGTCCGCGGTCGGGTTCGGCCACATCGCGAGCTCGTCCACCCCGGCGGTGATCTCCAGCGCACGCTGGCCGCCCTGGCCCGGCGGGTTCAGGATCGTCACCACGCAGACGGCGCCCAGCGGGCAGTAGGTGAGGCCTCCGTCGAAGCTGGCCTGCGCCTGCACGTCGTAGCTCACCCCGTTCTGCAGCGGCAGGGTCAGCCAGTTGAGCACCAGCGTGGCGCTGTTGCTGGTCACGTTGCGCAGGTAGCCTTCGCCGATGTTCTCGAAGCGGAAGCGGTATTTGTTCGCACCGGCCACCGGGAAGCAGCTCACCTTGTCGCTGCCGCCGAAGGTGCGCGTCACATCGCAGCTGTAGTTGATGTGGTTCGGCGTGTCGATGAGCTTGGTCTGCGGACAGGCCGCCGTGGCGATCCGGAAGCGGCAGGCCGGACCCCAATCGCGGTCCACCCCGTTCACCCGGCTGCGCACCCGCACGTTCAGCAGGGTGTTCTGCGGCAGCGGGTTGGTGACGATGCTGGCCAGGGCCAGTTTGGTGGCGCGCTGCGCGTTGGCCGGGCCGAAGCCGCCGCTGGTGGCGTGGTTGCGGAAGATCCTGCGGCTGTACCCGCTGCAGGGGTCGTAGAACCAGAACTGGTAGCCGTCGTCCGTCTGGTCGCCCACGCCCCACTGCGCGCTCACCGCCGGATTCTCGCTGGCGAACACGTTGCCTCCGGGCTGGTGGTCCTCCTTGTCGCAGTCACTGAACATCAGCTTGTCGGTGCCGATCGCGTTGCAGATGCTCTCGCTCACCGAGGTGCTGCTGCCGCCGAAGCAGCCGCCATTGCCCGTGTTGTCGATCACGCGCTCGCCCTGGTCGTCGGTGAGCACCCAGCCGCCTCCGGCGATGCCGTTGCTTCCAGCGTCGTTCACCGTCAGTTCGAAGCACGCGCCCACCGGCACGCAGAAGGAGCTGTTCACCGTCGTGTTGTCCGGCAGGCCGCTGCCGCTGGCCAGAATGAAGGGGCTGTTGGCGTCCTTCAGCTGCCAGCTCACGTCAGCACCGTTGGCGTCCGTGGTGATCGCGAGGTTCCAGTTGGTGCAGGGGGCCGGGGTGCCGGCGCAGACGCAGCTGCCGTTCAGCACGTCGCCCGTGGTGAAGGGGTTGCCGTCGTTGCACGCATCACCCACCGTGCCGCTCACCGCCGGGCATCCGTCCGTGTTGTCGGCCACGTAGCCCACGGGCTGGCTGCACGCCAGCAGCGGGCTGCCGGGATCCCCCAGGCCGTCGCCGTCCGCCAGGTCACTGTACCAGGTGGTGGCCAGGGTGACATCGATGGTGAAGGTGCAGCTGTTCGAGCAGGAGTTGCCATCGGTGTAGCTGTAGGTGATGAGGTGCGTGCCCGCTCCGGCCGCGCCGGGGTCGAAGCTGCCACCGCTCACGCCCGGACCGCTGTATGTGCCGCCGAGCGGTGTCGCTCCACTGAGGGCGAAGGGTGCGTCCGCGCTGCACACGCCGGTGATGTCCGCCGGGCAGCTCATCACGGGCAGCGGGTTCACCGTCACCGGGATCACCTGCTGCGCCGAGCCGCAGGCGTTGCTCACCGTCACCGTGTAGTTGCCCGTGGCCGCACCGGTCACGGAGACGTTGGCGCTGGTATTGTCGGGGGCGAAGGTGCCCGTGCCGGACCACGTGTAGGCCAGTGGCGCATCACCCGTGGCGGCCGAGGTCAGGTCCAGGGTCTGCCCGGCGCAGATCGGGCCGTTGGAGCCGAAGCCGGTGATCAGCGGAACGGTGCAGAAGTTCAACCGCGCCATCACCAGGCGGCCGACGTCCGCGTTCGCGTTGTCGCAGATGTTGAGCACCCAGGCCCCGTTGGGGTCGCCGGTGAAGCCGGCCAGGGTCTGCTCCGGAGCGAAGGTGCCCGCCACGTTGCTGGTGTTGGTGTTCACCAGGGCGGCGGCGCCGTCGGTGAGGGTGAGCACCGTGCCGGGGCAGGCGCCCGGGTTGCCCAGGTTGTCGCCGTTGCCGAAACGGTTCAGCACCAGGTTGCGCGTGGTGCCGGCCGGGGAGGTGAGGGTGATGCGCAGGTCGCTGTTGTACGTGTGGGCCACGATGAGCTCCACGCTGGTGAGGCGGGCATTGCCGGGGTTGGTGCCCAGGGTCGTGGGCAGACCGGTCACGCGCATCGGCGCATGCATGTAGGTGTTGCTTCCACAGGCGTTGTCCGGGATGCTGTTGAACCCGGTCGTGCCGCTGATGCAGGCGCCGCCTTCGTAGTAGGTCACGATCACCTGACCATCGCCTCCCGCACCACCGGTGCGGGTTCCGCTGCTGGTGCGGACGGCACCGCCGCCGCCACCGCCCGGAGCGCTGCCGGCCGTGCCGTTGGCCTGGCTGCTGGGGCCGTTGCCGCCGTTGCCGCCTCCCGTGGGGGCCGTGCCGGCCGTGCCGAACAACCCGTTCGCGCCCGCCGCAGCGTAGCCCGCGCTGGAGCCGCCGCCTCCGCCCCAGCGGGTGAAGATGATCGAACCACCGTTCGCGCCGTTGCCGCCGCTGAACTTCACCGTGCCTACAGAGGCCGCGGCCGTGCCACCCGTCGCGCCGGTGGTGCTGTTGTTGCCGGAGCTGCTGCCGCCCTCGGCCATCACCGTGCCGGCCGTGCCGAACCAGGAGTCGCCGCCCGGTGCGGTCGAGGTGCTGCCTTCACCGACGTTCACCGTGTACGGGGTGCCGGGGGTCACCGGCACCAGGGCGCGGGAGTAAGCCCCGCCGCCACCGCCACCGCCCTGGCCGTTCGTGGTGCGCGTGCCACCGCGGCCGCCACCGCCCCAGCATTCCACCAGCACCTGGGTGACCCCGGCGGGTGGGACGAAGCTGCCGGAGGTGTTGAAGGTCTGTGCGACCTGCGCCGCCGCCCACCAGGTGGGCAGCAGCCACGCGGCGATCGCCAGCAGCGACCGCAAGGACCGGAGCACCGGTCGGGAAAGGAGTGCAGAGTGTGCCATGAGCGTTCGTTTGGTCCGGTCCGATCGGATGTCGTAACCGGCCGACAAAACTGGCCCCCATCGTTCGGGCTTGTCAAGTTTTTTCGTCGACGAATGGCCAAAAGCCTTCGATGAAACCCCTGAGCTCGTCCGACGGGATCGGCTCCGCACTCGGGCAGGTCCGCTAATAATATTCTGAATATGAGAAGGTTACGTGGAATGCGCCCGCAAGACCTCACGACCACCATGGTCCCCCAACGAAGAAGCCCCGGCCATCGGCCGGGGCTTCCCCATCGGAAGGAGCGGGCTCCTTACTTGTTGATCACCAAGCGCTCGGTGAAGGTCTGTTCGCCGGCGGTCACCTGCACGGTGTACATGCCGCTGACCAGGCTGTTGTCAAGCGCAAGCACCAGGTTGAGGCTGCCGTTCTGGGCGCCCTCGGTCATGCTCATCACGCGCTTGCCGAACACGTCCACGATGTCCACGGTCACCAGCACCTCGCTCTCGGGCAGGTCGGTGATGTTCAGCACCACCTGGTCGCCGCGGTTCGGGTTGGGGTACAGGCTGAAGCCGCTGGCGGTCTCCATCGCGCGCGCCTGGGCGGCGGGCGAGTTGTCGATCGTCACCTGGCAGCTCAGGCCGTAGGGGCAGTAGTTGGCGCCGTTGTCGAAGCTGGCCGCCACCGTCACGTTGTAGGTGTCGCCGTCCACCAGCGGTTGCGTCAGCCAGTTCAGCACCAGGGTGGCGGTGTTGCTGGAGATCACGCGGGTGAAGCCGCCGCCATCACGCTCAAAGCGCCAGCGGTACTTGTTGGCCCCCGTCACCGGGTTGGCGTACACCTTGTCCGAACCGCCGAAGGTCTTGATGACCCCGCAGCTGAAGTTCGGGTTGTTCGGGTTGTTCACCAGGCTGGTCGGCGGGCAGGCCGGCGGCGTGGTGGGCATCAGGAAGCGGCAGGCCGGACCGAACTCGCTGTACACGCCGTTCACACGGCTGCGCACGCGCACGTTCAGCAGCACATCGTAGGGCACCGGGGCGGTCACCATGCTGCTGATCTTCACGTGGCACGCACGCGTGGCGCTCGGGGGACCGAAGCCGCCGCTGGTGGCGTGGTTGCGGAAGATGCGGCGGTTGTACACACCATCGGGGTTGAAGAACCAGAACTGGTAGCCGTCGTCGGTCTGGTCACCCACGAGCCACTGGGCGCTCACGGCCGCGTTCTCGGCCGCCACCACGAACTCGTTCGGGGTCCAGTCCTCGCGGTCGCAGCTGCTGAACAGCAGCTTGTCCGTGCCCAGCGGCAGGCAGAACGGTGAAGCCGCGCTGCTCGTGAAGGTGAAGTCATCCCCATCGGCCGTGTTGTCGATGATGCGGTTGCCATTGGCATCCACCAGGCTGTATCCGCCGAGGCCGGCCGGGGTGCTCAGGCTCAGACCGTCACCGAAGCTGTCGAACACGTTCAGGTCGTAGCAGCCATCGATCAGGCAGCAGGACACCGTCACATCGGCGTTGTTCGGGTAGCCCGAACCGCTGCACACCGGCAGCGTGTTGCCGAAGGGCACGATGTTCCAGCTCGTTTCGGAGCCGAAGTCGTCCGTGCGCAGGTTCAGCGTCACTTCATTGTCCTGGCAGGGCGGCAGGTTGTTGCCCGCGCAGGTCACCTCCATGCTGAAGGCGCCCGCGTTCGTGAGGTAGCCCGTCACCAGCACGTAGTAGGTGGTGCCGAAGGTGCTCGGGAAGCTCAGGCTGCTGTGCAGGTTGTTGGCGCACACATCCAGGCCGTTCGTGCCGTTGTCGTCGTCATTGCCCTCCAGGCAGGTCAGCGTGCCGCAGCTGCCGGTGAAGACGCCCAATTTGGTGTCGTAGGCCGAGCCGCACAGGGCGATCTTGATCTCGCCGCCCGTACCGGTCACGGTGTACCACACACCCGGGGCCGTGTTCAGCGCCGTGGTGCAGGTGCCCACCGCATCCAGCGTGGCGAACTGCGTGTTGCCGTTCGTGATGCTGTTGCAGTTCACCGCGATGGCACCGCTGCAATCGTCGTTCGGCGGCGGGCAGTTGTAGGTCTGCGGCGCCAGGCTCACATCGCACAGGGCGTTGCTGGCCTCCAACGTCACGGTCACCGTGGTACCGGTGGGGAAGGGGCCCACCTGCCACACGCCGGGTGCGTTCGCCGTCACCACGTTCGCATTGAAGTCGTTGCTCAGGTCCACGCTGGCGCTGCTGCCCAGGCTGGACAGGTTCACGTCGATGAAGTACTCGTTCGTGCCGCAGGCGGGCACGATCGTCTGGCCACCGGCCACCGGGGCCTCGCAGGGCACGATGTTCACACCGACGTACCGTACGCCGCCATCATCGCCACCGGTATCATCCGTTACGCGCAGGATCCAGGTCCCGTTCGGGTCGCTGCCATCGTGCAGGGTGCTCAGCGGCTGCTCGGGCGCGTAGGTGCCCACCACGTTGCTGGTGATGGTGTTGTTGAGCGCGGTGCCACCGGCCTGCAGGGTGAAGAGGCCGCCGGGGCAGAGCGACGGGTCGCCCAGGTTGTCGCCGCTGCCGAAGCGATCGAACACCAGGTTCACGATGGTGCCGTTCGCGTTGATGAGTTGAACGTCCATGTCCTCGTTCCACGTGTGGCTGATGATCAGGTCCACGCTCTGTACGAAGGCATCCGTACCCAGGGCCGTGCCCGGGTCGCTCACGCAGAACGGCACGTTGGTGATGGGGAAGGTGGCGCTCACCGGGAAACTGGTGATCGGGTGGCACACCTCGTCGTTATCCGCGTTGGTGAAGTTGTAGGTGAGGTTGCAGGCCGGGTTGCTCGCCACCACGGTGATGGTCTCGGGCGTGCCCAAGGCCGTGGGGTTGCTGGCATACACGCCCGTGCCCACCCCGCTGAACAGGGTGCCGTGCACGCTGCTCGTGATGTCCACGCTCGCGCTCGTGCCCAGGGCGGTCACGTTCACGCTGGCCGTGTAGGTGCCGGTGCCGCAATCGTTGGTGCTGCTGCTGGTGGCCGTGGGCGCCAGGCAGGGGATCAGGTTCACCTTCACGAAGCGCACATCGCCCAGGTCGCCGATGGCGTCATCGCACACCCGCAGGGTCCACACCCCGTTGGGGTTGCTGCCGTCGTGCAAGGTGGTCAGCGGCTGCTCGGGGTTGTATGTGCCTACCACGTTGCTGGTGGCCGTGACGGTCAACGCCGCGCCGCCGTCCTGCAGGGTGAAGAGGCCCGCCGGGCACAGCGCCGGGTTGCCCAGGTTGTCGCCGCTGCCGAACCGGTCCAGCACCAGGTTCACCGCCGTGCCGTTCGGGTTGATCAGCTGGATGTCCATGTCATCGTTCCAGGTGTGGGCGATGATCAGGTCCACGCTGCTCACATACACGTCGGTGCCCAGGACCGTGCCGGGGTCGCTCACGCAGAACGCCACATCCCGGTAGTTCAGGGTCGCACAGCCGTTGTCCGGGATGGGGAAGGTGCTGGCCGCATGGCACACATCGTCATTGTCGGTCTGGTTGAAGGTGCCCACCACGATGTCGCAGGTGTTGTCGCCGTTGTGCAGCACGGTGATCGTCTGGGGCGTGCCCCAGGGCGTGGAAGGTGTGGTGTACACGGTGAGGGCGCTCACATCATCGGCGATGATGCCGTGCACGCTGCTCACGATGTCCACTGTGGGCGCATCGCCCAGGCTCGTCAGGTTCACGTCCACCGTATAGTTCGGGCTGGCGCAGGAGAACGCGCTCACCGTGCCCGTGGCCGCCGGCTGCGTGCAGCTCAAGGCCAGGTAGTTGAAGCGGATCTGCGGGCGGACGGTATTGGTCGTGTTGGTATTGATGCTGCACTGGGTGCCGCATCCGTCGCAACGGACACGCCGCGAGCCATTCGTCACCGTGGCGCCGCGCACACCCCCGTAGGGGGACGCATAGGGCATGGAGCTCGTTCCCGTGCAGATGTCCACCAGGATGTTGTCCACGCCGTTCCACGTGAAGTTGCTGCTGAAGCTGATCATGTCGTGCGAACCGGCCAGCGTGGTGACCGCGTCGTAGCTCGCCGGACCGAAGACCGTCGTCAGCGCGGCCGCATCGTGCGCAGCGCTGTTCGTCGCCGTGGTGTGGGCCATCCGGATCGTGTAGGTCGGGAAGGCGGGACCGTTGTCCTCGATTACGGAGAAGCCGAGGGCCGAGATCTGGGCACCGGCAGGCATGCCCGCACCGGAGAGTTCGGCGGCGGTGTACACCGTCTGATACCGCATGAAGTTGAAGTAATCATCCACCGGGTCACTTCCGGTCCCTGCGGTGGACACCGCGTCCGTGCCGATGATGACGAACTGGGCCTGAACGGCGGGCAGGCCGAGCAATGCGGCGGTGCCCAGGGCAAGGGCACCACGCTGCCACCAGCGCTGGCGCCGGGGCGATGTCGAGTAGGGTCGACAATTCATGAGTGTAGGGTTTTGGTAAGGGTTCGGTTCGTGGGGATGGCGGTGCCGGGCCATGGTCCGGTGGGTGCAGCCCGCAGGCTGGGGCTCAGGGTGGTAAGGCGCTCGGGATCCTCTTCACAGGTGCGCTCCGGGCCACGGCCCGTCACGCGGTGGTGCGTGGTGTTGGTTAAGTGGACGTGAAATGTAGGCAACCCTTCCCGATCGACAAGCGGTTTTGTCACTTGGTCGGGCAAAGTCGTCCGTTCGTCGGAATGAGTTATCAACAGGTGCGGCCGTTCCGGCCACGAAAAAGCCCCCCGCCGGAGCGGGGGGCTTTCGCATTTCGTTGGTTCAGCGGGCCTACTTCACCACGCTGATGCGCTGCTGATGGATGGCACCGTCCACGTTGAGGTGGACCATGTACACGCCACCGGCGAAGCCGTCGAGCTCAAGCACCGTGTTGAACACGGGGCCGCTGTTCTCCATCTCCTGGTTCACCACGCGCTTGCCGGTGAGGTCGAACACCTCGAGGGTCACGCGCTGGGTGCCGGCGGTGAGGCCGTCCAGGCGGAGGTTCACCACGCCGTCGCGCACCGGGTTGGGCCAGGCCTGCAGACCGCTGTTGGTCACCACCTCGGCATTACGCTGCTGGGCCATGGCCGGCGGGTTCAGGATGGTCACCTGGCACACCGGGCCGCAGTAGCCGCTCCACTGGCCGTTGTACAGCACCTCCACGCTCACGTCGTAGGTGACACCGTTCTGCAGGGGCAGGGTCACCCAGCTCAGCGGGCAGATGTAGTTGGGACGGATGATCGTACGCAGGTAGCCTTCGTTGATGTTCTCGAAGCGGAAGCGGTACTGCGTGGCCCCCACCACAGGCTGCGCGAAGACCTTGTCGGAACCTCCGAAGGTCTTGATCACGCCGCAGCTGTGGGCCGGGAAGCCGATGTCGTCCACCAGGCCGGTGCAGCCCGGCACGGCGGTCGGGTCAAGACCCATCTCGCAACCCGTGCCGAAGCGGTCGTCGGTGAGGCCGGACGCACCCTGGTCCACACGGACGCGGGTGAAGTAGCGCACACCGGGCAACAGCGGGCTGGTCACCATCTCGGAGAACTTCACCCAGTTGCGCGGCACGGCGATGCGGCGGCGGAAGCCGGCGTCGGGGTCGCTGAACTCGAACTGGTAGGTGGTGACGCCGGGCACGATGCTGGTGAACACCTTGCTCTGCAGCAGGTTGGTGAACACGCCGCACTCGGCCGCCAGGGGCTGGCTCGGGCCGGCCGGCAGGCAGAACTCGTGGCCGCTCACATAGCCGGAGGTCGCCGGCGGGCTGTTGGGGGTCAGCACACCGTTGATGGTGCCGTCGAAGGAGTCACCCAGCAGGGTGCGGCCATCGGTGGTGCGCAGGCGCCAGCTGCCGTTGCCGTTGCCCGTTCCGCTGAGGCCGTCGCCCAGGAAGTCGAACAGGTAGAAGCTGAAGCAGTTGCCGTTCAACGTGCTCAGGCAGATCGGCAGCGTCTCGGTGGTGTTCGCCGTGTTGTAGAACGGTGAGATGGCCACGCTCTGGAAGGCCTGGTCCTGGATCTCCCAGAAGATGCCGCTCGGGTCGTTGTCCGTGGTGATCTCCACCACCACCGTCTCACCCGTCACGTCGATGTTGGGCTCGCTCAGGCTGCTGTTGGTGGCGATGTCGTCCGGCTGGCCGTTCGGGTTCTGCACCGTCACGTTCAGGGTGTGCGTGCCGTAGGGCGCCGTGAAGCCCGGCAGGTCCACCACCAGGGTGTCCTCGAAGGGCAGGCTGCCCGTCCAGGTGTACACGAAGGGGCCCTGGCCCGGTCCGCCACCGTTCAGGTCGTACACGATGTCCACGCTGGTGAGGGTGGCCTCGCCGAAGTTGGTGAGGGCCACCTTCGGCGTCAGGAAGGAGGTGCAGACCAGACCGGTCGGCTCGATGATGTCGGTGATGCCGGCATCGTTCACGCCCGGGTGCTCCAGCAGCAGTTCGAAGGTGCCCTCGAAGCCCGTGCTGCCGGGGTTGTAGATGTACACCAGGTAGTCCGTGCCCGTGCTGAGGCCGGTGAGCAGGATGTCGTACCCGTCACCGTCCTGCACGCAGATCTCCTCGCCGGCGGCGCCCAGGTTGCCGCAGCTGCCGCTGAACAGGGCGTAGTTGAGCTGGCTGGCGGTGAGGCCGCCGCTCTGCTCATTGCCCAGCAGGGTCAGCCGGTGCAGGGTGTTCACACCGCTGTTGAAGGTGTACCACACGCCCTGGTTGTTCAGCACCGGGGTGCAGGTGGTGTACGCATCGTTCTGCGCGCAGCTGTTGTCGCCCGTGGTGGAGATGCCGCTGCCGTCCTCCGGATAGCTGATGATCGGCGTGGCGTTCACGCAGTCGTCGTTGATCGGGCGCGGGCATACCGCACCGCAGCCGATCTGCAGCTCGAACTGGCCGTCCGCGAAGGGCGAGGGGCTGTGCACGGCGATGTAGTAGGTCTGTCCGCTCTGGGCGAAGAACTCCAGCTGGCTGCGGTTGGTGCAGGCGCCGCCGAAGTCGTCGCTCATCGTGTAGCAGCTCAGGGTGTTGCAGTCCGGTCCGGTGAACACACTGATGCGCGTGTCGAACGCGGTGCCCAGGCCGCAGGTGCTCAGGATGATGTTCTCATCCGAGGCGGCCGTGTAGCTGTACCACAGCGAACCACCGCTCACCGCGCTGTTGGTGAAGGGGCAGGCGTTGGCGGGCAGGGTGGGCAGCTTGTTGTCCGTGTTGCCGATCACCGAGCCGGGGCAGCTCAGGGGGATGGCGCCGGAGCACACGATGTTGGCCACGCAGGGGATCGTCGGGGCCGTCGCGATCACGTTCAACGTGTACGGTCCGCTCGCACGACGCGCATCCCACAGCACCGGGTAGTAGTAGGTGCCGGGCGCCAGGTTGGCGAAGTTGATGGTGGCGTTCGGCGCGCAGGTGGTGAAGTCGAAGCTCTGCGAGTTCACGAACAGGCTGCCGCAATCGCCGTACATGTTCAGCGATACGATGCCCGAGACCGGCGAGCCGCAGTAGTTGATCTGCACGTTGGCGCACTCGGTGAGCAGGAAGCTCTCCCACACCCAGCCGCTCACGTCCTCGTCCACCCCGTCCCAGAAGCGGATGTTCTCCAGGGTGCCGTCCTTGGTGGCGCAGTCGCGCGTGCCGTTGAACACCAGCGGAACACCGATGCTCAGCGGGTTGGCGGCCGGGTTCAAGGTGGCGCACAGGTCGTTCACCGGCGGCGTGCACGGGGTGAACTCCAGGTTCCAGTCGTGGCCGTTGCCGTTCCACCGGTTGTCCCACTCGATGAAGAAGGTCTGGCCCGCCGTGCCCGTGAAGGTCACGTCCGAGGCGAAGTTGAAGGTCGTGCAGCCGTCATCGTCACCGCTGTACGGCACCAGCGAACCGCATACGCCTTCGTGGATCGTCACGAAGGTGTCGTCGTTGGTGGTGTTCGGCGGGTCGCATGCGCTCACGCGCACCTTGCCGTCGGCCGGCAGGGTGTAGCTCCACCAGCGGGCGCCCGTGGGCACCGTGCCGTTCACGAGGGCTTCGGTCGCCGTTCCGCAGTTGATCGGTCCGTGGGTGTTGATGCCCACCACCGCCGCCACCGCGCCGGAGCAATCCCCGTTGCAGCAGCTGTTCTGGTCCGGGAAGGTCAGCGCACAGAACGCTTCGCTCGGGTGCGATACCGTCACATCCACCAGGGTGCCGCTCGGGTAGGGACCCAGCACGTACTGGCCCACACCCACGTTGTTCGGCTCGGCATCACCCACGAAGTCCGTGGTGATGTCCACCGCTCCGGCATTGGTCGCGTCGGTCACGTCCACCGTGATGGTGAAGGTGCCCGCGCCGCAGTTGTCGTTCACCGTGGCGCTGGCCACCGGGAAGGTGCAGTCGAAGCACACCACCGACCACTCCCAGGGGTCGTAGGTGGTGCTGGTGGCGCACTGCACGCTGCCGTCGCTGGTGAAGGTCATGTAGATGAAGTTGCCCGAGGCCGTCACGTCCACGCTGAAGTAGTCCGGATCGGTCGTCAGGATGCCGCTGCCCGGCAGGCCCAGGTTGCCGGTGTTGGCCGGGTTGGCGAAGAGCACCGGGAAGGTGGCGTCCGGACCGTCGTAGATGATCAGGTCATCGAAGGAGTTGGTCTCCACCGTGCCACGCGTGAAGAACAGACGCAGCGTGCCGGAACCGCTGGCGGAGTACAACCAGCTCTGGTTGTCGTTCGCCACGTAGCAGTAATTGCTCACGGTCGGCAGGGCACCGCAGGTGATGCAGTTCAAGGCACCGGCATCGTACTCGCCCAGGTTGATCACGCAATCGCCGTCCTGTTCGTTCCTCACCCGCACGGCCACTACGTCGGCCACGCTCACGGTGATGGTGCATTGGCCTGGTGCGTTCAAGGAGCACACCGGGGCATACGGTCCGTTGTTCACCGAGGCTTCCACCGCCACGCTGGCGGCCGTGCCGATGTTGGTCACATCCACCTCCACGACCAGGTTGCCGGTCGCGCAGCTCGGTGTGGCGCTCGTCACCGTGGCCACCGGGTCGGTGCACAACGGCGTGGGACGCACGCAGAAGTAGTCGAAGGCCATGTCGCTGGTGAAGCTCGAACCGGACACGCCACGGACGCGGTAGCGCACCGCAGGACCCGTGAAGATGTGGTCCATGTTCGGCGTCAGGAACCAGCCCTGGCCCTGGTCGCCGCTCAAGGTCCACAGCGTCGTCCAGTTGTTGCTCAGGGCGGGGTCCTCGATCTCCACGCTCATGGTGCCCATGGTGGCGCCGTACATGCTGTAGGCCATGCGGGCGCGGATGCTGCCGTTCACCATGCCCGTCACGTCGAACACCGGCGAAAGGGCGTCGATGGTGTTGCCCGCGCAGGAGCCGGATTCCATATACACGTAGTTGCCGGTGGTGGTGCCGGGGACATAGTCCGCTTGACCAGTGCCCGAGCCGTTGCCCGGACCGGTGGCCGTGGAACTGGTGCCGCCCTCGTCCACGCTCCAGTTGCCGGTGCCGTCCGCCTCGCTGTTGTCCCAGCCCAAGGCCTCAAGAGCGGTGCCCGTGCAGGCCAGCACGGTGGTGCAGGACGACGGCTGGCACAGGGTCGCGCCCTCGAAGTCCTCGCAATAGGGGTAGGTGTTCACCACCGGCGGGCAGAGGCTCGCAAAGCTGCCCAGGACCACGTTGCAATCCACGTTGCTGCCATGCTCCATGGTGATCACCACCGTCTGGCCCACCGTGTAGGGGCCCATCACGTACGGGGTGGCCCACGCAGGCACGTTGACGTATTCCACACCGTTCAGGTCGCTCAACAAGTTCACATCGAGGCCGCTGCCGGTGCTGGTCACCGTCACCTCCACGGTGAAGGTGCCCGCCAGGCAGTTCTCCACCACGGCCGCGGTAGCCGTCGGCGCGATGCAGGCCGGGCCCTCGCTTACGCAGAAGTAGTCGAAGGCCATGTCGCTGGTGAAGCTGCTGCCCGAGATCCCGCGCACGCGGTACCGCACCTGGGTGCCGGTGTAGGCATGGTCGAGGTTCGGGGTCAGGAACCAGCCCTGGCCCTGGTCACCGCTCAGGCTCCAGAGCTCGGTCCAGGTGTTCGATCCCGCCGGGTCCTCGATGTCGATGGCCATGGTGCCCATGGTGGCGCCGAACATGTTGTAGGCCATTTGCACCCGCACGTTCGGGTTCACGAAGCTGCTGATGTCATACACCGGAGAGTTGGCAATGATGGTGTTGCCCGCGCAGGAGCCCGACTCCATGTACACGTAGTTGCCCGTGGTGGTGCCGGGGACATAGTCCGGTTGCCCGGTTCCGGCGCCCGTGCCCGGGCCGGTGCTCGTGGAGCTCGTTCCACCTTCATCCACGCTCCAGTTACCGGAGCCATCCGTGGTCGAGTTCTCCCAACCCACCGGGGTCAATGAGGTGCTCGTGCACGGCAGCACGGCGACGCACGTCGAGGGCAGGCAGTTCACCGCCAGCTCGAAGTCCTCGCAGCTCGGGAAGGTGTTCACCAACGCCGTGGTGGTGAAGTCCACCACGCCGCTGTTGAGGCTCCAGGTGCCGGCGCAGTCCTGGCGAACCACGGCCTGGTACGCGGTGCCCGACGAGAGGCCCATCACCGTGCCGGTGGTGCCGGCGAAGGGGCCGGCCATGGTGCCGCCCACTCCCGGGGTGCCGTTCGTGCCCGGCGTCCATCCCGGAGCGCCGTACTCGATGTAGTAGGGTCCGGTGCATCCAAGGCAATCCCAGGAGAAGTTCGCCTCGGTGGCCGTCACGCCCGTGTTGGCGAAGGCCGTCGGCTCCGGACAGGCCGGCGGATCACCCACGCGCCAGTCGTCCGTGCAGATATACCACGGGGCGGTCGTGGTCGACACGTCCTGCACCCCGAAGTAGTACACCCCGGAGCTCACCGGGGTGAAGAGGTAAGCGGCCTTCTCGTAGGAGGTGTTCACCACGTCCACGATGCTGCCCAGCGGGCTCATCGCCGCCGCGCTCGCCGCATTGCCCACGCCCACATTGAGCGTGTGGCCGGCGATGGCATCGGTGTGCACGTACCAGAAGGAGAACTCATAGGTCTGGCCGCCGGTGAGCTGCATGCCCGGGCTGAAGAGCCAACTGTTGGCGTTCCAGGTGTGGGTCATGTAGTCCGTGCCGGTGCGGGGGCCGATGCCGTTCCGGATCGGGGTCACCCGCGTGCGCCAGGTGTTCGCCCCAGTGCCCGTGATGATCTCGCGGGTGTAGCAGATCAACGGATCGCCGTTGTCGATGGTGGCGTCCTCGAAGCTGTCCGTCCACGGCAGGACGCTCACCGGCAGGCAGGGCGTGGTGAAGGTCACCGCGGTCGACCAATTGCTGGCGATGGGGCCCGGGCAATTGGACAGCACGTAGACGGCATAGGTCGTCTGGTCGGCCAGGCCGACGAGGTTGATCGGGCTGCCACCGATGGTGCCGCTGAACTCAAGCCCGGCCGGACCGGAGCCGGGAACACCCGACGTACGCACCTCGTAATCGTAGTTCAACGCACCCGTGGAGGTCCAGGTCACATCCGCGCTCGTGGGGCCCAGCACGTTCACCGCCACGTCCGTGGGCGGGAAACAGGTGGCCGGCACGTATTCGTCCGCGCCGATGTCCGCCGGTGTGCCGCGCGCATCGCCGTCGATGTCCGTGGTGACCCAGGCCAGCGGAACGGCCGGACCGGCACCGTCGTTATCGGGGCCGGTCACGTGCAGGTCGCTGTTGTTGTCCACGTACAGCGGGTTCGCCGAGATCGAGTTGGCGTCCGTGCCCGGCGTTCCGGTCAATGCTCCGGTCCAATCGGCGAGCAGCGTGCGGTTCGTGGTGCTGGTCTGGCCGATGTGGCCGTTGCCGGCGTTCGCGATGTACAGGTTGTTGTAGTTGCTCTCCGAACCGGCGGCGCCGAAAGTGGTGGTGCCCGCCGTGCGGATGGCGAAGTGCACCGCCGTGCCGGTCTGGTCGCCCGTGAAGTTCGCCAGGCTGTTGCCCCGTGCGCGGTTCACGCTGGTGGCGCTGATGAAGTCCAGGCACACACTGGAATGCGACGCCGATCCGATGTTGTCGAGCGACACGTTGTTGTGGTCGATCTCGTAGGTCATCCCCGCCGCACCATTGGCGACATAGATGCCGGTGACCACCCGCGTGGTCGTCGCCGCACCCGTGTACGCGGCCGTGATGTTGCTCACGAAGTTGTTGTACACCCGCAGGTTGTGCGTGCCGGTGGTCAGCGTGGCCACGTCGATGCCGCGCTGGCCGCTGGTGCTGGTGGTGCTCAGGTTGCGCACCCCGTACACGCGGTTGTTGTGCACGACCGAGTTGCCGCCGCAGCCCACCCAGTAGATGCCCCGGTTGATGCCGGCCGAGCTGGCGATGTTCCGCACGGTGACGTCGAAGATCTGGCCGTCGACCTGGCTGTTGAACTGCACCCCGAAGGCCAGCGTGGTGCCGCCGCCGATGTCCGGTGTGGGCAGGCCCACGAAGTCAGCACCGATGGTGGATGTGCCGCCCGCCTCGGTGCCCACGATGTTGCCCGTACCCGGCCAGGTGGTGGAGCCGGAGGAGACGAAGATGCCCGAGTACACATCCTCGATCGTGAAGTTCAGGAAGCTGTTGTTGCTGTTGCTGCCGCTGGCCGCCGTGGGCGTGAAGCCGCCGCCGGTGGTGCTGCTGGTGCACATGATCCCCCGGCTGTTCGTGTTCGTGCGGTCCAGGTTGATCGTGCAGTTCTTGATGGTGTTGAAGTTGGACGACACCGTGGCACTGGCGTTCGCGATGTAGTAGCCGTACTCCACATCGGCACCCCCGCTGATGTCGATCCCGTCCACCGTGATGTGGTTGGCGCCCCGGATGCCGAAGGCATGGTCCGTGGTGCCGGCACCGCCCGTGGCGGCGATCACCGGGTTGGCCCCGACGCCCGCGCGCTGGAAGGTGATGGGGTTGCCCGGGCTGCCCGAGGCCGTCAGGATGGGAGGATCCTCGGTGAAGGTCTGTCCCGCGGTGACATCAAAAGTGTAAGCCCCCGTGAACGGCCCGCAGATGGCCAATGCGTTCAGGTAGTTGATCGCCTCTGTGAAGCTGGCGAAGTTGGCCCCCGCCGTGGGCAGGGTGTTGTCGATGGTGAAGCTGCCGCCGGGACCGGGGTTCGTCACCGGGAGGAAGAACTCCGCTGTCTGATCCGAATTGGGCACCGGGATGTTGGTGCAGGTCACCACGCAGACGTAGTACGTGTTCGCGGTCACCGCACCGGTATTGACGGAAGTGCCGCTGCCCACGAAGGTGGTGTACGGGCCACCGGAGACGCTGCTGCTGTACCACTCGCGGGTGATCCCGGTCCCTTGCGTGCTGCCGTTCACGTTCAGCGTGGTCGATCCGCCGTTGCACACGAACGACGGGCCGCTGATGGTGCCTGCCGTGGGGAGGCCGTTGCAGGCCGTCGCCGGAACGAAGGTCAAGGTGCCGGTGAAATACCGCGGGTTGTTGCCCGCGTTGGTGAACAAGCCTCCGAAGCCTACGAACCCGGTGGCGCCGGGCAGGGTGACGTCGCCGCACTGCAGGGAGATCCCGCCCACCGTGAAGGTGTTGGGAGTGATGACCCCGGTGCCGCTGTAACGGATGTTCTGGTTCGACTCCAACAGGAAACGGACCGAACTCCCGTTGGGGATCAGGTACGTCATGCCCGAGATCGTGGGATGGATGCCGTCGGCGGGCACGGAGAGGCTCGTGCCGGTGCCGATCACCGTCCAGTTCCCGGCTATGAACGGGAAGTAGGTCCCGCCCATGGAAGCGGGAACGGTCGTGGCGTACAGGGTCGTGTTCGCTCCATTGGAGGCGACCTGCCACGCGGAGGCGAGATCCGTTAGAAGGACATCGCCGCCTGAGTTGTTCGTGACCCCGAAGGTGATCACCCCGTTCCCGGAGACACCATTGCTGGCGCTATAAGGGGCCGCAAGTCCGGTGGTGATGGTCTGTGCGTGCATCGGCAGGAGGCCGATGGCCGTGAGCGCACCCAGCGCCATCGTGCGCAGGGTGTTCCGGAAAGTCCGGAGGGAACGAGGAATGTTGGGCTTCATGGACGTGGGTTTCGGGGGATGCGGACACGCGACACCTTCCGTTCCAGGGTCGCTGATCGGACGACAATTTAGATGGCCATTCGTGATTGTTGGTCGAATTGTTGAAAACTCGTGCACCTATGGGGCAACGTGGTTGAAGTGGGGCGGACGGCGCGGTCCGGTGAACGGGCGGTCGTTCCGGGCTTGCGGTGCCGCGGCCGCGACCGCGACCCCGAACTCCCGGAGGGCCGGTGGGGGTCACCGACCGGCCCGAACGCAAAAAGCCCCCCGCCGAAGCGGGGGGCTTTCGCATTTCGTTGGTTCAGCGGGCCTACTTCACCACGCTGATGCGCTGCTGATGGATGGCACCGTCCACGTTGAGGTGGACCATGTACACGCCACCGGCGAAGCCGTCGAGCTCAAGCACCGTGTTGAACACGGGGCCGCTGTTCTCCATCTCCTGGTTCACCACGCGCTTGCCGGTGAGGTCGAACACCTCGAGGGTCACGCGCTGGGTGCCGGCGGTGAGGCCGTCCAGGCGGAGGTTCACCACGCCGTCGCGCACCGGGTTGGGCCAGGCCTGCAGACCGCTGTTGGTCACCACCTCGGCATTACGCTGCTGGGCCATGGCCGGCGGGTTCAGGATGGTCACCTGGCACACCGGGCCGCAGTAGCCGCTCCACTGGCCGTTGTACAGCACCTCCACGCTCACGTCGTAGGTGACACCGTTCTGCAGGGGCAGGGTCACCCAGCTCAGCGGGCAGATGTAGTTGGGACGGATGATCGTACGCAGGTAGCCTTCGTTGATGTTCTCGAAGCGGAAGCGGTACTGCGTGGCCCCCACCACAGGCTGCGCGAAGACCTTGTCGGAACCTCCGAAGGTCTTGATCACGCCGCAGCTGTGGGCCGGGAAGCCGATGTCGTCCACCAGGCCGGTGCAGCCCGGCACGGCGGTCGGGTCAAGACCCATCTCGCAACCCGTGCCGAAGCGGTCGTCGGTGAGGCCGGACGCACCCTGGTCCACACGGACGCGGGTGAAGTAGCGCACACCGGGCAACAGCGGGCTGGTCACCATCTCGGAGAACTTCACCCAGTTGCGCGGCACGGCGATGCGACGGCGGAAGCCCGCGTCGGGGTCGCTGAACTCGAACTGGTAGGTGGTGACACCGGGGACGGAGGTCGCGTACACCTTGTTCTGCAGCAGGTTGGTGAAGATGCCGCACTCACCCGCTTGCAGGGTGCTGGGGCCGGCCGGCAGGCAGAACTCGTGACCGTTCACGTAACCGGGGGTCGCCGGCGGGCTGTTGGGGGTCAGGACACCGTTGATGGTGCCGTCGAAGGAGTCACCCAACAGCGTTCCGCCATTGCCCGTATGCAGGCTCCAGCTGCCGTTGCCGTTGCCCGTTCCGCTGAGGCCGTCGCCCAGGAAGTCGAACAGGTAGAAGCTGAAGCAGTTGCCGTTCAGCGTGCTCAGGCAGGACGTCACATCCACCGTGGTGTTGCCCGCGCCGTAAGCCGGGGAGACGGCCACGCTCTGGAAGGCCTGGTCCTGGATCTCCCAGAAGATACCGGTCGGGTCGTTGTCCGTGGTGATGCGCACGATCACGGTCTCGCCGGACACGTCCACGCCGCCTTCGGCGATGGCGCTGTTGCCGGCGATCTCATCGGGCTGGCCGTTCGGGTTCTGCACCGTCACGTTGAACGTGTGGATGCCATAGGGGGCCGTCCAGCCGGGCAGGTTCACGATCTCCGTTCCCTGGTAGGGCAGGCTGCCCGTCCAGGTGTACACGAAGGGGCCCTGGTTGGGTCCGCCACCGTTCAGGTCGTACACGATGTCCACGCTGGTCAGCGTCGCCTCACCGAAGTTGGTCAGCTCCACCTGGGGCTCCAGGAAGGAGGTGCACACCAGGCCCGCGGGATACAGCACGTCGCTGATGCCCGCGTCGTACAGACCGGGGTGTTCGATCATCACCTCGAAGGTGCCCTCGAAGCCCGTGCTGCCCGGGTTGTACACGTACAGCAGGTAGTCCGTGTTGGTCGTCAGGCCGGTGAGCACGATGTCCGCGCCGTCGCCGTCGTCGTCGCAGGCCACTTGGCCGGCGGCGCCCAGGTTGCCGTTGCAGCCACCGCTGAAGAGCGCGTAGTTCAACTGGCTGGCGGTGAGCGAACCGTTCTGCGCGCTGCCCAGAAGGTCAAGCACGTGGATGGTGTTCACGCCGCTGTTGAAGCTGTACCACATGCCCTGGTTGTTCAGCACCGGGCTGCAGGTGGTGTACGCGTCGTTCTGCGCGCAGCTGTTGTCGCCCGAGGTCGGGGTTCCCGAACCGTCGGCCAGGAAGCTGGTGAGCGCTTCGGCACCCGAGCAGTCGTCGTTGGTCGGACGCGGACACACCGGGCCGCAACCCACCTGCAGTTCGAACGCGCCATCGAAGAACGGTGACGGGCTGTGAACGGCGATGTAGTAGGTCTGGCCGGTCTGGGCGAAGAACTCCAGCTGGCTGCGGTCGGTGCAGGCACCGCCGAAGTCATCGCTCATGGTGAGGCAGGTCAGCGTGTTGCAGTCCGGACCGGTGAACACGCTGATGCGCGTGTTGAACACCGTGGTGATGCCGCAGGTGCTGAGGATGATGTTCTCATCCGCAGCGGCCGTGTAGCTGTACCAGAGCGAACCACCGCTGGTGGCGCCGCCCGTGAAGGGGCAGGCGTTGGCCGGCAGGGTCGGGAACTGGTTGTTCGTGTTGCCCACCACGGAGCCCGGGCAGGTCAACGGCAGCGCACCACCGCAGTTGATGTTCGGCGCGCACGGGTTCGTGGGCGCGGTCGCCGTCACGTTGATCTGGTACGGTCCCACCATGTTCAGCGGCAGCGACCACAGCACCGGGTAGTAGTAGAAGCCCGGGGCCAGGTCCTCGAAGAAGATGGTCGGGTTGCCGTCCACGCAGGTGACGAAGTCGAAGTTCTGCGAGTTGATGAACAGCGTGCCGCAGTCCCCGTACATGTTCAGCGCTCCATACTGGAAGTTCGCCGTGCCGCAGTAGCTGATCTGCACGTTGGCGCACTGGGTCAGCTCGAAGGTCACCCACTCCCAACCGGTCGCTTCGGGGAAGGGGTTCGGCGAGATGCCGTCCTGCGTCTGGCAGTCCAGGTTGCCGGTGAACACCACCGCCGGGTTGCCGATGGAGATCGGGTTCAGCGTCGGGTCCTTGTTCACGCACAGGTCCGCCGGGTCGGGCGTGCAGGGCGCGAAGGTCAGCTCCCAGTTGAAGCCCGCCGGGTTCCAGCGGTCATCCCATTCGATGAAGACCTGCTGGCCGTTGTTCACGAACACCGAGGCCGTGCTGGCAAAGGCCGAACCGCCACCGCTCCAGGTGCAGGCGTCGTCGCTGGAGGCCAGCACCGTAAGGCCACCGCAGGCGCCACCGTGGATCGTGAGACGCGTGTCGTTGTTCCCGGTGTTCACCGCTCCGCAGGCGGAGGCCGTGAGCACGCCGGTGCCCGTCGCCGTGTAGGTGAACCAACGCGCGTTCACCGCACCGCCGGCCTGTGCGTTGCTCGCACCGTTGCCGCAGTCCATCGTGCCCGTGGTGTTCACACCCAGCACGGCCGTGATCGCGTCGGCGCACACCCCGTTGCAGGTGCTGAAGCCCACCGGGCCCACCCAGGTGCTGGATCCGTTGCCACCGCACTCCGCACGCACGTAAGCCTCATAGGCCACACCGGCCGACAGACCGACGAGCTGCAGGAAGGGCGTGGTGTTCACCGCGACCTGAGTGCCCGTGCCGAGCGAGAAGCCGGCCGCACCCCATTCGATGGTCCAATCGGTCTCCACGCAGGCCACGTTCCAGCTCAGGTCCACCGTGCTGCCGGTGGCGTTGCCCGCCTGCAGGTTGCCCGGAGCAGGGCAGGGCGGCGGGGGCTGGATGGTCACGTCGTAATCCTCCGTCTCACCCCAGCCGTAGTTGAGGCAGGGGTCGATCGTGTTCGGCGTGGTGGCATAGACGCCACGCACCCGCATGCGCTTCACGCCGGGGACCGGGTTGCAGGGCAGGGTCAGCGGGAAGGTCGCCGAGCCGAACGCCGTGTTGATCGGGCCGAAGAAGCCCACACGCTCGCCCGGGGTCTCGTAGGTCCCGTTCTCGTTGAAGTCGATCCAGACCGCGATGTTCTGGTTCGTGAAGCTGCCGATCGTGACCTCGATCTGGTAGGTCGTGCCCGCCACCAGGTCAGCCGTGTAGTTCGGCTGGCCCGTGTAGTAGGTGTAGGCAATGTTCGGGGTCGTGGCCGTACCGGTGTTGTTCAGCAGCGTGGTGCCGATGATCTCCACCTCGCTGATCAGGTCGCCGGACTGGATGCCGAAGTCGTAGGTCGGGGTGCAGATGCACGCGCTGGGCGTATCCATCAGCACTTGCACCGGTACGCTGGCATCGTTGCCGAAGCCCGAGCAGGTCACCACGCAGCGGTACCAGGTGTCCGTGCTCTGGGTGGTGTTCCACACCGAGCTGTTCGGGGCGCCGACGGCCGGCGTCCAGTTCAGGTTGTCCGGCGAGGTCTCCCACTGGTAGCTGACACCCGTGCCGATCGTGGCGTTCTGCAGGCTCAGCGTGATGACGTCGGGCGCGCAGACCAAGGACTCGCTCGCCAGGGTGTTGCCCGGGCTCGGTTGTCCGTTGCACGGCACCGGCGTGTTGACGTTCACGCTGAAGTCCATCACCGATCCCCAGAGGTAACCGGCGCACGGGCTGAGCGGGTTGGCGCCACCCTCCTGCTGCATCACGCGCATGCGCGTCACGCCCAGCAGCGCGGTGCCCGGTACCGTGAAGTTGATCGCGGCCACACCGGGCGGCGTACCGCTCTGCGTGCCGAGGGATTCGGTGGGGTCGAAGGTGCCGCTGTGGTCATAGTCGATCCACACCTCGCCGGCGCCCAAATAGGAGCCGCCGCAGGTGCCGAAGTCCACCGTCACCGTGTAGGAATCACCCAGCAGCAGGTCGGCCGTGAGGCCCGTGAGGTCCTGCACCCCGAGCGTGCCGGGGCAGGTGGTGGTATAGCTGATGCTGCCGGGGGCTCCCGTGAGGTTCACGCTCTGCACCTGGCTGTCCGCCGTGCTCGTGGGGCCTACGCCCGCCGTGCAGTAGCAGCTCAGGAAGGAGGACATGCCCACCTGGAGGGGAAGCGTGGCGGCCGTGCCACCACCGGGCTCCGTGCAGGTCACATCGCAGTAGTACCACGTATCCGTGGCCTGCGAGGTGTTGTACGTGGGCGCGTTGCCACCCACCGGCGAATAGTTCACGCCGTCGGTGCTGGCGTACCACTGGTAGGTGATGCCGGCGAAGGCCGGCGGGTTCTGCACACCCACCACGAAGTTCGCGTTGGGGCACACAGAGGCCGGACCGGTGGTGTTGCCCGGGGCGGGAGTGCCCGAGCAGAGCGGTGCGGGGACCACGGTGATGCAGAAGTCCTCCGTGGTGCCACTGCCCATGGAGGTGCAGGCGTCGCCCGCACCGTTGGGGTTGCCCTGGCCGCGGCTGCGCACCCGCATGCGGATGGTGCCCTCGAAGGCCGTCAACGGCACGTCGATGTTCACCGTGCCGGTGGTGCCGGTGGTGAAGACCTGCGCCCATTCATCCGTGGCGAAGGTGGCATCGTTGTTCCAGTCGAACCACACCGACATGATGGCGCCGCCATACACGTTGGCATCCGCATTCACCGTCAGGGGGTAGGTGATCCCCTTGGTCAATGTGGTGGTCTCCGTCTTGTACGTGTAGCCCGGCGAAGGCACGCAGGCCGCCGTGGTGCTGGACAAGGTGTTCAGGTCCACGGAGGTGATGCAGGCACCGTCACCGAAGTTGTTGGTGGCGCAGTACGCCGCGCACTGGCAGGCGCTGCCCATGGTGACCAGCACTTCCGTGCTCGTCGCACTGCCGTTGCCGGCACAATCCACCAGGCAGCGGTAGTAGGTGTCGCTGGCTTGCGTCAGGGTCCAGTTCGGGCTGTTGGGGCCGCCGGCAGGTCCCCAGTTCACGTTGTCGGGCGAGCTTTCCCAGGTGTACGTGACCCCGGTGCCCAGCGTGACGTTCTGCAGGCTGAGGGTGAAGTTCTGCGACGGGCAGACGCTCGACAGCGTGGTGAGGGTGTTGCCCGGCGTAGGTGTGCCGGTGCAGGGAGGAGCGAAGGTGATGTCCACGCAGAAATCCTCGGTCTCTCCATAGGTAAAGGTTCCCGTTGCGGGAGGGGGCGCGCCAGCCTCCGCCAGCACGGCCCGGAACCGGGTGGGGCCCGGGTTCGCCGCAGGCGGGATCAGGATGTTGAAGTCCGGTACGGTGTTCAGCGCCGTGGTGGGGCCGAAGGTGCCGAGCGTCTCCCCGACATCGGCGAAGTCGCCGTCCCCGTTGAAATCAGCATAGAGCGCGGCGTAGGCCGTGTAGTGGAATCCACTGCACGAACCGTTGCGCACCCGCACGGTGGCGGGGCTTCCCTGCTCCAGGCTGAAGCCCGGGCTGGTGTTGAAGGTGTAGGTCTCGCAGGTCGTGGCCAACGTGCCGTACCCCACACCGTTCACCTTGATGCTGTCGATCTTCGTATCCGCAGCATTGGTGGCGTTGGAGGCCGCGTAGACGATGCACTGGCAGGCGTCGGTGTTCAGGTTCACCGTGATCGGGGTGCTGGTGCCCGTGCCGTTGCCGGCGCAGGTCACTTCGCAGCGGTAGCTCGTGGGCACCGTCAGGGTCGTGTTCTGGGTGGCCGCGTCCGTGCCGAAGTTGGTCCAGCCGCCGCCGTTGTCGAACTGCCACTGATAGGACACGCCGCTGCCGATGGTGGCGTTCTGCAGGCCGAGCGTGAAGTTCGCTCCGCTGCAGGCCGCGAGCGGGCCGGTGGTGTTGCCCGGCGTGGGCTGACCCGCACAAGGGGCGGCCGCCGGCGGCAGGGTGATGGCCACCGTGCCCGGGCAGGGGCTGTTGGGCGTAGGCCACGTGTCGATCACCAGGAAGTAGGTGACCCCGTTGGCGATGGTCGCGTTCAGCGTCTTGGAGGCCGCCGAACTGGTGATGCTCGCCACGCAGGCGCCACCGGTGGTGGGGCAGCCGTCGTACAGGAACATGCCCACCCACGTCACGCCGTTGTAGGCGAAGGAAGCCGAGCCGGAGCCCAGCGACGTGAAGGTGTACACGGCTTCGGTGCCACCGCGGTAGTTCGCACTGCCGCAGGCCACCGTGTTGGCGCCGGTGATGTCGTTCGTGGCACCGCACGCGATGGAGAAGGCGGGGTAGTCCTGGTAGGCCAGCACAGTGGCGCCTGCGCAGGTGGTGGCGCGGGCCTCTTGCGCGCCAAGCAGCGCGATGAGGCCCACGGCCAGTGAGGCCGGGTGCCACCACGGCGTTCGCCGCGGTGGTCGAGGAGAAGTGCTACAATTCATGTCGGGGGTTTTGGTTAATGAAGATCCTTCGGTCGTCAGGCGGCGGGGCCGGTGGGCCCCGATGCCGGTCGGGTGGGTGGTGATGTCTTTCAGTGAGGTCCGCGAGGGCTGATCGTTCCGCCCGGCGAACCCTTCGTCAAGCGCGGTTTGGGTGGTTGAGGGTTGAACGGTTGGGGTTGTGGGTGGTCAATACTATTCCGATCGTAAGTGCAACGCAAGGGAAAAAAAGTTTTCAACAGGAGGCAACCCATTGCGCTGTGTGCGTAGCGCCGCACCCAGCGGGCGGCCCGTTCCGTCCATGGCCTCGACCACAGGCCGGGAGCACAGGCCGTCACCCTGCCTTCAGCGGCACCGGGTCAGCGGGACAAGGTGGTGGACGAGGCCGGTTTGGTGGGCTTCTCCTTGCCTGCGGGCTTGGCGGGCTGCGTGGCGCCCATCCGGACGCTGCCGGGCGTGGCCACCTCCCAGGTGATGGGGAGCTCACCCGCCTTCAGCGCCCTCGTGAACAGGCTCGCCTGCTCCTCGTCCAAGGTCTTGGCGATGTCCTGCAATCCTCGGGCATACTGCTGATCCAGCAGGCCGATCTCCCGGCGCAGGGCTTCGCGTTGCTCGAACAGGGCCGTCTCGTGCGCCACAAGAATGCGCCGGCAGTCCTCGATCTGTTCGGGTCGCATCTGGAACCTGGTGGCCAGGCGGGCGAGGTCCGCCTCAGCGTAATCCGCCGGCGTGCGTGATGGAAGCACGGGGTCCTGGGCGAACAGCGGGCCCTGCAGGCCGATGAACAGGCAGACGAAGGACAGGGTACGGATCATCATGGTCGGTAGGGGTTGGGTAGGGAGCCCAAGTTAGGAGGATCGGCGATCCGCAACCAGCATCACCTCCACATCGTAGCAGGGGCCATGCTGACCCACCGTTCCTCGCTCGCCGCCACCGCCGGCCTGTTCTTCTGCTGCGTCGTGGCGGCCCAGGACGACCTGGCCCTCATGAGCGCCGATGCCTTCCCCATGGACCCCGCTCTGCTGGAGGACCCCTCGGCGGTCATCGCCACCTACGAGGCCTTCAACCCGGTCACCGGCGGCGATTCGGTGCGCCTGTGCAACGGCCATCCCTGCATCGGCTGGGTGGAGGACCACCACCCCAACGGGGCCCTCAAGCACAAGGGCTACTATGCGGACGGCCGCCTCACGCTCTACAAGAACCACCATCCGGACGGCACGCTGGAGCGCGAGTTCCGCAGCGCGGACGCCCTGCGGTCCGTGTTGCGCACCTTCCATGCCAACGGGCGGCCCGCCACCGAGACCCGCTTCGTGGACGGCATGGCGCTCGAGTATCGGGAACACTACCGCAACGGTCAGCTGCGCTACGCCGAAGAGAAGCACAGGAGCGGGGCGTACTACGAGCGCATGGACCTGTTCGCCTCCGATGGTTCACCCATCAGCACGCTCGAACTGGTGGACAAGCGCAAGGTGGAGTTCCTGCAGCGCGAGTATCACCCCGGAGGCCTCGTGCGGTGCGAGGGCCGCGCCCGCTACAACCCCCAGCGCATGGACACGCAGCGCATCGGCACCTGGACCTACCGCGACGACCAGGGGGGCGTGGTGCGCACCGAGGAGTATGTGGACGGCAAGGTGCACGCCGTGCGCTGAACGGTACGCCCGTGGGGCCCCTTGAGCGACGGGATCAGCAGGCGGACCCGACCGTTCCAGCGCACGGTGTGACGCTGCACGAAGCGGCGTGAACGCCATGGGGATCGAGGCCGAAAGCCGGTCCGAGCTCCCGATCCTGCACGCGTTCGGGCTTCGGGTGTTCGGAGCACCTGCGGTACTTTGGACCGCCGAAGCTCCAGCATCATGTGCACCATCGGATCCTTTCCGCACCACTGCCTCATCGCGTTGTCCTGTCTTCTCGTGACGGATCGTCTCGCCGGTCAGAACACGGTCGGCCTCATCCACTACGATCCCGACATGGTCGACGGCTATTTCCTGTTCTTCCCCGACCAGCAGGGGACGGTGTTCCTGGTGAACGCCTGTGGCCAGCTGGTGCACAGTTGGCCGGATACCGTGTCGGTGCCCGGCAACTCCGTCCGCCTGGGCGCCAACGGCACCTTGCTGCGGACCTATGTGGATGAGGCGGGTGGCAATCCGTTCTTCACGGCGGGGGGCAATGGAGAGCACCTGCAATTGAAGGCCTGGGACAACACCGTGCTGTGGGACCACACCATCAGCTCGGCCACCGAGTGCATGCACCACGATGTGGAGCTGATGCCCAACGGGAACATGCTCGCCATCGTGTGGGAACTGAAGACCGCGCAGGAGGCGTGGGATGCGGGGCGCGATACGGTGGGTTACGGGTTCTCCACCCTTTGGCCGGAGAAGATCGTGGAGCTGGAGCCGATCGGCCCCGATTCCGCCCACGTGGTGTGGGAGTGGCACGTGTGGGATCATCTGGTCCAGGACTTCAACCCGAACGCGGCCAACCATGGGGTGGTGGCCGAGCATCCCGAGCTCGTCGACATCAATGCGGTGTACACACAGAACATCAACCCGGACTGGCTGCACATCAATTCCGTGGACTACAACCCTGCGCTGGACCAGATCCTCCTCAGTGTGCCGTTCCTGCATGAGGTCTGGGTGATCGATCACAGCACCACCACCCTGGAGGCCGCCGGCCATACGGGGGGCGTTTCGGGCCGTGGTGGGGATCTGCTGTATCGCTGGGGGAACCCGGGCATCTACGACCAGGGGGGGCCGGCCGACCGCGACCTCTACTTCAACCATGCGGCCAGCTGGGTGGGGCCCGGACTGGACCCCAACGACCCGGACGTCGGTAAGATCATGGTGTTCAACAATCGTGTGGGCCCCGATTTCAGCGCGGTGGACATCTTCACCCCGCCGGTGGACGCCAACGGCCACTACACCTATGTGCCAGGCACGGCCTTCGGTCCGCTGGACCGTGACGCGCGGTACATGACCGCCGATCCACCCGACCTGTACTCCCCGGGGCAGGGAAGCGGGCAGAAGCTGCCCAACGGCAATGTCCTCGCCGCGTCGGGCCGCCAAGGGTGGATGGTGCAACTGCGGCCGGACAGCACGCAGGCCTGGTCCTATGTGGTACCCATGCAGGACGGCATCCCGGTGGATCAGGGCACCGTGCTGCAGGCCAACACGATCATCTTCCAGGCCGAGTGGATCGGACCGAACGATCCCCGGCTGCAAGGGCTGGTCCTTGACCCGATCGGCCATATCGAGACGCAGCCCAATGTGCAGTTCTGTGTGCTGAACGTGAGCACGACGCATCCGGCGACGGATGGGCGGCCGGTGGTGGTCGTGGCCGATGGAACCCGCCTGGCGGTCGAGGTCGCCGTCGCCATGCACGCGCTCATTGTGGACGCCACCGGCCGCACGGTCGCCCGTGAACTGCTCGTCGCGGGCCGCAACGAACTCCGCACGGCCCATCTGCGTCCGGGGACCTACACCCTGGTCCCCCTGAGCACCGGTGCCCGCCCCGTGCGCTTCGCGCTGGTGGAGCCGTAACGAGCTGACGCGTCACGGATCGACCCGACGGTCATCCCGCGTCGATGTGGTGGCCCCGCTCAGCGGGCACCCGACCGACCCATCGCGTTGGCCACCACCAGCGGCATCCGCGTGAACGTGGCCCCATCACGCACATCGAGCACATAGGTGCCGGTGGACAGGGCCCCGACCGGGATGTCCACCTCTCCGATGACCGCACCGCGCAGCACGACCCTTCCGCCCAGGTCCATCAAGGTCCACTCGCCCGTTCGCCCTTCCCGCGAACGCAGGGTGGCCTGATCGGATGCGGGGTTGGGGTTGACGGACCATTCCGATGGTGTGGATGCGATAGCGGGCAGGCCGGTGCCCATGCCGAACTCGATGGCCCCCGGATCGGGAGCGGCACCCAGCGGCCGGGGCGTTCCGTTGTGGTCCAGCGGCACCAGCGCGCCGATGCCGGGATCGCCGATGTCGTTGATCGCCACGTTCGTCGGGGTGAGGTCGGTGTTGCTCACGAAGAGCGGGTCGGCGCTGGAGGAGTTGGGGTCGTACCCCGCGGCCTGCCAGTCGGCCAGGGTGGGGTAGCCCGTGGACAGGTAGCCCACCTGGTTCGTGGTGCCGCCGGTGGAGGCCATCACCAGCACGTTGTTGTCGCTGGTGAACGCGGAAGTGGCCGTGGCGAAGTGCATGCAGCGCTTGGTGCCCGTGCCTGTGCGGCTGATCTTCACGATGTTGTTGCGGTACTCCAGTCCGGTGGCCAGCGTGGTCTGATAGAAGCCGTAGGTGACGCCCGTGGTGGTGCTCTGGTCATCGAGCAGCAGGCTGTTGTGGTAATAGCGGGTGTTGTTGCTGCTGCTGTTGTACATGCCGTAGTTCGTGCCCGTGTTGTTCAGCCTGAAGGCGATGTTGTTCTGGAAGGTGTTCTCGTGGCCCGGCGTGGCGTCCGATGCCGCGATGTAATAGAGGTATGCCGTGCCGGTTCCGCCCACGTTGTTCACCACGTTGCCGTCCACGGTGGTGCCCACACTGTTGTTCACGTAGATGCCATAGAAGGTGGTGGTGCTGGTGAGCCCCGGCCGGCTGATCTCGTTGCCCTGCACGAGGGCGCTGTCCTGGAAGTTCAGGTACACCTGGTAGTTGTATCCGTTGCGGAACTGGTTGTTGCGCACCACGTTGCCCACCGCGCGTGCGGTGGCCGAGGCGCCATTGAGGCGCAGCTTGTAGGCGCCGCTGCAGCCCAGGATCACGTTGTCCTCGATGGTGGTGTGGTTCGCGTTGTTGCCGGCGGTGGTCGCATTGGTGAGCGAGGCCGAGGCCACGATGCCCCCGAAGTTGGAAGAGGTGGTGTTGTCGGGATTGAAGATCCGGCAGCCCCGGATGGTGTTGTGGTCGGCCTGGCCGGTGAGGTGCACACCGTATCCATAGGTGCCGCCGGACACCTCGATGATCAGGTCCTCGATGGTCACATGGTCGGCACCGTCCAACAGGATCGCCGCGCGATCGGCGCTCACCGTCGGCGCATGCACCAGGATGACGTCATTGGCGTTGAAGGTGATCGTGTTGGTGGCGCTGGCACCGAGGATCTCGCCCAGCACCAGGCGGTCCACGTAGGGCCCGCTGCCCGCCGCCACGTTGAAGACCACCGGTCCGCTGACCCCGCAGCTCAACAGCGCCGCGGCCTCCGAGAAGTTCAGCAGGTCGCCGGTGCCGTCGTCGTTGATGGTGTAGGTGCCGGAGATGCCCGGAGTCACCGGCAGGTGGAACTCGGCGGTGGTGGCGGCCAGTCCGGACGTGGTGCAGGTCACCGTGCAGACATGGTACGTGTCCGTGGTGACGGGACCGGTGTTCACGGTCGTACCCGAGCCTACGAAGGTGGTGTAGGGCCCTCCGGACGTGGTGCTGCTGTACCAGTCACGCGTGATCCCGGCACCGACGGTGGAGCCGTTCACCACGAGGTCGGCCGTGCCGTTCGCGCACACGAACGAAGGCCCGGTGATGGTGCCCGCGGTGGGCGTGCCCGAGCAGGGTGTGGCCGGCAGGAAGGTGAGCGTGCCGGTGAAGTAGCGCGGGTTGTTGCCCCCGTTGGTGAAGAGGCCACCATAGCCCACGATGCCCGTGGCGCCCGGCAGGGTGAAGTCCCCGCAATGCAGGGAGATGCCGCCCACCGTGAAGGTGTTGGGGCTGATGACGCCGGTGCCGCTGTACCGGATGTTCTGGTCGGACTCCAACAGGAAGCGCACCGTGCCCCCGTCGGGGATCAGGTAGGTCATGCCCGTGATCGTGGGGTGGATGCCGTTGGCGGGGACCGACAGGTTGGTGCCGGTTCCGACCACGGTCCAATCCGTGGCCACGAAGGGGAAGTAGGGGCCACCCAGGGTGACGGTCGTGGCCCACAGCGTGGTGTTGGCACCGTTGGACGCGGTCTGCCAATATGAGTCCAGGTCCGTGAGCAGGATGTCGCCGCCGGAGTTGTTGGTCACCCCGAAGGTGATCACGCCGTTGCCGCTCACTCCGTTCCCGCCGTTGTAAGGTGCCAGGCTGCCGGTGGTGATGACCTGGGCATGGCTCACACCCACGGAAAGGAGCGTGAACAGGCCGGTCAGGAGCAGCGCGGGGAGCCCGTTCGCGATGCCCGTCGTTTCCGGCGTGCGGGAACCCGCAGGGGGTTGATGGTGTTGGCGTGATGCTGGACGCATGGTCGGTCCGGGTTGAAGGACAGGAGCGAATTAACGAAAAGGCCCGGCTCGGGCCCGAAGCGGCGGGGTGGAACGGACGAGCCCCGCGATGATCATCGCGGGGCTCGTCCGTTGTTGTTGGCGATGGAGCGTTCGACCCGTCGGCCAACGCGGTGCGACGTGAACGTCGCCCCTATTTGCCGTCCTTCACTTCCTCGAAGTCCACATCGGTGACCTCGGCGTTGCCGTCAGCGGCCGCGGAGCCCCCCTGGGCATTGCCGTTGGCCTGGCCTTGTTGGGCGGCGTTGTACATCTCCTGGCTGGCCGCTTGGAACGCGGTGTTCAGCTCGGCCACCAGCTTGTCGCAGGCGTCCACGTCCTGGGCCTTGTGGGCGTCCTTCAGGCGCGTGAGGGCATCCTCGATGGGCTGCTTCTTCTCGGCCGGGATCTTGTCGCCGTACTCCTTCAGGCTCTTCTCGGTCTGGAAGATGAGGCTGTCGGCGGCGTTGAGCTTGTCCACGCGCTCGCGGGCGGCCTTGTCGGCATCGGCGTTGGCCTCGGCCTCCTTCTTCATCTTCTCGATCTCGTCCTTGCCCAGACCGCTGCTGGCCTCGATGCGGATGCTCTGCTCCTTGCCCGTGGCCTTGTCCTTGGCGCTCACATGCAGGATGCCGTTGGCGTCGATGTCGAAGGTCACTTCGATCTGCGGCACGCCGCGCGGTGCCGGCGGGATGCCATCGAGGTGGAAGCGACCGATGGTGCGGTTGCCGGCGGCCATCGGGCGTTCGCCCTGCAGCACATGGATCTCCACGCTCGGCTGGCTGTCGCTCGCGGTGCTGAAGGTCTCGCTCTTCTTGGTGGGGATGGTGGTGTTGGACTCGATGAGGCGCGTCATCACACCGCCCATGGTCTCGATGCCGAGGCTCAGCGGCGTCACGTCGAGCAGCAGCACGTCCTTCACATCACCGGCGAGCACACCGCCCTGGATCGCGGCGCCCACGGCCACGACTTCATCGGGGTTCACCCCCTTGCTGGGCTCCTTGCCGAAGAACTTCTTCACCGCGTCCTGGATGGCCGGGATGCGCGTGCTGCCGCCCACCAGGATCACTTCGTCGATGTCGCTGGTCTTGAGGCCGGCGTTCTTCAACGCGCTTTCGCACGGGGCGATGGTGCGCTTGATGAGGCTGTCGGCGAGCTGCTCGAACTTGGCGCGGGTGAGGCTGCGCACCAAGTGTTGCGGGATGCCGTCCACCGGCATGATGTAGGGCAGGTTGATCTCGCTGCTCGTGGTGGAGCTCAGCTCGATCTTGGCCTTTTCGGCGGCCTCCTTCAGGCGCTGCAGGGCCATGGGGTCCTTGCGCAGGTCGATGTTGAACTGGCCCTTGAACTCTTCGGCCAGCCAGTCGATGATGACCTGGTCGAAGTCGTCGCCACCGAGGTGGGTGTCACCATCGGTGCTCTTCACCTCGAAGACGCCGTCGCCCAGTTCCAGCACGCTCACGTCGTGGGTGCCACCACCGCAGTCGAACACCACGATCTTCTGGTCGATGCCTTTCTTGTCCAGGCCATAAGCGAGGGCTGCGGCCGTGGGTTCGTTGATGATGCGGCGCACCTTCAGGCCCGCGATCTCACCGGCCTCCTTGGTGGCCTGGCGCTGCGCATCGTTGAAGTAGGCCGGTACGGTGATCACCGCTTCGGTCACTGTGGTGCCGAGGTAGTCCTCAGCGGTCTTCTTCATCTTCTGCAGGATCATGGCGCTGATCTCCTGCGGGGTGTATTGGCGGTCGCCGATCTGCACGCGAGGCGTGTTGTTGGGACCGCGCTCCACGGTGTAAGGCACCCGACCCACTTCCTTGCTGCACTCGTCATGGGAGTTGCCCATGAAGCGCTTGATGGAGGAGATGGTGTTGGTGGGGTTGGTGATCGCCTGACGCTTGGCCGGGTCGCCCACTTTCCGCTCACCGCCTTCCACGAAGGCCACCACACTGGGGGTGGTGCGTTTGCCTTCGCTGTTGGCGATCACCACGGGTTCGTTGCCTTCCATCACCGCCACACAGCTGTTGGTGGTGCCCAGGTCAATGCCGATGATCTTGCTCATGGTCGTTGGTTCGTTCGGCCCCGCTCGTCAATGCGCATGCCATGCCCCCACGGCCCCCGAAAGCTGACAAGGTGGTGCGCTCGGCCGAAGTGCCGACCGAAAAAGACCTGACAGAAGGACAGATCGTCAGTCGCAGCCCAAGGGTGGACCGTTGCCCTCGATGCAGAAGTTGAACGGGGCCGTGTAGGGGCCGTCCACCAGTTGCACCAGGGAGGCATCACCGAGCTTCACGCCCACGGCCGTCTGGAAGTGACGACCGGCGAACAGCCCGTAGCCGTTGGTGATGTTGGTGTATTCGGGGCGCTCCTCCACGATGCCGCTCACGGGCCGGGCCAGGGTGAGGTAGGTGGCGAACTCGTCGCTGGCGGCGGCGAACAGGATGTCCAGGCCCCGGTAGATCCGCCGGGTGATGGAGGGGTCGTTCTCCATCACGTTGGCCATGTTCTGGTAGAACGCCTCGCCGCTGATGGCCACCTGAAGCTCCTCCCCACCATTGAGCCCGTTGGTGCGCACCGAGCCCAGGAACACCGTGTACGATTCCTCGGTGAGCACACCCGACCGGTCCTCGGCGTACCGCACACGGTAGCTCACGTCATAGCGCCGCGCGTCCCGCCCGCTGCGGAAATCCATGTCCACCGTGTTGTACTGGTTGCCCAGCATCAGGTTCAGCTTGCTGTTGCTGTTCGTCTGCAGAAAACCGGACTGGTAGGCCGGCGGGTTCACGATCGGCGTCTCGGCGCTGACCTCGTTGCCGCGGACCTTCATGCGCACGGCGTAGGTGTGCTCGGGATCGAGCGGAGCGTCGAAGTAGTACAGCTTATGCAGGGGCGAGTTGAACACGCCCGGTTCCCGCGGCATCATCGTGTCGTTCAGGAGGAACTCCGCGTTGTTGTCGAGGTCCACCACGCGCGGGGCCACCTGGAAGTCGGGGTCGTCGTACTCGGTGCTGTCGGGGATCTGCGCGTATATCAGGGCATCGCCCTCGCCCAGGAAGGCCTTGTTGATCTTCACGTAGTGGCGTGTCTCGTCGCTGGTGCCGTCGGCGGCCCGGGTCGACAGCACACCGTACACCACGGTGATGTCCTTGTACGGAGCGCTCACCTCCAGGTCGGTGCTGCAGGCGGCGAACACGGCGGGGAGGAGCAGAAGGGCGATGGTACGGCGGGCCATGGGCGTGGAAGGGCGCCAAAGATAGCTGGCCGTCCGCAGCGATGGCGTGATGAACGGGGAGCGGACGCTGCGGCCCGTGCTTCGGCAGGGCGGCCCTAGCTTTGGCGCCCTCCGCCAACAGGCGGGGTCCAGGCCATGAGCGAACCGAAGGATGCCCGGCGCGTGACCACCCATGTGCTGCAGGAGATGAAGGCCAAGGGCCAGCCCATCGCCATGCTGACGGCCTACGACTTCAGCCTGGCCAGCCTGGTGGATGGCGCCGGCATCGACGTGATCCTGGTGGGTGACAGCGCCAGCAACGTGATGGCGGGTCATGAGACCACCCTGCCCATCACGCTGGACCAGATGATCTATCACGCCAGCAGCGTGGTGCGGGGGTGTCAGCGCGCCCTCATCGTGGTGGACCTGCCCTTCGGCACCTATCAGGGCAACAGCAAGGGTGCGCTCAACAGCGCCATCCGCATCATGAAGGAGAGCGGTGCGCACGCCGTGAAGCTGGAGGGTGGCCGCGAGGTCATCGCCAGCATCGAGCGCATCCTCACCGCCGGCATCCCGGTGATGGGTCATCTGGGGCTCACGCCGCAGAGCATCTACAAGTTCGGCACCTATGTGGTGCGCGCCAAGGAGGAGGCCGAGGCCCAGCGCCTGCGCGAGGATGCCCGCATGCTGGAGCAGGCGGGCTGCTTCGCCATCGTGCTGGAGAAGATCCCCGCGGCCCTGGCGGCCGACGTGGCCCGAAGCGTGTCCATTCCGGTGATCGGCATCGGTGCCGGCGGCGGCGTGGATGGACAGGTGCTGGTGCTCCACGACATGCTGGGGATCAACAAGGCCTTCAACCCCCGGTTCCTCCGGCGTTACGCCGACCTGCACAGCGTCATCACCGATGCGGTGGGGCGCTACCTTATCGATGTGCGCTCGCGTGACTTCCCCAGTGCCGACGAGCAGTACTGAGCCCGGGCGGCCTCGCGTGCTCTGGTCCGATGCCCGGCTCCTGGCCGTGCACAAACCCGCAGGCGTGCCCGTTCAACCCGACCCCACCGGCACTTCCGACCTGCTGAGCGCGTTGCGGGCGATGCATCCCGGCGAGGCCATCGGCCTGGCGCACCGGCTTGACCGCCCCGTGAGCGGGGTGGTGCTCTTCAGCCGGACGACCGAGGCGCTTCAAGCGCTGAACCGGCTCTTCCACGATCGGGCCGTTCAGAAGACCTACCTGGCCGTGGTGACGGGTGCCGTGGACGGCGAACTGACGCTTGAGCACACCCTGCTCCACGATGCGAAGGCGCGCCGGGCCCGGGTCTCGGACCGCGGCGTGCCGGTATCGCTCACGTTGCGGCCCGTGATGCATGGCGATCGCTACACCCTGGTCGAGGTGCGGCCGCTGGGGGGAGCCTTCCATCAGATCCGCGCACAGCTCGCCGCCGCCGGGCATCCCATCAAGGGCGATGTGAAGTATGGTGCGCGGCGCGGGGAGCGCGACCGTTCCATCGCCCTGCACGCGCGGTCCATCGCCCTGCCGCACCCCTTCACCGGGGAGGCGCTGCACGTGGAGGACCCCTTGCCCGAAACGCCCACCTGGGCCCCGTGGCGCACTATTCCAACGGCCTGAACGTTCAGTCCGCGATGCGCCTCGTGTTCGCGTTGCTCCCCGTCCTGCTGCCCTGCGCCTTCGTCCAAGCCCAGGAGCATCCCTTCCTCTCGGTGTTCACCGCCACCGTGCGTGAGGAGCAAGTGCTGCTGGAGTGGACCATGGTGGCCGGGAGCACCTGCGATGGCACCCTGGTGGAACGCGCGGTGGACGGCGGAGCCTGGCAGCAGGTCGGTGGGATCTCCGGCTTGTGCGGCGACGTGAACGCGCCGGTGGCCTACGACTGGACCGATGCCGCGCCACCGGAACTGTCCACGCTCGCCTATCGCCTGAAGTTGGGCGCACAGGGGTACTCGTCCACGCTGCAGGTCCGCTTCGAGCGGCTGACAGCGCGCGAGCATCTCGCGTTCCCGTCACCGGCGCATGAACGCGTGGTGCTGTTGTTCCGCGAGGCCGGCACCGCCGAAGGTGTGCTCGACGTGTACGATCAAGCGGGCCGGCCCGTGGTGGTCTCCCTGGGCGTGCGCGGCGATCGTGCGGAGCTGGACGTGCGTGCGTGGTCCGCCGGCGTTCATCACTACCGGGCCACCTACGGCGGACGCGTGCACGCCGGGCGGTTCACGGTGCAGCACTGAGTTCGGCGCATCGGGCTACCTTCAGCCCATGCGCTTCCACATCCACCTTGCCGCCGGCATCGCCCTGTGCGGCATGCCCCTGGCGCATCACGCCCAGGTGCTGATCAGCGATTCACTGCTGCTCACCTTCACCCAACAGGAGCTGATCGACACCGGCGTGGGCAACGCCATCAACGGGATCGAGGTGTACCGCTTGAAGTACTGGTCCACCGATGCGGATGGCCAGCCCATCGTGGCCTCGGGGGCCATGATGGTGCCCACCGGCGACACCTGTTACCACTCGATCGCGTGCTACATGCACGGCACCATCCTGGAGAAGGAGGCGGTGCCCTCGCGCCTCAGCCAGGAGGCCCTGGTGGGGTACTACCTGAGCGGCATCGGCTTCGTGAGCGCGCTGCCCGACTATCTGGGGCTGGGCGATTCGCCGGGGCTGCACCCGTATGTGCACGCCGCCACCGAGGCCAGCGCCTCCATCGACCTGTTGCGCGCGGTGCGTGAGTGGTGCGATGCGCAGGGCGTTCCGCTCAACGGCCAGCTCTTCCTGGCCGGCTACAGCCAGGGCGGGCATGCGTGCATGGCCACCCACCGCGCCATCGAACAGCAGTTCGCCACGGAGTTCACCGTCACGGCCAGCGCGCCCTGCTCCGGGCCCTACGACGTGAGCGGGGTGCAGGCCCAGGTGATGGTGGACACCGTGCCCTATCCGGCACCCTACTATCTGCCGTACGTGGTGCTTGCCTACGGATCGGTGTACCCCGGGCTCTTCAACAGCCCTTCGGAGGTGTTCAAGGCACCGTGGGACACGCTGCTCCCGCCCCTGTTCGACGGCACGCACGGCAGCGGTGATGTGGACGCGGTGATGCCGTCGGTGCCCAGCACGGTCCTGCAGGACAGCGTGCTTCAGGCGTTCGCCATCGATCCCCTGCATCCGTTCCGGCTGGCCTTGGCGGACAACGACCTCTACGGATGGGTGCCCCAGGCGCCGGTGCGCATGCACTACTGCAATGCGGACGATCACGTGTTCGCCGGCAACACCCAGGTGGCCCTTCAGGCCTTCCAGCTCGCCGGTGCGCAAGAGGTGAGCGCGGTGGACATGGGTGCGTTGGACCATGGTGCGTGCGCCTTCCCCGCACTCCTCGCCGTGCGCGCCTGGTTGATGGACCTGCAGGCCGAGTGCGCTTGGACCGACGTACCGGAGCTGGCCGAACGCGGCTGGGAAGTGATGCCCACGGCGACCTCGGGGACGCTCCATCTGGTGCACCCGTTCGGTGGGCCCTTGAGCTGGTCGGCCCACGATCAGCGGGGCGCGGTGGTCTCCATGGGGCGGTTGGACGGCCCCGGTATGGTGGATGTCTCCTCCCTGCCGGCGGGGCTCTATGTGCTCACCATCGCCGATGGGCGCCGCCGTTCGGTGCACCGGTTCCTGCGGATGCCCTGATCGGATCAGGCCGGGTCCACGTCCACGATCAGCCGCACCCTTCCTTGCGGCAGTGCGTCCGACAGGTGCTCCAAGGCGGTCCGTACGCGTTCCTTCTCGCGGGCATAGGCCCCGCGGGCCAGTTTCACCAACACGTTGCGGATGTGCTGGTCCCGCACCCAGGCCACCGCCGGCGTCTCCGGCCCGAGGACCCGATCACCCAGGTCGGGGCGAAGCAGGTCCACCAGCGTACGCGCGGCCTGTTCCACCCGCTCCTCGGAACGGTGCTTCAAGGTGAAGCGCACCAAGCGTGAGAAGGGCGGGTAGCCATGGGCCTGACGATGGCCCAGTTCGCGGGCGTAGAAGCCGTCGACATCGTGGGTGAGCACGTGCCCGAGCACGGGGTGGGCCACATCGAACGCCTGGATGAGCACACGCCCCTGCACACCGCGCCGGCCGCTGCGGCCCGCCACCTGGCCCATGAGCTGGAAGGCTCGTTCGTGCGCGCGGAAATCAGGGAAGCGCAACAGTCGGTCGGCGCTGAGGATGCCCACGGTGTTCACCCGCTCCATGTCGAGCCCCTTGGTCACCATCTGGGTGCCGACGAGCACATCGATCCGCCCTTCGGCGAAGTCGTGCATGAGCCGCTCGACGGCGTTCTTGCCGCGAGCGGTGTCCTGGTCGAGCCGGGCCACACGCACCTCGGGCAGGGCCACGGCCAGCTCCTCCTCGATGCGCTCGGTGCCGAGGCCGATCATCTTCAGCCTGCGGCTGCCACATGAAGGGCAGGCCGTGGGGGGCGGGTAGCCCCGGCCACAATAGTGGCAGCGGAGCTCATGGCTCCGCTTGTGGTAGGTGAGGCTCACGTCGCAATGCGCGCAGTTCGGCACGTGCGCACATTGTTCGCATTGCCACACCGGGGCGTAGCCGCGTCTGTTCTGGAACAGGATCACCTGATCGCGCCGCTCCACGGTGCGTTGAACGGCCTCCAGCAGTTCGGGCGTGAAGTGCCCCTGCATGCGTTTGCGCTTGTGGGCCTCACGCAGGTCGATCAGCTCCACACTGGGCAGCACGCTGTCGCCGAAGCGTTCAAGCAATCGGGTGTGGCCGTACTTCCCCTGGCGCGCGTTGTACATCGTCTCCATGGACGGGGTGGCGGAGCCCAGCACCACGGGGGCGTCCATGAGCTCGCCGAGCACCAGGGCCATGTCCCGGGCATTGTAGCGCGGCGAGGGATCCTGTTGCTTGTAGGACGGGTCGTGCTCCTCGTCCACGATGATCAGCCGCAGGTGATGGAAGGGAAGGAAGAGCGCCGAACGCGCGCCCACCACGATGGGATGCGCTGACGGATCGCGGTGGATGCCGCTCCACAGATCGGCGCGCTGGCGGGCGCTGAGGCGGCTGTGGAACACGCTGACGCGATCGCCGAAGCGCGCGCGGAGCCGGGCGATGAGCTGGGTGGTGAGCGCGATCTCCGGCAACAGGTACAGCACCTGGCCGCCCTGGTCGACGGCACGCTCGATGAGATGCGCGTACACCTCGGTCTTGCCCGAGCCGGTGACCCCCTGGAGCAGGCAGCAGCGATGGTCGCGCAAGGCGGCGTCGATCTCCGCCAGGCAGGTGGCCTGGGCAGGCGACAGGGTGGGGGAGCCACTGCCCGGTCGTGCCGGTGGGCGGTCCGCCGGTCGTTCGGTCACGGTGAACAGACCCTTGCGCACCAATTCCTCCACGTGTTTGCGTTCGGCGCCGGCGGCCTTCAGCAGGCGCGCCTCCGCCACCGGCCCGCCCCCGTGGTCCAGCCAGCGACCCAGCTCGATGCCCTTCATCAGCAACGCCAACTGCCTGGGGGCGCGTGCAAGCCGGTCGAACCAGCCGTGCAGCGCGGCCTCGTCACCGGCATCCGGCGCCAGTTCCACATGACGGACCAGACGTTCCACAGGTCGCGACCGCAGCTCCTCCTCCAGCGCCACGGCCCCTTCGTCGAGCAACTGCTTCATGGCGCGGATCGGATCCTTCACCTGAAGCAGTTCGCCTGCTTCGCCCAAGGTGATCGCGGGCCGCTGCTCGAGCGCATCCAGCAACAGGGCCGACCGCGGTGTCCGGGCCGAATGCTCGGCCGTGAGGGCCGTGGCCGTCACCCGCGTTTCGCTCGTCAGCACCAACGGGCCGGGCAGGGCGGCGAGCATCACCTCGCCCATCGAGCACAGGTAGTGGTCGGCCACGCGCTGCCAGAGCTGCAGGTGCACCGGGGCCAGCACCGGCGCGGTATCCAGCACACTCAGCGCAGGCCGAACGTTCCGTCCCTCGGGCCGGGCGTCATGCACGCGCATCACCAGGCCGCCATAGAGCTTCCGCCCTGCGCCGAAGGGTACCACGATGCGCATGCCGGGCAACACCGGGCCAAGCTCCTCCGTCAAGGCGTACGTGAACACACCCGGGACGGCCGCAGGAAGGATGACATCGGCAAAGCGCGGCATGGGCGCACAAGTTTACCCACGAAGGCCTGCCACCGCCGAGCGTCCCGTGGAGCACCGGATGGACGTACCTTGCGGCTTCATGCGGACCGCTCTCCTGGTCGTGTCGCTGCTGGCGCTGCATCCGATGCGTGCGCAGTTGGTGCTCACCAACACACAGACCCCGGCACAGCTGGTGCAGAACGTCCTCTTGGGCGGCGGGGTCACGGTCAGCAACATCACGTTCAACGGGCTTCCCGGCAACATGGTATCCGCTCAAGCTGGTGAGTTCAACAGCGCGAACGCCAACGTCGGTATACCGGCCGGTGTGATCCTGGCCACGGGCGGCATCACCAATGCCCTCGGCCCGAACGACTCGGGGAGCTCTTCGGTGCCCGTCACCGGCTTCAGCGTTCAGGACCCCGACCTGTTCCTGCTCGCACAACAGAGCCAGCCCTCCATCCAGGACGTGAACGATTGTGCGGTGCTTGAGTTCGACTTCGTGCCCACCGGGGATTCGCTGAAGTTCAATTTCGTCTTCGCCTCGGAGGAGTACCTCGAGTTCGTCAACAGCATCAACGATGCGTTCGGCTTCTTCCTGAGCGGACCAGGCTTCAACGGACCGTTCAGCAACAACGCCGTCAACATCGCCCTCATCCCGGGTACCGCCGATGCGGTGACGATCAACACCGTGAACGATGTGGTGAACCCGCAGTACTACGTGGACAACGGCGACGGAGGCACTCCGCCTTACAACGCCAACCCGTTCTACGTGCAGTACGACGGGCTCACCGTGGTGATGCAGGCCTTGGCGCAGGTGATCTGCGGGGAGACCTACCACATCAAGATCGTGGTGGGCGATGCGAACGACCAGGTGTGGGACAGCGCGGTCTTCCTGGAGGCCGGCAGCTTTCAAAGCAACCAGGTGGCCATCGTGGGCGAGGTGGTCTCCGGTGGCATCGACAGCCTGTTCTACGAGGGCTGCGGAACAGCATCGCTCTTCCTTGTACGCGGCGGTCCGCTCGTGGACCCCGATACGGTGGACATCCTGATCAGCGGAACGGCCACCGAAGGCGCGGACTTCACCGCCGTGCCCGACCAGGTGATCTTTCAACCCGGACAGGATTCCATCAACGTGCAGTTCAGCGCCATCCTCGATGCCGTCACCGAGGGGCAGGAATCGATCATCCTCATGGTGATCAACGAGACCGCCTGCGGTGGTGACACCGTGTCCATGGTCATCCTCATCGAAGAGGCGCCGGACATCGACGTGGTGCTCGGCAATGATGTCACCATCCAATGCGTGGACAGCACCCTCATTTCGGCCACTGTCACCGGAGGGTTCGGGAACTACACCCTGGATTGGGACCAGGGCGTGCCTGACGGGCAGCTGGGAGGGTGGGTCGCTCCGACCCAGACCACCACGTACACCCTGACGGTGACCGACGATTGCGGCGTGGTGACGCAGAGCGATCAGGTGACCGTCACCGTGCCCGTTCCGCAACCGCTCGTGGTGACCATCCAGAACGATGTCGTGGTGCTCTGTCCGGAGACGCCGGTGCAGTTGACCGCGGTGGTGCAGGGTGGTACCCCGGGATACACCTACACCTGGAGCGGCGGTCTGGGCACGCTTCCAACGGCTCAGGTGGCACCGGCCATCACGGCCAGTTGGTCGGTGACCGTCACCGACCTGTGCGGGGAGGTCACCGCCGACATTGTGACCGTCACCGTGGCCTATGACACGGTGCGGGTCAGCATCGCGCCCGATACGGTGATCTGCATCGGCGACACGGCGATCCTTCGCGCGTTGCCGGTCCTGGGCCTTGAACCGTACAGCTACCTGTGGGCGCCAGGGGGCACGGCCGACACGCTGGCGGCCCACCCCAACAGCAACACCATCTACACCCTCACGGTCACCGATGCGTGCGGCATCACGGCCACCGACCAGAGCGGGTTGGGGGTCAATGCGCCCATGGCCTCGTTCGCCGTGGACGGCACCTACTGGGTGAACAATGCACCCATTTTCTTCATGGACCTTTCGCTGGGAGCCACGCAGTGGTGGTGGGACTTCGGCGTCGCCGGACTGGAAAGCCAGGACAAGAACCCCGAGGTCATCTACCCGGAGCCGGGGCTTTATGAGGTGCAGCTGATGATCGCCGATACCCTGGGCTGCAGGGACAGCACGTCGCGAACGCTGCTGGTGGACCCGGAGTTCCACCTGTACATCCCCAACAGCTTCACCCCGAACGGTGATGGGTACAACGAGACCTTTCAGGCAATGGGCACGGGGGTCAAGGAATTCTGGATCCGCGTGCACGACCGCTGGGGGGCCACCCTGTTCGAGGCGAACGAGGTGGGCCTGGCCTGGGATGGCACCGTCAACGGATCGGTGCTACCTACCGGCGTTTACGTGTACCGCTACAGGGTGAAGGCCATCGCGGGCGATGTCAAGGAGGGCTTTGGCCACATCACCTTGATGCGCTAGCACCGGCCGGACCGGTATATCAATCGCCAAGACCGGAGGCCTGGCAGGCAACGAACGCCGGGCGCTGTCCTGTCCTGCACAGGAAACCCCTGTGACATGAGGACGCGAGCCGTTCTGACAACGCCGGCGGACCGAAGCCTTCTTGAGCTCTTGAACACTCCGCTGTGGCGGAAATACTATGATCTGGTGCGGCGACGCGTGCGGTTCCCGCGTCATTACAAGCGCACGATGAACGCCTAAGGGATCCTCGTACCTTCGAGCCTTCCAACCGGCTTCGATGCGCACGCCTCTACCCCTTCTGTTCGCCCTCGTCACCCTTACCGCTCAGGCCCAGCCCGGCGCCACGTGCTCCACGGCGATCCCTGTGGCCCCCGGCACGCATACCGCTCCATTCGACAATGCCTGGTACGTGTACACGGCGCCGGCCACCGGGCAGTTCACGCTGAGCACCTGCGGGCTGAGCAGCTGTGATACCAAGCTTTGGGCGTACACCTACTGCACCGGCCTGGTGACCAACGAGCAGGGCTTGAACGCCCTTGGTTATAATGATGATGCATGCAGCCTGCAGAGCAGCCTGGTGCTCAACCTCACCGGAGGCCAGGAGATCTTCATCCGGGTGGGCGACTATCAGAACGCCTGTGCGACGGACACGGTGGTGTGGAGCCTGAACGCGAACATCCCGCCACCGCCGCCGAGCTGTGCGGCCGGTGAAGTGGCCGTCCAGGTGAACATCGTGCCCGACGCCTATCCCAACGAGATGAGCTGGGACCTGCGCAACGGCAACGGCGTGGTGCTGGCCTCAGGCACCTCCACCGGCGCGGCCTTGTGCGTGGACACCTCGGACTGCCTGGTGTTCACGATGCATGACACCTATGGCGACGGGATCTTCGCGCCGGGCGGTTACTGGCTCTATGTGGATGGCGCATTGATCGCCCAGGGCGGGAACTTCGACTTCACCGACCGTGTGGAATGGAACTGCCCGCCGGGCTTCGGCTGCCTGTCGCCCGACACGGTGGTCCAGGGTCAGCACAACACCCCCGGGAATGACACTTGGTACATCTTCGTCCCGGACAGCAACGGGGTGTACAGCATCACCACCTGCGGGACGAACACGTGCGACACCCGCGTCTGGGTCTACGACCACTGCATCGGACTGATCTGGGACGACACCAACATCGGCACCATCTACTATGACAACGACCAGGGCGGTTGCGGCCTCCAGGCCCAGGTGAACGCCTTGTTGCAGGCGGGGATGACCTACTACGTCAGGATCGGTGATACGGACACGAGCTGTGCGGGCACCGGCATCGAATGGACCTTGGAGTACGCGGGCCCCATCGCCGGCTGTACGGATCCCGCTTCTTGCAATTTCAACCCGCTCGCCGCAGTGGACGACGGGAGCTGCATCCCATGGGGCGACCCGAACTGCCCGCTGGGTCCGGACCTGATCGTGCGCAGCGACGTGTTACAGAACTCCATCTATGCCCAGACGATGGTGGTGAACGCGAACGACTGCTACATCCAGGAAGGCTGTCTGGCCGGGTTCGGCACGCGCGAACTGGTGCGCTTCACCACCCATATCCAGAACATCGGCTTCACGGACTACTACATCGGCAACCCCGGCGCCAACCCCGACCAGTTCGTCTACGGCGCCTGCCACAACCACTGGCACTACGAGGGGTACGCCGAATACCTCCTGTATGACAGCATCGGCCAGCAGATGGCCCAGGGATTCAAGAACGGCTTCTGCGTGATGGACCTTGAATGCAGCGGCGGCGGATCGGCCCAGTACGGCTGCAGCAACATGGGCATCAGCATGGGCTGTGGTGACATTTACAGCAGCGGCCTTTCCTGCCAATGGATCGACATCACCGACGTACCGGACGGACGATACACGCTCGTGGTTCGGACCAACTGGGACAACAGCCCCGACGCCCTGGGCCGGTTCGAAATGGACATCAACAACAACTGGGGGCAGGCCTGCATCGAGATCACGCGCACCCCCAACCTCGTCGTATCGGTGCAGCAGAACTGCCCGTCCTACGTCGACTGTCTCGGGCAGATCTACGGGAACGCCCAGATCGATTGTGAAGGCGTGTGCGCCGGGACCCGGCTCATCGGCGACCTGGACGTGGATGCGGACAACGACAGCATCGATGCGGCCGGCTATGTGGCCGGCATCCTGAACGCCTCGCTGGCCGCCGCTCCCTGCACGGATGTGAACGACGATGGCACCCTTACCGTGGCCGATGCCGCACTGATCGCCCATTGCCATCAGGCCAACCTGCTCGGCGACAGCAGCCTGATGGACACCCGCTGCAGCTTCCCGCTCCTTGACATGGTGAACATCTATGATTCGGTGACCTTCACCATCGGCGCGTTCGACCTCGGTGCGGGCCACCTGGACGTTCATGTGCGCAACCCGAACCGGAAGCTGGTGGGCTACGAGCTCCGCTTCAGCGGGATCACCATCACCGGCGTGGACAACCTGGCGGACCCGATGGACTTCCCCATCGTACCCGCGTTCAACGGCAGCACCGCCCATGTCATCGGCCTCTCTTACGTGGACAGCTTGTTCGAGCGGCACAACGGGTTCACTCCCTTGTTCCGTGTCCATTTCGTGAACCCGGACAACATCATCTGCATCGACCAGGTGATTGACGTGGTGAATGAGGACTACGCGTCACCGCTGACCTTCCTGACGGACGCTTGCGTGTTCAGCACCGCCGTGGCCGGCCTGGAAGGAGCTGCCGGTCTTTCGGTGATGCCCGATCCGTTCGACGACCATTTCGTGATGACCTACGCGGCGAAGGCCGGAGAGCGGGTCGTCCTTCACCTGATGGACCTGCAGGGACGTGTGGTGCGGCGGCTCGAGGCACCCGCATCGGGCCAGCTGCGCGTCGATGCGCGTGACCTGGCCTCAGGCAGCTACCTGTACCGGGTGGAAGGAGCTTTGACCGCGACCGGTCGCGTGGTGAAACGCTGAGCCGAACCCCGCCCTGTTGATAAGTGCACCGCCCCATGGCGGCCAGGGGAGGAGGACGCATCTACTTTCGTCCCCGGTCCGTACCCGCGGACAGTCATTGACCATGCGTTCCCATCGACCCCATCTCGTCCTGACCATCGCCGGGTCCATGCTGCTGGCCGCTTGCGGCGGTGGTGGCGAAGGTCAGGGCTCCGACGCCACCGCCAAGGACAGCCTGGCCACGACCCCCTCCGACGGCGGAGGTGTGGTGAACGTCGGTGGCAAGCTCTTCAGCATCCCGTCACCGGTGCAGACCGCTCTCTTGATCCGCAGCACCGGTGCCGCTTATCAGCGCGACCTGCTCATGGACAAGGGCAAGGCCGAGGTGCTGACCGGCAGGATGGGTCGCGCCCTGGCCGTGGGCTTGTTCGGGTCCGATCTGGCCTATGCCACGATCCACAAGGACGGCCAGACCGCGCTGGCCACCCTGCAGACCATCGAAGAACTGAGCGCCGACCTGGAGATGGGCAATGCGTTCGACAAGGGTCTGGTGGACCGGTTCAGGCGGAACGTGAACACCCAGGACAGCCTGTTGAGGCTCAGCGGGGAGGCCTTCCGTGCCGCCGATCGTTACCTGAAGACCAATGAACGGGGCGATGTGGCGTCCCTGGTGCTCGCCGGCGGCTGGATCGGCTCCTTGCACCTTGCCCTCGCGCATGCCACGGGTGATGCGCAGGCAAAGCTCACACCGCGCATCGCCGAGCAACGCAAGGCCCTCGACGACCTGATCGCGCTGATCGAGGCCAACGACAGGGAGCAGCAATGCACCGCCCTGTGCGCCGACCTGAAGAGCCTGAAGCAGGCCTTCGCGGGTCTGAAGAGCACCTACACCTACGAAAAGCCCGTCACCGACGCCGCTTCGCGCACCACCTTCATCAACAGCACTTCCACGGTGGTCATCACCCCGCAGGACCTGTCGGCCATCGCCGAACAGGTGGCCGTGCTGCGCACCAAGTACCTGATCTGACCATGAGGACGACCATCGCCACGGCCGCCACCGTGCTCGGCCTTTTCGCAGCCGGCCAGGCCTCCGCGCAGTGCGACACCATCGCCGATCTGTGCGCCAAGCACATCACCGCGTCGTACATCCCCGATGGCCAGTTCTACCGCGCCCTGCTGCAGGGGGATGAGCTCGCGGAGTTCTCCCTCACGCTTTTTGGTGGCACCACCTACCGGGTGGCGGCCTGCAGCGGGCTGGCGGATGGCAATCTGATCTTCAGTGTGTTCGACAAGGAGCGGAACCTCCTCTTCACCAACAAGGAGCATGCGAACAGTCCGTATTGGGACCTGGTGGTGGCCAACACACTGGACGTCACCATCGAGTCGCAGCTCGACCCGTCCAAGCTCGGTTCAGGCTGTGCGGTGATGCTGATCGGCTTCAAGCAGTAGGCGTTCCGGGGCCCGGAACCCTTTGGACATCCCTCCCGTAAAGAGGGATGTTCCTTTTCCGGGCCTGCCCGGCGGTCCCCCTCATGAGCGAGAAGATCCTCAACGCACTGCTGCAACTGTTCGCCATCATCGCGCGGGCAGATGCCGGCGCCGGTTCGGGCCGACCTGCCGGGCGCCTCATGCTGGAACGCTTCCTGCGCCAGCAGTTCACCGGAGAACAGGTGGAGGAACACCTCGCCCGGTTCGATGCCCATGTGGACGCCTTCCACAACCAGGGAGGCGAGGGCCGCTCCGGCCGCAAGCGCCTCTCGGTGAACTCCGTCCGCGTGCTGCGCATCTGCGTACAGGTGAACGAGGAGCTCACCCAGCGACAGAAGTTCATCGTGCTCATGCACCTGCTGGAGTTCATCCATGCCGGTGGCGTGGCCGAGCAGGAGCAGGAGTTCGTCAATACGGTGGCCGAGACCTTCAACATCGGCCGCGAGGATTTCGAGCGGTGCCAGGCCTTCGTGGCGCAGGCCGCTGGGGAGCGTGTCGACTCCCCGCATCTGCTCTACGCCGATGCGGCCGTGGAGAACGGGCTTTCGAAGGCCCGCCACCTGCATGCCCATCTGGAAGGGGAGCTCCGTGTCCTGCATGTGCCCAACGTGAACCTGTACATGGCGCGCTACCTCGGGCAGGACCGGGTGCTGCTGAACGGGCAGCCCATGAGCGGTCGCCATCACTACGTGCTCAGCAACGGTGCGTCGATCAGGCCCCCGCACGGCCGCCCGATCTACTACAGCGACATCCTTGGCAGCTTCATGAAGGGGCGCCAGCGCGACGCGCTCGTGTTCAAGGCCGAACGGATCACCTACGCCTTTCCCAACGGACGCGTGGGGCTGCACGAACTGGACCTGGCCGAGACCAGCGGGAAGCTCGTCGGCATCATGGGCGGCAGTGGCAGCGGAAAGAGCACGCTGCTCAACGTGCTCAACGGGAACCTGAGGCCCACCACCGGACATGTCACCATCAATGGGGTGGATGTCCACAGCGAGGCCGGCCGCATCCGCGGGGTCATCGGGCATGTCAGCCAGGACGACCTGCTCATCGAGGAGCTCTCGGTGTACCAGAACCTCTTCTACAACGCGAAGCTCTGTTTCGGCGACCTCTCCGACGCGCAGATCGGTGACCGTGTGCTCAAGCTCCTTCAGCAGCTGGGGCTTTACGATACCAAGGACCTCAAGGTCGGCTCGCCGTTGGAGAAAACGATCAGCGGCGGCCAGCGCAAACGCCTGAACATCGCCCTTGAGCTGATCCGCGAACCCAGTGTCCTTTTCGTGGATGAGCCCACGAGCGGCCTCAGCTCCCGCGATTCGGAGAACATCATGGACCTGCTCAAGGAACTGGCGCTCCGCGGGCGTATCGTGTTCGTGGTGATCCACCAGCCCAGCTCGGACATCTTCAAGCTCTTCGACCGGCTCCTGCTCATCGATCAGGAGGGGTATCCCGTTTACTATGGTGACCCGGTGGAGTCGGTGGTGTACTTCAAGCGCGTCACCGGGCAGGTGAACAGCGATGTGGGCCAGTGCAGGGCCTGTGGCAATGTGAACCCCGAGCAGATCTTCAACATCCTGGAGGCGAAGCTGGTGGACGAGTACGGCATGGAGACCGACCAACGCCGGATCAGCCCCGAGGCCTGGAACGAGGTCTTCAGGGCGCAGATGGAGGGGCGTATGGCGCAGGTACCCGACGTGCGTAGTGTACCCAGGAGCACCTTCAAGGCACCCGGCTGGCTTGTGCAGCTCAAGGTGTTCTTCACCCGGGACATCCTTGCGAAGCTGGCCAACCGCCAGTACGTCCTCATCAATCTGCTGGAGGCCCCGGTGCTCGCCTTCGTCATGGCCTTCTTCCTGCGCTATCACGGGGCGGGGGAGGAGGGCACCGCTTACATCTACCGCGCCAACGACAACATCCCGCAATACCTCTTCATCGCCGTCATCGTATCGCTCTTCCTGGGCCTCACCGTGGCCGCCGAGGAGATCATCCGCGACCGGAAGATCCTGCAGCGCGAGAAGTTCCTGGCCTTGAACCGCAACAGCTACCTGCTGAGCAAGATCGCCATCCTGTTCCTCATCTCCGCGATCCAATCGCTGCTCTTCGTGGTGGTCGGCGATCGCGTGCTGGGGATCCAGGACATGGCCTTCGTCCACTGGGCGCTCCTGTTCAGCACCAGCTGCTTCGCGAACGTGCTCGGCCTCAATGTGAGCGCGAGCTTCAACAGCGCGAAGGTCATCTACATCGTGATCCCCGTGCTGATCATTCCGCAGCTGCTCTTCTCGGGCATCATCGTGCGCTTCGACAAGCTCCACCCCTGGTTCTCTTCGCAACAGGGCGTTCCGTGGATCGGCAACGTGATGGCCAGCCGCTGGGCGTACGAGGGGCTCGCGGTCACGCAGTACGTCGACAATGCCTACGAACGTCAGTTCTATGCGCTGGACCAGCGCATGAAGACCGCCAATTGGAAGAAGGACCTGTGGGTGCGGGAGCTGCAGCACCGTGTGTCCAACCTGCGCGGCACGGGGACCGATGCGGCGAAGGTCGGACAGCGCCAGCGCGATCTGGACCTTCTCCTCAACGAACTGCGGGCAGAGGCCGCACGGGTCGGCGGACTGGTGGTGCCTGAGCTTGCGATGGGGGCGGACGGGCGAGTGGATGAAGCGGCCCTCAACGCCGTGGACGGGCTGCTGAACGACCTCACCATCCACTACCGTCGCATGTACAAGGAGGCCGAGCGGTCCAAGGAGCAGCTCATCGCCGAGCTCACTGCGGACCCCGAGGCCCGGGAGCGCTACTTCGCCCTGCTGGACGCCCACCGCAATGAGAGCCTGGCCGAGTTCGTCACCAACAAGAACGATGTGAACGTCATCGCCGTGGACCGGGGGACCCTGGTCCGCAAGAGCGACCCCATTTACCTGGAGGCCCGGGGCATGGGCTTCTTCGGAGCCCACTTCTACGCACCCGCAAAATGGCTGGGCACCGTCCGGATCCCGACCTTCTGGGCCAACATGGCCGTGCTGTGGCTCATGTCCCTCGCGTTCGCGATCGCGCTCCGGACGGAGGTGTTCCCCTGGCTCGTTCAGCGGTTGTCAAGCCGCTCCGCTGGCGTCTAGGAGCCTTCCTGATCCTTCACGAGGATCATGCGGAAGGGGATGTTGATGATGGCCTGGTAATCCTCGCCGGCCTCCAGCATGTCCTCATCATCCTCCTCATAGTGCCAATGCACCGCGAGCTCGTTCCCCTGGGTGCGCACCGCCTCCAGCTTCTTGAACAGGTCCAGGATGCACTTGCTGCTGCTGGTGTTGAAGTACTCCAACTGCACATGCACCACCGTGGAGGGGCGCGGCGCACGGGCGTACTTGTCCACCCAGGCGATCAGGGGCTTGTAGAAGTCGATCGAGTTCTCGGGGATCGACCGCCCCTTCAGCTCCAATCGGCCCTGCTCGGCATCGAAAAGGATCGAGGGGGTCTTGGCCGTGCCTTCGTAGATCAGCGGTTCCATGGTGCTTCGCGTGCTGGTTCGATCCCGGAGGGGCGTCCCCCGAGCCATGAGGCGCCGTGCATCACGCGCAGCGCGCCCCCAAAGCAAGGCCCATCGACCCCGGAGCGTCTCCGCGGACCCGATGAGTTATTCACGGGATTATCAACCCGAACCGCGTGTCCGACACGATCAGGTCGGCGCGGGCATCGCAGCCGCTGCCGTGGTCCAGTGTCCGGTCCCGCTCATCGCTCTGGACGAAGGCCAGCACGCCGCCTCTGACCCAACGGCAGCCGGTGGTGACCTCCAGGGCGGTGTTCGTCGTGGCCGTGTAGGCGGTGCCGTAGCGGTCCTGGCCGATCACGTCCACGGCCACCGCATAGACATCATCGTTCGCCACGGCATCGATGCTGCCCGAGATCAGCTCGTGGTCCAGATGTCCCCGGTAGCGCCGGCTCCAGGCCCCCTGACGCCAGATGGCGCTGCTGTCCACCTGCACACGCACCCGGCCGTCGCCCAAGGAGTTCACCGAGGCGCCGCATTGAAGTTCAAACCCGGCGCACTGCAGCCCGGGTGTGCTGAAGGCGATGAGGCGGGCCCGGCCATCGCTTTCCAGGCTGTCGTACCGCAGGACGAACGGGCCCGACCGACCGCGCCCTGCGGCGTCCGTGCATCCTCCGTCGCTGAAGCGCAGGTGGAGCGTCACCGGGCCGTTCGCCGGGAACGCGGTGGTGTCCCCCTCCAGGCTGTCCAACCCCAGGCAGAACAAGGCACTGTCCGGTGACCAGCGCCCCGGACCGATGCCCATGGCTTGGGCGAGGGGGAAGAGCGGGGTGATGAGGTTCTCGGTATAGGCATGGTCCACCATCGTGCTGACCTCCTCGCTGCCCAGGTCGTCCTCCTTCCTGCAACCGGTCACCAGCACCAAGGTGGCGAGCAGGGCGCCGGTCCGGAACTTCATGCGGCGAAGGTACGGTCGGGCGGGTGGGCGGTCGTGGTGTACTTTCGGGCCCCGATCATCGAATGGCCTGGTACCGCACCTGGTTCGGCACACCCTACTACAAGCTCCTCTATGGCCATCGCGATGAGGACGATGCGGAGGCCTGGGTGCGCGCCATCCTGCGGCGCAGTGAGGTCGGGCCGGGAGCGACCGTGTTGGACATGGCGTGCGGGCGTGGCCGGCACGCCCGATGGTTCGCCGAGGCGGGATGCCGTGTGACCGGAATCGACCTCTCGAAGGAGAGCATCGCCGAGGCCCGGAGCGAGGTGCCTTCCGCCCAGTTCGCGGTGCACGACATCCGGGTGCCCTTTGCCACGGCCGCGTTCGACCTGGTCGTGTGCCTGTTCACCAGCCTGGGCTATTTCGAGGACGAGGACGACGATCGGAAGGCGCTTGCCGCAGCGTTCTCGGCCACCCGGCCGGGTGGCCGTTTCGTGCTTGACTTCATGAACAGCGTCCGCGTGCTCAAGGAACTGGTGCCCATGGAGTGTGTCCTGGCCGGTGGGGTCCGCTTCACCATCGCCCGGTCCACCGAAGGGGGCATGGTCGTCAAGCGCATCATGGCCGAGGATGAAAGTGGCCGCCATCACTTCGAGGAACGCGTGTCGGCCCTGGACCCCGACCGTCTCGTGCAGCTGGTCCATGAGGCCGGCTTCGTGGTGCTCGACCTTACGGATGGCCCCGAGCCTGCACCGTTCGATCCGCAGCGCTCCGAACGCCTGGTGATCTGGGCGCAACGACCGATGGCATGACGCTCAACGCCACCATCGCCCTCTTCCTGCTGCTGCCGCTGGCCGCTGGTGCGCTGGTGCAGTTCAGCAGGCCGGGTGCGAACGCGCTTCGCCTGCTCCTCGCCTTCAGCGGCTCGTTCCTGCTGAGCGTCGCGCTCACCCACATGATGCCCGAGCTCTATGAAGCGGCCGGTGAAGGCATCGGACCCTGGCTCCTTGGCGGATTCATGTTGCAGGTGGTGCTCGAGTTCTTCAGTCATGGGATCGAGCACGGCCACATGCACACCTCTCCCGGAAGGGCGCTGCCGGTGCTCACCCTGCTCAGCCTCTGTCTTCATTCCTTCACCGAGGGCATGCCGTTCGCGGACGCGCGCGTGCACTCCGACCTGCCCTTCCTGCTCGGGGTCCTGCTCCATAAGCTGCCCATGGCCATCGCCCTGGCCACCGTGCTTCAACGTTCCCAGGTGCCTGTGCTGCGCAGCTGGACCATGATCGCGGTGTTCGCCCTGGCCGCACCGGCGGGGATCCTCGTGGGCGCCCTCGGCGGCGGCAGCCTGGGTGAGGCGTTCCTTCATCGCGCACTGGCCGTGGCCATCGGCATGCTCCTTCATATCGGCACGACCATCATCTTCGAGACCACGCCCGAACACCGGTTCAACCTGCAGCGCTTCGCTGCGGTGGTCGTCGGCGCCATCCTGGCGCTCTGGATGGTGCACTGATCTTTTTCCGCCCCGCATACTTGCACGATCGTTCCGGCGTTCTTTACTTTGAACCGCAAAGTACTTTGAAAATGACCCGGAACGAACACCACCATGACCTGGCCCACATCCGCGGGTTGATGGAGCGGAGCACGCGGTTCCTTTCGTTGAGCGGCCTCAGCGGCGTATTCGCCGGGGCGGTGGCGCTCGCCGGTGCGCTGGTGGCGCGCGAGCGCTACGAGGACCTGATGCTCTCCACTGGCGGTGCAGGTCTCCGGTCGGAGGAGGCGGGGCTTGATCACTACTTGCACGGATCCTCCATGGGCGCCGTATGGGACCTGGTGCTGCTGGCGGCCCTGGTGCTGGTTCTCGCTCTCTCGGGAGCCGCATGGTTCACCTGGCGCCGCGCCAAGCGGGTGGGGCAGGGGCTGTGGGACGCCTCGGCCCGGCGCCTCGTGTGGAACCTCGCCATCCCCTTGATCACCGGCGGGCTCTTCTGCCTGGCCATGCTGTGGCACGGCAACGTGGCGCTGGTGGCCCCGGCCACGCTCGTATTCTACGGCCTGGCCCTGCTGAACGCCTCGAAGTACACGCTCGACGAGATCCGCTGGCTTGGCCTCAGCGAGGTGGTGCTGGGGCTGCTCGGCACCGCGTGGGTGGGCGCCGGCCTGCTGTTCTGGGCGCTCGGCTTCGGGGTGCTCCACATCCTGTATGGCGGGCTCATGTGGTACCGGCACGAATCCGCTGGCAACGACGCCCCATGATCGACGGGCTCAATAAAGCGTTCGAGAGCCGCGTTCGTCTCGGCATCATGGCGGTGCTCGTGGTGAACGACTGGGTGGACCATGCCGTGCTGAAGGACCTGCTGAACGTGACCGACGGCAACCTCGCGAGCCATCTGGCCGCGCTGGAGGGCGTGAAGTACGTGCAGGTGCGGAAGCGCTTCGTGGGCAAGCGGCCGAACACCAGCTACAGGGCCAGCCCCGCCGGCGCGAAGGCGTTCCGCGCACACCTGGACGCCATCGACCAACTGCTGAACAAGGACCTCCGCCAATGACCGAACGCACCCACCGCTCCGCCGACATCCGCACCGCGCTGGCGGTGCTGCTCCTCGCCGTCCTGTTCGACCGCCTGTTCTGGGAACAGGAGATCGGGCTGAACCTGTCGCTCTTCGCCCTGACGGCCATGGGTGTTTCGCTGGCGCTTCGGCGCGCCGCGTCCGTGGCAGCGCGCTGGGCCCTTGGTGGTCTGCTGATGAGCGCCGCCATGCTGGTGGTGCACGGGAGCGTCGTGGCCGCGGTGGGCACGCTGGCCTGCCTGGCGGTGAGCGCGGTGCTCCTGCTCGAGCCGCGACAGCGGAACCTGCCGGTGGCGCTGGTCGGGGCCTTCCTCAACGGGGTCTTCGCGCCGCTGGGCGTGGCCGGCCTGGTGAACGACGGGCTCAAGCAGGTGCCCGCGACACGCTCCGGCTGGCGCTGGACACGGCTCGCCTTCATACCGGTGCTCGTGGGTGCGGTCTACTTCCTCATCTACCGTGCCGCCAACCCGCGCTTCGAGGCGATGACCGCCGGTTTCCTGGACGGCCTGTTCGACCTCCTCGGCGACTTCCTTGCGGAGCTCTTCACAGCGCACGTGTTCTTCCTGGGCCTCGGTTCGCTGATAAGCGCCGCCCTCCTGCATCGGTTCGCCCCGCATCTGTTCGCCGGTCCGGAGTGGCCGCTGAACGGGTCGCTGGTGCGCGAACGCCGCAAGCGTCCGCACTGGCTGCCGCCGCTGTCCATGGGTGCGCTGGACCGTGAGCGACGCATGGGCGTCCTGTTGCTCGTGCTCGTGAACGCGTTGCTGCTGGTGGTGAACCTCATCGACATCTCCTGGGTGTGGATCGGGTTCACCGTGGAGGAGGGCTTCAGCCTGAAGCAGTTCGTGCACGAGGGCACCTGGCTGCTCATCCTCAGCATCCTGCTCAGCATCGCCATCCTGCTGTACCTCTTCCGCGGCAACCTGAATTTCCATCCGGAGGCACGGCCGCTGCGCCTGCTGGCCACCACCTGGATCGCGCAGAACTTCATCCTGGGCATCTCGGTCTTCCTGCGGAACTTCCATTACATCCACTTCCACGGGCTGGCCTACAAGCGCATCGGGGTCATCGTGTTCCTGGCGCTCGTGCTGGTGGGCCTTGTCACACTTCACCTGAAGGTGCGCGAGCGCCGCACGCTGATCCACCTGCTGCGCGTGAACGGCTGGGCGGCCTTCGTGGCGTTGGTGGGCCTCACCACGGTGAACTGGGACGGCGTGATCGTGCGCTTCAACCTGGCCCACTGGAACCAGGGCGAGATCGACGTGGACAACTACCTCGCCATGAGCGACAAGGTGCTGCCCCTGCTCTATGACGACCTGCCGAAGGTGGAGGCCCAGATGGCCAAGCACCGGGAGAACCGTGTGCGCTGGGTGGAACATCTGGATGCGGAGCAGTTCAGGGCGGCGTTGGACCGCAAGCGCGACCGATTCATGAAGCGGTACAACGCACAGGACTGGCGCAGCTGGACGTTGGCCGATCAATGGACCTATGAGGAGTTGATCTCACAGGGATCGGTGGATGGTATCGGTGTGAACCCTTGAGGCATGGATCCCCACCGCACCCGCCGCGAGATCCGCCTCTGGATCCTGTTCTTCATCGGCGCACTTTGGGTGAGCGGCCTCAGCGCCGTGCCGCTGGAGTGGGGCACCGCCTGGCTCGCGGAGCTTACCCGAAACTGGCCGGGCCCCTGGCACGCCTGGGCGCACCGCAGCGCGGATGCCGTGGCCGCGGTGGGCGCGAAGCACGCCTTCCTGTTCTACGGAACGGACTGGCTGGCCTTCGCGCATGTGGTGATCGGCATCGCGTTCATCGGACCGCTGCGCGATCCCGTACGCAACAGCTGGGTCATCGAGTGGGGCCTGTGGTGCTGCCTGCTCGTGCTGCCACTGGCCTTCCTATGGGCACCGGTGCGCGGGATCCCCTTCTTCTGGCGTTGCGTGGACGCCTCCTTCGGCGTGCTGGGTGCTCTGCCGCTCTGGCGTGTGCTCACTTTGATCAAGCGTCTCGAGGCCCCCAATACCGTCCACCCATGAGCCTCCCCATGCTTGCACGGGACCGCGAGGTGCGGCTCGCCGCCGCCATGCTCGCGGTGGCCTGCGCCCTCGCCTTCGCCCCCGATGCCTTCCTGCCCATGCTGGCCCGCGCCTTCCTGATGCAATGGGCCCTGCTGTTCGCAGCCCTCGCCGGGTGGTCCCTGTGGCGGCGAAGGCCATGGACGTTCGGCGCGGCCGCTTTCTCGGCCTGCATGGTGCTGTTGCAGGTGGATGCGCCCGTGGCCGAACTGCAGGTGAGCGCCGCCTCGGCCGACCTGCGGATCGCCCAGTTCAACCTGCTGCAGCCGAACCGCCGGCACGACGAGGTGGTGCGCATGGCCCTGGCCAGCAACGCCGATGTGCTCTCGTTCCAGGAGGTCAGCCCCACCTGGGGCGCCGTGCTCGTGAAGGCGCTCGTGGACACCTATCCGCATTTCGAGGTGGTGCCCGGTGAGCATTGCTACGGCATCGCGCTGTTCAGTCGGCTCCCCGCGGAACGGATGACCGTGCATGAGCTCTGTGGCGTGCCCGTGATCGAGGCCGTGCTCCGAAGGGCGGAAGGGCCGCTGCGCATCATCAGCGTGCATGCCACTTCACCTGGAAGCCTGTCGGAACATCGCGTGCGCAACCGGCAGCTGCGACAGCTCGCGGGGCTGGTGCGGGCGCGCGGGGAGCGCACGATCGTGGTGGGCGACCTCAATACGGTGAGCTGGGACCGGGCCATGTGGGGCTTATGCGCGGCAAGTGGACTGCGCTTAGGTACGCAGCCCGTGGCGCCCACCTTCCCCTCGGTGCTCGGCCTCGCCCTCATCCCGATCGACCACGTGCTCGTGTCCCCGGGTACGTCGGTGCTGCGCTGCGGCACCTTCGTGATCCCTGGTTCCGATCATCGCGGCCTCATCGCCGACATCGCGACATGAACGGCCCGGAGCGAAACTGGTACGCATTGCTGTCTTGGATGACCGTGTACGCGATCGCCATGGCCCTCCTTGAGAGCGCGGTGGTGGTGTACCTGCGTGCCCTGTACTACCCGGGCGGCTTCTCCTTTCCCCTTGGATCGATCGATCCCGGGATCGCCACCACCGAGAGCTGCCGGGAGGTCGCGACCCTGGTGATGTTGTTCGCCCCCGGTGCCATGGTCTCCAGGTCGGGCTTGCAACGGTTCGCCTGGTTCGCCTACTGCTTCGGCATCTGGGACATCTTCTACTACGTGTTCCTGAAGCTCCTCCTCGACTGGCCCGCCTCCCTCCTGGAGTGGGACCTTCTGTTCCTCGTTCCAACGCCGTGGGTCGGACCCGTGTGGGTGCCGCTCCTGATCTCGGTGGGGCTGGTGCTCCTCGCGCTGATCATCCTTCATGGGGCGAACGCTGCGGGACGGCTCGCCCCTGACCTCATCGCGTGGGTACTGCTGCTCTCCTCGGCCTTCCTGTTCCTGGCCTCCTTCACGGTTGAGCCGATCCGCTGGTTGTCCGCGGCCGGTGAGCCTCTGTTCGGAACGGCGGCGGTGAACGCGTTCCTGAACGGGTTCGTTCCGGCATGGTATCCATGGCCGCTCGCATTGGCGGGCGTGGTATCCGGAGCGGCCGGCCTGTTGCGGCTCTCGGTACGCGCGATCGGTCGGTAGGTTGCCTGCGGGAGAGCCGCGCCGTTGTTGATAATTCGGAACCCTGCGGGACGCAACCTCGTATGAGCCGTGCGTCTATCCCATGGAAACAAAAGCCAAGATGGTCTACGAGGCCAAAATGTTCGTCCGGCTAGCGTTGTTGTCCTCCCTGGGCTTCGTGTTCTACTACGCCCACCTGTTCTTCGGCGTACTGGACAACGTGTTCGTCTTCAAGGCCCTGGCGGTGACCTTCCTGCTCGCGACCGTTCCGCTGCCGATCATCGCCCTGAACAACAAAAAGCTCTTTCCAGAGCTGAAACGCAGTGGAAAGACCGTGCTCGCGTTCGCCTCCGTGCTTCTTCTGGTCCATCACTTCCTGATGACCTTCATCTTCGTGCTCTTCCTTCAGGGACGGTCCGTCTTCTAGGCTTGCCGATCAATTGATGAAGGCCCCAGGTCCTGGTGAGGACGGGGGCTTTCTGATTTTTACCCGGTCCACCGAAACATCTGGCACGCCCATTGCGTTACACGACCGAGGCCCCGTAAGGCCTTTGGAACAACCGGCCCCGTAAGGCCGAACACGCATACCCGATGATCGGGGTCCTTGCCCGCTTGGGCGCCTGAAGACCCCGGCCCGGCCCGTAAGCCGGCATCGGGAGAACGAACGAAGCGCGCCCCGTAAGGCGCGCTTCCTCGTTCCATCCTCGCCCCTGCCGGACCAGGGAGCCGCCCTAGCCGGTGGCGCTGCTGTCCTGCAGGCCTCCGCCCGTAAGGTGAGGCCGCATCGCGTCCTCGATCTCCTCCCTCATCCCCATCAACCGGACCGCGTAGGTGCTCAGGGCCTTCTCCTCGTCCGTGCCGGGCGACCATCGGGGAACGGCCACGGGCTTCCGCTCATCATCCATGGCCACGAACACGATGATGCAATGCGTGGTCTTTTCGCGCTTGTTGTTCCGTGGGTCCCGGGCGTGGATGTCCACCGCGATGTGCATGCTCGTGGTCCCGGTGTGGATGAGGCGGGCCTCGGCCTCCACGAGATGGCCGATGCGGATCGGGTGATGGAACCTGATGCCGCCCACGTAGACCGTGACACAATACCGTCCGCTCCAGTTCACGGCGCAGGTGTACCCGGCCTGATCGATCCACCGCATCACCGCACCGCCATGCACCATGCCGCCGTAGTTCACGTCCGCAGGTTCGGCGAGGAACCGAAGGGTGATGGCGTGCATGGGATCAGGACTTCATGTTCTCGAACTGCAGAGGCACCTCGAAATCCTCCCCTTTGCACAGGGAGATCACGGCCTGCAGGTCGTCGATCTTCTTGCCCGTCACCCGGATCATGTCGTCCATGATCTGGGGTTGCACCTTCAGTCCGCTGTCCTTGATGGCCTTCAGGATCCGCTTGGCCTTTTCGCGCTCGATGCCCTGTTGCACCTTGATCGTCTTCAACACGAGCTTGCCGCTGGGTTGGGGCGCGCCGCTCAGGTCGAAGGCCTTCACATCGATGCGTTGCTTGGTGCTGCGCTCCAGGACGATCTTCTCGATCGCGTCGAGCTTCATGGTATCCTCCGTGCTCAGTTTGATCGTGAGCGCCTTCTTGTCCAGTTCGATGCTGCTGTTGCTTCCGCGCAGATCGTAGCGCGTCTCCACCTCGCGTTTCGCGGTGTTCACGGCATTGTCCAGGGTCTGGACGTCGATCTTGCTGACGATGTCGAAGCTGGGCATGGGCGTTCGGTTCGGAGCCGAAAGCTAAGCGCTCGATCTCAGCTTAGAAGCGCAGGGCGAACCCGATGAGGGGAACGCCCAGGACGAAGAACTCGGCGAAGTCCTTGTTCACGGCGAAGCCGGCATCGAAGGCCATTTTACGGTGGGTGAAGCGAGCACCGTAGCTGAAGACACGGTAGTCCGAGCGGCCGAAGGGGAATTGCCAGTTCTCCGTGACGAAGCAGATGAGGTCGGTGATATGCCAAAGCCCGCTGAGCCCGATGACCGGGGAATCGGTGAGCTCACCGTTCTCGTACCCCCATCCTCCGGTCAAGGTCACGTTGAGCAGTTCACCACCGAACGTGGCCTGCATGGCCGCGATGCCCACCGTCATTGACAGCGGCTCCCGGTCGTTGAACGGGGGCGAGGCCGTCACACGGGCCCCCATGGCGAACCCGCCCAGATGCATGGCCCCCTGCCCGATGCGACCGCTTCCCCCCACACGCAGGTGCACGATGGGGCCACCGGATCGTGTGGCGAGGCTTGTGATCAATGAACCTACTTGAAGCCCGGCGCCGATCTGAAGCCCCGTCACCGGAGCGAAATAGGCCGAATGCATCAGGATGCTCACGTTCTGGTAATAGCCCTGTCCACCCTCCAGGGGGATCGCGGAGGGGCCGAAGAAGTAGTGGCTGTCGTGCGCCAGGGGGCTGGTCCCGCCTGACCTGAGCCTTCGGCCACGCCTGAGCCCGTGCAGCTCGAGGTCAGCGTCGCGGAGCGTGCGCGCCTTGGGCGGGGCCGGGACCTGCGTGTCGATCGCGTTCAGGTCCGGCGCCAGGATGAACGCAGCCCCCAGGGCAATGAGCAGGGCCAGGAGGCGGTGGGTCATGGGCGGGTCGGCTGGGCGATAGACGAGGGTCCGTGCGAAAGGTTCCCTTGGGCCGGCCATGATGGCAAAAAAAGAAGCGCGGGCCTCGGCCCGCGCTTCTTTCTGGCACTGCGGATGATCACTTGGTCACCGCCACACGGAAGGTGGTGCGACCGCCGTCCTGGAAGTTGAGGGCGAATTGATAGGTGCCGTTCGCGAGATCGGCCACATCGAGCACCAGCACTTCGTTGGCGATGCTCACGCGGCGCTCGGCCACCAGCTTGCCCGTCCGATCCAGGATGCGCAGATCGGCGGCACCGCTAAGGCCGGCGAGCGGCACACGGATCATGTCCGTGGTCGGGTTGGGGTACGGCGTCACGTCCACCGTGTTCAGTTCGTTGATGCCGATGTTACCGGCCGGGATCATCTCCACGCCGAGGGCGCTGGTGACATCCGTACCGAAGCCGACGTTGAACCAGGTACCGCCGTCCTCGACCAGGGAGACCGGCTGATCATACAGCGTGGTGTGCTCGTCATAGTCCAGCGTCGCGTCGTAGCCCACGAAGATGCCGTCCGTAAGGGTGTACACACAGAACAGGTAGCGGGTGTTGTCCAACAGCACCAGCGGGTCCTGGAAGGGCACGAAGATCACCTCGCTCTGGAGGTCGGACTGGTAGTAGTATTCGCCCGTGGCTTCCTCCACCAGGGTGTATGCGGTCTGCGCGGGGAAGTTCGGATCGCTGAGGCCGGTGAAGGTGTCGGCCCATTCGTAGGCACGCACCCCGATGAACTCGCCGTCCAAGGTGGTTCCGGCCGCGGTCGTGGCGCTGGTGTAGATGCCCGTGGCGGCCATGCGGCTCGCGTTGGGGTTCTGGAAATGGATGCACGATTGGAAACCGTCCAGGTCATCCCCGGGACGGTAATGGGCATTGGGCGTGGGCTTTCCGGTCATGGGGTCGATGGGGGCGTAGCTCAGCACCGAGTCCACACGGAACGTGAAGCTGAACGCGTTGTCGGCCAGGAACTCATCCGGGAAAGAGCCGGAAGAGATGCTGTAGCTCACCGTGTACAGGTCATCGGTATACGTCGCCTGGGAGAAGGGAGGCAGGGTCACGAAGAGGCTGTCACCGGCGTTGATCGCGGTACCGGTCGAGGTCTGGTCGTAGAGCACGGTGCCGTTCTGCTCCACCTTGGCGTTCAGGCTCGCATCGGGTTGATCGGCCGTGCCGTAGTTGTGGATCCACAGGCCCAGCTCGACGCTGAACTCACTGGCGTTCTGGGACACCAACGCGGGTTGCCCGCTGGCCGGCGCCACCAACACATCGGGGCGGTAGGCGCTCAGGTTGTACTGGAAGAAGTTGTTGATGGAGCCCAGGAAAGCGACCACCGGAGTGCCGGCCTCGAGCTCATCTTCGACCTCGATCCCGTCCTCCAGGGTGATCATGGCCACGGGGATGGTGACGTTCGCGCCCTGCGCACCGGCACCCATCGCCACTGGCGCTCCGGCCACGCGGTTGATGATGAACACAGCGATGGCCCCTGCGTTCTGTGCGTTCAGGGCCTTTTCGCCGAACTCGCAATCTCCGCGGTAGATCACGGCGATCTTGCCGGCCACGTCCTGTCCGTTCGTAAGCGGGTTGCAGCACAGGCTGTCGGCCACCGTGCCGTCCGTGGCCAGCGCCAGGGTATCGGTCACCGCGTTCAGCGGGTCGTTCAGGTCCGGGCTGCCCCAGCCTCCACCGGGGTCGGCCCAGGTGAACGAGTAGCTTCCGGCGATGTTGGCGGGTTCCAACACGTTCAGGATCACCTGGCCTTGTGCGCCAAGGCCGGCCGATCCGAGCAGCAATGCGAGTAGGGTTTTCTTCATGGTCGTTCGGGATGGATGGTTGGTGGTTGTGCCGCCTCTGCGCGAACGCAGCTTCAGGGTGGCGGAAGGACAAGTTTAAGCGATCGGACGGTCAACCGACCATCACGGTCCGCCCCGAACATCACCGTCCCGGGGGAGGGAACTCAATGTTCGGGCTCTGGCGCAGCGGGTCCAGGTTCGAACCGCAGGACGGCCGAATTCATACAGAACCGCTTCCCGGTCGGTGGTGGTCCGTCGTCGAACACATGGCCCAAATGCCCTCCGCACCGGCCACAGAGCACCTCCGTGCGGACCATGCCGTGGCTCCTGTCATCGGCATACAGCACGCTGCCCTCCCGCTCCGGTCGGAAGAAGCTGGGCCAGCCGCACCCGCTCGCGAACTTGCTGTCCGCCAGGAACAACGCGTTCCCGCACGCGGCGCACCGGTAGCGCCCATGGCCTTCGTGGTCCCAATACGCTCCTGTGAACGCGCGTTCCGTTCCCTTCTCCCGGGCGATGTGATACACGTCGGGCTCCAGGACCTCACGCCACACACTGTCCGGGAGCTCCAAGCGTGCCGTATCCGTCTCGCTGTAATAGGGGTTGGACCTCATCACCGTGGCGGCTTCCGTTGGCCGGGTGGGGGCCTGCCCGCAGGCCATCCAGGTGATCGACAGGGCGGCCACCGGGCCAGACCAGCGCAACGCGGGTCGCATGGCCTTAGCCGATCACCTCGGCCTTGGGATACTTCTTGCGCCAGAACTCAAAGGTCTTCATGCTCTTCAGGTGCACAATGGTCCTTCCGTCGAGGCGCACTTTGATGGTCTTCCCGTCGGGGACGGGCTGGGTCAGGATCAGGGTCTTCTTGCGGGGCATGGCCTCGGAGTTCTGTTGCTGCGAGGGTACGAAGAATCGTGCCGGGATCTGACCCCGCCCTTACGAACGGTTGAAAGGCCGGCTGTTCGGTAGGTGGTCGCTGATGAGTGTTGATCTGGCAGGATGTGGGGTCGTTGTCTGACGATCTGGCAATTCTCCCGCGTGGTGCCCGTCATGCCCCGGTCGGGGCCGTCCGGCCTTTCCACCTCGGCCACCAAGGGAAGGAAGGACCGCGATCATCCGTGGTTCGGCCCCCCGAGCGCCGATCGTCAGCTGTGTGTAACACTTCTCCCGATCGGCTTTCCGATCATGGTCGGGCGACAGGGTGTACCCGTCGCACAATCGGCACGGATCATGCGTTCTTCGAGCACCATGGAACGAGAGACCATCATCCAAAGGACCTTGTTGGTGGACGCTTCGCCGCGCGCCATCTGGCATGTGTTGACCGAGCCGCAGTTGACCAAACTCTATTTGGAGGGTTCCCAGGCCCGCAGTTCATGGAAGCCCGGCTCGCCGGTGGTCTGGGTGGACAAGGTGGATGGTCAGGAACGGGTCCGGGCGAAAGGCACGGTGATGGCCGCTCAGGCCGATCGCCGCCTCCGGTACACTTGTTTCCTCATGGACGGTGACCTTCCGGACGAGCCGGCCAGCTACACCACGGTGGACATCCTGCTCGAGCCGGAGCGTGATGGTCGGACCCGGCTCGAGCTGTGGCATGGTGATTTTGCCGGCTTGCCCCAGGATGTGCGCAGAGCCCGTGAGGCCGGTCGTGAATGGGTGGAGGTGCTGGTCGGCATCAAGCGGGTGGCCGAGGAACAGCAGGGCCAGATGGCAGCCTGAGCATGGTCCACCATCCGGACCGCGTGGTCCTCACCGTGGATGCGGTCATTTCCGATGGGAACGGCCGTGTGCTGCTGATGGAACGCGGGACCGATCCCTTCCGCGACGCCTGGGTCCTCCCCGGCGGCTTGGTCGATCCCGGTGAGACCGTGGAACAGGCCTGCATCCGCGAAGTGCGCGAAGAACTGGGCCTCGAGGTGAAGCTCACCGGCCTCATCGGCATCTACTCGGAACCCGGACGCGATCCGCGCGGGTCCTTCGTCAGCATTGCCTACCGTGCCGAGATCGTGAGCGGCACCCCCACCGTGACCCCCGAGGCCCGCGCGCACCGCTGGCTGGAGCCGGAGGAGGAGGTTCCCATGGGCTTCGATCACGCCCGCATCCTCGCCGACCACCGCGCTCAGATGCGCGCCTGATAGGTGTACAGCTCGTAGTAGCGGCCCTCTTTCGCGATGAGCTCCGCGTGCGTGCCGCGCTCGGCGATGCGCCCCTGCTCGATCACCAGGATCTCCGTCGCCTGCCGGATCGTGCTGAGTCGGTGCGCGATCACGAAGGTGGTGCGGTCCTTCACCAACGCGTTCAGGCTCTTCTGGATCAGCGCTTCGCTCTCGGTGTCGAGGTTGCTGGTGGCCTCGTCCAGGATCAGGATCTTGGGGTCGGCCAGCATGGCCCGGGCGATGGCCACGCGCTGCCGCTGACCACCGCTCAGCTTCACGCCGCGCTCACCGATCACCGTGTCCAGCCCGAGTTCCATGCGGTCGGTGAACTCGTTGACGTACGCGCCCTTCACGGCCTTCATCAGCTGCTCCTCGGTGGCGTCCGGGCGGGGGAAGAGGATGTTCTCCCGGATCGTGCCCTCGAACAGGAAGTCGTCCTGCAGCACCACGCCGAGGTGCCTGCGATAGCTGCTCAGGCGCACCTTGCTCAGATCATGGCCATCGATGGTGACGGTGCCGGATGTGGGGTTGAGGTAGGTGGCCACCAGCCCGGCGATGGTGCTCTTGCCGCTGCCGCTCGTGCCCACCAGCGCGATCACGGAGCCCTTCGTGGCGGTGAAGTCGATGCCGTGCAGCACTTCCTTGCCCTCCTCGTAGGCGAAGCGCACGTCTCGGAAGGCGATGTCACCCTTCACGTCATCCAAGACGATGGGCCGTTCCTCCGCGATGTCCTCGGGCTGCATGTTCATGATCTCCTCGGTGCGGTCCAGTCCGGCGAAGGCTTCGGTAAGCTGGCTGCCGATGTTGCTCATCTGCACGATCGGCGCGATCATGAAGCCCAGCAGCACCGTGAACTGCACGAACTCGCCGCTGGTAAGCTCACCATCCACCATCTGGTACGCGCCGATGCCCATGATGCCTGCGCTGGCCAGCCCGAGCAGCAGGGTGCTCATGCTGCTGATGAAGGAGGTGGCGGTGAGGCTGGTCTTCACGTTGTCGAACAGCCGCTGCACGCCCTGTTCGAAGGTGCGGTTCTCCTGCTCCTCCGCGCCGAAGCCCTTGATCACCCGCACGCCGTTCAGCGATTCCGTCAGGCGGCCGGTCACCTCCGCGTTGATGACGCCGCGGGTGCGGAAGATGGGCCTGATCCTGCCGAAGGCCTTCATGGCCACGAAGGCGAAGATGCCCACCGGCACCAGTGTGAAGAAGGTCATCCACGGACTGATGTAGATGAGCCATACCAGCGAGATCAGCGCGGTGAGCGTGCCGCCGATCAACTGCACCAGGCCGGTGCCCACCAGGTTGCGTACACCCTCCACATCGCTCATGATGCGGCTCACGAGCGCGCCGCTCTTGGTGTTGTCGAAGAAGCTCGTGGGCAGCGAGAGGATCTTGCGCTGCACCTGCGTGCGGAGCTGACTGATGAGCAATTGGGCTTCCACGCTGAGAAGCTGGGTGAGGGCATAGCTCGTCACGCTCTGCACCACCAGTGCGCCCACTACAGCGCCCAGCAGCACCCACAGCATCTGCAGGTCGCCCTGTCCCACCACATCGTCCAGCAGGTACTTGGTGCTACCCGGCAGCACCATGCCTGTCACGCGGCTCACCACGATCAGCAGCAGGCCCAGGAGCATGTGCTTGCGCCGGGGCCAGATGTACTGCCAGAATGCCGTGCGCCAGGTCACCTTGCGCTCCGCCTTGGGCAGTTCGCCGGCCTTCGCACGGATCGTGGCCTTGGGGCCGTTGGGTGTGCGCTCGGCGCGCGATGTGGGCAGTTTCGAAGTGGTCGGGAGCATGGGTGGGTCCGCTGCTGCCCAATACCGGGCCGTTCCAGGCCGCGCGACGGATCGTCAGGACATCGCCAGGTTGGCGACCTTCGCGCCTGCCTGTCCACTCCAGTGCAACCGGCCCACGCCATGAAGATGCGCATCAACAAGCTGCTCGACCGGGCCCTGATCCCCGACAACGGTGGCGAACTGCTGTTCTACCAGCGCGGCGACGAGTACGCCATCGAGGTGGTCGGCATCCGGGGCGAGCTGATGTCCACGGCCATGCACGGCTCGGAGGATGCTCTGGCGGAGCTCGCGCTGAAGCGCCTGAGGTCCCCGCAGGAAGCACACGTGGTGATCGGTGGGCTCGGCATGGGCTTCACGCTGGCGGCCGTGCTGCGCCTCGTGGGCGACAAGGGCAAGGTGATCGTGGCCGAGCTGGTGCCCGAGGTGATCACGTGGAACCAGGGACCCATGGGCGAGCGTTCGGGGAACCCGCTGAAGGACCCGCGCACCATCGTGCACCAGGGGGATGTCCTCGAACTGATCCGCGCCGGGAACGGGAGCTACGATGCGATCCTGCTCGATACCGACAACGGTCCGGAAGGGCTCACCCGGGCGAAGAACAACCGGCTCTACTCGCATCGCGGGTTGCAGGCGGCCTACAAGGCCCTGCGCCCTGGCGGTGTGCTGGCCGTGTGGTCCACCGATCAGCACGATCCCTTTACACGGCGCTTGGAGCTGGCCGGTTTCCGGGTGAAGGAGGAGAAGGTGTTCGCGCACCGGAACAAGGGCACGAAGCACCACCTCTGGTTCGCCACGCGGCCGTGATGCTCAGTGCTTGAACCGCACGAACAACCGCCCGAAGTTGTCCCGGTCCTTGTCGATGCGGTGGTAGGTCTTCTTCACCTCCGGTAGCTGCAGGAAGCGGAGGACCTTCTTCTTCAGCTGCCCGCTGCCCTTGCCGGGGACGATCTCCAGCATGTCGATGCGGCGGTCGATGCAGAAGTCCATCGCCTCGCGCATGGCCCGGTCGATCTGGTCGCCCTTGTTGAAGATATCGTGGAGGTCAAGCTTGTGTTTGCTCATGGCCGCGCGAAGTAGCGCTGGTACCACTCCTTCTCCCAGTGGTCGCGCTCGTCGTTGACCGTGTGCGTGCCGTCGAGCAGGTCGCGCAGCATCCGCAGCGAACGGTCGTCGCGCTGCGAGATCACCGGGATACCCGCTCGGATCAAGGCCGCCGCCGCCACACCCGGACCCTGTTGGTACACCTTGTCCGCCGCGAAGCGTGAGCCCAGGTAGGTCACCGTGCTGCCGCAGGCACCGCTCATGTCCATCAGGATCGCCACGTCCACGCGCTCACGCAGGGCCCGGTCCCGCATCTCGTACGCGGCCTTCACCATGCCCTTGGTCCAGTCGGTGCCGTCCTCCGCCAGCGAGCGGGCCTTGCCGTCCAGCACATCGAAGCCGTTGCCGCCATGGCTGTCGGGTGTCATGCGCGGCGTGCCGAAGGAAAAGTCCTCGGGGCAGAACTTCACCAGCCGCACCTCGGGGCGCACCAGCCAGGATCGAAGCGGTGTGTGGTCGCCGTTGGTGCTACCGTCCACACCGCAGCCAACGCCGCCGAGGCAGGCGCTCATCATCACTACAAGCGGCTTGTCCGTCGTTGGTCGGGTTCGTTCGAAGAAAGCCTGAGCAGGGAGGTGTGCCGGACGCTCCATCGCCGTGAAGGTATTCCGCAACTCACTTCACGCGTTTTCCCTCCATCTCACCGCCTTGCCTGAAGGTCAGCCGTTGTATCGTGCCATCCGCTTCGGGGTGGAAGGTCATGCTCGCATCCACTACCGTCAGGAAGAACTCGTGCGGCGCCGAGCCGAACACCTCGAACTCTTGCTGTCCGGTCGCACGCGTGAAAAAGCGGTCACCATCCGCTCGAAAGGTGAGCGTGAAGCCCGGCGCCAGTTCGTATTCACCCACGTATGGCTGCAACTCGGCGTTGTTCAATGGTATTGCTGTGCGTGCGGGCAGCGGCTTGTCGCTTCGCACCAGTTCCTCTTCGCCACTGCGCGACTGGAACAGGGCGCCGATCACTTTGCCATCGATGCGCGTAAAGCTCAAGTTGATCACGTCCTGCGTGTACAGGAAACGGTCGTTGCCCAGGTACCGCAGATCGGATCGGCCGCCACCCTGGCGTTGCGCGTGGAGACCCTTCTCATCGGCCGTTATGTAGCGTTCCACACCGTTCTCGTTCACGTACACACCGGTGTACTCCTGCGCGTGCTCTGCCGACAATGGATGTTCGGTACCACCGTACGGTTTCCCCAATGCGATGGCCGCCAGTTTCGGTGCCAATGTCGAAGCATCACCGGATTCCCGGTTCACCAACACCGCCACGTAGATCTCCTCCTTGGGCAGGTAGACCGAGTTGGTGGTGGATCCGTTGATGCCGCCACTGTGCTCGTGCGTGGGGCTGCCTTGCACGTTCATGGACATCCAGCCGTAGCCGTAGTCCGTGGATGAACCATCAGCCAGTTGATAAGCAGAGAAGGCTTTCTCGCGCATCGCTGCCGATAGCAAGGTTCCCTTGTGTACCGCCGTGTTCCACTTCCACAGGTCGCCCACCGTGCTGCGGATCGCACCTGCGCCACGCGGCCACGCCAGGCTTACCGGAAGGGCCGGCGCCCAGCCATCGCCTTCGGGCTGGTAGCCCGGTCCGGGCTCGTTGGGCAGGAAGGCGCTGTTGATGGAAGCGCTGCTTTGCGTCATGCCCGCTGGTCCGAGCAGGTGTTTCTCCGCATAGTCCGTCCACGACAAGCCGCTCACGCGCTCCACAATGGCCGTAAGCAGGATGTAACCGCTGTTGCTGTAGCTCCATTTGGTACCCGGCTCGAATTCCAAGGGCAGGTCCTTGAAGTGTGCGATCAGTTCCGGGATCGTCGCGTCCTTCGCATACGCCGCAGCGTTGTACAGTGGCAGGTCCGTGAAGTTGGGAATGCCCGAGGTGTGTGACACCAAGTGCTCGATGGTGATCGGGTGCTCCTTCTTCGGGAAGTCCACGTATTGCTGGATCTCGTCGGTCACCTTCAGCTTGCCCTGTTCCGCCAGTTGCAGGATCGCCACACCGGTGAACTGCTTCGTCACGCTACCGATGCGCAACATGCTCGTGGTGCTCAGGGGCTTCTTCGCCGCCATGTCCGCCAGGCCCAACGCGCGCTCGTACAGGATCATCTCGCCCCTGGCCACCAGCACCACCCCACCGGGCGCATCGGCCGTGAAGTGTTCCTCCACAGCGGCATCCAGCTGGGCTTTCATGTCCGGATCGATCTGGGCACCGGCGCAGAGCGGTGCCAGCAGCAGCGCGGTCAGGTAGGGGCGGAGTGAGGTGTTCATGGGCATGAAACTAGGACGCCTTGCCTACATCGTTCGGTTACAATGAATGAGCGGAGGATGGGGGAGATGGGTGGGGTGCCACTGCCCGACGCAGAAGGTCATCGCCCCATGCCAAGCGCGATCGATCTCCCCGCCTTTGTTCAAGAGGTCGTGCCGGTCGAGCTTGTGCCTGCTCAAGGCTTAGATCCGGGTCAAGTGCTGCCCCGCGATCGCTTCCACCTGCTTCGCGGGCATCTCCGCCTTCTTCGCGAAGGTCTTCCACCGCTTCACCCCGGCCTTCACCTCGTCGATGATCGCTGGGGCCTTCTTAATGTTCATCGCCTTGGCCACCGCCATCAGGTCCTCGTGGGTGATGCCCGTGCGCTTGCCGTTCACGCTCATTTGGTGCTGCCGCAGCCACAGGCTGTCCGGGTGGTAGGCGTAGGTCACGTCGTAGGCCGGGGCCAGGTGCCACTCGCCCTGCGGGTCCATCAGGAAGCTGATGTTCTTCGTGTGGTCGTCGCAGTTCATGGCCACCACGTTGAAGCACATGCGGCGGAAGAGCTCCACGGCGGCGGGGTAGGGCAGGCCCAGCACGCGCATCACCTGGAAGGCCTGCTCGTAGCTGTGCACCAGTGGCTGGTTGTAGTCCATGTGCGCGATGCCGCAGAGCGTGGCCATGTGCAGCTTGTGCACCGCGCCTTCCGCGTCGCGCACGCGGTCGAAGCGCTGGGTGAGGAAGTGCGCGCGGCCGTGCTCCTCCAACAGCCGACAGGGCATCATCTCCACGCCGCAGGCCCGCGCCATCAGGTGGTAGGCGTACTCGATGCGCCCGTAGCCCTTGGGATCGCCGAGCTTTTCGTTCGTCACCCCGTCGAACTTGATCAGGCAGTAGGTGAAGCCCGGCAGACCGTCGATCTGTCCGCTGCGCACCTCGCCGGTATCGGCGTTGAAGGCCACGATCGCCTTGGCGCGCGCGCCGCCGGCCGAGGTGCCCACTTGCAGGATGTCCATCAAGGCCTCTTCGCGACCCTTCTTCTTGTGGTTCGTGCGGAAGGCCGCGCGCTCGTACAGCACGCTGTTCGCCACGCGCACCAGGTCCTCCACCTGCAGGGCCTCGCTGCTGGCTTCCCATTCGTTGTGGCTTGGCTCGAACTCCAGTGCGCCCATGCCGCGGCGACCCGTGTAGCACAGGCGCTCCACGGGGTTGGCGCTGCCGGGCGTGCGCTGCTGGGTGGCCAGCCACGCGTTCAGGATCTGCTCGCCGAAACGGTCGGGCAGGCTGTCGGCCAGCAGCCCCGGCAACCCGCGGAAGGTCTCGTCGCGCACATCGCCGAAGCTGAAGACCTCGTCGCCGCCGCGCGCCTTCGCCAGCGGCATCATGATCGGCGCCACGTCCAGCCCGCTGCGCGTAAAGGCGCGGTCGTACTGGAAGGTGGCCCGTTGCTGTTGGTCGTCCCACACCACCAGGCCCACCACCTGGCCCCAGAGGAGCACGCGTGCGTGGGTTACCATGTGCTCTTGGGTTTGGGCGGCCCCACATCGGGCTTCTTGCGGCTTGCGCGCTTGCGCTGCTTCTTCAGGTACTTCTCCTGGGCCTCCACCAGCATGTAGGGCGTGGGCTGCGGCTCCTGGTGGAAGGCATCGAGCAGCTCCAGCCGCCCGATGGCGCGCAGCACCTGTACCAAGGTGAGCAGCGTGGCGGCCCGACCGGCCTCCAGCTTCACCACGGTGGTGCGGTCCAGACCCGCGCGGGTGGCCACCTCGGCCTGGCTCAGGTTGCGCTCCAGCCGCATGCGCCGCAGCTCCGCGCCCAGCCGTTCCACCACCTGGGTGTCGCTCAGGGCCTGCCAGTTGATGTTGCTCGTAGCCATCGTAAAGGTGGGTTCAGTTCACTAACGCAGCTTTCCCGCCACAAGTATACGCATTCCCTTCGGTTCTGTTGCATCCAAACGATGCGCAAGAGCATCATAATGTCAACAGGATGGAAATAGTGATGTCTAAAAACAACACATGGGACCAGATGATCAGACGATCAGATGATCAGAAGATGGAATGCCGGGGCAGGTGCATTGTCTGATCATCTGATCCGCTCATTGTCTGATCGGTTGGGGGCGTTCCGGCTCGTCCCTTCGCTTCGCAGAGCCTTCGCTCGGGATGTCGCCGTCGGGCCATTCGCTGCAAGTCCTCGCTCGTTCCTCGCTGTGGGCTTTCCGCTGCTGTCCCTAACGCGAAATGCGAGAGCCTGCACAACGGGATGATCAGGGCCGGGACCATGGAACTGCGGACATCCGGCCTGATGCCTGCGACCCCTTCAGGGTCGTGGTGGACTCGGACGATCCTGATCTAATGGCTGCGACCCCTCCGGGGTCGTGTGCGGGTCACCCGACATCGGGGTGACCATGACCCCGAAGGGGTCACAGACATTAGCATTTGGCCCAACCCAACAGGCATTCGACCCAGAAGGGGTCGCAGCGGTTATTCCTCCTTTCGGAAGAACATGTTTCCGTAGCGGTACGACGGGAAGACGTAGTAGTAGCTCGAATGAGATCGGACCATGATGGGTTCAGTTGCGATGATGTGATGGTAGGCGCTATCGTCACTTTCCTTGAACTGCCACCTGAAATGCAGTAGACCGGATACGGGGACAGGTTCAAATGCACGCGCATACCGATGGCTTATCAGTCCGTCATTCAGGATTTCCAAGATCAGGGAGTCCCTGTCAGTGATCAGGATACGATGATGATCGAACTGCCAACGGGCTTGGGGGCCTCCGAACATGTTCGTATCCACTACATAGGCACCTATGATGTCAAGGCGACTTGGTTGAATGAGCGCATTTCGAGACTCTTTCCAGCGACCCAGAAGGAACACAGCCATCAAGGCCAGGGCGGCTAGCCCATATAGCTTCAGTATCCATCGCACGACCTTCGCCCTATGTTCGGCTGGTGTTACAATGATCCAGACGAGACATACAGCTCCGCTAAGGAGCAGTAAAGGGAGGAAGAGCAAATTGAAACCGAAGCCCATGATCAACTTATCAGCGCCTCAACGATCCCCTTCGCCGCCACCGGATCTTCGTCCCCGGCCCGTACGCATCGAAGCACCCGGCCTGCTTCAATCTATTGCTCATCGCTTCGAAGGTTCAGTGTATGGTACCTCATGCCACCAATGCACGACTTCAGTTTCACTTCCGGAGATCAACGTACGGATCGAACCGCCTGCCATGACTTTCCAAACAGCCACATAGGTGCCAGCACCATCCGAGAAGAGGCCAATGATGTCCATGGCATTGTGTCCATCTGACTGTTCGATCTTGAATTGATCCGGCCTCAACGGCTCGTAGCCATTGGGATTGAACATTCCAGAAACATCCAAGTTGACGATTTGCCCTTCGATCGATACGCTCAGGGATGCAAGCTGCATTCGAGGCAAAGCGATATCCAGGTCATGCCCAAAGAATGGTGAACCATCGATAAGGCAAACTGGCTTGTACGTCCAATCCGACACTGCGCACCGTGTGATCTGGTGATGCGTGGAATCGAATGGAATGACGTTGCCGATGATCTTGATGCCATTGCCCAAATCGATGGTCTGAGCCGAGCACAGCATGCTAGCTGCCAATAGTATCAACGTGGCGAGGCTTTTCATTCTGCGGACAATTTCTTCAAGATGGCTTTGGCCGCCACCGGGATCTTCGTCCCCGGCCCATACACATCAAAACACCCGGCATCCTTCAGGAACTGGAAATGATCCGGCGGGATCACCCCACCGGCCACCACCAGGATGTCGGGGCGCTTGTAGGTCTCGCGCAATTCCTTGATCACCTCGGGCACCAGGGTCTTGTGGCCACCGGCGAGGCTGCTGATGCCCAGCACGTGCACGTCGTTCTCAATGGCCTGCTTGGCCACTTCCTGCGGGGTCTGGAACAGCGGACCGATGTCCACGTCGAAGCCGATGTCGGCGAAGCTGGTGGCGATCACCTTGGCGCCTCGGTCGTGCCCGTCCTGGCCCATCTTGGCCACGAGGATGCGCGGGCGGCGGCCTTCGTGCTTGGCGAATTCATCGGCGAGGCGCATGGCCTCCTTCATCTCGGGGTCCTGCATGCTTTCGGCTGAGTAAACACCGCTGATGCTGCGGATCACCGCGCTGTAGCGGCCGTAGGCTTTTTCGAGGGCGTCGCTGATCTCGCCGAGGGTGGCGCGGTGCCTTGCGGCGATGACGGCGAGTTCGAGGAGGTTGTCTTGGTGAATGGGAGTTGGTGAATGGTGAATGGGGCGCTCACCATTCGCCATCGACCATTCGCCATTCGCCTTAGCGGCCTGCGTCAGTGCGCTAAGTGCCTCGGCTACCGAGACCTCGTTCCTTGCCGCCTTCATCGCATTCAACCGAGCGATCTGCGATTCCCGCACCGCGCTGTTGTCCACTTCCAGCAATTCCATCTTCGTCTCCTCCTCCGTCACGAAGGCGTTCACACCGATGATGCGGTCCTTGCCGGTGTCGATGCGGGCCTGGCGTTTCGCGGCGGCTTCCTCGATCCGCATCTTGGGCAATCCGGTCTCGATGGCCTTGCTCATGCCGCCGAGCTCCTCCACTTCCTTGATGCGCGCCCAGGCCTTGTGCACCAGTTCGTGCGTGAGGCTTTCCACGTAGTAGCTGCCGCCGAGCGGGTCGATCCACTTGGTTATGCCAGCGTTCTTCTGCAGATACAGCTGCGTGTCGCGGGCGATCTTGGCGCTGAAGTCGGTGGGTAGCGCAATGGCCTCGTCGAGCGAGTTGGTGTGGAGCGATTGCGTGCCGCCGAGCACGGCCGCGAGCGCTTCCACCGTGGTGCGCGCCACGTTGTTGAACGGGTCCTGCGCGGTGAGGCTCCAGCCGCTGGTCTGGCAGTGCGTGCGCAGCGCAAGGCTCTTCGGACTGGTGGCGCCGACCTCCTTCAGCATTTTTGCCCAGAGCAGACGGGCGGCGCGCATCTTGGCTACTTCCATGAAAAGGTCCATACCGATCCCCCAAAAAAAGCTGAGGCGGCCGGCGAACTCATCCACCTGCATGCCTGATGCAATGCCTGTGCGTACGTACTCGATGCCGTCGGCGAGCGTGTAGGCGAGCTCCAGATCGGCGGGCGCACCGGCCTCGTGCATGTGGTAGCCGCTGATGGAGATGCTATTGAACTTGGGCAACTTCTTCGCGCAGTAGCTGAAGATGTCGCCCACGATGCGCATGCTGGGGCCCGGAGGATAGATGTATGTGTTGCGCACCATGAACTCCTTCAGGATGTCGTTCTGGATGGTGCCTTGCAGCTGCTCTGGGGGAACGCCCTGTTCCTCCGCCGCCACGATGAAGAAGGCCATGATGGGCAGCACGGCGCCGTTCATGGTCATGCTCACGCTCATCTTGTCCAGCGGGATGCTGTCGAAGAGGATCTTCATATCCTCCACGCTGCTGATGGCCACGCCCGCCTTGCCCACATCGCCCTTCACACGCGGGTGGTCGCTGTCGTAACCACGGTGCGTGGCGAGGTCGAAGGCGACGCTCAAACCCATCTGACCGGCGGCGAGGTTGCGGCGGTAGAAGGCGTTGCTCTCCTCGGCCGTGCTGAAGCCCGCGTACTGCCTTATGGTCCACGGACGGATGGCGTACATGCTGCCGTAGGGGCCACGCAGGTAGGGCGGGATGCCCGCGGCGTAGTGCACGTGCTCGAGCTGCTCGGTATCGACGGGTGTGTAGAAGGATTTGAGGGGGATCTCTTCGCGGTTCGGAATGCCGGCTGCTGCCTGTTGGCTGGCGGCTGCTGGCTGTTGGCTATTGGCCACTGGCTGGAGGGCGCTTTCTCTATCGGTCAGCGCATTGACGAGCGTTGTCGTGAGCTGTTCGACGGTGTAGGAGCCGCCGATCGGATCGGCCACACGTCCCAGGAAGCTCTCGTCGCGCAGCAGGTTGTGGATGTTGCGGACCACGCGACGGGCGAGCACATCACCTTCGGGCAGGGTAGGGGTGGGGATGGTGAGCCCATCGCAGCCGCCGGTGATCGCGGACACGGCTTGCAGCGTGGCGCGGATCAGGTTCTCGTGTGCCGACTTGATCTCGGTAGGGCAGGAGACCACCGCTTGCACCCACGTGTTGTGCGAGCAATCGTGCTCCGGCTTGAATTCATCCACCACGGCGGCCCAGGCCTCGCGGAAGGCGCGCAAACGGGCCACTTCGTGGAAGAGGTCGTCGCTGAGGTGCAAGCGGAACTGGAGGCGGGCACAGGCGTCGTCGATGGTATAGCCCTGGTCCAGCAGGCGCTGCAGGAGGATCCGGCCTTGCTCAAGGGCTTCGCTGGTAGGGTGAATGGCGAATGGTGGATGGTGAATGGGGCCATCGCTCACGCTGAAGAGGCGGATGCGCGGGTGCTTCGCGACGCGGTCCTTCAGGTCGCGGACGTCGGCATCGTGCGGCAGGCCCAGGCAGAGGCTGAGCTCCCCGGGCTGCGCGCCCTGTTCCGCGGCTCGCTTCAGCAGCAGCCCCAGGGTGCCGTGCTCACCGTCCACCTGGAGGTCGATGCCCGCAAGCAGCACATCGTCCAGTACCGGCGACAGATCGGCCAGGTGGCCGTAGACCTCGACCGCATCGGCGCCGCCCATCAGGCCTTCCAGGAGCTTGTCGTTGGCATCGGCATCGCTGGCGTCCACGCCGATGGTGGCCCGCCAGGGGTTGCCCTCGCGCTTCACCCCGCGGCGGCGGCTTCCGCCGGCAACGGCTTCCCCGGCCATCTGGAAGGGGGGGAGTTGCGTGCCCTCCACCTGCACGAACAGCGTGGACAGTTCCTTGTCCTTCAGTTCCTTCTTGATCACGGCCTCCCATTGCTCGCGCGTGGTGGGCGGGAAGGCGGAGAACAGCTTCGTGGTTGCCATCGGGGCGAAGTTCGGCACGCCGTGGTGCACTTCGGAGCAGCCGTTCCAGGCCGGTGCCGACGAGCAGCCAGTGCGTGAAGCATGCGCCGTACCTTGCCCCCACAATCAATGCTCATGCAGATCGGCAAGCACTCCGTGGTCACTTTCCATTATACGCTGAACGACCCGGACGGGGTGCTGCTGGATACCAGCGCCGGACGCGATGCGTTCGCCTATCTGCATGGTGCGGGGAACATCGTACCGGGCCTTGAGGAGCGGATGGAGGGGCGCGTGAAGGGCGAGACGATGGAGGTGGTGGTGGAGCCGGGGAAGGGCTACGGTGAACTGGATCACTCCCTGTTGCAGCGCGTGCCCATGGACCGCTTCGGTGATCAGACGGTGGAGGAGGGCATGCAGTTCCAGACCCCGGACAACCGGGTTTGGAGCGTGGTGGAGGTGAAGGATGGGGAGGTGGTCCTGAACGGCAATCATCCCCTCGCAGGAGTGACGCTGCACTTCAAGGTGGAGATCACCGATGTGCGTGAGGCCACCGCCGAGGAGATCGCGCATGGTCATGTGCATGGCCCCGGTGGGCATCATCACTGAGCGGAATGGAGGACAGGGTCAGTCCTCCGCAGGCACCAGCACGAAGATCTCCTCGTTGTCGCGCTTCATCAGGTAGCGCTCCCGCGCGAACTTCTCCAGCAGCTGCTTGTCGCTGGTGAGTTGATGCAGGTGCTGCCGGGTGACGCCGATCTGCTCCTGGTACCAGGCCTGCTCGCTTTTCATGCGCGCCAATTGGCGGCGGAGCTTGAAGGTGGTCCACAGGTCGTACTCGTCGAAGAAGGCGATCCAGGCCACGAGCACCAGCACCGCCACTCCGTAGCGGTTGCGCAGGCCGGCGGGCACCATGCGGCTCAGGTTCTCCTTCACCCTGCGAAGGTGGCACGTTCACCCCGGGGCTGGGCGGGCTCCCGCGTACGTGCGATCAACGATCGATCGTGGAGAACCCCTTACGCCATGAACGGATACCGGTGGTCCGTGGGCGGCACGAAATTCTCCTTGATGGTGCGGGCGTTCACCCAGCGGAGCAGGTTGAGGTAGCTGCCGGCCTTGTCGTTGGTGCCGCTGCCGCGCGCGCCGCCGAAGGGCTGCTGCCCCACCACGGCCCCGGTGGGCTTGTCGTTGATGTAGAAGTTGCCGGCCGCGTGGCGCAGGGCGTCGGTGGCCTCCACGATGGCCGCGCGGTCCCGGCTGAACACCGCGCCGGTGAGGGCGTACGGGCTGGTGGAATCGAGCAGCTTCAGGGTCTTCGCCCACTCGTGCTCGGGGTATACGTAGATGGTGAGCACGGGCCCGAAGATCTCCTCGCACATGGTGGTGCTCTTCGGGTCCTTCGTCACGGCCACGGTGGGCGCGATGAACCAGCCCTGGCTCTTGTCGTAGGTGCCGCCGGCGATGATGTTGATGTTCTTCCGGTCCTTCCTCAGCCCGTCGATGTACGTGGCGATCTTGTCGAAGGCCTTCTCGTCGATCACGGCGTTGATGAAGTTCTTCGGGTCGCGCGGGCTGCCCATCCTGAAGCTCTCCAGGTCGGCCAGGAGTTCCTTCTTCACGGTGGGCCACAGGTTGCCGGGGATGTAGGCGCGGCTGGCAGCGCTGCACTTCTGCCCCTGGAACTCGAAGGCGCCGCGGCTCAGCGCGGTGGCCACCTCCACGGGGTCGGCGCTGGAGTGCGCGATCACGAAGTCCTTGCCGCCGGTCTCGCCCACGATGCGCGGGTAGCTCTTGTAGGTGCGGATGTTGGCACCGATGGTGGACCAGATGGTCTGGAACACGCTGGTGCTGCCGGTGAAGTGGATGCCGGCGAAGTCGGGGTGGCTGAAGATCACCTCACCGGCGTCTTTGCCGCTCACGTGGACCAGGTTGATGACCCCGCCGGGCAGTCCCGCGGCGCGGAAGAGGTCCATGATCACCTGCGCGCTGTACACCTGGCTGTCGGCGCATTTCCACACCACGGTGTTGCCCATGAGGGCGGCGCTGCTGGGCAGGTTGCCGGCGATGCTGGTGAAGTTGAAGGGCGTGAGGGCGAACACGAAGCCTTCCAGCGGGCGGTACTCCACGCGGTTCCACGTGCCGGCCGGGCTGTAAGGCTGATCACGGTAGATCTGCTGCATGTAGTGCACGTTGAAGCGCAGGAAGTCGGCGAACTCGCAGGCGGCGTCGATCTCGGCCTGGAAGGCGTTCTTGCTCTGGGCCAGCATGCTGCTGGCGTTGATGGCGGCACGGTACGGACCGCTCAACAGGTCGGCCGCCTTCAGGAAGATGGCGGCACGGTCCTCCCAACGCATGCCCTCCCAGTCCTTCTTGGCGCGCAGCGCGGCGGCGATGGCCTGCTTCACGTGGCCTTTGTCGCCGTGGTGGCTGTAGCCCAGGATGTGCTTGTGCTGGTGCGGGGGGCGCACCGGACGGCGGTCCTTGGTCTCCACCGGCTTGCCACCGATCCACATGGGCAGCTCGCGCTTCTCCTTCATCATGCGGTCGTAGGCGGCGAAGAGCTGCTCGCGCTCCTTGGTGCCGGGGGCGTGCGAGAGGACCGGTTCGTTCAGGGGGGCGGGGCTGTGGAAGATGGCGTCGGTCATGGCGTAGAATGGGGCGCGAAGATACCCAGCCTGCTGTGGCTGCAGAGCGTGACAAGGGTCACGGGTTGCAGTGGTCGCAGTATTGCGGGTCCTCGCTGACGCGGGCATCCTCGCGCGGTTCCTGTGCACTGTGTCCGCAGCGCCCGCAGTTCCGAAGATGGAACAGGGTGCTGCGCGTGGGCATGCCGCATAGCCCGCAGGGCAGTCCGGGCACCGCTTCGGTGATGGCGAAGTGCGGCTCGCCGCAGGCCGGGCAGCAGCGGGCCAGCTCCTGCGCGAAGCGTTCGGCGGTGGCGCGGATCACCGCCATGCGGGTGGGGTTCAGCATCGCCCGCAGGTCGCACTCCGCCCACACCGTGCCGTGCGCACCGATGATCCGAGCGGCGTGGACCTCCAGGGCATCACGATCCTCGACCCCCTTGATCACCGCATCGCCTTCCCGCCAACGCTCCTGAGGCTTCAGCACCAGGCCGTGCGAGGGGAAGCCGATGCGTTGGGCGAACGCCCGCACCTGCTCCATCGTGCGGCACTCCTCACCTCCGGCCATGGTCTCCAGCGTCACATGGCGATGCGCCCAATGGCGGCCGTCGCGCGCATCGTAAAGGACCAGCCATTCCTCATCGCAGGTCAGGAAGGGCGCGGGCGGGTAGGGCACGAAGGAGCCTTCGCTGGCGATCACCAGGTCCATGCCGCTGCGTTCGGCGCCGTGCCTGGCCTTGTGCAGCGCGGCGGTGCGTGGGTCGTGCGTGCGCTCCACCTCGCCACTGAAGGCCCCGAAGCGGTCGGTGTCCAGGTCGGGGATGGCGGCGAAGCCCGCGAGCGGGAGCACGGCGCACAGGGCGGGACCGATCACCCGCTCCTTGCCGTGCATGGTGGCCACCGCGAGGGTGCGCCCTCCGAAGCGTTGCTGCACGGCATCCATGGTCAACCGGCCTGGATGATGCCGAGGTAGAGCGGCATGCCCACGGTGATGTTGAAGGGAAAGGTGACGCCGAGGGCCATCGGGATGTAGAGGCCGGGGTCGGCCTTCGGAGCGGCCAGGCGCATGGCGGCGGGCACGGCGATGTAGCTGGCGCTTGCGGCGAGCACCGCGAACATGAAGCGGTCGCCCGGGTCGGTGGTGATGGACCCGCTGGACCAGGCCACCAGGCTGCCGTTCACCAGCGGGAGCACCAGGGCCATGGCGCTCACGTAGCCCCCGTACGCGCGAAAGGCCGCGAACCGCGATGCGGTGACCATGCCCATCTCCAGCAGGAAGATCGCGAGGAAGCCCTTGAAGATGTCGGTGGTGAAGGGCTTGATGCCCTCGGCCTGCTTGGCATCGGCCACCAGCCCGATGAGCAGGCTTCCGATGAGCATGAGCACGCTGGCGTTGGTGAACGAGTGCTTCAGCATGTGCCCGAGCGAGGGGCGCCCGGTGCCCTCCTTGTCGTACCGCATCAACAGCACCATGCCCACGATGATCGCGGGGCTCTCCATCAGCGCCATGATGGCCACCATGTGCCCGCTGAACGGCAGGCCCTTGGCCTCCAGGAAGCTGCTGGCCGCCACGAAGGTCACCGCGCTCACCGAACCGTAGGCGGCCGCCACCGCACCGGCGTTCTGCACGCCCAGCTTGCCGCGCAGCAGGAAGAAGGCGTAGAACGGGATGGCGGAGGCGATGGCCATGCCGAAGATCAGCTCCTTGGTGACCTGCATGTTCAGGTGCTCATGCGCCAGTTCCTGACCGCCCTTGAAGCCGATCGCGAAGAGCAGGTAGAGCGAGATGAACTTGATGGTGGTGGGCGGGATCTCCAGGTCGCTCCGGACCAGATGCGCCACGATGCCCAGCAGAAAGAAGAGCAGGGTGGGGTTGGTGAGGTTCGAGAGCAGGAGCTGCGTGTCCATGCCGTGCTAGTTAGGATGCGATGAGGCGATGGCGAACGGGCTCTTCAGCAGCACGGAGTTCGGGACCGTCACCGTGCGCCCGTCCCTCGGACGGATGAAAACGAAGAAGTACGTGATGTCGACCAGCTCGCCCTCGATATCCTGCTCCTGGTCGCGGAGCCGAAGGGTGTCGCCCAACCCAACAGGATGCTGGAAGAAGAGCACCAGGAACGCCGTGATGTTGGACAGGATCGACATCCCGGCGAAGAAGGCCACGCCGAGCACGGTGATGGCGGACGCCGCGAAGAGAAGGATCTCATGCTGCTTCAACCTCCGGATGGCGGTGAGCACCGCGGCGACCATCAGCAGGAGCAGCAGGCGGATCAGGCGCATCACCTCGCGCTCCTCCCTGGCCTTGTGATCGAGCTTGATCACGGCGTTGTGCACGAGCCAGCGCAAGATGGTCCTGAGGCCCGCGAACGCCGCCAGGGCGATGGCCGTCCCGATCAACTGGACCCGATGGCCGGTGATGAGCTCTTCCATGCCGTTGTCCTCCTGCGGTGCAAAGTAAGTGAAACTATCCGAATGGTTAAGTAATACTATATTCGCCCCCGCAATGGCCGCCGTGCACCTCCACCTTCGCCCCGATCCGGCCCTGTCGCTCAAGGATCCCGAGTCCACAGGGCTGGGCCTGCGCGTGCTGGACGAGGGGCTCGGGCTCATGAACGAACTGGGGCTCGAGGCCTTCACCTTCCGGAAGCTCGCGGACCGCATGGGCAGTACGGAGGTCACACTATACAAGTACTTCCCCAACAAGCAGCGGTTGCTCCAGTACTACTACCAGCTCTACTGGCTCTGGCTGCGGCAGGTCTGCGGACGCATCGCCGAGCGCGCGCGCGACCCGCGTGAGGCGCTGGAGGAGATCGTGGAGGCCATCTGCGGCGTCTGGCCCAGGCCGCTGCCGCCGCTGCAGCTCGACCCGCATGCCCTGCGTCGCTTGGTGATCGAGGAAGGCATGAAGAGCTACCTCCACAAGAACGTGGATGATGACAACGCCCGCCGGCTCTTCCTGCCCTACAAGGAGCTCAGCGCCTTCATGGCCGAGCGCCTCGTGGCCTGCCGTGCCGACGTGCCCTGGCCGCGCTCCTTCGCCACCACGGTGATCGAGATGGCGCACAGCCTGCCCTTCGCCATGGAGCACCTGCCCTCGCTCACCGAGCTCAGCAGCCGCAAGGACCTCAAGCAATTGGCGCAGCACCTGCTGCACCGCACCATCACCTACCTCGACCACGCACAACCCCTCAAGAAGAGATGAGCCACACCATCACCGTCGCCAAGGGCGACGGCATCGGACCGGAGATCACCGATGCGGTGCTCCGCATCCTCGACGCCGCGCAATGCGGTCTTACCTATGAGCACATCGAGGTGGGCGAGAAGGTCTACCTCTCCGGCAACAGCAGCGGCATCCCTGCCGAGGCCTGGGCCACGCTGCGCCGGAACCCCGTCTTCCTCAAGGGCCCCATCACCACGCCGCAGGGATCGGGGTACAAGAGCCTCAACGTCACCATCCGGAAGACTCTGGGCCTGTACGCCAACGTGCGCCCGTGCCGCAGCTTCCACCCCTTCGTGCGTACGCAGCACCCGGGCATGGACGTGGTGGTGGTGCGCGAGAACGAGGAGGACCTCTACGCGGGCATCGAGCACCGCCAGACCACCGACGTGTTCCAGTGCCTGAAGGTCCTCAGCCTGCCCGGCACCGAGAAGATCATCCGCTACGCCTTCGAATACGCACATGCCAACGGCCGCAGGAAGGTGACCTGCCTGGTGAAGGACAACATCATGAAGCTCACGGACGGCATGTTCGCCGACATGTTCCGCCGCGTTGGCAAGGAGTATCCCGGCCTTCAGCAGGAGATCCAGATCATCGACATCGGCACCGCGCGCGTGGCCACGCAGCCCGACCGCTATGATGTGATCGTGACGCTGAACCTCTACGGCGACATCATCAGCGATGTCACCGCCGAGCTCACCGGCAGCGTGGGCATGGCGGGGAGCGCCAACATCGGCGACCGCATCAGCATGTTCGAGGCCATCCACGGCAGTGCGCCCGACATCGCCGGACAGGGCATCGCCAACCCCAGCGCCATGCTCAATGCGGCCTGCATGATGCTCGTGCACCTGGGCCTGCCGGAAAAGGCCGGGGCCATTCAGAACGCCTGGCTCTGCGCACTGGAGGATGGGCTGCATCCCGGCGACATCTTCCAGGAGGGCGTGTCGAAGAAGCGGGTGGGCACCGCCGGGTTCGCTGATGCGGTGATCGAGCGCCTGGGCCGCAAGCCCCAGGATCTGCGCAGCGTGGAGATGAAGCACGGCACGGCCCTGAAGTTCGAGTATGACCGTCCCGCGGTGAAGCGCGAGCTCTGCGGCGTGGATGTGTTCGTATGCGACCCGGAGAGCGCACCCGACGAGCTGGCGGCCCGCCTGCAGAAGGCCGCGCACGGCATGTTGAAGCTCAAGCTCATCACCAACCGCGGCGTGAAGGTCTGGCCCGAGGGCTTCCCCGAGACCTTCTGCACCGACCACTGGCGATGCCGCTTCGTGGGACCTGATGTGTCCATCGATGACAGCAAGGCGACGTACATGCCCATCGGTCAACGGCAGGTGGTGCAGTTGCTGCACCTCCTCACCGAGGCGGGTGTCGACGTGATCAAGACCGAGAACCTCTACCTCTTCGACCACGTGCGCGGCTTCTCCCTCGGGCAGGGGGAGTGACCGGCCTTACTCCAGGTTGTCGAACCGGTAGATGTCGTCCACGGGCGTACCTGCGGGAACGTCACAGATCGGCTTCACGATGCCGTCATGCAGGCTGTACACCCAGCCGTGCAGGTGGGGGCCGCCACGGTCCTTCCAGGCCTTCTGGATGATGCTGGTCTTCACCAGGTCCATCACCTGTTCCTGCACATTGAGCTCGACCATGCGGTCCAAACGGGCCTGTTCCGTGGGCTGCGCGTCCACCTCGGCCTTGTGCAGGCGATACACGTCCTTGATGTTGCGCAGCCATTTGTTGATCAGGCCGAGGCTCTGATGGGTCATGGCCGCGTGCACACCACCGCAGCCATAGTGGCCGCAGACGATGACGTGCTTCACCTTCAGGTGCTCCACGGCGTACTGGAGCACGCTCAGCAGGTTGAGGTCCGTGTGCACCACAAGGTTCGCGATGTTGCGGTGCACGAAGATCTCTCCGGGTTGTGTGCCGGTGATCTCGTTGGCGGGCACGCGGCTGTCGCTGCAGCCGATCCAAAGGAACTCCGGTCGCTGGAGCTTCTCCAGGCGCTGGAAGAACCCGGCATCCTGGGCCACCGTGTTCTCGGCCCAGGCCTTGTTGTTCAACAGGAGCTTGTGATAGCTGTCCATGGTATGGGGTTCAGGGGTTGGTCGTTGCGAGCATGGTGGGTGCGGGTCGCTGCGCCTCACCCGGCGGGGCGGGCATGTTCATGAGCTGGAGGCGGATCTTCCGTTCGGCGCATGTTCCGGCGAAATCGTAGATGATCTCGCGCACGTCCGGATCGAGGTCCATGGAGCGTCCACCGTCGATCACCACGCGCGCACCTTCGGGGATCTCGTGCAAGGTGCGCTTGATGCCCGCCTTGTTCAGGAAGGTGACGTCCTCGCTGAGCTCGATGTAGATGGGCATGCCCGGTTTGTAACGGTTCGGGTCGTAGTGGAACGGGACCTTGAAGTTCTTCCACAGGATGTGCACGAAGGCCATCGCAAGCCCCAGGGCCACGCCGCGCAACAGATCGTTGGTGACGGCCATGAAACCCACCGTCACCACGAAGGGAACGAACTGGGGCAGGCCCTGCGACCACATGGATCGGAACAGGGAGGGCTTCGCCAGCTTGTAGCCCACCAGCAGCAGCACGGCCGCCAGGCTCGCCAACGGCACCATGCGCAGCAGGCCCGCGATGGTGAACACGGCCACCAACAACCACAGCCCGTGCAGCATGGCGGACAGTTTGGAGCGTCCCCCGCTCTGGATGTTGGCCGAGCTGCGCACGATCACCTGCGTGAGGGGCAGCCCGCCCAGCAGGCCGCTGACGATGTTGCCCGCGCCTTGTGCGAACAGTTCGCGATTGGCCGGGGTGATCCGTTTGTGCGGGTCCAGTTTGTCGGTGGCCTCCACGCACAGCAGGGTCTCGATGCTCGCCACCACGGCGATGGTGAGCGCCACCGTCCAGAACGTCCCGGTGCCGATGAGCGCGAAGGAGGGGAATGCATAGGAACCCAGGTCGGTCAGGTCCGGCAGGGGCACGTAGTGCTCCGGGCCGATGGCCAGCGCTGGAACGGCTGAGAACCCCAAGGCCATCAGCACGCCGAGCATCACCGCCAGCAGCGGCCCCGGAATGTAGCGCAGCCACTGGTTCCGTTGGATGAACGGCCGCTCCCACAGCAGCATCAGCGCCAGGCAGGCCACGGTGATGAGCACGGCTCCCAGCGTCGGGTTGTTCAAGGCATACCACAGTTCCTGGAAGGTGTTCAGCTTGTCGGGTTGATCGAAGCTCTCATCCCCCATGTAGTCCTTGTCGTCGCCCACGGCGTGTGGGATCTGCTTGAGGATGATGATGATGCCGATGCCCGCGAGCATGCCCTTGATCACGGCGCTGGGGAAGTAGTATGCGATGATACCGGCCCGTGCGAAGCCGAGGGCCACTTGAAGAACACCCGCCACCACCACAGCGGCCAACAGGGCCTCGAAGCTGCCCAGGTCGGCGATGCCTGCGGCCACGATGGCCGTGAGACCGGCAGCAGGTCCGGACACGCCCAGCGGTGATCCGCTCGCGGCCCCGACCAGGATGCCGCCGATGACCCCGGCGATGATGCCCGATACCGGGGGTGCGCCTGAGGCGACCGCGATACCCAGGCAAAGCGGCAGCGCAACGAGAAACACCACCAGCGAGGCCGGCAGGTCGGAACGGAGATGACGGAAGAGGGAGCCTCCCATGGACGGATCGTGGAATCAAGGAAGTAAGGGACCGGACGAATTGGGCCTCGTGGGGCCGGGGAGGGCGCGTATCGCGCCCTCAGTTCACCGGTCCTTGGGCGGCGGAACGTGGATGCGGCGCATCCCCTCGGGAAGTTCACCCACCGCAAGCCGGCCCAGCAGCGCAATGATCCGCTCGGACGGGGTGCGCGACGGACCGTCCGTCAACAGGGCGGCCGCACCGGCATGCCCGACCTCCTCCTCGGCGGCGGGCAGTTGTCCGCTGTCCATGTGCCGTTCGGCCAGCATCCTGTCCGCGGCCTGGATGGAGCCCGGGAGCACGACCAGCGCCATCGCCATCAGGAGCGGAACGAGGATGCGAAGGATGGACCTGACCATGCCGTGATGAGGTACGGGGCGCAAATGTAGGTGGCCCGGACGACGGCCCTTCAGTTGGCCAGGAACGGATAGTGGAGCACGAATTCCGGTACCTCCACGCTGAAGCGTTCGCCACTGTCGTGATCGCCCATCGTGTATGCTCCCACCATTCGGCCCAGGCCACTGCGCAGGTCGCACTGGCTCGTGTACGTGAACCGTCCGCCGGGGGCGAGCACCGGCTGTTCACCGACCACGCCGGGCCCCTCCACTTGGCGTACCGGCCCCAGGCTGTCCCAGATGGTCCAGCGGCGGCGCAGCAACTGGACGGTGTGCTGGCCTTCGTTGGCGATCGTGATGCGGTAAGCGAACAGGAACCGGCCCAGCTTCGGATCGCTGAGCTCCTCGGCGAAGCGCACCTTCACGCTGACGCGGATCCCGTTGGTGACCGTGGTGGGCATCTGGGTGCAAGGATAACGCGCCCGGAGGGGCTTCCGGTGCATCTCCGGGGATCCGGTAGCTTGGCCACATGATCCCCCGTTCCCTTCTGCTCGGTCCCGTGATCGGCATCTCCATGTCCCTCAGCGCCCAGTACAACGACCCGGAGAGCGTGGAGCATGACCCCATCGGTGACCGTTATTTCGTGAGCAACCTGGGCGATGGCACCATCAAGAAACGGGACCAGGCCGGGAACGTCACCCCCTTTGCCAGCGCGAGCCCCGACCCGTATGGGCTTGAGATCCTGGGTGATACCCTGTATGCCTGCAGCGGAGGACGGGTGAAGGGCTATCTGCTGAGCGACGGCTCGCAGGTCTTCGACCTGAACACGGGAGGCGGGTTCCTGAACGGGATCACCACGGACGGGCACTTCCTGTATGTCACCGATTTCAGCGGTCAGCAGATCTTCCGGGTGGAACCATCCACGTCCTCCTTCACCACCTGGGTGGCGGGCACCGGCGGCACACCGAACGGCATCGTGTACGAACCGATGAGCGATGCGCTTCTGGTGGCCTATTGGGGGGCGGGGGCCATCGTGCGCGGCTACGATCGCGCCACCGCCGCCATCACCGGCACCGTCAGCACCGGCGTGGGCAGCATCGATGGCATCACGCTTGAATGCCACGGTCTGGTGGTGATCTCGTCCTGGAGCCCGAACCGGATCTCCCGCTTCGAATGGGGCGTCGTGTCGCCGCAGTTCGAGGACCTCATGGTGCCGGGCCTGAGCCAGCCGGCCGACATCGACTTCGACACCGTGCACGACCGGATCTGCATCCCGAGCGGCGGCAACGACCAGGTGATCCTCTTCGACCTGGCCGACTGCGCCACGGCCGTGCCCGGGCCTTCCCCATCCGATGCCTTCACGGTATCCCTCACCGAGGATGGTCGTGCCCTGCGGTTCCAGGGTTTGCCCTTGGAGGCGACCGCCTACCGCCTGCTGGATGTGACCGGCAGGCTGCTGGATGCAGGCCGCCTGCAGGCCACGGTCCTGTTGCCGGCTTTCACGGGTGCGGTCCTTGTTCAGGTCGACGGCATCGGGGTCCGCCGGATCATGGTGCCCTGAAGCTCACCCCCTGCGGCTGTTCACGAAGCGTGCCCCGACCAACCGGTCGCAGCGCTGCTGGTGGTCACGCAGGTACACCAGCACGAGGTAGTCGTTCTCCGTCTGGTAGTGGCTGCCTTCCAACCGGGTGAGGTCGGGCAGATGCGCGCCATGCGGCAGCCAGGCGAACTGGTAGTCGTAGAAGCCCTGCTTCAGCGGTGCCACCAGCATGTACCGCTTCCTGTCGGGCACATATTGCATGCGGTATTCCTTCCGGCAGAGGAGGTCGCAGAATCCGCCGACCACGTACACGTCCCCTCCGGGCAGGGGCGCATCCATCGGAAGGCTGAACACCACGTTCACGTAATCCGCCCCCGTGGGGTCGCCGTCCACATCGTCGTTGCGGATGAGGAAGCGGCCGTTCACGTCGGGCTGCTCGAGGTACACACGGATGTGCCGCGACGGGTCGTCGGAGAGCACCGCCTCCATCAGCTCCTGGCCTGTGCGAACGCTGGCCACGCGAAGGGATGGATAGCGGAGGTTCTTGATCTCGAAATTGCGGTACTCATTACCCCCCATGAACTGAGCTTCCTGAGGGTGGTCGTAGATGAGCTCGTCGTTGCGGATGAAACGGGGTTTCAGTCCGGTGCGGACATCGTTCCAGTTCAGGTTCTGCAGCACGGCCACCTTGATGTCGCCGAAGGGGTCGATCACGGTCAGGTCGTTGGTCCGTACGGTGATGTCCACCTGCTGCGCGATGTCACGGACCTGCACATCCCGGCTGGCCATCACGCGCGCATCGATGCCGATCACCTTCTCCACCACCAGGAAGCGGCGGGTCACCATCACGGCGGCCTCGTCGTCGCTTTGGAACACCTTCAGGATGTAGTTGCCCGATCGCGTCGGCCGCATCATGGGGTTCGGTACCTGCAGGCTGTAGTGGAAGAAGGGTTGCAGCGTGTTGAAGCTCATGCGCGGTGCCCGCACCAGATCGATGAAGGCCCCATCGATGTACTGCCCCTTGGCCAGGTCGCTGGGCGTCCAGTCGGCATTGCAATGCTCGATCGTGTAGGACAGGTCGAGCGTGGTGGTGCGCAGGTCGTCGAAGCGCAGCTCCACGAACTCCGTGCTGCCCAGTTCGATCACCGGTGCGGCCAGCTCGAAGCCCCCCTTGAAGCACTGCACCGTGCGGATCAAGGGGTCGAAGACCTCGTCCCGGTACTGGACCGTGCGTGGCTCGTAGTACTCCGGGCTCAACGCGTCCATGGCCGGCTGTGCCGAACCGCAGGCCAGGGGCAGCAGAACAAGGAGGGCCCGGACGGCGTGCACGCGGTGGAGACGCTTCATGAGCGGAGTGCGGGAACCCCTGCGGACAGCGTGGTCCGAGGCGGTGAAAGGTACCTACTTTTGAATGTGGACTTCCGAACACCACCGCTGGCACCGACCGTTCCCGGATCCGTGATGGTCAGAGCCGCGCGGCCGGTCGTCCCGGATGCGGTGCACCTCCGATCGTCGCCGATCACCTGGTGGAGGCGCGGCCTGCTCGGCTTCGCGATGGCGTGTTCCCTGCTGGGCTTCGCTCAACCGGACACCACCCGTCACGTCCATCGCATCGAGCTCGACGATGGTTCGCTGATCCTGGGTGAACTGATGGATCCCGGTGCGGGAGCGATCCGTGTCCGCACGGAAGCCTTCGGCGTCGTGGAAGTGCCGCTGAAGCGTGTGGTGCGCATGGAGCGGATCGATGGACCCGTCCCGGCGCCATCCCGTCCGGCATCCTCCGCGGAGGCGCCTGCGGTGCGTCGGCCCACGCGACGCGAGGTCATGGACAGCGTTCGCTGGTTCCGTGACCGGCACGCCACGCGCTACACGCTCGCCCCTTCCGCATTGCCGGTGAGGCGCGGTGAGCACTTCTATCGGAACACCTACCTGGCCATCCAGTCCGTGCACGTGGCGCCCGTCGATCACCTGGAGCTGTTCGGGGGCCTGGAGGTCGGTTCCCTGCTCTCGCTCTCACCGTACGCGCCCGGCGTCGTGGTCGGTGCCCGGACCGGCTGGTCCATCACCCCGCAGCTGCACCTCGGCGCCGCCGGGCTCTATAGCAACACGCCGTACGCGATGTCGGCCCTGTTCGACCGGTTCCGCGATGAGGGCGTCAGGCAGGGGCTCTTCGCGGGTCAAGGCCTGCTCACCGTGGGCAACGACCGCTACCATGGGACCTTTTCCACCGGGGTGCGTTACCACGAATGGGAGGGATGGGAGACACATCCCACCTACGCGCTGGCCCTGGCCGCGCGCGTGATCCCCAGGTTGTGGGTGGTGACGGACAATTGGATGGTGCATGCGGACGGTCGCTACCACGCATGGTGGTCGGCCGGTCTGCGCTTCGTGAGCCGTCGCGTGGCCGTGGACCTTTCGTTCGTGAACAACGAGCAGCTGCGGGAGAACGTCTTCATCGGGCTCCCGTTCATTTCGGTCTGCATCAACATGGGCCGGGTAGGCCGTAAGGGACGCAGCTGACGAGCACGCCCCGCTTTCGCGGGGCGGCTTGGCGGAGAGGGAGGGATGGCTGCGCATCCCGTTTGGGGGGAGGCTTCAAGCCGCGCCCGCTTCGCGTTCGCGTGTGTTCGTTCCGTTCGCTCGGCCGATCGCGATCGCCTCGCTGCCGGGAACGAACACGCCCCGCTTTCGCGGGGCGGCTTGGCGGAGAGGGAGGGATGGCTGCGCATCCCGTTTGGGGGGAGGCTTCAAGCCGCGCCCGCTTCGCGTTCGCGTGTGTTCGTTCCGTTCGCTCGGCCGATCGCGATCGCCTCGCTGCCGGGAACGAACACGCCCCGCTTTCGCGGGGCGGCTTGGCGGAGAGGGAGGGATGGCTGCGCATCCCGTTTGGGGGGAGGCTTCAAGCCGCGCCCGCTTCGCGTTCGCGTGTGTTCGTTCCGTTCGCTCGGCCGATCGCGATCGCCTCGCTGCCGGGAACGAACACGCCCCGCTTTCGCGGGGCGGCTTGGCGGAGAGGGAGGGATTCGAACCCCCGGTGCCCCGAAGGGCACACCTGATTTCGAGTCAGGCCCATTCGACCACTCTGGCACCTCTCCGAACGGGTGCGCGAAGATAGCAGTGGGCCACCAAGGGCGCAGTGGTCGGGCGTAAGTTCGCGGTCCATGATGTTCCGGATCGTCCTCCTTGCGCTCTTCACGGCCCTGGCGCTCCCGCCTGTGCACGGACAGACCGGGGAGTTGCTGTACATCGTGCGTTCGGAGGTCTCCTTCGTGAGCGATGCACCGTTGGAGATCATCAAGGCCGCCATGCGTTCTGCGAAGGGGGTCATGGACCCCGCGGCCCGCACCTTCGCCGTGCAGGTGGCCATGGCCGATCTCGATGGATTCAACAGCCCCCTGCAACGGGAGCACTTCAACGAGAACTACCTGGAATCCGCGACCTATCCCCATGCGGTGTTCAAGGGCCGAGTGATCGAAAGCCTCGACCTGCGGACACCGGGCACCACCATCGTGCGGGCGAAGGGCACCTTCGATCTGCATGGTGTGGAGCGAGAGCGCATCATTGAATGCCGCATCGCCGTGGGTCGGGATGGCGTGCGCGTGACCTCCACCTTTCCCGTGCTTCTGGAGGACCATGCGATCCGCGTTCCTCGTGTGGTCCAGCGCAAGGTGGCTCCGGAGGCCATCGTCACCGTGGACCTGCTCTTCCGGCCGAAGCCGGCGGCCCCATGAGGTGCCCGTGGCCCATCCTCGCCCTCCTGTGGGCAAGCCCCGGCTGGGGGCAGTATCCCTTGACGCGCACCTTCGAGCTGCAGGACGGCATGCGCAGGCCGCGCGCCGAGGTGCTCGCCGTGGGACCGGATGGATTGCTCTGGGCCGGCGGCCCCGATGGCCTGTTCCGCACCGACGGTGAATTGACCCAGGCGGCCCTTCCGGAGCCGATGCCCGTGGTCACGGCCCTGGCCTCCGACAAGGACGGTGTGCTGGTCGCCCTCAACAACGGCGTCATCCTCCATGTCGACGGGTTCTTCCACGATACCCTGCTGGTGGATACGACCCTGCGCCGCTGGCCGGTGACCGGTCTGCTCCGGGATGCTTCGGGATCCCTGTGGGTGGGTACCTATGGGGCCGGCATCTGCAGGCTGCAGGGCGGCACCCTCCACTGGTTGAGCACGGTGAACGGCCTTGCTGACGATCACGTGAACGCGCTGGTCCTTCTGCCGGACGGCCGCGTTGCGCTGGCCACGGACGCCGGTGTGGATCTCCTCGGACCGGACGGCTCCGTCGTGGCGCACATCACCGAGACCGAAGGCCTGCCGGATAACCTCGTCCTCAGCTTGTTCGCGGATGCCCAGGGCACCCTCTGGGGCGGAACGGACCGCGGCGGTGTCTTCAGCATCGGTGCGGACGTGCGCGTGGCACGGTCGCTGGCGCTGGACAGTGCGTGGGCCTTCGGCCCGGTGACCGGCCTGTGGATCGACCCATCGATCGCCTGGCTGGCCACGGAACGGCATGGCCTCCTCGCCCTCGACCTCAAGGACCGCTCGGAGTGGTACCGCTCTGGCGATCCCTCGGATGGTCCGACGCGGGTGACGGGCCTCGTCCGCAGCCCCGATGGTGCCCTGTGGTGGTGCACGGGCAGGGAGCGGGTTCATCGCTCCGACCCGGATGTGCTCGTCGCCAGCGTGCATGAGCGCATCGACCTGAGGCGCATCAGTGCGCTGACGACCTCCCCGGACGGCCGCGTGCAGTTCGCCATCGGTGAGCAGGTGTACAGCCATGCGGTGGCCTTCGCGGACACGGCCGCGTTCACCAAGCGCCGCTCGGCGTTGAAGCCCTCCATGGCCGTGGTGACCCTGCTCGCCGATGCAACAGGGGAGGTTTGGACGGGCACCATGGGCGATGGGGTCCATCGCCTGACACCCTCCGGCGCTGACCTTCACCTCACCGAGCGTGACGGACTGGTCAACGATCATGTCCTGCGCATCCGTCGGTCGGGTGAGGCGCTTTGGATGGCCACCTTGGGCGGAGCAGCGCGTTGGACGCCGCACGGCGGGTTCACCACCATGCCGGTCCCCGGTGGTGGCTTTCTCTACGACATCATGCCGCTCGAGGACGGCTCCGCGATCGTGGCCAGCGACGGGTCAGGGCTCATCCAGGTGCGACCGGGATCCCCCGGAACACCGCTCGCCGGGCCGGGACCCACGGCCGGACCCCGTTCCTACTACAGCCTTTGCCGGGGTGCGGATGGAACGATCTGGGCCCTGGGGCCGGGCACCGGCCTGTGCCAGGTGAAGGACGGCGCCGTGCGGTGCGTGGGACGGGACCATCCCGTGCTGCGCGGTGAACCGCTGGGCGTGGCGCCCTTCCGGTCCGGTGTGGCCGTGTTCACGGACGAAGGCCTGCTTCTGTACGAACCGGCGAACGACCACTTCCTGAACCTGGGCGCTGCCTGCGGCCTTCAGGGGGTTGATGGGGAGCTGAACGCCATGGCCTGTGATGCCGAGGGTGCGCTGTGGCTCGCCACGGACCAGGGGCTCGTTCGGATCCGTCCGGAGCTGGTGGACCGTTCACGCACCTTGAAGGCCGCCATCCTCGGTTGGACATGGGGCCTGGAACCCCTGCCCCTCGCAGATGGCGCGCGGCTCGCTCACGACCAGGACCTGCTCACCTTCCAGTATTTCACGCCCCCCGGTGCGGATCCCCGAGCCGTCCGGTTCGAACATCGGCTGGTCGGGTACGACAGTGCCGTCCGGACCACGCGGGAACGTCAGGTGACCTATGCACGGCTGACCCCGGGCGCCTATCGTTTCGAAGTGCGGCCCGCATCGACCGATGGTGGCGCTGCGCACCCCTGGACCGGCTTCAGCTTCACCATCCAACGCCCATGGTGGCGTCGACCCTGGGCCCTGGGGCTCTGGTTCATCGGCATCGCCATGCTGCTCTATGCCTTCATCCGCCTGCGGGAAGAGCGCATCCGGATGCGCGACCGGCTTGAAAAGGACCGCGTGCGCTTCCAGCTCGAAGCCCTCCGCAGCCAGGTGAACCCTCATTTCCTCTTCAACAGCTTCAACACGCTCATCGAGCTCATCGAGGAGGAACCCCACAAGGCCGTGGGTCATGTGGAGCAGCTCAGCACCTTCTTCCGCAACATCCTGCAGGTGCGCGAACACGAACTGATCCCGGTGGAGGAGGAGCTGCGCCTGCTGGCCACCTACTTCGACCTGGAGAAGCGCCGCTTCGGCGACCGGATCGCCTTGGTCGTCAACGTGGATGACCATGCACGCCGTCACCGGATCGTACCCTTGACCCTTCAACTGCTGGTGGAGAACGCCTTGAAACACAATGCCGCCACGACCGCCGAACCGCTGCCCGTGACCGTGGAGGCCACCACGGGGGAGCTGGTCGTTCGCAATCCGCTCAGGCCCCGCGAGGTGGGGCATCGATCCACCGGCTACGGTCTTGAAAGCATCCGCCAGCGCTACACCGCCCTCACCGACCGTCCCGTGCATGTGGCCAACGGACCCGGAACCTTCGAGGTGCGGATACCTTTGATCGAGCCCGCACCATGAAGATCCTTTTGTTGGAGGATGAGCCCGCCGCCGCCCAGCGGATGCGCAGGTTGCTCGCGGAGGTGCGACCCGATGCCGTGATCCTTCGCGTGGTGGAGAGCGTGCGCGAGGCCGTGGAGTGGTTCGCCACGCATGAAGCGCCCGACCTGGCCTTCTTCGATGTGCAACTCGCCGATGGCGAGAGCTTCGCGGTGTTCGAGCACGTTCCCGTGGAGTGCCCCGTGGTGTTCACCACGGCCTATGATGCCCACGCCCTGAAGGCCTTCCGCGTGAACGCCGTCGACTACCTGCTGAAACCCATCAAGGCCGCCGAGCTCCATGAGGCCATCGACCGCGTGGGACGGCTCGGCCCGGTGCGCGACCTTGCGGCCCTTGCCCCGCCTTCGGCGAGGGAGGATGTCGACGCACCGCACGCGTTCATCAAGCGCTTCCTCATCCGCTACGGCGACCACTTCCGCGTGGTCGTCCCCGACGACATCGCCTACATCCACTCCCTGGAGAAGAACACCTTCCTGCGTACCCGCGAAGGACGAGATCTCCCCCTGGATGAGAGCCTGGACCGGTTGGAAAAGCAGCTCGATCCCGAGAAGTTCCACCGGATCAACCGGCAGGTGATCACGCATATCCAGGCGATCAAGGAGCTGCTCGCCTACAGCAAGAGCCGTGTGAAGGTGATCCTCGATCCGGCCTATGGCCAGGATGCGGTGGTGAGCAGTGAGCGAAGCGCGGCGTTCAAGCGCTGGTTGTCGGGGCAGTGAGCGCATCGACCGCTCCATCCACCCTTTCTCCCGTTCCGTCCGATCCGATCCGTTGAGGAGGCCCTGACGCGGGCAGCTTCGCCGCATCAACCCCAACAACGCGATGCGAACCTCTTTCCTCCTGCTCGGTGCCGCGATGCTGACCGTGCCGTCCGGCGCCCAATGGACCGCGGTCCAGACCGGTACCTCCGTTGAACTGACCGCCGTCCTTGTCGAGGACGGCCTCCATGCCTTCATCGGCGGTGTCAATGGCACGCTGCTGCGCACGGCTGACGGCGGGTCGACCTGGATGGCGATGAACGGCGTGCCCAACGATGATGTGAACGATCTGGTGCGCACGGCCGCCGGGTCGTTGTTGATCGCCGGGGATGACGGCCAGGTGTACCGCTCCACCGATGACGGTGCCACGTGGACGGCGCATGCCACAGGCGTACCGGACGGTTTCGAAGCGATGGCCACCTCCGGGTCCATGGTCACCGCCGCGGGACGTGATGGGCAGGTGGTGCGCAGCGATGATGATGGCGTCACATGGACCGTTCAGAACGCCGGCACGCTGGACCGGTTGCACGCCGTGCTCGCGGATCAGCCCGCTCATGTGTGGATCGCGGGACGCAACGGCACCATGCGCCACACGACCGACGCCGGTGCGACCTGGGCCGCCGTGCCCCTCGGCACTGGGGAGGACCTCAACGACCTGTTGCGCCTTCCCATCAACACCAGCGTGATGCTGGCCCCGCTGGCCACCGGGGAGGTGCTGCGCTCCGCTGATTCCGGAACGACGTGGACGACCATCGCCACCGGCAGCGCGCTGGAGTTCGCCGCTCTGGCCTGCGCCCACGACAGCGCGGTGTACCTCTGTGGGGAGAACGGCCTGGTATACGTCTCCTCCGATGAAGGTCTCACCTGGCAGGCCATGAGCACACCGGTGAACAGTGCATTGGAGGCGGCCGACGCGAAGGATGGCCTGGCCATCGCCGTGGGCCTGAACGGCACCGCCATCAAGCTGGGCGCCGGAGGGACCATCGGCCTTACCGAGATCGGTGACCCTGGTCGACTTGTGGTCTTTCCCGATCCCTCGAACGGGCCGGTGACCCTGGCATGGGAGGGGGCTTCTTTCGCCGGCCCGGTGCACCTGAGCCTCTTCCTGAGCGATGGGCGGCTTGTGCAGCGCACGATCTGGGAGTCGCCGCAGCGTGTGGCGCGGATCGCCGAACTGCCCGCCGGCCGCTACATCGCCCGCGTGGCCGATCGCAACGGTGCGGTCGTGCAACGAAGCTTCACCGTTCTGGCGCATTGAACCGACACCCCTACGCCATGGCCACCAAGATCACACCCGGTGCGTGCATCGGTCCGCATCTGGATCGCAAGGACCTGCGCAGGTTACTGCGCTGCAGACCCGATGAGGTCCCCGGGCTCATCCTGCTGCTCAACCGTCAGCCGCGGTACCACAACGGGTTGGACGCCATCGCCATCGCTGTCGCCGTGGCCGAACTGCGGGCCGCAGGGAGGCCCTCCTGACCACACCGCAACCCGCACCCCCGCATGTCCGGAAAGCCGTATCCCGCTCCGTCGCCCCGATCGCCCGGTTCGTCAGAAAAACTCGGGCCGCGGCGGCGACCCCGACCTAGTTTTGCCACACTTCGGAACCTGATGGAGACCCCACTTGCCACTGGAAGCCCGCAACAGCGGACCGAACAAGCGCTCACCGTCGGCGCCGTCGCCTTGTTCGCTGCGGCCATCCTGCTCCTGCTGATGCTGCCCGGCTGCAAGCACGAACCGCCCATCGCACCGCTGGTGGACGATGGTGGGAACGGAGGAGGTGGCGGTGATGATTGTGACCCGAACGTGGTCTACTTCCAGCAACAGGTGCTTCCGATCCTGATCAGCAATTGTGCGGTGCCCGGCTGTCACGATCAGGCCACGGACGACAATGACTGGATCCAGATCACGGACCACGCCTCCCTGCTCAACAGCGGCATCGTTCAGGATGGGGACATGATGGAGGCGCTCACGGAGACCGACCCCGACAAGGTGATGCCGCCGCCGGGTCAGCCCGGGCTCACCGCGCAGCAGATCGCACTGATCCAGACCTGGATCAACCAGGGGGCGCAGAACAACAGCTGCTCCTCGGGCTGTGACACCACCAATGTCACCTATTCGGCCACCATCGCGCCCCTGGTGCAGCAGCGCTGCGGGGGATGCCACGGCGGTGCCAACCCGCAGGGCGGCCTCAACCTGGGCACCCATGCCGTGCTGAGCACGCTGGCCCAGGACGGTACCCTGGCCGCCTCGGTGACGCACGACCCGCAAGGCATCCCGATGCCGCCGACCGGTCCGATGCTGCCCCAGTGCGACATCGACAAGTTCCTCATCTGGATCCAGGACGGAGCCCCGAACAACTGATGCGCACCCTGTTGACCGCCCTGCTCGCCCTTTCCCTGGGCGGCTGCTACTACGACGTGGAGGAGGAGCTGTACCCGAACCGCCTGTGCGACGTGTCGAACGTCACCTTCTCCGGAACGGTGCAGCCCCTGATCCAAGGGAACTGCGCGGTACCCGGCTGCCATGTGGCCGGAGCCCAGACCCCCGACCTCGGCAGCTACGCCGGCATCAAGGCCGCTGCGGATGCCGGTGCGCTCGTGTCGCGGGCGGTGCAGGGGGATCCCTCGCCCATGCCACCCACCGGGTTGCTTCCGGATTGTGACCGCCGGCGGATCGAAGCCTGGGTGAACGCCGGTGCTCCGAACAACTGATGCCCATGAAACGGATCGTGATCCTCATCGCCCTGCTGGCCCTGGTCGGCGGCGGCTGGTACGCCTGGCGCGAGTACAACCGCACGGCCGCGCCCACCGGCGAACTGGAGGCCGCCGAGACCATCGAGGCCGCAGCGCTGCTTCAGGCCTACACCACCGATGAGAACGCCGCGAACGCACGCTTCAACGGAAAGGTGCTCCTGGTGAGCGGCACCGTGCGGGAGGTGAAGGCCCCCGAGAACGGGCTGGTGGACGTGGTGCTGGAGACCGGGGATCCCCTCGCCGGCGTGGTCTGCCAGTTCGCGCAGGCCGATGTGCCCGCGTCCCTTACCGCTGGCGCTCCCGCCCGCATCAAAGGCATCTCCACCGGGCTCCTGATGGACGTTGTCCTTCAGCGCTGCGCCATTGTGGAATGACACTTGCAACCCTTCGGAACGAACCCATGACCATGACCCGCCATCTGCTCTTCACCGCCGCGCTCCTCGCCACGCTCACCGCGTCCGCCCAGGAACGCTATGCCACCCGTACGGGCCACATCTCGTTCCACAGCGACACGCCGATGGAGAAGATCGAGGCGCACAACCACAAGGCCACCAGCGTGTTCGACGCCACCACGGGCGCCATCGAGATGGCCGTGCTGATGAAGGGCTTCGAATTCGAGAAGGCCCTCATGCAGGAGCACTTCAACGAGAACTACGTGGAGAGCGACAAGTTCCCGAAGGCCACCTTCAAGGGCAAGATCACCGGCATCACCGCCGAGGACCTGAAGAAGCCCGGCAGCCATGCGGTCACCGTGGAGGGTGACCTCACCATGCACGGCGTGACCAAGCCCGTGAAGGCCAGCGGCACCATGGGCATGGAGCCCACGGGGGCCATCCGTGCAACGGGCTCCTTCACCGTGAAGCCCGAGGACTACAACATCGCCATCCCCGGGATGGTGCGCGACAACATCGCCAAGGAGATCGTGATCAAGGTCCAGGTGGACCACACGAAGATGTGATCGCGGGCCACACGCCCCAACGACCTTTGAACGGCCCCGATGCCATCGGGGCCGTTCATTCGACAGCCCCACCAACCATCACCCGCATGCGCCGAACCCTGTCCGTCCTGTTCTTCATCGCCACGCTCGCACCGCTCCATGCCCAGGACGACCTGTTGGGCCTGTTGGGCGAGGAGGAGCCCGAGAAGGAGTTCACCTCGGCGAGCTTCAAGACCACCCGGGTGATCAACGCGCAGAGCCTTGAGAACACGGCGCACGGCGTGATGGACGTCAAGATCAGCCATCGCTTCGGCTTCCTGAACCTGGGCATCAGCGAGCTCTTCGGCCTGGACCAGGCCACCGTGCGCATCGGCATGGAGTACGGGGTCACCGACCGGCTGATGATCGGCTTCGGCCGCAGCAGCTACCAGAAGACGCTGGACGGCTATGCCAAGTACAAGATCCTCCGCCAGTGCCAGAGCGGATGCGGCATGCCCATCACCCTTTCGGTGTTCGCCGGCATGAGCGCCAACATGCTGGAGAAGGAGAAGACCGAATGGTACGCTCCCGGTCAGGAGGACTACTTCACGCACCGCCTTGGCTACGCCTTCCAGCTGATCGTGGGCCGCAAGTTCAGCGAGGCCCTGAGCCTGCAGCTGATGCCCGGCCTGGTGCACCGCAACCTGGTGACCACCGTCGAACAGGCCCACGATGTGCTGAACATGGGTGCCGCCGGCCGCGTGAAGCTCACCAAACGCCTGGCCCTGAACGCGGAGTACTTCTACGTGCTCCCCGGCCAGACGCGCGCGTCCGTGGTGGAGGCCGACCGCCTGGACGACCCGAACCCGGGCTTCAAGAACTCGCTGTCCATCGGCTTCGACATCGAGACGGGGGGCCACGTGTTCCAGCTGCACTTCACCAACTCCACGGCGATGTTCGAGCGTGGCGTGATCACGGAGACCACCGGCGACTGGCTGGACGGTGACATCCACTTCGGGTTCAACATCAGCCGGGTGTTCACCCTCTACCGACCGAAGCCCAAAAAGGTCTGAGGTCAGCGCGGTGCCTGGCCCCGGGCCCCCCGCACCATCAGGAACTCCGTGAGGTTGTCCGGCTCCAGCACGCCCACCACGGACCCGTTCGCGACCACGGGCACCAGCGGCAGCCCCTGAAGCGCGAGCTGCTCCAGGGCCTGTTGAGCCCCCTGCTGTGGAGAGACCGGCTCCACCGCACGCGGGGGAAGCTCCTCCAGGCGCGCATCCTCACGCCGGGCGCGCAACGCCTCGATCAACTGGCGGCGCGTCACCACACCGGCGAGCGTGCCATCGCGCAGCACCACCAGGTCCTGATCGCCCCCGGCGAGCAGTTCGTCCACGGCCCTGCCGACCGTGGCCTCGGCGGAGAGGGCCCAGAAGCGGGTGCGCATCACCTCGCCCACGGTGATTCCGCGCAGGGCGGCCTGCTGCATCACCATCCGGGCCTCGGCCCCGGCGGCGAACCAGATGAACACGCCGATGAGGGCGAGCATCGGTTCACCGAAGAAGAGCCCCCCGATGCCGAGGATGGCCGCCAGGGCGCGTCCGATGGCCGCGGCGATGCGGGTGGCCTGCACCCGTGGCAGGCGCAGACCGAGCAGGGCCCGCAGGATCCGTCCGCCGTCCATGGGGAAGGCCGGAAGCAGGTTGAACAGGAAGAGCCCCAGGTTGGCGGTGAGGAGGAAGGAGAGCAGGCCGGGCAGCAGGGCGCCCCCTTCGCGCGGGTCCGCCAGATGCAGGCCGCCGAACAGCGACCATTGCAGCGCACCGGCCAGCACCACGATCACCAGGTTCACGAGCGGACCGGCGAGGGTGATCCAGAACTCCTGCATGGGCTCCTCGGGCATGCGCTCCAGGCTGGCCACGCCGCCGATGGGCAGCAGGGTGATGTCGCGGGTGCGCACGCCGTAGTGCAGGGCCGTGAGCGCGTGGCCGTATTCGTGCAGGACCACGCACACGAACACCAGGCCGACGTAGGCCAGTTGCAGGAACACCCCCCGCAGGTCGCCGCCGGACGCCGCGGTGGACACGGCCACGTAGCCCAGCAACAGGAGGAAGGTCCAGTGCACATGCACACCGATCCCCTTGAAGCGCAGAACGCGCAGTGAACCGCCCAGGGAGGGGCGGGCCATCAGGGCCGGAGGTCTTGTTCGAGCACCAGCATGGGCACCTGGGTGTGCATGGCCATGTGGGCGGTGGTGCTTCTGTGGAAGAGGTCGCTCCACACGGTGCGATGCCGGTGCGTCAGCACGAGCAGGTCGGCCTCGAGCTGGTCCACCAGATCATTCAGCGCGGTCACCAGGTTGTCCTCCGAGAGGTAGTGCATGGAACGGGGCACGGCGCCCAACAGGTCGTCCAGCGGAGAGGGGGGCAGGGTGGAGGCATCCACGCCCTCGGGCACCCCGCGCACGATGGTGAGCTCCGCCCGATGCCAGCGGGCGATGTTGAGCAATGGGTGGACGGTGGACGGTTCGAGCGTGCCGCCATCATCGGCCACCACGATCCGCCGCGGATCCCGATAGTCCGCATGGGCCGGCACGGCGAGCACCGGGGCTTTGGACCGCCGGATGACGTCGGCGGCGTTGGTGCCCAGCAGGGTCTCCTCCAGGCCTGAGGCGCCCTGGGTCCCCATGACGACCAGCTCGATGCCGAGCTCGCGGACCAGGCGGTCCACCACGTTCGGCAGTTCGCCGTGCTCCACGCGGTGGTCCAGGACGGCGCCGCCCAGATGGACCATGTCACGAAGGCGTGTCGCGAAGCGGGCCAGGCCCTCCTGTGCGGCGTCCACGATGGCCATATCGACGGACAGGTCCATGGCCGGATCGAAGGCAGGGACGAGGAAGGTGTGCAGCAGGGTGAAGTGGCCCTGTTCGACGCCCATCAGGCGGATGCCGTACACGGCGGCGTTCAGCGCGTTGTCGCTGAGGTCCGTGGGCAACAGCAGCCTGGCCATGGACAGCTCAGTGACCGTGACCTTCGGTGGCCTTGGAGCCCGAGGAGTCGACCAGCCAGTAGCCGATGAAGACCAGCGCGAGCATGGCGACGAAGCTGACCAATCCCAGCGTGTTGCCCACCCCGTCGGTGTTGAGGATGGAGGGACGGAACGGAATGGTGAAGGCCAGCAGCCAGCAGAGGAGACCGAGGAGTTTCTTGGTGTTCATGCGATGGGGATGGTCAGGGCAAAGTAACGGCTTCCCGCCGAGGGTCCTTCCTCACCCGTGGGCGAGGCGCTCCAGCGCCTTGATGTCGCGAAGGAGGATGTCGCGACCGGTGCTTTCGATCAGGCCGTCGTGCCTCATGTCGGTGAGGGTGCGGATCAGCGATTCGGTGGCCGTCCCCACGATCGAGGCCAGGTCCTCCCGGCTGATCCGCACGCCCAGGCCGGCATCCTTCTCCTGCCCGAACCGCTCATGAAGCCTGAGCAGCGCCTGGGCCACCCGTTGCCGCACCGACGCGTAGGCCATCTCCAGGAGGCGCGCCTCCTTGTCCTTCACGTCCCGGGTGAGCAGCCTGATGAACCGGATGCTCACATCCCGGTCGCGGTACAGCAGGGCCAGCAGGTCCTCCCGGGGGATCACCGCCACTTCGGAGTCCTCCAGTGCTTCCGCGGTCTCCGCGGTGCGTCCCCCTTCGAGCACGCCCATGTACCCGATGAAGTCACCGGGCCCGTACAGGCCGGTCACCAGCTCCTTGCCGTCCTTGTTCATGCGGAAGGTGCGCAGCTTGCCCTTGTGCACGAAGTGCACGGCGCGTAGCTCATCACCCTCGTAGAAGAGCACTTCCTTGCGGGGCACCGCCCGCAGTTTGCGGTCGCGGCTGATGTCCTTCAGGGCGTCGACCCCCCGGGCCTGGTCCATGAACCGGTCGAGGCCTTCGAGGCTGTGGTCGAAGCCCTTGCGGAACAGGTCGCTGCGCTTCAGCCGGCCTTCGATGGCATTGAGGAGCTCGCTCTCATCGAAGGGCTTGGTGAGGTAGTCATCCGCGCCGAGCTCCATGCCCTTGCGCACTTCCGACCGCTCGGCCTTGGCCGTGAGGAAGATGAACGGCACCTCGGCGGTGGCCGGATCGCGGCCCAGGAGATGGAGCACACCGTAGCCGTCGAGCTCGGGCATCATGATGTCGCACAGCACGAGGTCGGGTTGTTGCTTCCGGGCCATTTCCACCCCGCGCCGACCGTTCTCGGCCTTCAGCACGCGGTAGTGGGCCAGTTCCAGGATCTCCGCGGTGTTCTCCCGCACGTCCGCATCGTCCTCGATCAACAGGATGGTCTTCATGGGCTGACCCGGGTGGGCATATGGATGGTGAAGGTGGTGCCCTCGTTCAGGTGGCTCTCGAAGCCGATGGTGCCACCCATGAGGTCCACGTAACGACGCACGATGTTCAGGCCGAGCCCGGTGCCTTGGATGGTGACCGCATTGCCGGCGCGGAAGAACCGCTGGAAGAGGTGCGGCTGGTCCTCGGCCGGGATGCCGATGCCCAGATCGATCACCTGCACGACGGCCTGGTCCCCTTCGATCGAGGTCCGCAGGACGATCGGCCGGTCCTCCGGGGAGTATTTCATCGCGTTGGTGAGCAGGTTGCGCAGCACATTGGCCAGCATCCGAGGGTCCTGGTACAGGCGTCGCTCCGCACCATGATGGTCGAAGCGGATCTCCTGTCCCGGCTTGGCCAGGTCGCGCAGTTCCTCCAGCAGTTCAATGCACAGGTCCACCAGGTCGAGATCCTCCGGGATGCACTGGACCTGTCCCTGTTCGAGCTTCTCCAGGCTCAACAGGTCGTTGAGCATCGCGGTCAACTCGCGCACCTTGCTGCGGACCTTGACCACATGGCGCTCGACGTTCGCCTTGTGGGGGCCGTCGTTGTAGCGGCCAATGAGGTCCACCGAGCTCAGGATGGTGCTGAGCGGGGTGCGGAACTCATGGCTGGCCATGCTCACGAAGCGCGATTTCAGGGCGTTGAGCTCCTTCTCCTTCTCCAGGGCCTCGCGCAGGTTGTGCTCAGCGGCCTTGACCTCCGCCGTGCGCTGTTCCACCCGTTGCTCCAGCTCCGCGTTCACCCGCTGAAGCTCGGTCTCCGCGGCGCGCCGCTTGGTGATGTCCGTCAACAGCCCCATGATGAAGCGTTCGCCATGGAGCTCGAAGTGGTTGAGGCTCACCTCCACGGCGAAGGTGGACCCGTCCTTGCGCTGACCCTGCAGGTCGAGCCCGATGCCCATGGGGCGCTTGGTGGGATGGGCGATGTACTGCTCCCGGTGGGCGGCATGGGTCCTGCGACCAGCGGCCGGAACAAGCAGTTCGATGGGTTGGCCGATCAGCTCGCCGGGCGCATACCCGAAGAGCTCCTCCATGCGGGGGTTCGTCAGCAGCATGGTCCCCTGGTGGTCGACCACCACGAGGCCTTCGGCCGCGGAGCTGAAGAGGAGCTCGCAGATGTGCGACACATCGTGCCTGGCGATCGCCGGGTGCATGGGCAGCTGTTGACCGCCGAAATGTAGTCCCGGGACCGGCACCATGTCACCGTCGCCCGGCCGGGGTCAGGATCCGTTGCCGCCCGTGCCCCTTCCGCCTGTCATACACGTTCCAACTGCGGAGCGGACGGGCGTAGAGGTTCAGGCTCATCACCCGCATGGGCAGCGGGTTCGTGAAGCGGTGGATGCTGGCGCCCTTCGGCAGGTGGCTCACCTCATCCCCGGTGATCCGCCGCTCGTCCGTGCACACCAGCGTGTCATCCGCGCTCACCTGGAAGCGTTCCTCGATCAGCTCGCCCTGCACGGGCTTCACCCAGCCCTCCTCGCCTCCATAGTCGTGGATGCTGGTGCTCTGGCCGGGTTCGAAGCAGATCAACATCAGTTCGAAGCTCTCCGTGCGCAGGAGGCAGTTCCTCGTATAGTGCCGGCCGTTCCAAGTGGCCGCTGCGGCAAGCTCCTCGGAGGAGAGGTCCGCTGCCCGCAGCACACGCTCGTAGGCCGCACGCGAACGTGCCCTGCGCAATGAGGCGATCAGGCCGGGCAAAGTGCGGGCACCGGGTTGCATGAGCATCGAACGGACGGATCTCGTTCGCGAACCTACCGGGTGACGCAGGCCGGGTTCATGACAACGGTCAGTCCGTGGTCCATCCTGCGGGGAACGGCACGTTCTTCGCATCTTGCGGCGCCAAACAACCACGACACATGAAACGATCCCTTGCCCTGTTGCTGGTGGCCGGCCTGGTCCTCCCGGTCGCCGCCCAGAAGGTGAAGATGCGCTCAGGCTCCTTCGACGCCCTGAAAGGGGAAAAGGCCGTGGACCTGCGATTCACCTATGAGAACATGATGGTCGGCAAGTACACGGAGGCTGACTATCTGGCCAAGAAGACGAAGGAGTACAATGAGAAGGAGGCGGGGAAGGGCGACAACTTCGCCAAGAGCTGGGTGGCCGACCGCGTGGCCCGCTTCGAGCCGAAGTTCGAGGAGCTGTTCAATGATGGAGGTGCATTGAGCGGCTCGCGCGACAATGCCGACGCGAAATACACCATCGTGGTGAACACGGACTTCACCGAACCGGGCTACAACATCGGGGTGAGCAAGATGCCGGCGAGCATCAACGCCACCATCAAACTCGTCGAGAAGGCCAGCGGGACCGAGCTCGGTGCCATGCTGGTGGTGGGGGTCCCGGGTTCGCAGTTCGGCGGATACGACTTCGACACGGGCACCCGCCTGGCCGAGTCCTATGCCAAGCTGGGCAAGGAGCTTCGCAAGTACCTCGACAAGAACGTCTTTGGCAAATAGACCGGTGCGCGCACCAAAGGGAACAGGCGGCCTGCGGGCCGCCTGTTCGCGTTCATGCCTACCGCCGTGCGGGGTCACATCCACTTCATCAGCCAGTGCTGGAACTCGTCCTTCAGTTCGCGGTAGAGCTTCTCGAAGGTCTCCATGCGGTCGCGGAGCCCGGCGTGGTCCTTGTACAGGCGGTGTTCGATGGCCACCGGGCGCTCCACGCTCTCCTTCTCCAGGAAGTTCTCGTGCTCCTTGATGTCGTGACGCAGTTCGTCGATGACCTCCCGCTCCCGGATGTACTGGTTCTGGAAGTGCTCCACCTGGGCCAGCACCTCGGAGGTGGTGTTCCGGGTGACGACCTCCTCGAGCCGCTTCTCGAAGATGCCGATCTCGTCCTTGTAGAAGCGGAGCCGGTTGATCCACACCTGATGCTCGAAGTGCAGGTCGCCGATGTGTTTATGGGTCTGTGCTTTGGTCGCCGTGGTCATGGTCGGGGTGCTTGGATGGGTTGAAGTTCGTACCCGTGGACCGTAAAACAAAGCCCCGGCGCCTGGGCCGGGGCTGAGGATCGTCAGTGCATGGGGCCTACGTGCGGTCCTTCATGGCCACATAATCGCGTTTGGTGGCGCCGGTGTAGATCTGCCGGGGGCGCCCGATGGGCTCCTTGTTCTCGACCATCTCCTTCCATTGCGCGATCCAGCCCGGCAGGCGGCCCAGGGCGAACATCACCGTGAACATGCGGGTGGGGATGCCGATGGCGCGGTAGATGATGCCACTGTAGAAGTCGACGTTGGGATAGAGCTTGCGGCTCACGAAGTAGTCATCCTTCAGCGCGATCTCCTCCAACTGCTTGGCGATGTCGAGCACCGGGTCGGAGATGCCGAGCTTGCCCAGCACGTCGTCGCAGGCCTTCTTGATGATCCGGGCCCGCGGGTCGAAGTTCTTGTAGACCCGGTGGCCGAACCCGAAGAGCCGGAAGGGGTCGTTCTTGTCCTTGGCCTTGTTCACCCATTTCTGGATGTCGCCCCCGTCGTTGCGGATGGTCTCCAGCATCTCGATCACCTCCTGGTTGGCCCCGCCATGGAGGGGGCCCCACAGGGCCGCGATGCCAGCACTGACCGCGCTGTAGAGGTTGGCCTGGCTGCTGCCCACCATGCGCACCGTGCTCGCGCTGCAGTTCTGCTCGTGGTCCGCATGCAGGATGAGCAGCTTGTTCAACGCGTTGCTCACCACCGGGTCCACCCTGTATTCCTCGGTGGGCAGACCGAACATCATGTACAGGAAGTTGTCCACGTAGCCCAGCTTGTTGCTCGGGTACATGTACGGATGGCCCAGGTTGTTCTTGTAGCTGATGGCGGCCAGCGTGGGCATCTTGGCGATGAGCCGGAAGATGGTGCGCTCACGGTCCTTCATCGGCCGATGCGGGTCCTGGCTCTTGGGATAGAACGTACTGAGGGAGTTCACCATCGCGCTGAGGATCCCCATGGGGTGCGCGTTGTTCGGGAAGAACTCGAAGAACCGCTTCATGTCCTCATGCACCAGCGAGTGGTACCTGATGTTGCCCTCGAACTCCTCCATCTGCCGTTTGTTGGGCAGGTCGCCATTGAGGAGCAGGTAGGCCACCTCGAGGAAACTGCTCTTTTCGGCCAGTTGCTCGATGGGATACCCGCGGTAGTGCAGGATGCCCTCCTCGCCGTCGAGGAAGGTGATGGCGCTGGTGGTGGCCCCGGTGTTCTTGTAGCCGAGGTCGAGGGTGATGTAGCCGCTCTCTTCGCGGAGCTTGCTGATATCGATGGCCTTCTCACCTTCGGAACCCACCACCACGGGCAGTTCGTAGGTCTTGTCCCCCAGGATGATCTTCGCTGTCTCGCTCATGTCGTGCCCGTGCTCGGTGGGATCAACTGTTCTGGTTTTCGCGGGCGCTAAGGTAACAACCGCAGGGCCCGACCTTGTTCGATGCGCGCCCCTGTACGGAAGTCGGCGTGAAAAGATGCGGGGCGCCCATGGGCGCCCCGCCGGGACCAAGCCGGGGTGGGTCACTCCTGATGGGCAGGCCGCTGTTGTGCCGGGGGGGCCTCCCGTTTCTCGGTCTGCTTGCGCCGCTGTTCAAGCAGGCGTTCATACTGTTCGGGGGTCAGCACGGCCTTCAGCTCAGCATCGTAGGAGGCCTTCAGCTCCTGCCGCTCCTGATCGCGCTTGGCCTTGTCGGCCTCACGGGCGGCTTCCACGGCTTCGGCGTGCTTGAGGTTGATGGCCTGGACGCGGGCGACCTGGTCCTCGGTCAACTGCAGCGTGCTGCGCATGTGCTCGGTGCGACGTGCGGCCCGTGTGGCGGCATCCTCCGGCGTGCGCTGCCGCGTGGCGGTGCGCTCCTGGGCATGCAACGAAGCCGCGGTGAGCACCAGCGCGGCGATGGGGATGATGAGGTTGCGGATCATGTTCGTTGGGATTCGGAGGTTGGACGTCGGTGGCCGTTGGAAGTTCGATCAGTTGTGATCCAGACCGGCCACCGCAATGTACTTCCGTTCGAGGAACGCCTCGAGGGCGTGGGGCCCGCCTTCACGTCCGAGGCCGCTCTCCTTCACCCCGCCGAAAGGTGCGACGGCGGTGCTGATGAGGGCGGTGTTGACACCGACCATGCCCGCCTCCAAGGCTTCGCTGACCCGCCAGCTTCGCGCCAGGTCGTTCGTGAAGAGATAGGCCGCCAGGCCGTAGGTGGTGCTGTTGGCCACGGCCAGGGCCTCCGGTTCATGGTCGAACCGCATCACGGGCAGTACCGGGCCAAAGATCTCCTCCCGCATGCAGGCCATGGCCGGGGTCGCATCCGCAAGCACGGTGGGCGTGAGGTAGTGTCCGCCCCTCGGGTCCTGGGCACCTCCGGTGCGCGGTCGCGCCCCCAGCGCCGTGGCGTCCTTCAGGATCCCGAGCACCTTCGCCATGGCGCGGTCATCGATCAGCGGGCCCACCTGGGTCCCAGGGTCCAGTCCATGACCCACACGCAACGCGGATACGCGCTTCACCAACGCCTGGATGAACGGTTCCGCGATGCCGCGTTGGACCAGGACGTGGTTGGCACAGACGCAGGTCTGGCCTGCGTTCCGGAAGCGGCTTGCGACCACCGCCTCGGCCGCCTGCTCCGCGTCAGCGTCGTCGAACACGATCACCGGCGCGTTCCCGCCCAGTTCAAGGCTCACCCGTTTCACGGTGGTGGCCGCCCGTGCCATCAGCAGCCGGCCCACCCTCGTGCTACCGGTGAAGGACAGCATCCGCACCCGCGGGTCGCTGCTCAGCACGTCGCCGACATCGGCCGCATCACGCGTCGTCACCACGTTCAAGGCGCCGGGAGGAAGGCCGGCATGCTCGGCCAGCTGCGCCAGCGCCAGGGCGGTGGTGGGGGTGAGCTCGCTGGGCTTGAGCACCACCGTGCAGCCTGCCGCCAGGGCCGGGGCGACCTTCCGGGTGATCATGCTCAGGGGAAAGTTCCACGGGGTGATGGCGGCCACCACCCCCACGGGCTCCCGAAGCACGAGAAGCCGTCGGTCCGGTCGGTCCGTTGGGATCACCTCACCCAAGGTCCGCGGGGCCTCCTCGGCACACCATTGGATCATGGAGGCGCCGTAGCGCACTTCGTCCAGCGCCTCGGACAGCGGTTTGCCGCTCTCCCGGGTCATGCGCTCCGCCAACTGCCGGTGGTCGTCCATCACGGCCTGATACCAGCGCATGAGGACCGCGGCGCGCTCACGGGCCGACCTCGATCTCCACGCCGGCAGCGCTTCCAGCGCCGATGCTATGGCCTGTTCCGCATCGACAGGGGTGCAATCGGCACAGGTGCCCACCTTGGTGCCGTCGCCGGGGTCGATCACCGTGAATGAACGACCGCTTTCCGAAGGTCGCCAATGGCCACCGATGAAAGCTGTCGCAGGGGGATGGGTGCGCATCGGTCCGTGAAAAGGGAGGTAGCCGCTTCGGATCAGGGAGCGGCGGGACGCAGTTTGCTGTACACGGCCGAGTCCAGGAAGGTGCCGTTCCAGTGGTAGTTCTCCTTGAACAGGCCCTCCAGAACGAACCCGTTCTTCTCCAACAACCGTCGTGAGGCCGTGTTCGCCGGGTCGGTGATGGCCTCAAGGCTGTGGAAGTCATACCGTTCGAACGCCAGCTCCACCACGGCACGCAGTGCTTCACCCATCAGCCCCTTTCCCCATTGGTCCGGGTGGAGCAGATACCCCACCTCCGTGCGGTGATGCTCCCATTGCGGCCGATAAAGCCCGATGGTGCCGCACAGCTCGCGCTCACCGTGCAGTTGGACCGCCCAGGAAACGGCCTTGGACTCCAGCTGATCGTTCCGGGTGCGCTCGATCAAGGTCTCCGCGTCCGCCCTCGACCGTGTCCGCGGCCGACCGATCATGCTCATCACCCGCTCGTCCGACCGAAGGCCATGCAACGCCGCTGCGTCCGACGACCTGAACGGACGGAGGAGCAGGCGTTCGGTCCGAAGTTCCACCGGTGTGCTGAGGTCGGCCGTGAGCATGACGCTGCAAAGGAACCACATGCACCACACGGTGGACCATGCGCATGGTGGAGCACGCCTGCTGAAGCCACCGGGACACACCGTGCCCAAGCGGCGCCGGCCTACGGGGACAGCCCGACCAGGAAGTCGCGCATCGCGCGGTGAAAGGCCTCCGGCTGTTCGAGATGGCTAAGGTGGCCCGCACCCGGAAGGACGACGAGCCGCCCGTTCGTGGCCGCCATCTTCATGACCGCACTGGTCGGTAGCGGCATCAGTTCGTCGCTTTCGCCCGTGATGATGAGCACGGGGACCTTCAACCGGGACAGCACCGCAGTGCGGTCGGGACGGGCGGCCATGCCCAAGGAGGCGGCCGCGACGGCTTCGGGGCGCTGGCGCTCCATCATGGCCAACACCTCCGTGACCAGGTCCGGACGATCGCGCCGCGTCCCTGGTGCGAGGAGCTTGGGGGCCATTCCTCTGGCGATCACGGAGGTACCCCTGGAGACCGCGCCAGCGGCCGTTGCCAGCCTGGCCTGTCGACCTTCGAGCGTGTCCGCGGTTGACCGTGTGTTACACAACACCAGGGCCTGGACGCGATCGGGCCATCGCTCGGCGAAGGCCAGCGCAACGTAGCCACCCATGCTCGAGCCCCCGACCACCACCCGATGCACCCCGCGCTCGTCCAACAGGTGGGCCAGGTCCTGCGCAAGCAGCTCCATGCTCAGCACGTTCGGCACCTCGCGGTGATCCGCCCCGAACCCGCGCAGGTCCGGGGTGACCACGTCCGCCATGTCCTGCAAGGCAGCGCGGGTCCCCGCCCAAAGGGTGGAATCGAGCGGGAAGCCGTGCGCAAGGAGGAGGGTGGGGCGCATGGGGTGAAGGTAGGCCTATGGGTACGGGGTCCGGAACGTATGTATGGCCATACATATATCCTGGGCGCCTTGCCCGATAGGGGTTGAGCTTCTCCAAGTCCGGCCGTTCCTGTAGATCCCGTCATCCGGTGGCTACTTCCTGGGACGTATGAGCGACAGCTGGATCGGAGCGCCTCCCTTTCCGGGCTTCCGCTCAAGACGGTTGGATCGGAGCGCCACAGCCCTTGCCTGGCGCTGGCTGGTTCACTGATCATCGGCCACATAACCTCTCCTTAGAGATCCCCCTGAAGTATGTATGGCCATACATACTTCAGGGGGCTGCCATCCCGCTCACACATCACCACCTTTGGATCATGCATCGCATCCTCTTCGCCGTCCTTCTGGTTATGACCACCGCCCCGGTGGAGGCGGTCACCTATTCCGTTCCGCCGGAGAACACTGCGGCCTTCTTCGCCAACCTGCCGGAGGATGCCACCCTCGTCCGCTTCGACGCCGCCGCCGCGTATTCCTGTTCCTCCGACATCGTCCTGCCTCCTCGACCGCTCCTGATCATCGATGGGGCCGGGGCGACCCTTCATCTCGGCCCCGATTCCCGCGGGTTCACCTGTGCGGTCAACGACCAGAAGGCCGCCGTGGCGCGCCTCACCTCCCGCTACATCATCCGCGACTTCGCCGTCATCCTGGGCGGCCGGAAGGCGGTCGACCTGCAGGCCACGCTGGGGAGTGAGGTGCGCAACGTCAAATGCGTGCGCCAGACCGAAGCTGCGGTGGACCTACGGTTCTGCCTGATGGCCCGCCTGGAGCATGTGTTCGTCACCAATCCGACGGGCCGTGGCATCGTGGTGCGGCACGGCGACTGGCCCGGGGCCACCGCCTTCAACAGCCAGAGCAACAGCACCGTGCTGGAGCAATGCAGGGTCTATTGCGCCACGGCCACCACCGACGCGTTCGCCGTGCTCAACAGCGGCGGGGTGCGGATGGCCGACTGCGTGAGCGAAGGGGCACCCTGCGACCATGACCTGTTCCTCTCCGCCGTCACCGACGGGGATGAGGCCTCCTTCGCCGGCAACACAGTGGTGAAGTCCTTCACTCTGGCCAATTTCCATGTGGAGCACGCCGCGCGGATCGCCTCCATCCACGTCAACATGCCCAGCAAGGCCAGTGTATCGCTCGGCAATGTCTACTGGAACGGTCCGCAGAAGGCCCCGGTGATCCGGTACATGATGGGACAGCTCAACCTGCAGGACATCGGATGGTGGCATGAGAGTTTCCGCATCGTGACACACCTGAGCGCACCGCGCCTTACCGTACAGCGCTGCCACAGCCTGCTGAACGTGGGGGAGAAGAACGAGCGGACCGACCGGCAGGCCGGTGTCCTGCACTTGGACACATCCCTCGTGGGCAGCACCCAGCTGAAACTGAACTACGTGGTGGTGCGGGACAAGGCCATGTGAGCACCGCATCCTCCCGTCCGTTACCTTGCCCGCATGGACGCACGGGTGCTGCGCTTCCTGGCGATCGCGTTCGGCATCAGCTGGTCCATCGCCGCGCTGGGCATGGCGTTCGGCGTGCGCAGCGCGACCGCACCCGGATACACGGTGGTGGCCGGAGCGGCCATGTTCGGACCGGCGCTTGCGGCCCTGCTCTGCGCACATCGGTTCGACCGGACCGGTTGGTCCGCATTGGGTGTGGGCCTCCGTCCGTTCCGCGTGAAGCCCTTCCTCGCGACCGTGCTGATCGGTGTCGCCATCGTCCCGGTGATCCTGGCCGGTACGGCCCTGCTCGCCGCGCGTTTTCCGGAGGCCGGTTTCGGGCAGGTGGTCTTCACCAGCGAAGGGCTTGTTGACCAAGTGAAGGTCCTGGCGGCCGAGCTCGGCGCTCCACCGATGGAGGAGGAGAAGCTCGGTCCGCTGCGGAGCTTCCCTCCGGGTCTCATCCTCCTGGGCGCACTGCTCGGTGCGGTGGTGGCCGCCTGCACGGTGAACCTGCCCTTCATGCTGGGAGAGGAGCTGGGGTGGCGCGGCTATCTGTGGGGACGCATCGCGCACTGGCCCGGGGCCCGCCGCATCGGCTTCGTCGGCGTGGTCTGGGGACTGTGGCACGCCCCGCTCATCGCCATCGGCCATAATTACCCGGGCCATCCCATGGCCGGCGTCGGCATGATGGTCCTGCTCTGCCTGGTGCTGGCGCTCCTCTTCGACCACATCCGCTGGCGGTCGGGACACGTGTGGACCAGCGCGTTGCTCCATGGCATCATCAATGGAAGCGCCGGTTCCTACGCGCTCTTTGCGGCCCAGGGGCATCCGCTCCTGGGGTCCATCGCCGGCCTTGCCGGCATCCTCGGCCTCTTGCTCATCGGCGGGGTCGTCGTCCTGGTGGACGGGCCGTATCGCAGGCGCCTGTTCGCCCGCGTGCCCTGACCTTCCCGCTCCGTTCCTCCGATCCTGTCGCCGTTCATGAGGGGGATCATGGCCCATCCGTACTTCTTCCCGTAGGTTGCGGTCCTTTCCCTCCGGTCATGTCCGTTCCTGCTGTCCTGCTCCGTTGGGTCTCCCGCGGTGCCGCCTTCCTGCTCGTGGGCTTTCTCGGGCTTTTCGCCGCGGACACCTTCACCGGGACCAGCGATGGCGTTGAGCGCCTTCGGGATGCGCTGCTCCACCTCCTGCCGGCCATCGCCTGCCTGCTGATCGTGGTGGTGGCCTGGCGAAAGGCGTGGATCGGTGCCCTGGCCTTCGGCATCCTCGCCGGGATCTACGCCCTGTGGGCGTCCGACCGACCGGATTGGGTGCTCGCCATCAGCGGTCCGCTGGCCCTTGTGGCCCTGTTGTACGGCTGGGCGTGGTGGTCGCGCCCCAGGGCCTGATCACGGGTTCTCCTCCAGCCAACGCTTCACCTCCGCCAGGTGCAGTTGCTTCACCGGCTCGCGTTCACGCCGGCTCTGTTCGGTGAAGTACGTGTGCGCCTCCAGGAAGCGCACCTGCAATTCGTTCCACTGCCGCTCGGTGCTCAACACCCCGTAGTTGCGCAGCTCCCAGAACAGCGTGGTGCCGATCCGGAAGAAATCCGACCGTCCGAGGTAGTCCAGGTCCGCATCGCAGAGCAGCATGCCCAGTTCGTCCTGTGGCTGCTGCGGGATCTTGGTGGCCATCACCATGGTGCAGACGCGCTCGATCTGCCCGGGGCTGTAACCGAACTGAGGCAGCGCCTCGCGCGCCAGCACGCAGCCCGCCGCCTCATGCTCGTGGTCCTGCACCAGAAAGCCGGAGTCATGGTACAAGGCTGCCGTCCGCAACAGGTCCATGTCCTCGCCTTGAACGTCCACATGCGCCGCGTTGGCCACCACCGACCGATACACATCCAGCGTGTGGCTGAAGTTGTGGTAGGTACGCGCCTTGGGCAGTCCATGGCGCAGCCGTGAAAGGATGTACAGCTCGGCCCCGGGTTGGTCCATCGCGGGCAAGGTAAATGGTGCATCCGGTCGCTGTCATCCCGGTGAGGATCCCGGGGTCCGATTTTCACCCTTTGTGGGTAGTCGGCGCGTCCCGCGGTCGGCGTTCACGGCCCGTCCCTTTTTGCATCCCTTAACACGCCCGCTGTTCCACGTGGTCCAGCTTCGCGAGCAGCCGCCCATGCGAACCCTTCTGTTCATCCCGCTCCTGGTCGCCACCTGCGGAGGCCCTGCGCCCGCTCCACCACCTTCCGCGCCTGACGCCACGGCGCGCATGGACAGCTTTCTGCTGAAGATGCACGATGCCGGCTTCGATGGGTCCGTGTTGGTGTTGCGTGACGGGGAGGCCCTGTTGGACAAAGGCTACGGACCTAGCGATCGCGAACAGGGACGGCCCAATGGCCCTGGCACCGTGCACGCCATCGGCTCCATCACCAAGCAGTTCACGGCGGCCTGCATCCTGAAGCTGCAGGAGCAGGGCCGGCTGAAGGTGACCGACCTCTTGACCGCGTACCTGCCCGAGGTGCCGGCCGACAAGTCGGGCATCACCCTGCACCACTTGCTCACGCACAGCGCGGGCTTCCCCGGGGCCATCGGCGACGACAACGAAGCCATCGACGGAGGTGAATTCGTGCGCCTGGCCATGGCCACACCGCTGGAGTTCGGGCCGGGGACGGGCTACGGCTACTCCAACGTGGGCTACAGCCTGCTCGGCCTCATCGTGGAGCGCGTCAGCGGCAAGGCCTACGAGCAGTTCCTGCACGATGAGCTGCTGGCGCCCGCAGGGTTGAAGCGGACGGGCTACCGCATCCCCGACTGGTCGAAGGAGCACCTGGCGATCGGTTACCGCAAGGACGGCACACGGTGGGGCACCATGTTGGATCATCCCACCGTGAACGGTGCTCCGGGGTGGCACCTGCGCGCCAATGGCGGACTGATGAGCACCACGCACGACATGGCGGCCTGGGTGGAGGCGCTTCGCACCCGCACCGTCCTTTCCGGCGCCAGTACCAAGGCCATGTTCACCCCGCATGTGGAGGAAGGGGAGGGCGCAGGGTCGCACTACGGCTATGGCTGGGCCATCTTCCGGACGCCGAGAGGAACCCGCCTCATCACGCACAACGGGGGCAATGGCGTGCAGTTCGCCGACGTGCTCTGGTACGCCGACGAGGGCGTCACGGTCGTGCTGATGAGCAATGCCAACCAGCGCGGCATGCAGGACATCGCCTGGGACCTGGGCCGCATGGTCTTTGACAGCACGTACGTGCCTCGGCTGCCCGAGCCCGCGAAGGTCCTGGACGGTGTGCCCGAGGGTCCGGTGGGTGAGCGGATGAAGGCGCTGTCCGCGATCATCGGGTCCACCGGCGGGGAGGATGAGCTCACGGCCTGGTTCAGCGAACATTTCGGGCCGGGTTTCCTGAACGACATCCCGATGGACCAACACCTGTCGGTGTTCAAGCGGCTCCGTGCTGACATCGGGGCCAACCGCATCGATGCCGTGGAGCAGCGCGGCCCGGAGGAGTTCGCCGTGGTGCTGGTGAGCGCACGCGATCAGGGCCGGTGGCGGGTGATGATGCAGCTGCGGCCCAGTGATGCGCGGATCAGTGGGCTCGGTGTGGAGGCGATGCCATAGGTCCTTCCGCCTTGCGATCAGGGTGTGCTGACGCGACCATCGCACCGTCCAGCCTGTTCAACGCGTGGTGGCCACCGTGTGCACCGTGCCTCCGATGGGTTGGGTCGTCCATGCTCCGTTCCCGTTGTCGTCCACGGAAAAGGCATACGCCGTACTGAAATTCCAGACCACGACCTTGCCGCCATGCCCGATGTGGCTGTGGCCCGTGTTGCCGAGCGCCTGGGAGGTCCAGACACCCGTCCCCGAGGCATCCACATGGAAGGCATGCGCCGTGGCGTTGTTGTACAGGACCACGGCGCGGTCCGAGCTCACCGCCGTATGGTTCGTGTTGCCGAGCGGCTGTGTCACCCATTGGCCCTGCCCGGAGTTGTCCAGGTGGAACGCGTGGGCCGTGGCCGTGTTGAACACGACCACCGCCCGTTTCGATGCGCTGTTGGCGTGGTTCGTGTTGCCCAAGGGGTGGATGACCCAATTCCCCGTCCCGTTCGCATCCTGGTGGAATCCGTAGGCCATCGACGCGTTGTAGAGCACGATCAGGCTGTCTCGCACGTTCGGGTCGCAACCGCCGACACCAGGAAGGCCCTGGGGGCCCGGCGGGCCCTGGGGGCCGGGCTGGCTGTTCGCCGCGTGCAGCGCATACGGGACGCTCAGCAGTTCACTGGTGCCGGTCACCGTGTAGTTCGTGCCGCCTGCCGGGTCCACCTCGGTCTTCAGGAAGTAGGGCCCCTGGGTCCAGTCGATGGCGCTCACCGTCCCGGAGATCACCGCACCGCCACCGATCTCCAGGGTGGCCAGCCCATTGGCGTTGGTCACCGGCTGATGCGCTTCCACATACACCGCCGGGCCCTGTGCGGAGCCTTGCAGGATGCTGAGCTGCAGCCCCACGGAGGACCCGACCACCAGGGCCTGGCCCGCATCCCGGATCACGGCCTGGTAGCTCATCCGCTCGGGAGCCTGGGCCCTTGCGGATGCGATCGCGACAACAGAAAGCAGCAGGAGGTGGGTTCGTTTCATCGTGGGGCGAGATGGAGGAGGTTCAGGATGTGGTCGTGCCGGCCGTGTTGCCGCAGTTCGAGCACGAGCGGGCCGGTGGCAAGGCCACGAAGGTCGATCACGGTGCGCGCCGCTGCGACGCGCAGCACCCGCAGCTCCCTGCCGGTGGCGTCGAACAGATGCAGCGTGGAGCCATCGACCCGGTCCGTGGGAAGGGTCAGCACCGCTTCATCGCCCGCCGGGTTGGGGGCCAGGTGGACCGCACCGGCCCCGGCCTGCTCCGCGGCTCCGGTGGATGGATCCAGAACGGGCTGTTGAACTCCGGGCCCGCAGGTCCCCGAAGGGTCCTCCAGCGGTTCGACCACCGGCTGCCCGATGCTGAAGGCGATGGAGCCGCCCCCTTGATCCCCATCGCCACCGCCGCTCAGGACCGCCTCTTGCGCGGACACGCCGTGGACCGCCGACAGCAGCACGACGAGCCACAGGGATCTGATCGAGGATGGGTGGGGACAAGAACTCCGAACCATGCCCGCAAAGGAACACGAACGCGCGGAAGCGCAATGCGAAGTGGGCCCGAAGGGGGACGGCGAGCAGGAGCAGCGTCGCGGCTGCAGGCCGGGCACCGCCGTGAGCAAGGCAAGTCGCATCGAGCAAGGTCACTCATGCTGGTGTCGGCCCAGGCGGGTCGTGCTCAGTGGAACTCGCGCGTGTTCGAGGCGCGCACCTGCATCCCGGGGGGGGTCGAAAGATGCGCTGGTTCGCTGAGGCGGGCGAAAGAGGATGGGTCGGCCTTTGCACCCCTGCGGAAAGGCGGGCCTGTCGATCTCCAGCACACTTCGGGCAACCGGTCTCTACCGGTCACGTCTGAAACACGATATGCTCAACATGAAGTCAATGCCTGCTCTACGCTGCGCCCTGCTGGCCATGCTCGTTGCCATTTCTTTTCAGATCACGGCGAACGTCGCCGTACAGATCACGGTGATCGACGACCAGTGCACGCAGAGCACCGGTCGGATGAAGGCGATCGTAAGCGCTGGAGTGGGACCCTTCACCTTCACGTGGAGCCCAGCACCTCCGAACGGGCAGGGGACCAACGAGATCACCGGTCTGCTGGGTGGTAGCACCTACCAGGTGATCGTGACGGACGCGAACCTGGACAGCGACACCGCCACGGCCACCTTGGGCGACCACTCCGATCTGTACTATGCCTCCATGACGGACCTGGGCAACGTGGACATGGTCCCTTGTCCGGGAAGCTGCGATGGCGAGCTTCGCACCGAATACCAGGAATTCTGGTACGCGACACCCCCATACACGGTGTCCCCATCCTCCGGGACCGCCACCCTGGTGAACGACTACTGGGTGCTGGGCAACTACTGCCTGGGGGAGTGGGTGGACGTGACGATCACGGACGCGAACGGCTGCAGCACCACGATCGGCCGCGTTGTCACCGGCCCCGACCAACCCGGCCCCATGAGCGCCCTGCAGATCAATGGGGCCTGCAATGGCGGGAACAACGGAAGCATCACACTGGACGTGCCCGAGGCGCCCAACGGCCATATCACCGGCCTGGAGGTGCGCACCCAGGGCGGTACGGTGGTGTTCTCCGACTGGAGCCTGAGCTCGCCGCAGCAAGTGACCGGCCTGGCCCCTGGGAACTACATCGCGGACCGGCAATACGGTTTCGTAGGCCACTCCTGCGGGGACACCTTCCCCTTCACCATCCCGAACCTCGGCACCAACTGCGGGTCGGTGAGCGGCCACCTGTTCGTGGACAGCAATGCGGACTGCGTGCAGGACCCCTTGGAGCCGAACGTGGCTTACCAGGTGCTGGAAGTGACCCCGGGGCCGTTCTACGCGATCACCGATGCCAACGGCGACTACGACCTGAGCCTGGTGTACGGCAGCTACGACCTTGACAACTCCCAACCGGGCCTCTTTCCGGTATGCCCGCCCACCCGACCGGTGCCCTTCATGCTCACAATGGGCACACCCAACGTGACCGTGGACCTGGTGGACAGTAGCGACACACCACTTGACCTGCGGGCCGCCATCATCACCCAGGCGGCGCGGCCCGGCTTCACGACCAGCTACCACGTGTCGGTCCACAACCTCTCCGCAAAGCCCAGCGGAGCAGTGACCTTGGTGATGGATCACGACCCTGCACTGGTGCTCCTTGACCCTGCGGGCGCCACGGTCACGGGTCCTGCGCAATTGACCTGGAACCTGCCCCCGATGGCCGGCTATGCGTTCACGACCCAGCATCCGGTCTTTCAAGTGCCGGTGAGCACTCCTCTCGGCAGCACGCTGACAACCCAGGCTCAAGTGAGCAACAGCTTGAGCGACGCCGATCCGTCCAATGATGTGCACATCCGTACCCAGACCGTCACCGGCTCCTACGATCCGAATGACAAGCTGAGCGAGCCGGCCAATGTGTACGACCTGAACACGGACGGGGTGATCGACTACACGATCCGCTTCCAGAACACGGGTACGGACACGGCCTTCAGCGTGCTCATCACCGATACCCTGCCTGCCGGGCTGGACCCGCTGACCTTCACCCCGACCGGTGCATCACACCCGTACACCCTGAGCATGGAGGGGGCCGGCATCCTCAAGTTCCAGTTCAGCAACATCCTGCTACCGGACAGCAACGTGAACGAGCCGCTGAGCCATGGAGCGGTCGGCTTCCGCATATGGCCGCGCCAGCCCTTCCTGCCGGGGGACAGCCTGGTGAACATCGCGAACATCTACTTCGACTTCAATGCGCCGGTGATCACCGAGCCCTGCGTGCTGGTCGCGTCGATCGGTACCGGACTGGGCACGACAGGGCTTGACGGACCTGCCGTGTTCCCGAACCCGGCCGGTCACGAACTGACGGTGACTTTGGAACGCCCGATGCAACACGTGGAACTCCGGCATGCGGACGGGCGTTCGGTCCGCCGCTGGAGCGCCCTTGGCACGACACGAGCGACCTTGGACCTTTCCGGATTGGCGGGCGGCCTGTACCTGCTGTCGGTGCAGGATGGGGCCGGTTCCCATAGCGTGCGCGTGGTGAAGCAATGAGGGTGAGGGCGGTCCTCCAGCGGTGCGACGCACCCCCATGGGCGGTCGGATACAAGCCATGGACGGGGTTCAATCCCTCACCATCCCCACCACCTTCTCCACGATGTCCTCGATGCTGGGCTTGCGGGTGTGGTCGCCATCGCTGCCGGATGCGGGGCGGTGGGCCTTGGCGGTGTTCGGGTTCATGCCGTGGTCTTCTTCGTCCGGGTCCTTCGGGCCGGAGAGAGACGGCGAAGCGCCTCTTGCTGGGCGCTATCGCGGATGAAGCCGCGCAGGCTGAGGTCCTCGTCCAAGGCCTCCCAGTGGATGCCGATGCCTCCACCGATGAGCCGCCACTGGTGCAGTTGCACATCCGTGGCCTTGTGCAGGGTGGCCAGGTCCGAAAGGCGGGCCTGTAGCACGTCGCCGCTGTTCAGCACAATGGCGAGCAGGTCCAGGTCCTTGTAGGGATGGACATCGGCGATGCGCAGTCCGTCCCGGAGGATCATGGCTTCGATCGGGTTCGAGCCGGTGTATGTTGCCGCTCGCGCCAGGCGATTCTCTCCCGCACCATCCCCACCACCTTCTCCACGATGTCTTCGAGGCTGGGCTTGCTGAAGTAGTCACCGTCGCTGCCGTAGGCCGGGCGGTGGGCCTTGGCACGAGCGTGGCCGCTTGCGCGAGATGGAGGTCGAGTAGCTCAAGTGGGACGGGTCCTCTCCCCGTGCGATCACCGCACCACGAAACGGAATGGTGTGGCCCGCTGCCCTGCGCCAGAGGCGCTCAGCATGTACACGCCTGCGGCCATGTCCGGCAGGAGGATCCGCGTCCCGCTTCCTTGCGCCGACCATTGTCCGCACAGCCGCCCGGCGGCATCGCGGAGCACCAGCAGGTCCGGTGTGGCGCCAGGCCCGAACAGTACCGTGAGCTCCCGCAGGTCGGAGGCGTAGTGCACCTGCAGCGCTTGCGGCGCGGCCACAGTGGCCACCGAGGTCAAGGGGAAACGCGGCGTGAACCGATAGACCGTGTTCTCCGCAGGCAGGTTGTGCAAGGTGGTCCAATTGGCGATGGGTAGCGAGTCCAGTGTGGGTGCCAGGGCGTCGTTCTTCAACCAGAGCTTCTCATGGATCGAAAGGAAATCGTCCGGCGCATGGAAGATGCCGCAATTCGGCCCGGTCTGATCATCGTAGTCCAGGGCGCTGCCTGAGTTCGGCCCGTACCGCATCTCGATCACCCCGGTCGACTGGTGGTACCAGATCTGGCAGTTCGCGAAGGTGTTGGCCGGGCCGTTCTCCAGCCGCCAATTGCGCCACTGGGCCTTCAGGATGCGTTCGCCCACGGCTCCGATGATCTGGTAGGTGATGTCCGAGGTACCGTCCACGGGTTCGAGCTCCCCGGTGGGAGTGAGCGCATCCAGGTAAATGGCCGAACTGTCGTTGTCCACCCGGATGAAGGCTTTGCGGCCAACGATGATGGTCTTCAAGCCGCCCAGCGTGAAGTCGAGCCCGTAGAAGCGGAGGGTCTCCCCATCCAGATCGTGCACGAAATGGAAGTCGGTGCCGCTGAAGTCGCATGGCGTTCCGCCAACGAGATCCGAATAGGCCTCGCTGCCCTGCTCGAAGGAGTAGGAGTTCTGGGCCTGCAGACCGCCGATCAGCCCCACGAGGCCGATGACGGAAACCATGGATGGGAGGATGTGCTTCATGCTCGCTGTGTGATCGTTCGTGAGGGTACCCTGCCGCTCACCCTTCACCCACGTCGCACCAAGGCCTCGGCCGCAGGTCGGAGGTCAAGCCTTGGACCCGCTGCACGCTCTGGTGATCGGATGATCCGGTGGATCGCGTTCAGGGCTGCAAAGTACCAGGCCGCCGAAACCGGCCGGCCCAGCTGCTCGCCAAGATCCGTCCATGCTATACAGGTCCAGCGGGTTGGGGACTGGTCGCAGGTGCGCGACCACGCGGTGCATCGCCAACGTTCTCCACCCGCACGGTGTGCGTAAAGGAGCAGCCCACCAAGAAGGCGGGGAGCAGGACCACGGCCGGACGCATGGGAGGAAGGAGGCGGGAAGGCGGAGCGGTGAGCGGGCCGCGTTCCCCAAGGACCGATCGTGCACCGCTTCGTTCCAGCGCAAGCGTGGATGCGCACCACAGGAAGGAGGCCGATCAACGCAACCCACCCCCGTACCGGCGGAAGTACAGCAGGAAGCCCACCGGGATGAAGCAGTAGAAGAACAGCAGCACGCCCACGAAGGACAGGTAGACCGTCATGAACCACAGCAGCATGACGCCTACCGTGGCGAGGATGTGCACGATGTTGGATGCCGCATAGATGTGGAAGCCCAGCCGCCTGCCCCCCAGCATCAACGCGGCGCCTACCGCCGCCCCCACGCAGGTAAGGACCACCACCAGCACCAGGGTGTTGAGGGGACCGGTGGCGCTCTGTCCTACACTGCCGTTCGCCTCGCCCACCTGCAGCATACCGGCCTTGAGCAGGTTGACGAGGATGAGCAGCACGTTGCCGAGGATGGTGAGCACGCACAGCGCGGTGAAGAGGAGCGGGGCCTTTCGGCGTGTCGGGACCACCGTGCTGCGCAACGCCTCCATGTCGTTGATCCGGTTCATTCGGCCCGAGACGCCTGGAGTACGATCGGGCCGGGTGGCTGCCGCCGGCAGGCCTTGCCGTTGATGGAGCGCCGCGGTCCGTCGCAGCCAATGTATGGCCCGGTTCCGAGCTGCGATCAACGCGTCTCATGGGGCCTCGCCTGTTCGGTGGGATCGTGTCCTGGCGGGACCACGCATGCCCGGGAGGGAGCGCGTTCGTGTACGAGCGTCGAGGTTCGCCTCACGCTCAGCCTCTCGGTGGCCGAACACGGGTCCATCGCACGGATCGCCCGCCTCGTCCTGTCCCGTGCGGCTGCGCCACGAGGTGGCCGAATTTCAGGAAGAGGATCTTGCTCCGGCTCGAACACGAGTTCAGCCCCATGAGGCGCTGGATGCCTCAGGGTCTCGGCTCGTGCGGAGCGCACAGACCGGTTGCGGAGAGCCATAGGGAGAACACGTCAGCTTGGTTCAAGGGCACGAGCGTGGACGCTCGCGCGAGATGGGACGTTCTGGTCTCATCAATTACCCATTTGCTTCTTCGGTAAAGCAGATGCCTTCGCTGGGAGAATGTAGAAGCCAGTGAGCAGATGCTCGACTACGTCTAGGGCGATGCCAAGGTCCTTAAGGGAATGCGGCTTCACTTCATGTGCTGCTTGATTCCCCATTATCCTCAGGCTATGTAGAATATCTGCACCGTCGTTGGTCAGCAAACCTGTTCGCACCAGATCATTGATTCTATCTTCGAGGTTGTTGCCACCAGCATTCTTCTCCTTACATACGACTTCAACCAGCGCTCTAAGTCCGATGCCTGCCAAGATATTCATGTTGTTGCAGAGGGCGTTGCGCGTTTCACGATAAATCAGGCCCACATGGAATGGTAGATAGCCGGTATCTTTCAGTTCTGCTCGACCGGCAATGCGGCTCGGGTAGATCTGCTCATCGACCGAGTAGATAGGCTCATGTTCGAAATTGTCTCCCTGATACTCTTCGGAACGCTTGAAAAAGCTGAATTCCAAGTAACCTTGGCATTGGACGATAGCCCACAGACTTTCGCCGTTCTGGTACTCCGCCTCATCGTATATGGGTTCCTTGACGGAAAAGAGTTCGAGATGCCGAGTCGTTCGAGAGCAAGTCGCGCAGGGCAGCCAACGTTCTGTCTTTGCGGTTGCCATCTACTTGCGCTGCGTTGGTCAGAAAACGATCACTCCCTCACCATCCCCAACACCTTCTCCACGATGTCCTCGACGCTGGGCTTGCTGAAGTAGTCGCCGTCGCTGCCATAGGCGGGGCGGTGGGCCTTGGCCGTGAGCGTGGCGGGGGCGGCATCGAGCCAGCGGTAGCCGCCCTGCACCTCCAGGATCTCGCGCAGCAGGGTGGCGCTGGCGCCGCCGGGCACGTCCTCGTCCACCACCAGCAGGCGGTTGGTCTTGCGCAGGCTCTCGCCGCAGAGGCCCGTGCGGTCGAAGGGGAGGAGCGTGCGCGCATCGATGAGCTCCACGCTGATGCCCAGTTCCGCGAGCGTGTCGCAGGCCTTGGCGCTCAGGGCGAAGGTGCTGCCGTAGCTCACCAGCGTGAGGTCGGTGCCTTCGCGCACCACCTCGGCGATGCCGATGGGCACGGTGAAGGCGCCGAGGTTCGACGGCATCCGCTCCTTGCTGCGGTAGCCGTTGAGGCATTCGATCACCAGCGCGGGGTCGTCGGCCTGCAGCAGCGTGTTGTACATGCCGGCGGCCTGCTGCATGTTGCGGGGGGTGCACACCACGATGCCGCGCACGCTGTGCAGGATCATGCCCATGGGGCTGCCGCTGTGCCACACGCCTTCCAGCCGGTGGCCGCGCGTGCGGATGATCAGCGGGCACTTCTGGCCGCCCTTGGTGCGCCAGTGCACCGTGGCCAGGTCGTCGCTCATGCCCTGCAGGCAATAGAGCAGGTAGTCCAGGTACTGGATCTCCGCCACGGGGCGCAGACCGCGCAGCGCCATGCCGATGCCCTGGCCCAGGATGGTGGCCTCGCGGATGCCGGTGTCCGCCACGCGCTGCTCGCCGAAGCGCGCCTGCATGCCCTCCATGCCCTGGTTGACGTCGCCGATCTTGCCGGTGTCCTCCCCGAAGGTGAGCAGGCGCGGTTCACGCTCGAAGAGCGCGGCGAAGTTGTCGCGGATGATGACGCGGCCGTCCACCTCCGGCGCGTCGGGCGCGACCGTCGCAGGCACCTCCGCCACGTCCAGGCAGCTGCCGGCGCCCTCCTGGTAGAGGTGGCTGCCGTAGCGCTCGCTGTTGTCGGCCAGCGCGCGCTGCACCCAGGACCGCAGTTGTTCGTGGACAGGCAGGGATGCCTGTCCGACGATCAACGCCCTGCGGGCGGCGCTGAGCACCTCCTTGCGGCCGGGGTTCATCTCGCTGCGCAGGCCTTGGGCCAGGGCGGGGTCCACGGCCTCGATCAGCGGTAGCGCGGCATCGCGCTCGGCCAGGATCTCCTCCTGGAAGGCCTTCCAGGCCGCCTTCTGCGCGGCGCGGGCCTCGGCCTTGGCACGCACCTCGATGGCATCCAGCTCGTCCGCCGTGGCCAGCACCTCGCCGCCGGGGCGGAAGCCCAGGATCCACTCGCGGAACTTCACGTTGCAGTCGTACACCTTGTACCACTCGAGCAGCGGCACCTCCTGCAGCGGCGTGCCGTCCTTGTCGCGGATCCAGTCGCTCACGCCGCTCTTGTAGCGCTCGTGGCTGCCGCTGGTGCTGTGGCCCTGCGGCTGCGTCACCTCCTCCACGTGGATCAGGCAGGGCACGTGCTCCGCGCGGCACAGCGCGATGGCCTTCTCGTAGGTCCTGTTCAGGTGGGCATAGTCCCAGCCCTTGGTGCGATACATGCGCAGGCCGTTGCCCTCCTCCTCCTTCTCGAAGCCCGCCAGCGCCTTGCTGATGCTGGCCTTGGTGGTCTGGTGCGCCTTGCTGACGCTGATGCCCCAACCATCGTCCCACACGCTCATGGCCAGGGGCACCTGCAGCACGCAGGCGGCGTTCATCGTCTCCCAGAAGTGGCCCTCGCTGGTGCTGGCGTCGCCGATGGTGCCGAAGGCGACCTCGTTGCCCTGGTCGGTGAGGTGGGTGAGGCTGTGCAGCGCAGGGTCGTGGCGGAACACCTTGCTGGCCTGCGCCAGACCCAGCAGGCGCGGCATCTGTCCGGCGGTGGGGGAGATGTCTGGTGATGAGTTCGGCTGCGCCATCAGGTCCTTCCATGCGCCGTTGTCGTCCAGGCTGCGCGTGGCGAAGTGGCCGTTCATGCTGCGGCCGGCGCTGCTGGGGTCCGCGTTCACATCGGCGTGGGCGTAGAGCTGGGCGAACCACTGCTGCACGGTGAGCTCGCCGATGGCGAACATGAAGGTCATGTCGCGGTAGTAGCCGCTGCGCCAGTCGCCGTTGCGGAACTGCTTGGCCATGCACACCTGCGCCAGTTCCTTGCCATCGCCGAAGATGCCGAACTTGGCCTTGCCGCCCAGCACTTCCCTGCGGCCGATGAGGCTGGCCTCGCGGCTCAGCACGCACAGCTCGTAGTCGCGCAGGATCTCCTGCTTCACCTCCTCCAGGGTCAGCTCTTCGGTCAGGTCGGTCTTGCGGGCCATCGGTCGCGGTCTTCCGCGCGAAGGTAGGCCTTGGGGCGTGTGGGCGGGCCCACGCACGCACGCACGCCCACGCGACCGATCCCGCTGATCGAACCATCTTCCCTTCCCGGCGGGCGGATCGCCCCTCCGGTCGGATCGTGGTCGGCAGGTACCCTTGGTGCATGGAACCTTGGCGGCCCCAACGATGTCCACCATGCGCCGATCCCTGCTGCTCCTGTCGCTCCTGTCATCGGTCGTCCACGGCCAGGTGCCGCAGGGCGGTGCGCCGCACCACTGGGGGCAGCGTGACCGGGGGAATGATGTGCCCGCCTTCGCACCGAACGGTCCGCTGGAGGAGGCGCGCCACGCGGAGCCCACCGGACTCGCTTTCCGCTACGGCACGCAGCGCTGGCTTCAGGCCGACCTGGTCACCGAGGGCCTGTGGGACAGCCTGCCCGGCGGACTGCTGCGCGGACGCCTCCGGCTATCGAGCCCGGGTGCCGCCATGCTCGCGGTGCAGTTCGAGCGCTTCGACCTTCCGGATGGCGCCTTGCTCTTTGTGATCGATGCCGCGCGGACCCAGTACCTCGGCGGCTTCGGGGAGGCCAACGAACTGCCCGACGGCACCTTCGCCACGGCCCTGCTGCCCGGCGATGCCGTGGTGCTGGAGCTGCAGGTGCCCGCCGAGCGCCGCGCCGACTGTGCCATCGTCGTGGGCAGCGTCACCCATGCCTTCCACGATCCCTTCAGCAGCACCGCGGCCGGCACGCCCAAGGACTACGATCCCGGCTACCAGAGCGCGGCCTGCCACACCAACGTGGCCTGCCCGGCCGCCAGCGACTGGCAGACGGTGAAGCGCGCGACGGCCATGTTCCTCCGCCCCGACGGCAACGGCTGCAGCGGCACCCTGGTGAACAACACCGCCAACAACGGCACCCCGTACTTCCTGCTGGCCAATCACTGCTACCAGGCCAACACCAGCGGCTGGGTCTTCTACTTCAACTACGAGTCCACCGGCTGCACCGGCAGCAGCGGGTCCACGAGCCAGACCATCACGGGATGCACCTTGAAGGCGAGCGACTACTACGACGACTTCGCGCTCGTGCAACTGAGCAGTGCGCCACCTGCGAGCTACCAGCCGTACTACGCGGGCTGGGATCGTACCGGGGCCACACCCACGCGCAGCGTCACCATCGAGCATCCGCTCAACGACGTGAAAAAGATCGCGTTCGATGACCAGGCGCCCACGAGCTACAGCAGCAACGGCACCAACTTCTGGCGGATGTACTGGGACAGCGGGATCGTGCAGAGCGGATCCAGCGGTTCGCCGTTGTACGACCAGAACAAGCGCCTGGTGGGCCATGTGGTGAGCGGCGCCCAGACCTGCACCAACGCGGCCACCACGCCCAGCGGCGCGGTGAAGCTCACCAGCAGCTTCGAAGGCACCGCGGCCAGCAACCGCCTGCGCGACTGGCTCGACCCTGCGAACAGCACCACCGTGCTCAACGGCTACGATCCCGGTGCGGCGCCGGCACAACCGGTGCGTGTGAAGCTGAAGGTGATGCTCGAGGGGGCTTACGTGACCTCGAACGGCCTGATGCGCGGCACGCTGCGCAGCAACGGGCAGGTCCCGCTCACCGAACCCTACACGGCCCTCGGCTTCGATGTGGTGAACGGCAGCGGTGGCGAGGCCACCAGCAGCGCCGTCCTGGCCGTGAGCGGCACCGCCTCGGTGGTGGACTGGGTGCGTGTGGAACTGCGCAACAAGGCGAACAGCGGCGTGCTGGTGGCCGTGCGCCATGCCCTGCTGCTGCGGAACGGCACGGTGGTGGACGTGGACGGTACGAGCGATGTGGCCTTCCCCGTGGCGGCGGACAACTACTACATCGCCGTGCGGCACCGCAACCACCTCGGCGCCATGCTGGCCACCCCGCAGGCGCTCAGCACCACGGCCACGCTGAAGGACCTGACGCTGTCGGCCACGGCATTGTACGGCGGCACCTCCGCCACCAAGTCGGTGAACGGTGTCCGCTGCCTCTACGCCGGTGATGCGAACGCGAGCGGTCACGTGAAATACAGTGGCAGCGACAACGACCGCGATCCGATCCTGCAGAAGGTCGGTGGCCTGGTGCCCACCAACACCGTGAACGGGTACCACAAGGAGGACCTGAACCTGGACGGCGTGGTGCGCTACACCGGCACGTCCAACGACCGCGACCTCATCCTGAACAACATCGGCGGCACCGTGCCCTCGTCGGTGCTCGTGGAGCTGATGCCGTGATCGACAGCGATCAGTCCACGAAGCGGGGGGCCAGCTCGGGGTCCGGCACCATGCAGGCCTCGGTGCGACCGAACCAGCGGTAGCGCCGGCGGGCCACGGCGGTGTACACGGCATCGCGCAGCGCACACGGCAGCACCATGAACGCGAAGAGCAGCGGCCAGGCGCCGTCCAGGTCGCGCGCAAGCCAGAGCGCTGCGCTGCTGCGCGTATGCGTGCGGCCCTGCCGCACGTAGATCAGAGTGCTGAGGACCTCGGTGTTCAGCCCTTGTTCAGTGAGCAGACGGCGGCCGGTGGGACCTTGCAGGGCGGCGAAGCGGATTCGGCCACGGCGGTCCCGCGGCACCACGAAGCGCACGGCGCCGGTGCACAGGTTGCACACCCCGTCGAACAGCAGCAGGCGGTCCGGCAGCGGCGCTGAGGTCATGCCTTACTTGGCGAGCACGCCGCACAGGTGCCACAGCAGGCGCGCGCCCACGTTGGCGTCCCACTCGTCGTGGCGCCCCGGGGCCACCTCCACCAGGTCGAAGCCGATGAGGGTGCGGCCGCTCGCGGCCAGGCGGCTCAGCAGGTAGGTGGCCTCCTCGAAGGCCAGGCCACCGGGCACGGGCGTGCCGGTGTGCGGGCACAGCACCGGGTCCAGCCCGTCGATGTCGAAGCTCACATGCACCTTCTCCGGCAGCGCCGCGATGATGGCATCGCACTGTTCGCGCCAGGTGATGCCCTCGTACTGCTGCCGGCGGATGTCGGCCGAGCGCACCACCTTCACGCGGCCCTTCTGGTCCAGGAAGGCCTTGTTCTCTTCCGCGCAGAAGTCGCGGATGCCCACCTGCACCAGCGTGCTCACCTGCGGCAGCTCGAGGGTGTTGTGCATGATGCTGGCGTGGCTGAACGTGAAGCCCTCGTACGCGTTCCGCAGGTCCGTGTGCGCGTCGATGTGCAGGATGCCGAAGCGCTTGTGACGGCGGGCCAGGGCGCGGTGGAAGCCCAGCGGGGTGCTGTGGTCGCCGCCCATGAGGCCCACGAGCTTCCCGGCATCGAGCCATTCACCCGTGCGGGCCTCCACCCATTCGTTCATCACGGCGCACTCGGCGTTGACAAGCTCCAGCGCCATCTTGGCCTGGGCGAGCTCCTTCTTCGAACCGCCTTCGGTGAGCATGGTGATCACCTTGTGCGCCTCCTTCTTCAGCGCCTTGCTCTGCTGCAGCAGCGCCTTGGGCAGCTCGTCCATGGCCACGCCCCGCTTCCAGAGGTCGGGGAATTCGGGGTGGAAGAGGTCCACCTGGAAACTGGCGTCGAAGATGGCCTGCGGGCCGTGGGCCGTGCCGCCGCCGTAGCTGGTGGTCACCTCCCAGGGCACGGGCACCAGCACGATGTCCGCCTCCTCGCAGGTGAAGGGCAGCCCGTACATCTGGGCGTTGGCGTCACCGGGGCTGTTGGGGTCGAAGGCGCGGATCTTGGCGGCTTTGCTCATGGGGAGGGGGCTCGGGCGTGGATGCCCTCGGCGGGACGAAGATCGGTGATCGTGCGGCTCCCCTCAGGGACGAAGGATCAGCATGCTGGGCGCCTGCGCCAGCCAGGGCGCCTGTTTCTCCACGGCCCGCTTCCAGCTGTCGAGGCCGATCAGCATCAGGTCCTGACCCTTGAGCGGCCCGCCACCGTCGATCGCGGTGGTGGACAGCTCCACCGAGCCGTGGGCCGCGCGCTGCATGCCGTCCACCAGGGCGCGCAGCTCGGGGTTCTGGGTGAACACGTCGGCCTGGTCGAGCAGGGTGATGTGCGCGCCGCTGTTCACCTGCAGCTTCTGCGCGTAAGTGAGCAGCGCACTGTCCGCCAGCCCGAAGAGCGGCACCACCACACGGTCCAGGCGCTGGAGGTCCTTGTCCACGTAGATGCCCAGGGGGATGCGCACTTCGCGCACGATGCGGCGCACCCGGTCGTCCAGCTCGGCCGTTTCGAAGAGCCCTTCCTTGCCTGTGAGGGTGTCCAGCAGGCGCTCCGGATCGATGATCCGGCTCGTGAGCCCCACCAGGCGGCCCAGGAAGGTGCCCTCGTAGATGCTCCGTCCGATGCCCACGATGGCCAGGTCGAAGTTGCCCGTGTTGGCGATGGTGATCAGCTCCTTCTCGATGTCGGTGCTCGGCTTGAAGAGCGTCTCCAAGGCCATGCCTTGCTGCCGCTTCTCCTTCAGGATGGGCTTGAAGATCTCGCGCTCGCGCTCGCCCAGGTCGAAGGAGTAGACGTCACCGCTGGGGGTGAGATGCAGGGCCACGAGGCCCGCGTTGTTGTTGCGTTTCAGGAAGGCGTGGGCCACCCGCACCATGTTGCGGCCGCGGCCCGGGTCGCCGAAGGGCACCAGGATGCGGAACCGCCTGGCCTCCTCGGCCACCACCTGCGTGAGGCGTTCGGTGGTGTGGAAGAGGCGCTCGATCAGCGTCAGCGCGGGGCCGGTCATCATCGTGGTGACCAAGGCCATGATCACCATCATGGTGAAGATCTCCGGGCTCATCACCCCGAGCTCGTAACCGATGTTCAGCACCACCAGCTCCATCAGTCCCCGGGTGTTCATCAGCGCGCCCACCATCAGGCTCTCCTTCAGCGGCAGCCCCACGATGCGCGCCGCCACCGCACTGCCGGTGAACTTGCCCACCACCGCCACGACGATGATGACGGCGCACCATTTCCACAGGCCCAGGTCGTTCAGCAGGCCGATCTCCGTGCGCAGACCGGTGAACACGAAGAAGAGCGGCAGCAGGAGCACCACGGCCAGGTCCTCCACCTTGCCGATGAAGAGGCTTCGGAAGCGCTGGTCGGACGGCATGATCACGCCGGCGACGAAGGCCCCGTAGAGGGCGTGCACACCGATGACCTCCGTGGCGTAGGCCGAGAGCAGCAGCACCAGAATGAAGACGGCCACGATGGGTTTGCTGAGGCTCTCGCGGTCGGCGTACACCTCGCCCAAGCGGTTGAGGAACGGCCGCACCACGCGCAGCATCAGCAGCATGTAGGCCAGGACCAACAGCACGGTGTAAAGGCTGCTGACGATGCTGCCCGCCTTCACCACGGCGATCACCACGGCCAGCAGGCACCATGCGGTGATGTCGTCGGCGGCGGCGAACGTGATCACGGTGCTGCCGAAGGCCGTACGGTGCAGGCCGCGCTCCTGGACGATGCGCGCCATCACCGGGAAGGCGGCGATGCTCATCGCGATGCCCATGAAGAGCGCGAACGAGAGGAAATGGACGCCCTTGGGGGCAAAGGGGCCGTAGAGGAAGTAGGAGAGGCCCACGCCCAGCGTGTAGGGGAACACGATGCCCGCGTGGCTCACCACCACAGCGTTCTTCACGCGGTCCTTCATCACCGTGATGTTGAGCTCCATGCCGATGACGAACATGAACAGGATGAGGCCGATCTGGCTGAGGACCTGCAGGTTGCCCAGCGAGGCCGCGGGGAACAGGAACTCCGAGCAGGCCGGTAACTGCTGGCCCAGGAAGGAGGGCCCCAGGAAAATGCCGGCGGCGATCTCGCCGATCACCGTAGGCAGGCCCACCTTCTGACAGAGGAAGCCGAAGACCCGGGCCGTGACGATGATGCAGAGGATCTGCAGCAGCAGGATGGACAGCGGGTGCGTGAGGTTGTGGTGATAGGTATCCTTGAACTGCTGCCAGTGACCCTTCACCTCCTGCAGATCGCCGTTCACCGATCGGCCGGCCTCGAGCCCGGCACCGGCGCCCACGATGCCGTACATGAGCGCCACGCAGGCGCCGATGGTGAGCACGTAGAAGAGCCAGTTGCGCCAGCGCACCATCGCGGACGCAAGGTAGACCGGCCCCTGCACCCGCACCGTGTCGCCCGTGTGAAGCCCGTGAAAAGGTCCGCCCCGTCCTCGCATGGAGAACGGGGCGGTCCCCGGCCGGATGGCTTCCCCTCGTTGCCGCCGGTGATCGGGGTTCAGGTGCGGCGGAAGACCGCCGTGAGGAGGTCGGGCGCGCTGTAGGTGCGCAGGGCGCTGGTCGCGTTCGGGGCCTCGGCCGGCTCAGGCGTGGCGGCGGGACCAGGCGTGGCCGGTGCGGCCGGGTAGGGCAGGTCATCGGGCACCTGCTCCGGCGTCACACTGCTGCTCAGTCCGCCGGAGGTCATGGTCCAGGTGCGCCCCACCATCTCGTCATCCCCGGTGTTGGTCACATTGTCCACATCGTCCAGCATGAAACCGATGCCGCTGTTGAAGTGGACGGCACGACCCACGGGCACCTGCACCTCGAAGCGCACGCGCTGGGCTCGCAGTTTGTCCTCCCGGGGCATGTCCACCCAGGGGGAGAGCAGGAGCAGTGAGTCGTTCTGGTCCCGGGTGAAGCCGGTGTGGCTGGCGCGGGCCAGGGCCATCTTCTCGGTGCGGCCGTTGGCGCGCCGCTCCACCAGCAGGTGGAAGAGGCTGTCCGGGCTCGGCACCACGTCCAGTGTGGCCCAGGCCCCGTGGATGCTGTCGGTGGTGGTCATCAAGCCCTCCATGTCCCAGTCCACGCGGCCATCGTCATAGGCCACGCGCCAGTCCTTGCCCAGTCCGCGCATGTCGTGCACGCCCAGGAAGAGGGTCTGTCCGTCGGGTTGCCCGATGGCCACCTCTTCGCGCAACTTCTGCTCGCGCTTGAAGTCGTTGCCGAGGCGCAGGCCCACCACCAGCACCACCATCAGGGCCACGAACCAGGCGGTGCTCAAGGTCCATCCCAGCCATTGCGGTGCGCGGAGGCCGGTGAGCAGCCGCAGGCCGCCGATGAAGAGGCCGATGGCCGGGATCAGCAGCAGGAGCACGGCGCACAGCACGCTCCAGAAGGCGTGGGCCGCGCTGTCGAACACCACCGCGCTGAGGTCGAAGAGGCCGGTGCCTTCCATGCCGCTGAAGTGGTCGAGCGTGATGGTGCCGCCACCGACCAGCGCGCCCACCAGTGCGAGGGTAAGGATGGCGCCAAGCACCAGGGTGAACACGCCGACGATCTTGGCCGCCACGGTGGCCGCGCCGCGGGCGAACACGCCCACGCCCTGGCGGGCCTGGCGACCGTAGGTGCGGGCCGGTCCGTTGGTCCAGCGGCGCCCCAGCTCATCAGCCTCGCGGGCCACGCGCTCGGCGCCCTGCTTCACGCGTTCGGCGCCCTCCTCGAAGCTGCGCTTCAGGTTGTCCACGGTCACCGGTTCGCCCTGCATCATCAGGCGTTCCGCCGCCGAGGAGGCCTGGGGGATGAGGATCCACAGGATGATGTAGATCAGCAGGGGAGAGCCCACACCGAAGATGACCAGCAGGATGAAGGCGATGCGCATCCACAAGGGGTCGGTGCCGATGTAGGCGGCCAGACCACCGAACACACCGCCCACCCAACTGTCCTCCGGGTCGCGGAACAGGCGCCGGCGTCCGTCGGTCCGGGGGGGGGGCACGGCACTATCGCCGCCGGCCTCGCCGTCCGCATAGTCCTCCGGCTGACCCATGACCGTGATCACGTGGTCCACGTCGGCGATGCCCACCACCTGGCGGCCCTGCAGCCGCTCCTGGAACAGCTCGGCGATGCGGGCCTCGATGTCGGCCATGATCTCGTCACGGCCCTCGCTGCCACTGAAGCGCGCGCGGATGGTGCCGAGGTAGCGGTGCAGCTTGTCGTAGGCGTCCTCCTCGATGTGGAACACCGTACCGCTGATGTTGGCTGTGAGGGTCTTTTTCATCGTGCGTTGCGTCGGGTCATCTTTTTCACGGCCTGGGCCAGGTCGTCCCAGGTCTCATCCAGTTCGTTCAGGAACTTCTGCCCCACGGGGGTCAGCTTGTAGTACTTGCGCGGAGGGCCGCTGCGGCTCTCCTCCCAGCGGTAGGTCAGGAATCCGGCATCCTTCAGGCGCGTGAGCAGGGGGTAGAGGGTGCCCTCCACCACGATCAGCTTCGCGTCCTTCAACTTGGCGATGATGTCCGGAGGATAAAGCTCCTCCTGCGACAGCACCGACAGGATGCAGTACTCCAGCACGCCTTTCCGCATCTGCGCCTTGGTGTTCTCGACGTTCATCTGGGCTGTGTCTGGTACTTGACGATGCAAACATATGTGCTTGGGTTGGTACTATGCAAGGCAAAGTACCTTTTTGTGACCAGCGGCGCGTCCCACGGGATGGGTGGTGGGCCACCCGGCCACGCGCCGTCGGCTACTTTTGGCCGTGCCCCGTCCGCAGCGCATGGTCATGTTCACCGCTCTCCTCCTTCTGCTGTTGGCCGCCCTGGCCTGGTGGCTGTCCCGGCTGGGCTTCGCCCCGGTGAAGGGGTATGTGGACGGCCTGGCGCCCGACGGTGATGTGGAGACCTACACCCCGGCCTTCCACGAACGGGTGAGGGGCAATCTGCACGCGCTCGCAGCGGCGTGCGGCGCCGCGGCGGGCCTGCTTGTGGCCGGAGGCAGGCTGCTGGCCCGCTCGCTCCCGCGTGGTGAGACGCAGCGCGGCACCCTGTGGTCCGACCTGCGGCGCGCGCTCGCAAAGCTGAACAAGCGCACCTCCCGCACGCACAAGCTCTTCGTGGCCGGGCTCATCACCGCCGGGGCCGTGCTGCGCCTGGTGCAGATGCAGGCACCGATCATCTATGACGAGGCCTTCACCTACGTGTACTACGCCGTGCGTCCGCTGCCGGTGATCATCTCCGACTACAGCTATCCCAACAACCAGATCCTGCACACCCTGCTGGTGAAGTTGAGCACGGCGCTCTTCGGGGTGCACCTGTGGAGCCTCCGGCTTCCGGCGCTTCTTGCGGGCATCCTGGCCATGCCGCTGGCCTACCTCTTCGCCCGCGCGCACTTCAACCGCTACATCGCCCTGCTGATGCTGGCCTTCGTGGCCTCCAGCGGCTCGTTGATCGAGTACAGTGCGCTGGGCCGCGGCTACAGCCTCACTTGGTGCCTGCTGCTGCTGGGTTGGCTGGCCGGCCGCCACTTCGCCAAGACCAACGCCCTGGGCAGTGCCCTCGCTCTGGCGGTGATCAATGCGCTCGGCATGTGGACGGTGACCACCATGCTCTACATCGCCGCCGCATGCTACCTGTGGCTGCTGCTCCACCTGATGTCCGCCTACGACAGCACCCTCGCCAAACGGACACAACGGCTGGCCTTGTCCTTCGGGGTGTTCCTGGTGCTCACCGGCGCGCTCTACATGCCGGTGATCGTCGTGCACGGCCTGGGCCAGCTCTTCCATCACCCCACCATGGGCGACAACAGCTGGGAAGTGTTCTCCGCCACCCACCAGGACCGCACCTTCGACCTCTACGCCTACTTCAACGACACGGCCGCCACCTGGATCAGCCTGCTGGGCCTGGCCGGCGTGGTGTATGCGGCGTACATCAGTTCCAAGTTCCGGCTGCTGCTGATCGCCACCGCGTTGGGGGCCATCCCCATCGTGATCGCCCAGCGGCTGGTGGCCCCGCCGCGCGTATGGATCTACACCCTGTTCGTCCTGCACCTCAGCTCGGCCATCGCCCTCTTCTACCTGCTGAAGCTGGTGCAGGAGACCCTGTTGCCCACGCTCAGCAAGCGCGTGCGCACCAGCATCACCGCCCTCGTGGTGCTCACCGGAATGTCGTGGACGGGCATGCGTGGCATCCAGGACCGCATCGAGCGGTTCCCGGAAGCGGCCTTGGCGGCGGACTACTTCCGCGGGGCGCTGATGCCCGCCGACCGGGTGATGACCGAGTTCCCCTGGGAGGCGCCGGTGGAGTTCCATTTCAGGGACCGACGCATCCCCATCGACGTGCTGTACCGGCCCACGACCCCGGGTGCCACGCTCTATGTGCTGGTGAGCCCGGCGCGTGAACAAACCCTCGAGGGGGTGCTGCTGCACCACGACCACCGTCCGGACCAACTGACGGTGCCGGACCGGGTGCAGGACTGGAAGCGGCTGGAAGTGTGGCGCGCCACGGTGCGGTGACGACCCACGCGCCGGAAGTTCCCGCCGAAGCGCGACCTTTGCGGCCCCGTTGCCCGGCAACGGTCCACACCAACCGCAGATCCCTGACGACGATGGCAGAAGAAGGCCGCCAGATCATCTTCAACATGGTGAAGGTGGGCAAGACGCTCCCTTCCGGTAAGAAGATCCTCAACGATATCTACCTGGGCTTCTACTATGGGGCCAAGATCGGCGTGCTCGGCCTCAACGGCTCGGGCAAGTCCACGCTGATGCGCATCATCGCCGGCAAGGAGACGAGCTTCGAGGGCGACGTGCACCTGAGCCCCGGCTACTCCATCGGTCACCTGGAGCAGGAGCCCGAGCTGGACGAGAGCAAGACCGTGATCGAGATCGTGCGCGAAGGCGTGCAGCCCATCATGGACCTGCTGAAGGAGTACGAGGAGGTGAACAACAAGTTCGCCGACGATGAGGTGCTGAACGACCCGGACAAGATGGACAAGCTCATCGCCCGGCAGGCCGCCCTGCAGGACAAGATCGAGGTGAGCGACGCCTGGAACATCGACCAGAAGCTGGAGGTGGCCATGGACGCCCTGCGCTGCCCGGACGGAGACACGTCCATCAAGGTGCTGAGCGGGGGGGAGCGCCGCCGCGTGGCCCTCTGCCGCCTGCTGCTGCAACAGCCGGACATCCTGCTGCTGGACGAACCCACCAACCACCTCGATGCCGAGAGCGTGGCCTGGCTCGAGCTGCACCTGCAGCAGTACAAGGGCACCGTGATCGCCATCACCCACGACCGCTACTTCCTGGACAACGTGGCCGGCTGGATCCTGGAACTGGACCGCGGCGAGGGCATCCCCTTCAAGGGCAACTACACCAACTGGCTGGAGCAGAAGACCGCCCGCATGGCCCAGGAGGAGAAGCAGGAGAGCAAGCGCCAGCGCGTGCTGAAGCAGGAGCTCGAGTGGGTGCGCAGCAATGCCAGTGCGCGCCGCACCAAGAGCAAGGCCCGCCTGCAGAACTACGAGAAGATGCAGAGCGAGAGCGTGAAGGAGAAGGAGGCCAAGCTGGAGATCTTCATCCCCAACGGGCCGCGCCTGGGCGACAAGGTGATCGAGTTCAAGAACGTGAGCAAGGGCTTCGGCGACCGGCTGCTCATCGACAACCTCAGCTTCGCCCTGCCACCCGCCGGCATCGTGGGCATCATCGGTCCCAATGGCGCCGGCAAGACCACGCTGTTCCGCATGGTGATGGGCGCCGAGAAGCCGGACAGCGGCACCATCACCATCGGCGAGACCGTGCAGATCGCCTACGTGGACCAGAGCCACAAGGAGCTGGTGGCCGACAAGACCGTGTACGAGGTGATCAGCGGCGGCCTGGAGAACATCACCTTCGGCAACGTGGTGATGAACACGCGCGCCTACCTCAGCCGCTTCAACTTCAGCGGCACCGACCAGAACAAGAAGGTGGGCGTGCTTTCCGGCGGCGAACGCAACCGCCTGCACCTGGCCATGACGGTGAAGCAGAGCAGCAACGTGCTGCTGCTGGACGAACCGACCAACGACCTGGACGTGAACACACTGCGCGCGCTGGAGGAGGCCATCCAGGACTACAGCGGCTGCGCGGTGATCATCAGCCACGACCGCTGGTTCATGGACCGCGTGTGCACGCACATCCTCGCCTTCGAGGGCGACAGTCAGGTGTACTGGTTCGAGGGCGGCTTCAGCGACTACGAGGAGAACCGCAGGAAGCGCCTCGGCGGCGACATCGTGCCGCACCGCATCAAGTACCGCAAGCTGGTGCGGGGGTGAGCCCGATCAGATGATCGGAGAATGAGATGATGAGATGATGGAAGCCCGGCGATGAGCCGGGCTTTTCCTTTGCACCATGTCCCGGGGCTTTGTCCGCGAAGGCGATCAGGAGGAGGCGCCCTTCATTCCGCCGCGTGCGCCACTACCGCCGGGCGTGCCCAACCACGTGACCCCGCGCGGGCTTCGGCTGTTGCAGGAGGAGCGCGCCGCGCTGGAAGCCGACCGTTCGAAGCCCTACGAAAGCGAGGAGGCCAAGCGCAGGGCCTGGGCGGAGATCGATGGCCGGTTGGAGCTGCTCAACGAGCGCATCGCCACTGCCCACGTGGTGGAGCCACCGCGGCCCGCACCCGAGGATGTGCGCTTCGGCGCCAGCGTGACGGTCCATTGGCTGAACGGGCCGCAGGCCGGCCAGGAGCGCAGCTTCACCATCGTGGGGGTCGACGAAGCCTCGGTGCGGGAGGGCCGCATCGCCTTCACCGCGCCGATGGCCCGCGCGCTGATGGGCCGGGAACGCGGCGATGAGGTCGAGCTCCGGCTCGCCGGTGGCGTGCAACGCCTGCGGGTCACCGCCGTGTCCTACCCCGCCGGCCAGGCCGTCTGACCGGTATATCCTTCCCCGATCCTGGCGCGCCGCGCCCGTCCTCTTCACCTACCCTTGTGGTGCGAAGCGTCCCCCTGTGGGACATTCTGGTGGGTGGACCGTCCTTGGGCACAGCCTGGGCGGTCCACTGCCGTTTCCGCCCGGACCCTGCGTTCCGAACGATCAGCGGGTCGGGTGCGGATGACCGGTGACGCGATCGGGCGTGCATCCTACACATTGACATGCGCTGGCGGACGGCGATCCACGATCTTCGGACATGCGCAGGTCCCTTCTGCTCGCGGCCATGGCGATGCTCGGGCAGGTGGGGCGCGCGCAGTTCTTCACCAACTACGGACCGGCCGATGGCCTGCTCGATCCGGGTGTCACCTGCCTGTTGAAGGACCGCACGGGTCACCTCTGGCTGGGTACACAACAGGGCCTCTACCGTTACGATGGCGGACGGTTCAAGGCCTACCACTACGATCCCGCCGACAGCTCGAGCCTGCCGCACGACCATGTGGAGCGCATCGCGCAGGATGCCGATGGACGCATCTGGATCACCTCTGGCAATGGTGGTCTCACGATGTACGATCCGGGGCGCGACCGTTTCCTCACCTGGCGGCAGTTGACGGGGCGGGTGGACCCCGGCGCCGGGCTTCCCACGCGGGCCGTCCATTGCCACGGCGTTGATTCCATCTTCGTCGGCGTCTTCGGGGAAGGGGTCCGGCTCTATCGGCCGAGCGATGGGTCCAGCACGCGCATCCCATGCGTGACGGATGGCCCTGAGGGAACGGCGATCGCCATCGTGCCATGGCCCGGCCATCGGAACGAACTGCTTGTTCTCTTGGGTGACCGGGCGGTCGTGCTGGACATTCGCACCGGGCGGACCAGGCCGTTCGAGCTCAGCGTTCCGGGGCGTGCACCGCAACGCATGATCATGACCGCGATCCATGCGGTCGGACCCGATCGGTTCTGGGTGTGCACCTGGGGTGATGGCCTTCTGGCCTGCGACCCTCACAGCGGTGTATGCGTGCAGTACCTGCCCGACCCGGCACCGCCGCTCACTCGAGCGAAGAACATCATCAGTGATGTGCTGCCCAGCACGCCGCAGGGCATGTTGGTGGGCACAGAGCGTGGACTGCTTCGCTTCGATCCAGGGACCGGACGGTTCGGTCCGTTCCTGGTGGATCCCACGGATCCCCACGCGCTGCCCGATGAAGGGGTCAAGGACCTGCTCGTGGATGACGCGGGCATCGTCTGGATCGCCCGGGCCCAAGGGGTCTCCAAATGGGACCCCGCTCAGGACGTCTTCGCCACGCGGCGGATCACGAACCTCATCGAGCGCTCCACACCCGTTCCGCACATCACCGGAGTGGCCGAGCTCGATGGCATCCTCTTGGTCGGGACGAGCAACGGGGACGGGCTGCTGACCGAGCAGGACGACGGTCCGCTCAGCGCACATCCGCATCCTGCCCTGGCACCGCATGGCTTCAGTGCCGTGCAGATCACCGGCCTGATGCGGATGCGCTCGGGAACGGTCATGGCCACCACGAGCACCGGGCTCCATGTGGTGGGAAGGGGTGGGGCGGAGCTGCGGCCCCTGCCGGTCTCGCTTCCTCCGGGCACGGCGGGGCCGTTGTCCCATCTGGAGGATCATGAAGGTCGCTGGTGGTTCGGATCCCAGCGTACCGGGGTCGCGGTCGTCGATCCAGCGCACGGCACGCTGCAACGGTTCACGGAGGACGGTCCGGTCGACCGCCGGCTCTCCTCGAGCGTGTGGTGCCAAGGGCTTGCCGAAGACCGTAAGGGCCGCATCTGGGTGAGCGCCTATGAAGTGGGGGTCGACCGTATCAGCACCGATCGGCGCACCGTGGAGCACTTCCGGGCCAGCGAGCATCCATGGCTTCGCACCGGACGGATCTGGGACCTCGTGGTCGATCATCATGACCGGTTGTGGCTGGGCACCAACGGACGCGGCATCGTCATCACCCCGGCGGATGACCCGGGCGGGCCGGGAACGATGCAGCTGATGGGAGGGAGCACAGGCGTACCTGCGATGGTCTCCTCCCTCTTCACGGACCGGGATGGCCTGATCTGGGCGGGTGGTCCTTCCGGGCTGTATCGCATCGATCCCGGATCGCTGGAGGTGAAACGCTTCGATCGCTCCGATGGGCTGCGCGGCACCGACTTCCATCATGTCGATATCCGCCAACATCCCAGTGGACGCATCACCTTCGTCCCCCACCGCGACGAGCTCATCATCGTCGATCCGGGAAAGCTCGATGCTGACCCCGGCCCTTTCGGCGTCACCATCCGCGATCTTCTCATCCACGGCCATGCCTGGCGCACGGATCCCGCCCTGGACCGCATCCAGCACATCGACCTGGGGCCGGATCAGAACTTCATCGAGCTGGGTTATGGCGCCATCGCCTTCTCCCGCCGGACGAGGATCAGCCTCGCCCATCAGCTCGTCGGCATCGACCCCGACCCGGTCATCACCGGCGCGGACGGTCGTGCCGTGTACACGAGCCTTCCTCCCGGCGAGCATCGATTGCTGATCACGGATGCCAACCGTTCATCGGACCGCGCAGCTCCGCTTCGCGAGCTCACCATACGCGTACGACCGCACCTCTGGCAGACCTGGTGGTTCAAGGTGGCGGCGGTCCTTGCCGTGGTCGCAATGGTCGTGATCCTCTGGCGGTGGCGTGCGAGGGCGATCCGGGATCGGGAGCGCCTGCGCGCCGACCTGCAGCGTCGGCTGGCCGGCATGGAGATGCAGGCCCTGCGGTCGCAGATGAACCCGCACTTCCTGTTCAACAGCCTCAACTCCATCAACCGATACATCGTGGAGAACGAGCCCGAGATGGCATCGGAGTACCTCACCAAGTTCGCCAGGCTGATGCGCAGCGTGCTTGTCAACAGCAAGGAACAGCTCGTGCCGTTGATGGATGAGCTTGACGCCCTGCGCCTCTACATCGAGATGGAGGCCCTGCGATTCAAGCACACCTTCACCTACGCGGCGCACATCGAGCTCGATGCGGACCTTTCGCGTGTGATGATCCCGCCGATGCTGCTGCAGCCGTACGTGGAGAACGCCATCTGGCACGGGCTCATGCATCGCAAGGTGCCCGGCGGTCATCTCTCCATCACCGTGCGTCGCGCCAATGAAGCGAAGGAATTGGTGATCGAGGACAACGGCGTGGGGCGCAAGGCGGCCGCGGAGATGAAGAGCCGGTCGGTCACGGGGCATCGTTCCATGGGCATGCGCATCACCCGCGAGCGGCTGGATCTTGTGCGGGGCCTCCACGACATGGAGGCGGATGTGCGCATCACCGATCTCTACGACCTTCATCAACGGCCGGAGGGCACTCGCGTCGTCATCCGGTTAAGCCCCAGGAAGAAATGAGCGCCCACCCGATCCGCGCCGTCCTCGTCGATGATGAGGAGCACTGCACCGTGACCCTCCGGTGGATGCTGGAGAAGTACTGCCCGCAGGTCCGCGTCGAGGCCGTCTTCAACGAACCCACGGAGGCGCTGAAGCACCTCAAGGAGCACGGCACCGACCTGCTCTTCCTCGACATCCAGATGCCGGTGATGAACGCGTTCGACCTGCTCCAGGGCCTGGGCGACCATGCCTGTCACGTGATCTTCACCACGGCCTACGATGAGTTCGCCATGAAGGCCATCAAGCACAACGCGCTCGACTACCTGTTGAAGCCGGTGGAGAAGGGTGAGCTGATCAGCGCGGTGGCCAAGGTGGAGCAGACCGCAGGAAGGGGGGGCGGTCAGGACCGGCTCGGTGAGCTGCTCCGGCAGATGGTCCCGCAGCGGGCAGCCCGCATCGCGATCCCCACACGGGAGGGGCTGGAGATGCTGGCGCTGGACCGTATCGCGTTCGCCACGGCCGATGACAACTACACCGTGCTGCAGCTCACTGATGGCGGACGGGTGCTGGTGTCGCGCACGCTGAAGGATGTGGAGCGCGATCTTCCGGCGGATCGCTTTGTGCGCATCCATCTTTCACATGTGGTCGCCATCGATCGGGTGGTGCGTTATGTGCGCGGGGCAGGCGGTTACGTCGTGCTGGCCGGCGGCGAGGAACTCCCCGTTTCCCGCTCCCGGAAGGAGGAGTTGCTACGGGTCCTTGGCGCACGCTAGGAGCCGCTTGGGACCGCGGTCCGTCCGCATGGCCGCGTCCTCCGCCCCCGATCCACGGTTGTTCGTTGGCCAGAGCAAGGAGCTATGGAAGCGCCCGGTGCTGCGAAGGAACGCCCTCACCGAACGGTCCGGGATCGATGGCCAGTGCCTCGATCGGATGATGCAGCGGCTCGATCGCATTGGGAGCCGTCGCTATCGTGAAGCAGCTTGCGCCCACTTGCCGATCGGTCATGAACAGCTGCTCCAGACCCCTGCTCGCCGCTGTTCTGGCCGTGCCCTTCCAGACCGGGGCCCAGAGCCTTGCACCACAGGTCGCGGCCAGCGCAGGAGTTGCGGTGGGCGCCGGCACCCTCCAGGTCGCCTGGACCGTTGGCGAGCCAGCGGTGAACACCATGCAGGCCGGCCCCATCCTCCTCACGCAGGGGTTCCACCAGCCCGTGCCCGTCCGCCTGCGGCTCAGTATGCGGGCTTTCCTGCAGGGCCCTTACAACACCGGGACCGGCATGATGAGCGACGGATTGCGGGTCAACGGGTGGGTGCCGCTGACCGAGCCCTATACCGACCTGGGCTATTCACCGATCGGTGGTGGTGGGGAGAGCATCACACCTGCGGTACTGGCCATCACAGGACCCGATGCCATCATCGACTGGGTCTTTCTGGAGCTCAGGGACAGGACGAACAACACCGTGGTGCTCCACGGCCGTTCTGCCCTCCTGCAGGCCGACGGCGACATCGTGGACACCGACGGCAGCTCGCCCGTGTCCATCCCCATGCCGGCGGATGAGTACTTCATCAGTGTGCGCCATCGCAATCACCTCGCTGTGCTCTCGCTGTCGCCCATTGCGCTCGGTGGTCCGCCCGTGGCCGTGGACCTGACGAACGGTGGTACGGCGACCTATGGGGTCGATGCACAGCGGGTGTTGGCCGGTGTGCGCATGCTCTGGAGCGGTGATGTGACCGGCGATGGCGTGATCAAGTACGCCGGTGCGGGGAACGATCGCGATCCCATCCTCGTGGCGATCGGTGGGGTTGTCCCCACGGCGACGACCACCGGCTACCTGTCGACCGATGTGAACCTGGACGGGGTCGTCAAATACGCGGGTGCGGAGAACGACAGGGACCCCATCCTCCAGAACATCGGAGGGATCCTTCCCACCGGTATCCGCAACGCCCAGATCCCATGACGATGCGAACGAGGCATACCCCCGATACCGGATCCTGGAGCCCATGGCGACCCCGTTGGACCTCTTGCCTGTTGTCCATCTGGGTCGCGTGCCAGCTTGGGGCCCAACCCTGCCTCACCATCGAATGGGACGTGACCCTCGGTGGCAGCGATGTGGACCTGGTCGAAAGTGGGGTCGTGCTTCCGGATGGCAGCTACCTGCTGGTCGGTTCCACCAGTTCGCCGCTCGGTGGCGAGGTATCGGAGCCGGGCTACGGCCTGAGCGATGGCTGGGCGGTCCTCCTCGCCGCCGATGGCACCCTCCTTTGGGAACGCCGCTATGGCGGATCGTGGCGGGACGCGTTCATGGACGTGGCGCTCACGGACGATGGAGGCTTCCTCTTCTGCGGGTTCACGGCCAGCCCCATGTCCGGCCTGGTGAGCGAGCCTTCCTTCGGTGTTGATGATCTCTGGGCTGTTCGGACCGACGCCTTGGGCAATGTCCTTTGGGACCGCCGATACGGTGGCACCCTCGTCGATGAAGGGGTGGCGGTGATCGCACGCACGGACGGCAGCTTCCTGCTCGCCGGGAACTCCGAGTCCCCGGTGAGCGGCAACAAGTCCGCAGCGCCCCGTGGTGGCTACGATTATTGGGTCGTTGCCATCGACGGTGCCGGTGTGAAGCTCTGGGATGCCGGCTTCGGCGGATCGTTGAGCGATCGCCTTCATGGAATGGCCAGCGCGGTTTCGGGTGGCGCAGTGCTCACCGGGAACTCGTACTCCGGTCCGTCCGGCGATATCTCCGAGCTGCGGCGCGGCACGAACGATTGCTGGTCGCTCCGGCTCGACGCGTCCGGAAACAAGCTCTGGGAGAAACGGCTGGGCGGCAGCACACAGACCATCCCGAACGCCGGCATCTTGAACGTTGGCGGCGATCACTTCATCGCAGGGTACGCCTTCGGCGCAGCAGGGCACGACCTCTTCTGGCCGAGCCTCGGTGTGGGTGATGCCTTCGGCCTCTGGGTCGCCGGCGGCAGCGGTGTGCTGACCTTCGAGACGCGGGCCGGAGGGAGCGATGTCGATGATGCCCGAAGCATCGCGGCGATCGACCCTTCCAGTTCCATCTCCGACATCGCCCTCGCCGGTGTGACCAACTCACCGGTGAGCGGCACCATCACCGGTATTCCGCGCGGTCACTACGACTACTGGCTCACCATTCAGACCGTGAACAACACCGTGGTGGACGAGTTCCGCTGTGGCACGGATCAGTGGGACGAGGTGCGCAAGGTGCTCATCACTCCCGATGGCGGTTACCTGCTCGCGGGCATCAGCGGCGCCGACGCAGGCTGGGACAAGACGCACGACAGCCGCGGTGGTGACTTCGACATGTGGATCGTGAAGGTCCACCCGAGCGGCGGTGCCTCGTGGTATGCCGACACGGATGGTGATGGCTTCGGGTCGCCTTCCGTATCGGTCTTCGCGTGCGATCCACCACCGGGCCATGTCCGCAACGACCGCGACTGCGATGATACCGACCCGCTCAAGTTCTCCGGTGCGCCCTGCACAGGTCCCGGCGGCGTGCCTGATGTGCTCGGCCCGGATTGCGTTTGTGGCAGTGTGGTGGGCGGCGTATCCGTACCCGTGGTCATGGGCCTGCAAGGGCCGATGGATGCCTTCACCGGGCTGATGGACGATGGGTTGAGGCTCGGCGGATGGCTGCCTGCCTGGGAGCCGTACTCCCAACTGGGCTTCACGGTCACGGAGAACCCGGGTGCGCAGCTGGACCCGGCCGTCCTGCAGGTCGGCGGCGTCGGTGCCATTGTGGACCATGTGCTCGTGGAACTCCGGGACCCGCAGTCCCCCGGATCGGTCCTCGCCTCGCGGGTGGGGCTCTTACGCCGCGATGGGCTGGTCGTGCAATTCGATGGGACGACCCCCTTTTCCATGGATGCCCTGCCCGGCTGGTACCATGTGGCCGTGCGGCATCGCCACCACTTGGGGGTGATGACGACGTTCCCAGTGGAGATCGGACCTCAGACACCGCCCGCCACCCTCGCGTTCACATCGCCGAACCTGCCGGTCCACGGCTCGGAGGCCATGGTCGCCGTGGGGGGCACCATGTGCCTGTGGGCGGGGGATGCGAATGCGGATGGGGTGGTGAAGTACACCGGCTCCGGGAATGACAGGGACCTCATTCTGCTGGACCTCGGCGGCGCCGTACCCACGGCCACGATCAGTGGCTACCTGGCGACCGACCTGGACATGGACGGTGTGGTGAAGTACACCGGTGCGGGCAACGACCGCGATCGGATCCTGTTGAACATCGGCGGTGCCGTGGCCACCAGCACGCGCACTGCACAACTCCCCTGACCATGCCGTACCTGGGACCGATCATCATCCGTTTGGCCGGACCGGCGCTGGCCATCGCCCTCATCGCACCGGTGTGTGCCCAGGCCCCCTTCAGCACGAACTACCAGGCGGTGGTGCGTGATGCCCTCGGGGAACCGTTGGTCTCCACTTCGGTCACCGTCCGCTTCACCGTGCGTACCGGCTCGATCGGCGGTACCATCGCGTATCGCGAGACGCACGGTCTCACCACCAATGCGTTCGGCTTGATCACGGCCGGCATCGGTGAGGGCTCGCCGGTCGTCGGGTCCTACGCAGCGGTCGGTTGGAGCGCGTCCGATCACTATCTGCAAGTGGAGGTGGATCCCGGTACAGGCTACGTGGACCTCGGTACCGCTCGGCTCAACTCCGTGCCCTACAGCCTGCACGCGCGCACCACCGGTAAGGCGCTGAGCCTTGCTGATGCCGACAATGACACCAAGGTCCAGGTGGAGGAGAGCCCGGACGAGGACATCATCCGGTTCGATGTCGCCGGCACCGAGCGCTTCCGCATGCGCGCAGGCAGATTGGAGGTGGTCAATACGGGTGGTTCGGTGTTCGTGGGGGACCAGGCCGGCGCGAACGACGACCTCACCAACAATCACAATACGCTCATCGGAGCCGGAAGCGGGGATGCCCTCACTTCGGGGGCCAACAACACCGCTCTGGGATACGGATCGCTCTCTTCGCTCACCACGAACAATGCGAACACGGCCATCGGCGTGAACGCCATGGAGATGTCCACCACGGGAACGGACAATACGGCCGTGGGACAGTCCAGCCTGCGGCTTACCACGGCTTCCAACAATACGGCCCTTGGAGCGTCGAGCCTGGTCAACAACAGCACGGGCACGGAGAACACGGGGGCGGGTCGCCAATCCCTCCTTCAGAACACCACCGGCAGCTACAATACGGCGCTCGGCGCCTACGCCTCCCTGGCCAACACGACCGGCTTCGGCAATACCGCGGTGGGGCACGAGGCCCTGTACTTCAATACCAGTGGTGATGAGAACGTGGCCGTGGGGCGTGGAGCGCTTTATGCGGCCACGACCGCGAACCGCAGCACCGCCATCGGTGTGGACGCCATGCGCACGAGCAGCGGCGGGCAGGGCAATACGGCCGTTGGCTACCAGACCCTGTACAACAACGCCTCCACGAACAACACGGCCGTGGGGAACAGCGCGCTCTACACGAATACGGCCGGCTTCAAGAACACGGCCGTCGGGGTGGAGACGCTCGAGCTGAACACCACCGGCACCAACAACACGGCGGTCGGCTTCCGCGCCCTGGAGAAGAACACATCCGCGAGCAACAACTCGGCGTTCGGGTCGGAGGCCTTGTGGAATACGACCACCGGAATACAGAACGCGGCGGTGGGGACCCAGGCGCTGCAGGGGAACACCGCAGGCAACTACAACTCGGCCGTAGGCCATGGTGCACTGGCCGGGAACACGATCGGCCTGCGCAACACGGCGATGGGACACACCTCCCTTTTCGCCAATACGACCGGCGGGAGCAATACGGCGATCGGTGGGTTCGCCCTGGAGTTCAACTCCACGGCGTCGAACAACACCGGCCTGGGCTACAGCGCCAATTCCAATGCGGGCAACTTCACCAACAGCACCGGCGTGGGCTACGATTCCGAACCCGGTGCGAGCAACAAGGTGCAGCTCGGCAACCCCACCGTGTCGGTGATCGGTGGCTACGCGAACTGGAGCAACCTGAGCGATGGACGCTTCAAGTCCGATGTGCGGGAGAACGTGGCCGGGCTGGACTTCGTGCTGAAACTGCGCCCTGTGACCTACCACTTGGACATGGAAGCGCTGGCCGCGTTCCAGGGCACACCGCGGGAGCTGCGGCTGCCCGAGGCCGAGGCGTTGAAGGCGGCGGAGCTGCAGGTGGGCTTTGTGGCGCAGGAGGTGGAGCAGGCCGCCCGCTCGATCGGCTTTGACTTCCATGGTGTCGACAGGCCGCAGCATGCCGGTGCGCACTATGGTCTGCGTTATGCCGAGTTCGTCCCCCCGCTCGTGAAGGCCGTGCAGGAACAGCAGGTGCTGATCGAGGCCTTGCAAGCGGAACTCGCGGTGCTCAAGGCACAGGTGGCCCAACGACACGCGGATCCACGGTGAGGCCGCCTTCGAAGGACCGGTGACGACCCTGTCAACGAAGGGTATGCCCACCGGGATCTACGCGCTCCGACCGCCCGGCAGTGGCCCGGCCCGCTGCGCTCCGTGAAGTGGTCGGTGCATCCGGCCTTGGGCCCGCCCCGTACTTTCGCGGCCCATGGCCACAAAGCCTTCCATCCCCAAGGGCACCCGCGACTTCGGTCCGCAGGAGATGCTCCGTCGCAAGTACATCTTCTCCACCATCGAGCGGGTCTTCCAGAAGTACGGCTTCCTGCCCCTGGAAACACCGGCCATGGAGCACCTGGAGACCCTCACCGGCAAGTACGGTGAGGAAGGGGATCGGTTGATCTTCAAGGTGCTGAAGCGTGGCGCCGAACTGGAGCGTGCGTTGGAGGACCGCAGCAAGGGTTTGGCCGATGAAGCACTGCGCTACGACCTCACCGTCCCCTTCGCGCGCTATGTGGTGCAGCACCAGAACGAGCTCAGCTTCCCCTTCAAGCGTTACCAGATCCAGCCGGTATGGCGCGCGGACCGTCCGCAGAAGGGTCGCTACCGCGAGTTCGTCCAGTGTGATGCGGATGTGATCGGGAGCACCAGCTTGCTCAGCGAAGTAGACTTGATTTTCCTACTAAGCGAAGTCTTCGAGACCCTATCGTTACCTGTTACCATCTATATCAATAACAGAAAAGTCCTCGTTGGACTCGCCGAATTGTTTGGAGTCAAAGATCGAATGGTTGAGTTCATTACGATCATGGACAAGAAAGATAAAATCGGAGTTAGTGGTGTATTAGATGAGATGCGAAGTGCTTCATTTTCTCAAGCAGCTATAGTACGCTTGAAAGACTTCTATGAAAGGCTTATTCCACTGGAAGATCAGAAGTCATCTGAGAACCATGGAATGATACTGAGCATGTTCGTTGAGGCCAATATTGAAACGGGCATCCTAGGGATGAACGAATTGAGCTTCGTGTTCAATCGAGCCAATAGGCATGAAGCACCTGGTCTTTGGGCTCGGTGGGTACACGACATGACCCTGGCCCGCGGCCTCGACTACTACACCGGCGCCATCTTCGAGGTGAAGGCCAACGAAGGCACGCTGCGGAGCAGCATCTCCGGTGGCGGGCGCTACGACGACCTCACCGGCGTGTTCGGTCTGAAGGGCATGAGCGGCGTGGGCATCAGCTTCGGCGCCGACCGCATCTACGACGTACTGCTGGAGACCAACAAGTTCCCCGCGGAGCTGGGTGGCAGCACGAGATTGCTCTTCGCCAACTTCGGCGAGGCCGAAGCGCTGCATTGCCTGAAGCTGTTGCGCGCGGTGCGCGACGCGGGCATTGCCGCCGAGCTTTACCCGGACAAGGCCAAGATGGCGAAACAGTTCAAGTACGCTGACGACAAGGGCATCCCATATGTGGCCATCCTCGGCGAGAACGAGCTGAAGCAGGGCCTCATCACCGTGAAGGACATGAAGAGCGGTGAGCAGAAGGCCGTGCGGCAGGAGGAGCTTGTCGGGCTGTTCGGGACCACCGACGCAACGTCCAAGTGATGAAGGTGTCGCGATCCGGACCTCTGTTCCACCGCGCATGGTGCCATCAGATGCTCGGCGCCATCATCGCAGCGTTGTTGCTCGGCTCCCTCATGCTCGGATGCGATGGTCCGGAGCCCGCTCAGGCCGTTGACACCGTGGTAAGCGCGACCCCGGAGCAAGTGCCGGCCATGGAGGACTCCATACCCTCCGAAGCCGCCCAGGAGAGGGAGAGCGAACATGAGCATGTGGTCGGCGCGCTGGAGACCTACCGTTACTGGGCCGGCCAGGACCCCGACGAGGACATGCACGTGCTGAACGGGGAGTACTGGGCCTCGGCGCACTGGACGAAGGAGTACGAACTTTACATGGAATTGAAGTTCCCGCGCGCCAAGGACTTCGTGATGGGCCGCAACTTCAAGCGGCTGGAGCACTGGCAGGAGATGCATGGAGCCCCGGACTGGTTCGATCCACCGGAAAGCTACCAGGTATGGGAAGGGCAGCTGGGCTCGCTCTATTACCTCCATCCGAAGAAGGGGCACCTCTTCATCTTCGAAAGGCAGTTCTGATCATCGCAGGGAAACGTCAAGCGCGGAACGAACAGCAGATCATGAAAAGCAGATCCACCACCGGCACATGCCTCATTGGCACCGTCGGCCTCAAGCTCGACGAGCTCGACGTGATCGTGAGCCGGCGCCGGCCCATCGCCCTCGCGAAGGACGCGGTGGCGGCGGTGAAGCGCAGCCATGCCTACCTGAGCGACCGCCTGAGGAAGAGCGACGCCCCGATCTACGGCGTCAACACGGGCTTCGGTTCGTTGTATGACAAGTCCATCGCGAAGCAGGACCTGGCGCAGCTGCAGCGGAACCTGGTGATGAGCCATGCGTGCGGCAGCGGCGAGCCCGTGCCGGACGAGATCGTGCGCGCCATGCTCGTGCTGAAGGTGCAGAACATGGCTTTCGGCCACAGCGCCGTGGCGCTCGCCACCGTGCAGCGGCTGATCGACATGCACAACGCCGATGTGTTGCCGGTGGTGTATGAACGCGGCTCGCTCGGCGCCTCGGGCGACCTGGCCCCGCTGGCGCACCTCGGCCTGCCGCTGCTCGGCCTGGGCGAGGTGGTGTGGAAGGGCAAGCGCATGCCTTCGGCGAAAGCCTTGAAGGCGCTCGGGTGGAAGCCGCTGGAGCTCGGACCCAAGGAAGGCCTCGCCCTGCTGAACGGCACGCAGTTCATGAACAGCTACGCCGCGCTGCTGGCGTTGAAGGCCGCGCGTCTCGCCGACCTCGCCGACCTGATCGCCGCCGTGAGCCTCGACGCTTTCGATGGCCGCATCGAACCCTTCCACGCCTCGGTGCACGCCGTACGCCCCCATCCCGGGCAGGCCGTGGTGGCGGGCCGCATGCGCCGTCTGCTCGAAGGAAGCCAGCTGATCCTGCGCCGCAAGGCCCACGTGCAGGACCCGTACTCCTTCCGCTGCATCCCGCAGGTGCACGGCGCCAGCCGCGATGCCCTTGCCTACGTGGAGCGGGTGGTGGAGCGCGAGCTCGAGGCCGTCACCGACAACCCCACGGTGTTCGATGACGACGACCTGGTGATCAGCGCGGGCAATTTCCACGGCCAGCCGCTGGCCCTCGCGCTCGACTTCCTGGCCATCGCCGCAGCGGAGCTGGGCAGCATCAGTGAACGCCGCCTCTACAAGCTCATCAGCGGACAACGTGGGCTGCCCGCCTTCCTGGTGGCCGAGCCCGGGCTCAACAGCGGCTTCATGATCGCGCAGTACACCGCCGCCTCGCTCGTGAGCGCCAACAAGCAGCGGTGCATGCCCAACAGCGTGGACACCATCGACAGCAGCAACGGCCAGGAGGACCATGTGAGCATGGGCGCCGCCGCGGCCGTCAAGGCCTGGGCCGTGGTGCAGGACGTGGAGCGCATCCTCGCCATCGAGCTTTTCGCCGCCGCGCAGGCCCTGGAGTTCCGCCGGCCGGCCCGCAGTTCAGAGGTGGTGGAGTCCTTCGTGGCCGACCTCCGCCGACAGGTGCGCTTCTTGAAGGTGGACGGCGTGATGCACGACCACATGGAGGCCGCGCTCGCCTTCGTGCGGACGTGCGACGTGGGGTGATGGACGTCCACCTCATCCCTGGTCTCGGTGCGGACCATCGGCTGTTCGCGAAGCTTCGGCTTCCGGGCCACCACCTGATCGCCCACGACTGGCCGGTGATGCCGAAGGGGAGCACCCTGGCGGACTTCGCGTCCGTGCTGGCGGCACAGGTCGATGCGGAGCGGCCGCATGCCCTGGTGGGCGTGAGCATGGGCGGCCTGGTGGCGCAGGAGCTGGCGGCGTTGACCGGTCCGCAGCGGGTGGTGATCATTTCCAGCTGGAAAGGACCGCACGAGATGCCGGCGCCGATCAAGGTGCTGCGCGGCACCCATCCCGAGAAGCTGCTCTCCCGGGCCTTCATCCAGCGCACGAAACCCTTCCTGCGGTGGCAGATGGGCGCGAACACGCCGGAGGATGTCGCGCTGCTGGATGCCCTGCTCGAGGTGCACACCGCGGCTCAGCTGCAAGTGCAGGTGGCCGCGGTGTTGCAGTGGAACGGTCCTCCGCGGGCGGTGCCGGGCTTGGTGCATCTGCACGGCGATCGGGACCACCTGATGCCGTTGGGACCCATCCGCGATGCGGTGGTGGTGAAGGGCGGCGGGCACCTGATGGTGCACACCTTGGCGCCCACGATCTCGGCCCTCGTGCAACGCGCGCTGGCCGGCGAGGCGCTCAGTTCCGGCCCAGCTTGAAGTTGATCGGCAGCACGTAGAAGACGGACACGGCCTTGCCCCCGTGTCGCCCGGGCTTCCACTTGGGCATGCGCTTCACCACGCGCACGGCCTCGGCATCGAGCGAGCGGCTCACCCCGCTGATCACGCGCACCTCGCCCACGCGGCCTTCCTCGTCCACCACGAAGCCCACGAGCACCCGGCCTTCACGCCCGGCCGTGCGTTCGATCTCCGGATAGTCCACCCAGCGGCCCAGGTCGCGGTACAGGGCCTCCATGCCGCCGGGGTACTCCGGCACCTCCTCCACGGCCATCATGCCCATCGGCCCGGTGCTGCCGGTGCCGCCATCCGTTCCGCTGCCCCCGTCGCCGCCGGTGGGGCCGGCCGTCGAGCTGCTGTCCGTGCTCGACCCCGTGGTGCCCGTGCCGTTGGACGACGTGGTGCTGCTGTCCACGGGCGCGGCGGTGGTGCTGTCCACGGCGATCGGCACGAAGCCCTGGCCCTGGCTGCGCGGGGCTTTGGCGCTGCTGCGCGGTGCCTGGGGCTGAGGAGCTGCGGGTTTGGAGGCCTGCGCCGCGAACTTGTCCAGTTCCACGATGATGCCGGTCTGCCGGGGTGCGGCCACGCCGAGGCTGGGCGGAGCAAAGAGCCGGGGCAGACCCAGGATGAGCCCCACAAGCGCGATCGTGGTGACCATGGCGATGGCCATCACCCGCTGATGGTCGCGGCGCAGGCGGTAGGCGCCATAGGCTTGGTGCCGCCCGGCGAAGACCAGGTCGTTGCGGGCGGGGGAGAGCACATTGCTCCATCCGTCGGCGTGGAGCAGCAGGGCGAGGACGGCGATGAAGGCGAGGAGCAGCAGGGTCCACATGGCGCAGGGGTTTGTGCGGGGAACGGTCCGCGTTCAGCCCCCCGTACACGCGGATCCGCCGATCCGTTCGATCGATATACCGGTCCGGCCGCCCTTGGTTGCGCGGCGGATCGCTCCGGTCCCTGCCGAACCCGGCCCGGTATCACGCACCGACCCGGTCAGACCGGCCGTTCACTGCTTGGGGAAACGGATGACGGATGATCCGTCGGTGGTCCGGATCGTCGCCAGGAACATCCCGGCCGGGAGCCCGTTCAGCTCGAGCGCGCAGGTGTGTGGGCCGATCATGCGCACTTCCGACCGCACCAACTGACCTGCCGGATCCCGAAGCTGCACCGCCACGATGGGGCTTCGCGCCGTGATCGTGAGCGTTTCCTGAGCGGGGATCGGATGGGCGGAAACCCCGGCCTTGTCCAGATCCTGCACCGCGACCGTGCCATTGACCGTCAGCCCGACGTTGTCGAACCGGACGGTACCGCCCACGCTGTTGCCCAAGGCCTGTCCGGCAAGGGCCAGCACCAAGGGCTCGCCTGGCGGCAGACCCGTCACCGTGAAGTTCGCCGTGCGGAGCGCCCAAGGGTCGGCGTTTACCCCTCCTCCCTGGTTGGGCAGCGGGTTGAACACGTCGAACGCGTCGAACCAACCGAACAGGTGCAGGCTCGTCATCAACGCGGCCTCATTGGGGTCGATGGGGGTGCCTTGGTGCCAGTAGCTCAGGAACAGGTCATCGCCATTGACGACCGAAGGAAGCTCCTGGTGGATGTACGGCTCAACGCCGTTCAGCACGTAGCAGGACTCGTTCGGCGTGAGCATGGGCATCTGTACGCTGAACTGTCCACCTCCGGGCGGAACATCCATGCTCACCGCCGTGGATGAGGGGCAGGTGCTGGTCCACTGCTGAAGCTGCGCCTCGAAGTCCCCGTTCAGCACCTGGCCGAAGCCGAGGATGCAGCAGCACTGGGCCACGGTCGTGGAGATGGCCTTCATGGGAAAGGTTTGTCAGGTGGACGCCGGGATCCGGTTCAGGTTGCCCTTCGCATCTTCGCCCCATGGAGGACCTCTTCACCGTCGGTGCGCTCGTCAGCCTCATCACCCTTACCGTGCTGGAGGTGGTGCTGGGCATCGACAACGTCATCTTCGTCAGCATCATCCTGGGGCGCATGCCCGAAGGGAAGCGGCTCGCGGGCCGACGTATCTGGATGGTGGGCGGCATCCTGCTGCGGTCCGTCCTGCTGCTCGGCATCGGCTGGCTGGTGCACAACGGCGAGCGGGCGCTCTTCTCCGTGCTGGGCTATCCGTTCAACCTGCGCAACTGCATCATGTTCTTCGGCGGGCTCTTCCTGCTCTACAAGGCGGTGAAGGAGATCCACCACAAGCTGGAGGGGGAGGACGTGGACGCCGGGATGAAGGCGAAGCCCGCTTCGTTCGGCGCCCTGATGGCGCAGATCCTGCTGGTGGACGCCGTGTTCTCCTTCGATAGCATCGTCACCGCCATCGGGCTCGCCCAGCACGTGGAGATCATGATCGCCGCCGTGGTGGTGGCCATGATCGTGATGTTCTTCTTCGCCAACGGCATCAGCGGCTTCATCGAGAAGCACCCATCGCTGAAGATGCTCGCGCTCTCCTTCCTGGTGCTGGTGGGCTTCATGCTCTTCTTCGAGGGCCTGGAGCCGGTGCACCACAGCGAGATCCCCAAGGGCTACGCCTACGCGGCCATGGCCTTCAGCTTCATCGTGGAGCTGCTCAACATGCGCTACCGCAAGCGGGTGGTGCGGTTGAACAAGTGAGTTCGTGTGGCGAGTGGCGAGTGACGAGTGGCGAGTGAATGCCGCTCATCGACTCCGCTCGGGCCGTCAGGCATTCACTCGCCACTCGTCACTCGCCACGCCCTGTGCTTACGGCACACCGGCGAACACGTACTGCACGATGTTGGCGCCCATCTGCAGGGCCTTCGTGCGCACCGCCTCGCTGTCGCCGTGCACGTCGGGGTCCTCCCAGCCGTCGCCCAGGTCGCACTCCAGGTCGTAGAAGCACACCAGGCGGCCGTCCCAGATGAGGCCGAGGCCCGAAGGGGACTTGTCGTCATGCTCGTGCACCTTGGGCAGGCCTGCGGCGAAGTCGTAGCGCTGGTGGTAGATGGGGTGGGCGAAGGGCAGGGCCACGAATTCCAGCTCGGGGAACACGCGCTTCATCATCGGCCGGATGAAGGGGTCCATTCCGTAGTTGTCGCTGATGTGCAGGAAGCCGCCACCGATGAGGTAGTTGCGCAGGTTCTCCGCCTCCGCCGGGCTGAACACCACGTTGCCGTGCCCGGTCATGTGCACCAGCGGATGGTTGAACAGGTCGCTGGACCCCACCTCCACCGTGGGCACATCGGGGTTCATGCGCGTGCCGAGGTTGGCGTTGCAGAAGCGCACCAGGTTGGGCAGGCTCGTGGGGTTGGCGTACCAGTCGCCGCCGCCGTTGTACTTGAGCAGGGCGATGCTGTAGGTGCTCTGGGCCGAGGTGCCGGACAGGAACGGGAAGAGCAGGGCGAGCAGGACCGACCGAAGCATCATGGGCGCAAGTTACCGCCGCTGGCGGGCGAGGCTCATCCAGGTGCAGGACGCCAGGGCCGCCGTCTCGGTGCGGAGCCGGGCCTCACCCAGGCCCACCGTCCGGAAACCGGCGTTCAGCAGCAGGCCAAGCTCTTCATCCGTCCAGTCGCCCTCGGGGCCCACGAGCACCAGCGCATCCTGCGCCGGGTCGAACGCGTCCATCAGCGGGTCGGGGTCGCCGAAGGCGTGGGCCACGAAGCGCTGTGCGGGTAGCGGTTGCGTCAGCAGGTCGTGAAGCGGTGTCAGCGGGTCGATGGCGGGGAGCCAGGCCCGGCGGCTCTGCTTCATCGCGCTGACGGCCACCCGGTGGAGCCGGTCGATGCGCAGGTGCCCGCGTTCGGTGCGGGCCGTGGCCAGCGGCGTGATGCGCTCCACACCCACCTCCACGGCCTTCTCCACGAACCACTCGAAGCGCTCGGCCTGCTTGGTGGGCGCAACGGCCAGATGCACGGTCGTGCGCGGCGCCGGATGGATGCGTCTGGAACCAATGGCCACACGGACCTCGTGCTTTCCCACAAGGTGCAGCACGCCGTCCGCCTCCAGCCCTGCGCCGTCCACCAGTTCAACCGCGTCGCCGTCGCGCAGGCGGAGCACGCGCAAGGCATGGGCCGCCTCCTCCTCCGGTAGCTGGACCTCGGGGGCTTGCAGGCCGGTGCAGTGGAAGCGGTGCATCAGGGAAGGGACCCGCGTGTGCGTTCGTGCCACCAAAGAACGGCCATGACGGTGATGAGCAGCACCACGAACGCGGCGGAAGAGGCGGCGGGGGAGAGGCCGAAGGCGACCGGCACCTGCATGTCCGTCCATCCGCCGTCGCGAAGCGCGGGCCAGAGGCGGTCGCGAAGCGGGTGCCGGACCTCGGTAGGGAAGGAGTACCACACGGTGCACTTGGCGGCCACGGCGACGAACAGGCCGAAGGCACCGAGCACGCCCACCGGCGGGCGCAGCCAGCGGTGCTCGGACACGAGCGGAAGCCAGCGCCACGCCAGCAGCACGGCCGCCGCGCTGAGGTGCCGCGGCCCCAGGGCCCATCCGCCCCACCACATGCGATAGCTGGCGATCACCAGCAGTAGAAGGAGCGTGGCCGGTAGAACGGGGTCGTACCGGAATGAAGCCGTACGCCGGGTGCTGAGGCCCCAGGCGAGCAGCCCGGCCAGCAGCACCGGCATGTGCACGAAGAGGCCGCGGTAGCCGCTGAAGGTGAGCCCCCACAGCGCGGACAGCGAGGGCAGGGCCAGGCCGTAGCTGTCGTGCATGAAGGTGTAGTGGGCTTCGTGCTCGTAGCCGATGCTGAACGGTGAGCCGGTGAGCAGGGTGTTGTACACCAGCAGCAGGACCGCCGCCGGGAGACCGCCGGCGATGAACCGCAGGCTGCTGCGCATCCGGTGGTGCCACGCGCCTTCACCCCACAGCGGACGCAGCGCCCACCAACCGGCCAGCACGGCCAGGGGGTATTCGCACAGCACCGCGCAGCCGCACCACAGCCCGGCCACGAACGGCCGGTCGTCCTCCACGGCGATCAAGGCCAGCAGGGCGAAGAGCGCGCCGAGGAGGTGGGCGTTGAAGCTGCCGCTGTACACGAAGAGGAAGGAGCCGAGGAAGGGCAGCGCCGCGAGCAGAACGGGGGAGAGGGCGGTGGCCTGTCGACGGAGCCGCATCCAGCACAGGGTGATGATGAGCGCGAGCGGCACGCTGCCGCACAGCAGACCGCCCAGCATCAGCAGCTGCGGCGTCAGCAGCCCGTCAGGCCCGGGGGCCACCGCACCGGCCGCCACCAGCGCGGCGTAGACCGGCGCCACCAGCAGCGCCGGAAGCGGGGCCTTGTCGCTGTAGTGGTGCCCGTCGATCAGCGACTTGTCCTGCGTGTGCATATGGTAGGGGTCGATGCACAGGCTTCCGTGCTCCACCAGGGCGGCCACCATCGCGGCACGGCTCATCGTGTTGTCATTGGGCCCGCGGTCCAGGTGCCAGCCGCAGAGCAGCAGCATCAGCAGGAGGAAGGGAAGCGGGCGCACGGCGGAGGGGATCGCGCCGCAAGTTGCGAACGGATGGAGGAGGGATCTGTTCGACGACCGGTTTGCCCATCCGAAAGGAAATTCTAGCTTGCAACACCCAAACGAACGTCATGCGCGGTTCCCTCTGCTGCCTGCTCGCCCTGTTCGGCGTGATCGGATCGAGCGCTCAGTCGCTCAGGCCTGAAGTGATCGCCAGCGGGGGCGACAGCAACCCGCTGCCGAACGGTGGGACCTTGAAGTGGACCATCGGGCAGGCGGTGATCGGTCCGGTCGGATGGCCCACCACGGCGCTCACCCAGGGCTTTCACCAGCCGGATCCGGAACGGGTGGGGGTGTTGGCCAAGGTCTTCCTCGACGGTCCGCTCGTGTCCGGGCTGATGAACGACGACCTGCGCACCCTGCCGAGCTTCCCATTGACGGAGCCTTACACGGGCCTGGGCTACACGCACATCGGCTCGGGCTTCGAGACCGTGAGCCCGAACGTGCTGGGCATCACCGGCAACAACGCCATCGTCGACTGGGTCTTCCTGGAACTGCGCTCAGCGAGCGACAACACGGTGGTGAAGGCCACGGCCGTGGGCCTGCTGCAGCGCGACGGGGATGTGGTGGCGCTTGACGGGGCGGACCCGATCTCGTTCGTGGCGGTGCCTGACTTCTACTACCTCGTGGTGCGCCATCGCAACCACCTGGCGATCATGTCGGCCAACACCATCAGCCTCGGCCCGCTGGCAGTGCCGGTGAACTTCACCAACGGAACGGCGGCCACCTTCGGCGGCACGGCCGCGCAACGGCTCAATGGCGGCGTGCGTGCCATGTGGGCCGGGGATGTCACCGGCAACGGACAGGTGAAGTACACCGGTGGCTCCAACGACCGCGACCCGATCCTGGTGGCCATCGGCGGAGCGGTGCCCACGGCCACGGTCTCCGGCTATGCGGGCACCGATGTGAACCTCAACGGCGTGACCAAGTATGCCGGTTCGGCCAATGACCGCGATGTGATCCTCACCACGGTCGGTGGCAGCGTGCCCACCTCCACGCGGTCCACGTTCGTCCCCTGATCACCCAACTGCTCCCACACCCCCCACGATCATGAACCTCCGTTCAACCTTGCTCATCATCGCCATCGCTGTGATGGGCGCTCTTTCGGCGCAGCCGTTCACGCCTTACGGATCCTTCAGCTACCAGGCCGTGGTGCGCGACGCCTTCGGCAACGCCCTTCCCAACCAGCTGGTCAATCTTCGCCTCGGCCTGGGTCCGTGCATCGGTGGGGTGACGTACTGGGAGACCCATCTGGTGACCACCGATGACCTCGGCATGGTGAACCTGCGCATGGGCCAGGGAACTCCGGAGGTAGGGACCTTCGAGGGGTACGAGTGGACCAGCAACTGCCCGCACCGGTTGGAAGTGCAGATCGACCTCACCGGTGGAACGAGCTTCACCGCGTTGTGGCCGCCCACGAGCATCAGTGCGGCACCGTATGCGATCATGTCCCGCTTCGCGCGCACGATGATGGACAGCGCCCTGGTGGTCGACCTGTTCAACGACATGTACGTTCATCCTGACTATCGTTTCGGTGTCGGGGTGGACAACCCCGTGAACAAGCTCGATGTGGAAGGAGCGGCGGTGATCGGCGCGGCCTATTCGGGCACCAGCACGGCACCGGCCAACGGCCTTCTGGTGCAGGGCAACGTGGGCATCGGCACCGCCACGCCCGGGGCGTTCGGTCTGCTGGTGAACGGCAGCGCGGCCAAACCCGGCGGCGGCAGCTGGTCCAACAGTTCGGACCTCCGGCTCAAGAAGAACGTGGCGCCGCTCACCGGTTCGCTCAACACCCTGCTGGGCCTGCGCGGGGTCACCTTCGAGTACAAGGACCCCGCCGCCATCCACGAGCTGCCCGGTACCCGCATCGGCTTCATCGCCCAGGAGGTGGAGCAGGTGCTGCCGGACTGGGTGGAGGAGGTGGACGGCTACAAGCGGCTCACCATCCGCGGTTTCGAGGCGTTGGCCGTGGAGGCCCTGCGCGAGCTGCATGCGGAGAACGCCGGCCTGCGTGCCGAAGTGGAGGCCCTCCGCGATCAACAGGCCCGTGTGCTTGGCGCCCTGGAGCGCGCCGAGGCGCGGCTCGAGGCCATCGAGCATGGCACGGCTCCGGTGAAGGCCGAACGCTGACCGGACCTCATATCGCACATGGATGGAGGCGGCTGCGGCCGCCTCCGTTCATTTCCGGCGGAAGTCCAGCTTGTAAAAATGGAAGTCCGGACTGTGCAGGTCCACCTTGAAACCGCTCACCTTGTGGTCGGTGTCGAAGGTGAAGGTGATGTACCCCGGCTCCAGGAACGGATCCGCGTGCTGCCACTGGAAGGTGTCGTAGTGCCAGTGCGCCAGCGCCCCGGTCAAGAGGTCCTTCGCCGGCTGGAAGGTGAGCTGCAGCGCGCCGTTCGCCTCGGTGATGGTGGCCTCCCCGTAGATCTTGTCCGTGTACGTGCCCACGAAACCGCCGAGCGGGAGCGAGGGCTTGGTCTTCGCCACGCGGGCGGCCGTTCGTGCGGCCACGCGCTGGCCCTCGCGCTCCTTTCGCTTGGCCACCCGCGGCAGCATGTCGCCCACCGGATCCGCCTTGCCCTCGCCCAGCCAGGCGTCGAGCAGCTTCTGGGTGGCGGCGAACACGCTGTAGCTCTCCCCGTTGCCCAGGGCGATCACCGCCAGGTCCTGGTCGGGCACCACCGCGTGGTTCAGGATGAAGCCGGGCATGCCGCCGCTGTGCGTGATCACCGCATGGCCGTTGAACTCCTCCAGGAACCAGCCCAGCCCGGCGCCTTCGGTGCCCATCGGCAGGTGGCTGCTGGTGATCGTGCGGTAGCTCGCCTCGCTCAGGAACGGCTTCCCGTTCACCTTGCCCTCATCGGCCCACATGGCGTCCCACTTCGCCAGGTCCGTCACACAGCTGTTCACCCCACAGGCACCATCGGCCCCGCGAAGCGGCTGGTAGGGCATGCTCTTCTGCGCGGCGGCGGGGTCCTGGCCCTTGCGCACATGCGGAAGCGCCACGTCCGTGAAGCGGGCGAGTTCGGCCGTCTCCACCACGGTGCGGGTCATGCCCAGCGGCTCGATGATCCGCCTGGTCAGAAAGGCGTCCCAGGTCTGCCCGCTCACCGCCTCGATGAGCTGCGCGGCCGCGATGAACATCAGGTTGCTGTAACCGAACGCATCGCGGAAGGGGTGCGTGAAGGGCGCGTGCGCGTGACGCTCCAGGATCTGGCGCTGATCGTAGTCGGTCCCATACCACAGCAGATCGCCATCGAAGGTGATCCATCCACTGCGGTGGCAGAGCAGGTCCTTCACCAGCATGTGCTCGGTGACATACGCATCCGGCGTCCTGAACCAGGGCAGGTGCTTCACCACCGGGTCGTTCCAGTCCACCTTGCCCTCGTCCACCAGCAGGCCCACGGCGCAGGCGGTGAAGGCCTTGCTGATGCTGGCCAGGTAGAAGATGCTGTTGGGTGTCACCAGATCGGCCTTGGCCAGGTCGAGCTTGCCGTAGCCCTTGCTCCACACCAGCTGTCCGTCCTTCACCACGCCCACGGCCAGACCGGGCTGGTCGAAGCGCTTGAGGGCATCGGCGAGGTAGGCGTCCAACGCGGCAAGGTCGGGCTGGGCGGTCGCCAGCATGGTGCCCAGGGTGAACAGGGCGAGCAGGTTCGCGCGAAGGGTTCGGCGTGTCAGGGTGCGGCGCATGGCACAAGTGTACAGCACGATGGGTTCGACCGGCCCGGAGAGCGGCCATGGAGGCAACCGGTATGTCCCTCTGCGTCCTATTGGGCAGATCACTGCACGCCATGCGCCCAAGGCCCAACTTGTTCCGAGTCCCGCTCATCCTCGGCACTGTGCTCAGCCTGTGGGCCGCGCACGCCCAGGCACCCTTCACCCTGAAGTACGCCGCTCCCACCGGCCTGGGCTTCTCGGACATCCGCACCGCCGGCAATGGCGACCTGCTCGTAAGCCCCGGTCGGCTGGGCAGTGCCCAGCCACCCGTGCTGCGGCTCTCTTCCGACGGAACAGTGCTTTGGGCTCTTCGGTCCACCGACCCACTGGCGCTCCGCGCCGCCCCGTTCGAGACCTCCACCGGCGACCTGGTCCTCTGCGGCCAGTGGGACAATGTCCTGGGAAGGACCTGTCCCGCGTTCATCCGGATCAGCGGGAGCGGAACACCGCTGGATGCCGTGTATCACCAGGTGGATACCCTGGACCTCGGTCCGCTTGACGCGGTGCGCACCAGCTCGGGCGACCTGGCCGTCCTCGCCTATTCGATGGCGCCGTCGACCTTCGCTGTGGTGCGCACCGGGCCGGATGGGGCCGGTCCGCAGGGTCGGCTCTTCCCGCAGGCGAACGGTGGCGCGTTGTACGCGGGTCTTGCCCCAGGCATCGCGGATGACCTCGTCCTCTTCTTCGGAAGCTCCTCCACCAATTCGGTGATCTCAAGGCTGGCAGCGGATGGCACGGTGCTCTGGAGCGAGAGCCTGATCATCGACGGTAGCAACAACAACCGCACGTACGAAGCCGCAGTGCTCCCGAGCGGCAATATCCTTCTCGCGATCGAGACCTTGTTCAACCCCACCGCCGGTGAGATGAGCCTGGTGATGCTCGATCCCCAAGGTGCGGTCCTCTGGTGCAGGCTGCTCGACCATGCCGTCCGCGACTTCGGCGAGGTGATGCTCACCCCCCTTCCCGGCGGCGATGTTCTGATCGAGGTCATCCTGCTGGCATCCGTGCCCTACGACAACAGTGTCCTGCTGCGGATGACCGCGAACGGCGACGTGCTCTGGCAGGTGGCTCCGGACCCCGCCCTGGCCGCATTCACCGCTGTGGCGGTGGACGACGATCATCTGGTCCGATGCGGCGCGAGCGCCCCGGACCGGTCCAGCGTGGAGCTCATCGACCTCACCGCGCTGCCGCCTCCGTGCGGGGAAGCGGACAGCCTGGGCGTGCTGACCGTGGTGGCGACCGCCAACCCCTTGGTGCACTCCTCCTCCGTGCCGCTCATCACCTCCGTAGCGTTCACGCCATCCTTCGATCCGCTGACCGTCGCCGCCGCTCCGCTCTGCCTTTCCACCGGCATTGCTTCGGATGAAGTGACCCGCGAGGGCCTCATGCTCTATCCGGTGCCGTCGGAGAGCGGTCTGGTCCATGTCCGTGGCGGTGCCCCTGGCGACCGGTGGTCCTTCCGCGTGATCTCGCTCACCGGCCAATTGCTGGCCCAAGGTGTGGCCGAGGCGTCCAGGCCGCTGGACCTTCACGAACTGCCGCCCGGGGAGCATGTCCTGGAGCTCATCGGACCCCGCACCGTGCATCGCGCGCGGTTCATCCGGTGATCGTCGTGTTCGCGGATGTCGGACTACCTTCGGTGAAAAGCCATCCCATGCGCATGCCTGGCCGGTTGATCGCCTTGTCACTGCTGCTGCCGCTCTGGGCCACCGCGCAGACCGGCCCGATCATCTGGAACATCAAGGCCGTGCTGCCCAACGGCACCACCCTGGACGTGAAGGCCTTCGACCGATCAGGTCGCGTATTGGACGTGAAGGCCCTCGAAGAGGACGACACGCATGTGATGGACGTGAAGGCGATGGACAACGGGAGCTTGCTCCCGGTGAAGGTGATCGCAAGTGATGAAGCGATGCGTCCGGTGAAGGCCATTGCGACGGACGGCACCCTGCTGGACGTGAAGGCCATCGGCCCCGACGGTCGCCGCCTCGATGTGAAGGGCGTGGCCCGCGCCGGTCACTTGGTCCACATCAAGGCCATCGGCGATGAATGGTCCCTTTACGCGGTGAAGGCCATCGCCCCGGACGGCCGCATGCGCGATGTGAAGGGCCTGGATCTTTCCGATGACGGGGAGCGCATGAACGGCGTGGCGATCGCGGCGCATGTGAAGGCTCTTCCGCATCCTACGGACCATGACGGTGACCCGGTGTGGAACGTGAAGTGTGTGCAGCCGGACGGCCACCTGCTCGGCATCAAGGCCATCGACGCGGCCGGCACCATGCACGACATCAAGGCACTCCTGGCCGATGGCGACGCGACCATGCTCGATGTGCGCGCACTGGTGAACGGCCGGGAGGTGCCCGTGAAGGTGCTGGCCACCCAGGACACTCCCATGTCCGTGAACGCGTTGCTGCCGGATGGCACCATCCTGGACGTGAAGGCCGTGGCCGCAGATGGCACCCGGTTGCCTGTGAAGGCGGTGCGCCGGCTGGGCAACGTGTTCGACATCAAAGCCCTCGCGCCGGACGGCAGGGAGTTGGGAGTGAAGGCCATCTCACCCCACGGTCTTTTCTACGACGTGAAGGGGGTGAAGCTGAACGCGACCGATGTGGAGGGCACGGTGAACGGCGTGGCGTTCCGCGCCCACGTGAAGGCGCTTCCACAACCCTGAGCGGTCAGTTCACCGTGACGCCAACGCTCTCCTTGTCCTCGATCTTCGCGCCCTTCAGTTCGGTCCCGGGCGAAACGCCCTCGAGCACCTCGAGGTTGATGCCATCGCTGAGACCGGTGCGGATGTAGGTCTTCTTCCATTCCTCCCCGTTCTTCACCTGCACGAAGGCGCTGTCGCCCTTGTCATTGAACTCCACGATGCTCTCCGGCACGGTGTACACGCTGTCGCGCTGCTCCAGCACGATGTCCGCGTTGGCACTGTAGCCACTGCGCAGGGTCTGCCCGTCCTTGAGCTTCACGGCCGCCCGGATCTCGAACTGGATGGCGCCGTTCTCCTCCACACCCTTCGGGGCGATATACTCCAGGTCGGCGTCCCACCGGGCGTTCTCGATGGCGCCCACCGTGAGCACCACGGGCATGCCGAGCTTCACCTTACCCACCTCGCTCTCGTCCACCTTGCCCTGGAAGATCAGGTCGTTCATGTCGGCGATGGCGGCGATGGTGGTGCCCTCGTTGAAGTTGTTGCGCTCGATCACGCTGTTGCCCTCCTTCACGGGCACGTCGAGCACCATGCCATCGATGGTGCTGCGCACGATGGTGTTGCCGGCGCTGCTTCGGCTGATCCCGTCGCGCACCACCTGGAGCGCCTCCTTCGCGGCGGCCACCTCCTGGTCGGCGTTCTTCAGGGCCACGTCGAAGCCCTGCATCTCGGCCGCACTGATCACGCCCTTGTCGGCGAGCGGCTTGTTGCGGTCGTAGTTGAGGCGGGCGTTCTCTCGGGCGATCTCGGCGTTGCGCACGCGGTTCTCGGCGTTGCTCAGGCTCAGCATGTCGGGCACGATCTTGATCTTGGCCAGTGGCTGGTCGCGCTTCACCTCATCCCCGGCCTCGACGTAGAGCTCGGCGATGATGCCGCTCACCACGGGCTTGATCATGATCTCCTTGCGCGGCACCATCTTGCCGTTGGCCACGGTCTTCTTCACCACGTTGTTCCGCGTGAGCTTCTCCACCTTGAACTCGTCGGGACGGCTGGCGCTTTTCTGATAGAGGAAGTAGAGCGTCCAGATGAACAGGACGGCCAGTCCGATGAACAGGAGGTATTTGAGGATCTTTTTCATGGTCGGTGATCGGTCGTGGCGTGGGTGTTCATGCGTTCATTCGGCCCTCAGTGCATCCACCGCCTTGATGGCCAGGGCGCGTCGGGCGGGAAGCAGCCCGGCGAGCAGACCACTGGCGATGAGCACGGCAAAGGCGACAAGGGCGACGAACAGGTCGACGCCCGGGTTCTTGAAGAAGTCCGCCTCACCGGCCACCGAGCGGACGGCCTCCAGCACGCCCACGCCGGCGAGCAGTCCGAAGTAGCCGGCGATGAAGGTGAGGGTGAGGGCCTCCTGCACGATCTGCCCGGTGATGTTGCGCGGGGTGGCGCCCAGGCTGCGGCGGATGCCGATCTCCTTGGTGCGCTCCTGGATGCTCACCAGCATGATGTTGCCGATGCCGATGGCACCCGCCAGCAAGGTGCAGATGCCCACGAACCAGCTCAGGCCGCCGATGCCGATGAAGAGGCCGTTCATCTTGCCATAGAACTCCTGCATGTTCCAGCTGCCGAAGGCGCTCTCGTCCGTGGGATCCACACGGTGCTTGCGTGCCATCAGCTGCCGCACCTGCTTCTCCACGTCGCCCACGTCCACCCCGGGCTCGGCCACCAGCGTGAACCAATGGACCTGGTTGAGGGCGTTGAAGGCCTTCTGGAAGGTGGTGAAGGGCACGTAGATCTTGGCGTCGGGGTTGTCGCCCATCTCGGCGCTGCTCTTCTTCTTGCTCACCCCCACCACCTGGAAGTACACCCCGTTGATCTTGATGTGCTTGCCGATGGGGTCCTCGGGCTTGAAGAGCTGGTCCACCACGTCCTGACCGATCACCGCCACCTTGCGCTCCTCGCCGAGGTCGGCCTGGTTGAGGAAGCGGCCCTGCGGCAGGCGGATGGCCTCCACCAGGATCACCTCGGGCTCGCTGCCGTACACGCTGAAGGCGCCCACCTTGCCGCCGTAGCTCACGTTGTTGCCGCTGCGCCAGCCGCCCAGTTGCAGCTGGGGCGAGCATACCGCGATGCCCGGCACGTTGTTGCGGATGATGCTGATGTCCTCGTTGTCGAAGGTGAACGAACGGCCCTTCTGGAAGCCGGCGTACGGCTTGGTCGTCGGCATCGTCCACAGGAAGGCGCTGTTGGTGGCGAAGCCCTCGAAGCCGCCGAGCACGGCGTTCTTCAGGCCGTTGCCCATGCCCAGCATCACCACGAGCATGAAGATGCCCCAGCCCACACCGAACATGGTGAGGAAGCTGCGCAGCTTGTTCCTGCTCAGCGTGTTCCAGATCTCGCCCCAGCGATCGTTGTCGAACATGGCTTATTCGTCTCGCAGGGCTTCGATGGGACGGATGGCCGCGGCCCGGCGGGCGGGGATGAAGCCCGCCAGGGCCCCGGCGATGACGAGCGCGACGAGGGCCGTGACCGCCACGTCGATGCGGATGGTGGGATCGCGGAAGAACTCGCTGCCCGGCACCACGCTGGCGATGCCCTCCATGAGGAAGATCCCGAGCACCAGCCCCAGCCAGCCTGCCATGCCGGTGATGAAGACCGACTCCAGCAGCACCTGGCCCACCACATTGGCCGGCGTGGCACCCAGGGCCTTGCGGATGCCGATCTCCCGCGTACGCTCCTTCACCACGATGAGCATGATGTTGCTGACCCCCACGATGCCCGCGATCAACGAACCGATGCCCACGAACCACAGGAAGGCGGTGATCCCGTTGAAGATGGAGCTCATGGTGCCCACGTTCTCCACGTTGTTGTTCACCCACAGGGCGCGTTCATCCGTGGGGTCGAAGTCGTGCCGGCGCGCGAGGGTGTGGATCGCCCGCTGCTCCGCACGTTTCGCCCCCGCGATGCTCGCGTCCGCGAAGCTGAAGGTGATGTCGTCCACGATGCCCTTGGCATTGAACACCTTCTGCGCCGCGCTCAGCGGGATGTACACCGGACTGCGCTGGCCCCGCTCCGGGCCGCCGGTCTCGTAGGCGTACAGCCCCACCACCTCGAAGGGGATGCCGTTCACGTTCACCCACTTGTGCAAGGGGTCCTCCTTCTTGAAGAGCTCGGTGCGGCAGTCCTCCGCGATCACGATCACCTTGCGGTCCTGCACCTCGTCCACCTCGTTGATGAAGCGCCCGGCGATGATCCGCTGGTGCTGCAGGTGTTGATGGGCGGGCTGGATGCCCCGGATGCTGTAGCTGCCCGAGCTCATGCCGTACTGCAGCTTGCTCTGCCCGCGCCACACGCTGTACTGGCCGCTGATGTGCTGGATGCCGGGGATGGCGTTCCTCAGCGCTGCGATGTCGGCGTCCTCGAGCTCGATGGTGCGGTTCGGCGGCAGGCCCTTCCACGGCTTGCTGGTCTCGTTGCCCCAAATGCGGATGCTGTTGGTGGCCGTGTTGCGGAAGTTGTAGCTGAAGCCGTTGCGCAGGCCCGCCCCGGCGCCCAGCAGGATGATGAGCATGAAGATCCCCCAGAACACGGCGAAACCCGTCAGCACCGCACGGAGCTTGTTCTTGCCGATGCTGTCCAGCACCTCGGCCCACTTCTCCCTATCGAACATGGGCGGAGGGGTGTTCGCCGCAGGGACGCAAGGTCGCAAGGCATGCCGCATGCGCCATGGGACGATGCACGGACAGGTCCGTCCTCTGCGCCTCTGCGTCCTTGCGGCCCCTTCTATCGAACATCGCCTGCGGGTTTGCGCGCGGCGATCACACCGTCCATGCCGGTGTTCAGGCTGCGCGGGTCCAGGTGGGCGTTCTCGATCAGCCCGTCGCGGAGGTAGATCACACGCTGTGTGGCCGCGGCCACGTCCCGTTCGTGCGTCACGATCACCACGGTCTTGCCCAGGTCGCGGTTCACCTCGGTGAGCAGGGCCATCACTTCCTCGCTGGTCCTGCTGTCCAACGCACCCGTCGGCTCGTCGGCCAGGATGATCTTGGGGTCGCTGATCAACGCCCGGGCGATCGCCACCCGCTGCTTCTGACCGCCGCTCAGTTCGTTGGGCATGTGGTGCGCCCATTCGCGCAGGCCCACGCGACCCAGCATCTCCAGGGCCAGCTCGTTCCGCCTGCGGCGTGGCACACCCTGGTAGTACAGGGGCAGCGCCACGTTCTCCATGGCGTTCTTGAAGGTGATCAGGTTGAAGCTCTGGAAGACGAAGCCGATGTACTTGCTGCGCAGGATCGCGTTCTCCGTTTCGCTCTGGCCCTTGATCAACATGCCGTCCAGGAGGTACTCCCCATGGTCGTAATTGTCCAGGATGCCGATGATGTTCAGCATGGTGCTCTTGCCGGAGCCGGAGCTGCCCATGATGCTCACCAGTTCGCCGCTGCGGATCTCCAGGTCGATGCCCTTCAGCACCTGCAGGATGTTGGCCCCGGTACGGTACGCCTTGCGGATGTCCTTCAGGACGATCATGGCCCGAAAGTACCGGAACGGCCACCGGCACCGAGGGGGGCTACATGAGCGGCACGGGCGGGGGAGGAGCGGCAGGCCGGTGCCTTTGGCACACCGGTTGCCATCAGCCCGCACCGGACTATTTTCGCCGGGCACGAACCCATCCACCATGATCCGCACGTCCCTCGCCGCCGCCGCCATGATGGCCGCCTTCCCCCTCCTCGCCCAGAAGGCCGATCCCAAGCACACGAACTTCTACCGGATCCCCGCACCCATCGAGAACGAGGCGATCCGCATCGAGTTCAAGGACCCCGTGGCCCAGCTGGCCATGTGCAAGGTGCGGGTGGAGTTCACCAACAAGACCTCGGACATCCTGATGATCAAGGCGTCCGAGATCGTGTTCACCGTGGGCGGCGCCACCTACACGCCCAAGGACCGCGATTTCGTGATCCGGCCCAACGACCACATCAGCCGCACCCTGGAGGTCACCGGCGGCAACATGCATCACGATGCGTTCAGCGTGAAGTTCGGCGGTGCCAGCCGCGTGTCGCGCACCGAGGGCAAGGTGAGCGTGCCCGACTTCGACATCCCGCCCAGCAAGAACGCCTTCACCGTGGGCAACTTCGAGGTGAATCTGGTGAGCCTGGACAAGGAGACCGCCAAGACCGCCGCCAAGTTCAAGGTGGTCTATCGGGGAAGCAAGGTCGCCCTGGTGGACCCCAGCCGTACGGCGCTCCGCATCGAGTCCGGCCAGGAGTTCGCCAACGCCAGCAGCAAGAGCAAGGAAGTGATGCTGCAACAGGGCGAAGATGATGCCTTCACCGTGTGGGGCGAGATCCCGGGGAAGATCGTGGACATGCAGTTCGCCAACATGAAGCTCGTGTGGAACGATGCCTTCCGCGAGGTGACGCCCAAGCCGTTCTCCATCGGCAGCGTGGACTTCACCATTGATCCGGGGCTTACCGAGGGGAAGAACCGCTGACCAGGCCTTTTCGGGCGCACACAGCGGCCGAAGCGACCTCGGCCCGGACGATCCGGTCCAAGAAGTTCCATCACGACTGGTTCAGCAGCCGTCACCATCCCGATGGACCGGGCGGACGGGTGCCCTTGCGGAGATCGGCGAACGGCTCAAGGAACCAGCGCGAATCCGATGTGGACGCCGAAGAACCCGCCCACGGAGAGCGTATAGGTTCCGGGCGCCATGGACGCGGGATCCACGGTGAGCGCTGCCGTGCTCGGATAGCCGCCTACGCCCAGTGTGCCGCTCACCGGACTTGGCCCCTGCAGGCTCCAGTTCAGGTCGGGTCGGAGATGGCGGCCGCGCACCTCGAAGTTGAGCACCTGGGCGCCGCTGCTCATGTCCGAGATGTCGAAGGTGTACCCACCGCCCAACAGAATGATCTCGTACAGGTCCATCCGCGGGGTGGGCGCGAAGGCGAACGTCAGTGTGTCCGTGCGGCCATCCGCATTGGTGGCGGTAAGCAATGCCGAGGTCACCACGGATTCATCGTTGCCTGAGGCCAGGCTGAGCGGCACCCTGAACCGCATGTTGCACCAGAAGGAGGAGTCGATGCCGACCGGCGTGGTGATGGGCTGGCCATTGATCGATACGGTCATGCCCGAGGTCGTGAACCCGGATCCGTTGAAGCGCAACGAATCTCCTGCACGCGCCGGCTGTCCGTTGAAGGTCTCGTCCAGGTTGTCCGCGAAGAAGGTGACGTCCATGCGTTTCTTCCAGTAGAAGGGGTAGATCTCCGCCGTATCGGTGGCCGTGGCGATCACGACCGTGGAATACCAGACCACCATGTCGTCCTCGGTCCCTGCTGGTGCCTGCACCACCAGCTCCGTTCCGGTATTCCCGATGATCTCCAAGGGCAGCCCATTGGAGGTGATCGTGATGGCGTTCGGCGCGGTGGGGAAGGGGCCGCCGACGAACGTGATGGCCTCATCCACGTAGGGCTTGAGCGGCGACCAGCTGCTGATGAGCCCGGCACCCGTGCCCGGGCCGCCGGTTCCACCACCATTGGAGCCGCCCGGTGAAGGGTCGTCCTTCTGGCACGCGCTGATGAGGAGCACGATCGACAAGGCGGGAATGGAGCTGCGCATGGTCAGGGCAGTTGGTCTTTGATGAAGCGTGCGGTGAAGGTGCCCGTTGCGGTGCGGATCCGTGCCGTGTACAACCCGGGGGCCAGGGCGTTCGTGGCCATGGTGCGCTCCATGGCCGGCGAGGCGGAGATGGAGCCGTGGGCATCCATCAGGTCGATGCCCAGAATGCGTTCGCCGGCCGGCAGAGCGAAGGTGATGTGGTCCGCCGCCGGATTGGGGAACGCCGTGACGATGGATGCTCCGCCACGCTCGTCGATGCCGGTGAAGTCGCCCATACGCCCGTTGCGGTCCAGACGTGCGGCATAGATGGCGTCGTTGTTCCAGTTGAACCACACGGCCATCACCCCTCCGTCGCCGTCGCTCGTCATGGCGAAGTCGGTGCCGCCGTTGGGGCCGAGCGCAGGCGTGCAGAAGCGCGTGGTGTCGCTCCATAGGTTGGTGCCACTACCGGTCACACGACCCACCCGGAACCCGGATGTTCCCCCCTGGAGGTTCGCCGAGGTGAAGAGGGCCACGATGTGGGTGCTGTCCTCCGCGGCGATCGCACGCGGGTATCCGTTCAGGTTGCCGTCGCACTGCATGGCCAGCACACCATCGGTGGCCAGCAACGGGGTGCCGGTGGCATCGAAACGCTGCATGAACACCTGCCGGCCGGTGCCGGCCGAACTGCGGTTGTCCGCCCAGAACACCGTGGTCCCTGTGGCCGACTGCACGACGAAGGGGTTCTCCTGCACGTCGGCCTGCAGGCAGACCGGGATCGACGCTGCGGTGTTGAACAGCACGCCGGTGGTGTCATAGATGGCCATGCGCAGGTCGTAGCCATACCCCCAGACGGAGTTGACGCGTGCATTCGGTGCCACGGCCGTGCTCCATTCGTAGCCCAGACCGGGGCTGTTGGCGCTGACCTCCAGAAGCGCGGGCCATTGCGCCACGCCCATGCTGTCCACGCGCATGGCGCGAAGCGGCGCTCCCGCTCCGTTCCCCCAGCGTTCCTCCAGCAGCAGCCCGCCGGCCAGGTCATGCCGCATGGTCCATGGCCCGGTCACAATGGAGTTGTTCAGGCTGGCCACCTCCACGCCCTGCTCCGGCATCACATTGGTGCCGTCGTTCAGGATCCGGGCGATATGCACGTAGTCCGAGGCGCCGATCGGGTTGGTGCCCCAGCCCACGAAGACGCCATTGAGCACAGGCACCACCCGCGGGTAGTAGTTGCCACCGGAGGTGCCGCCGCCGGGCAAGGGTCCCGGATAGGCCAGCAGGGTGGGCTGGGGCCAGGCCGCCACCGCCTCGCTGTCGTACGCCATGGCCCGGACGGTATCGGCACCACTGGTGCCGGCCCCGCTGATGTAGGCCAGGAAGAGCTTGTCGTCGCTCATCCGGGTCGCCCCGATCATGTTGATGCTGCGGCCGGGCACCTCCTGAATGAGGCGGCCTTCGGGCTCCCACAGCAGGTTGCCCTGCGCATCGAGCCGCTGTCCGAAGACGGCGTAGCGGTCGTTGGCCAACCGGTTGTCGCGCCAGAGCACGTACCAGCCGCCCACGCCGTCGGCCACCAGGCGCAGGTCGGTCTGGCTGCTGGCGTCATCGCAGACCACCAACGGGGCGTTGGGGTCCGTGGGCCATTGGGCGTGTGCGCCGATGGCGAGGAGGGTGGCGAGGGAGATCGTGAAGGTGCGCATGGGTCGCTGTTCGTGCCCCGAACTAACGGCCCCCGGCATCCGCTGCAAAGCGACTCCGAGGGAGCGGTCGTCGCCCTGAGCGAGTGGCTCAACCGGCCAGCGCTCGCATCACCTCCTCCTTCTTCCTGCGGCTGACCTCCACGCGCACTTCGCTCCTCAACACCACATGGCCGGCGTCCACATGATCGATCTGCGCCTTGTTGACCAACGCGCTCCGGTGCACGCGCAGGAACCCCAAGGGGGCCAGCATGTCCTCGTAGTCCTTCAAGGTCCGCGCGCTCACATAGCGACGCCCGTCCACGGTGTACAGCTGGGTGTAATTGTCGTCCGCGGTGCAATGGCTCAGCTCGGCGGGGGCCACGAAATAGGTGCGGTCGCCGGTGGTGAGCGTGAGCTTGAGGTGCTGTTCGTCGGGCTGACGGATGTTCTCCAGGAACTGCCGCTGGAAGGTGGCACGGTCGCCATCCGGGTGTTTGCTCCGGTAGCGCCTCAGGGCCTCGGAGAGCTCATCGGGATGCACGGGTTTCAGCAGGTAGTCCAGCGCACTGAAGCGGATGGCCTGGATGGCGTAGCGCTGGAATCCGGTGCAGAAGATGACCTCGAAGGGCCAGCTGCCCAGCCGCTGGAGGAGGTCGAAGCCCGTTCCCCCGGGCATCTCCACGTCCAGGAAGAGCACGTCCGGCTTCAGGTCGCGGATGCGTTCGGCGGCCGTTGCGATGTCCTGGGCTTCGCCGACCACCTGCACCTCGGGGTGCGCCGCGAGCAATGAACGCAGATAGTCGCGGTTGGCGACGTCATCGTCCACGATCAAGGCGCCGATCATCCCGCTGGTGTTGCTGCCCGCAAGATAGACGGCCGCATGCACCCGGTATCCGCGCACCAGAGCCGCAGGTCGCGCTGATGCACCATGGGCCGAAGGGGGGATGCCCCCCCCGGGTCCCATTGCTGCGCTTGAGCCGGCGGTCAGGGCATCAAGGGGGCGGTTCAGGTCAGCCGTACCGTGACCCGGGTGCCCGAAGGACGGCCCTCCGCATCGCACAGGTCCTCGACGCGGATCGCCTCCTGGTCGCTCAACCTGCGCCCCAGCAGCTTCAAACGCTCGTCGGTGAGCTGCATGCCTAGGGAGGCGTGGCCTTCGGAGCGTCTCCCGCTCACCCCGGCCAGGGCGCGGCCGATGCCGTTGTCCTGGACCGTGCATTCGACATCGTCGCCGACGGCCGCGAAACGCACCTCCACGCGCCTGTCCCCTTGCTTGTCGGCCAGCCCATGCCATACCGCGTTCTCCACGAAGGGCTGCACGATCAACGCGGGTATCTCCACCCCCTCCTCGAGCAGGTCCGGTGAGGCGTCCACCGCGTAGGTGAGGTCGCCGAGCCGAACGGATTCGAGCTTGAGGTACTGGCGCAGGAAGTCCATCTCCTCCTGGACCGTCACGCGGTCGTTCACGCTGTGGTCCAGCACCATGCGCAGCAGCCGGGCGAAGCCCTGCAGGTAGGCGAGGGCCTCCACCTGTTGGCCGGCCTGGGTCATGCGCGCGGCACTGTTCAGGCCGTTGTAGATGAAGTGGGGGTTCATCTGGCTGCGCAACAGCTTCATCTCCAACAGGCCGTTGATCTCGCCGATCTCCCGGTTGCTGGCGGCCAGTTCGCGGTTCAGCTGTTCCAGCAGGACGGCATGGCGCCGTTTCTGGCGGGAGTTGCGGAAGAAGAGCAGGGCGGCGGTGAGGGCCAGCAAGGCGATCAGTGCGATGCCGAGGAGACGCTGCTGGGTGCGGCGGATGCGCTCGGCCTGCTCGCTGTTCTGCGCGCGCAGCAGGGCGTTGTCCTTCTCCTTTCGCTCGCTGTCGAACGCCGTGCGAAGGCGGGCGAGCTCACGCTGGGTGTCCGCCCCCTGCAGGCTGTCCTTCAGGGCCAGGTAGTGCTGCATGTGCGCGAGGACGGCCGCAGCGTCGCCCTGATCCCGCGCCAGCTTGGCCAGGCTGAAGGCGTAGTTCATGCGCAGTTCGGCATCACCCGTGCCTTGCGCGAGGGCCTCTCCCTCGAGCAGGGTCTCCTCCGCCTTCCGCACCTGCCCCATTCGCAAATGCAGGGCGCCAAGGCTGCGGAGCACGTAGGCCAGGTCCGTCGTGCTGTGCAACGTGTCGTAATGGGCTCGTGCGCGCTGGTAGGCTTCCAGTGCAGCACCCGGGTCACGCGGGGCCAGCAGGTCGCCGGTGTTCTCGGCCGCGATGCCCAGGCCGTGGTGATCGCCGAGCGTGGCGTAGAGGGTGGCGGCCTCCTCCATCCGGTTCAAAGCCTGCAGGGTGTCGCCGCGCTCGCGGTGGGTGTTGCCGATGGCCACGGCGCAATGCGCCTGTTTTTCCACACGGCCGAGCGCCCGTTCCATGGCCGCCGAGCGTTCCAGGAACTCCAAGGCCTGCGTCCGATCACCGGTCTTCCGGTAGGCGACACCGATGGAGTAGAGCAGAATGGAGGTGCTCGCGCTGTCGCGGGCCTGTTCGCTGTGCTTCAAGGCGTCGAGGAACTGGAGCAGTGCGCCCACCTGATCCCCGCGTTTCTCGGCCACCCAGCCCTTGTTGCTCAAGGTCACCGCGATATGCTCCGGCCTGCCGGCGCGGCGGAAGACGGCCAGCGCCCGGTCCAGGTGGGCGTCCGCACTGTCCAGGCGCCCCTGTTCGGCCTCCAGCCAGCCCAGGTTGTTGTGCGCGTCGCCGATGGCGCGCTGGTTGCCGATCCGCCTGGCCAGCGCAAGGGCCTGCTCGCCGAACAGGCGTGCACTGTCCGGGTCCGTCCGGATCAGGTTGAAGCAAAGGCGGGCCAGGGCATCGGCACGGGCTGTGTCATTCGCGGCGGAAGCCAGTTCGGCGCGGATGGCGGGCACGAGCGTCCCATCCTGCGCGGACGCTCCCAGCATGGCGCACAGGGCCGTCAGGACGGGAAGAAGGGCACGCATGGCCTGGAAAGCGAAAAAGCCATCCGAAGATGGCTTCTTGCTGCGGACCGGACGGGACTCGAACCCGCGACCTCCGCCGTGACAGGGCGGCATTCTAACCAGCTGAACTACCGGTCCGTTGGCTTCGCCTTGCGGTGAAGCGGGTGCAAATGTAGTTCCCCCCGCCGACTTTGCAAGCGGATCGCCGGCCAGATCAGTATAGCCGGGCCCGTTTGGTCAGGAACTCCAGCAGGACGGGGCCGAAGCCGGCGTTGATATCGGCCTCCACCAGGTCGATCCGGTATTGGCCGCATTTGAGCTTCAGCCGGTGCCAACGCTCGGCCACGGCCTGACGGTAGCCCTCGCGCACCTCCGCGGCATGCGCCTTCACCTGGGCCCCGGTCTCCACATCCACGAACGTGTAGGGCCGGTCCTCCAGCGCCAGGTCGAGCTCGCGCTTGCGGTCCACCACATGGAACACGATGATGTCGTGCTTGTTGAACCGCAGGTGCTGCAGGGCATCAAAGACCTCCTCCTCGCGTCCGGCATCGTCCAGCATATCGCTCAACACCACCACCAGGCTGCGGCGATGGGCGCGCCGGGCGATGTCGTGCAGGGCCTCCACCAGACCGGTGCGGTGGCCGCGGGCCGGTGCATCGGCGGTCAGGAGTTGCTCCAGGTGACGGGTCAGATGGCGCAGGTGAACGGCGTTGCTCCGGGCCTCCTCGGTGAGCGCGACCGCCTCGCGGAACACCGTGAGACCCACGGCATCGCGCTGTTTCCGCAGCAGTTGGATGAACGCCGCGGCCGCGTGCACCGCGAACTCCACCTTGTTGAACTCGCCGGCATCGCCGCGGGCGGGGAAGTACATCGATGAGGAGGCGTCCAGCACCAGATGGCATCGCAGGTTGGTCTCTTCCTCATACCGCTTCACGAAGAGCTTGTCCGTGCGGGCGTACAGCTTCCAGTCCAGGTGCCGCGTGCTCTCCCCGCTGTTGTATGCGCGGTGTTCGGCGAACTCCACGCTGAACCCGTGAAAGGGGCTCTTGTGCAGGCCGGCAAGGAAGCCCTCCACCACTTGCCGCGCCTTGAATTCGAGGGCGCTCAGGGCCTGGATGTGCTGCTGTTCGATGGGCATCGGAAGAAGTTCAGCAGGAGGCAGTTCGCAGTTGGCAGTTCAGGTGCCGGATGGTCCGGGAGCTGGTCCTGGGTCCTGGGTCTCTTCGGTCGGACAGGTTGCAGTTGGCTGTTGAGCGGGGCTTGGCAAGCTAAGGACCGTGAACGCAGGTCGTGCTTCCTGGCGGGATCAGCGGGCCTTCACCCCGTACTTTCCCGGGTTGTTCATCATATCACTGAGCAGCCGGCCCACCTCAGCGCTGAGGGCTGCGGCAGGAGCGTGTTCTTCAGGCGCGATGTAGTTGCAGGCCAGCGCGGTATCCAGATGCACGTCGGTCTCGGCGTTCTCCCCGTCGCAGTCCGTCAGCTTGGCGATGAAAGCGGCCAGGTATCGACGTTTGCGATACGCTTCAGCAAGGTTGGCTGGCACCGAACGGGAGCTGTTGCGTATCTGCGTGGTAAGGCTGTAACGCTCCTCCACCGGGAACTTCTTCGTCAACACGAAGACCATCATCGACAGCTCGAACGACTTCTTGTAGACGATCAGGTCCTTCAGACCGGCCATGGCAGCTCGCGTTGGAAACCAAACTTACTGGCTTGGCGCCACCGGTTTGCTGCTAACTGCCCAACTGCCCAACTGCCAACTGCCAACTGCCAACTGCCCAACTACCTACTGCAACTGGCCCTCGAGCTTCTGTGCCAACTGGGGCTTGGGCACGGCGCCCACGCTGCGGTCCACCACCTGTCCGTTCTTGAAGAACAGGATCGTGGGGATGCTGCGGATGCCGTACTTCATGCTGATGCCGGGGTTGTGGTCCACGTTGAGCTTGCCCACCACGGCCTTGCCGTCGTACTCCTTGCCCAGTTCCTCCACCACGGGGCCCACCATGCGGCAGGGGCCGCACCATTCGGCCCAGAAGTCCACCATCACAGGCTTGTCGCTCTTCAGGACGAGTTCCTCAAAGTTGTTGTCGGTCAGTTCGAGTGCCATGGTCGTTCGCTGTGGACGCCGGGCGTCCGGGTTTGGTTGCTAAGGGTTCGTCGTGCGGTCGCAAGGTGGGGATCTCCTGGTCCGGGTTCCCAGCCTCTGGGTCCCTGCCGTCCACCAGCGATCGTGCAAAGGTAACCCCCCTCAGCATTTTCCTTGCCATGGAAACTAACCGGACAGAAAGGCAGGATCCCAAGGGTTGCCGTTCCTGTTCCGGAGGGCTTCCGGCGCTCGGTTCCACGCCGTGTACCGATCGGTCAGGGCCGCGCTCCATGGCGGCGGGGCTGCTCGAAGGACCGGCCGATCAGTTCAGTGTGTAGATCACATCCCCGAGCCCGTCCAGCGCCCGGATCAGGTCCTCGCTGACAGCTACGCTCAAGCCCTTGCTCGGCGCTTCGATCGCCAGGTTCTCCTGGTGGCTCACGATCTGGAAGTTCACCCGGCACTTGCCCGGGCTGCGCTTCAACAGCTCGCCCAGTTCGCGGGCCAGGAGGTCGTTCACCCGCTCGGCCTCCAGCTTCAGGTTCAGCTTGGTGAAGTACTTCTCCCGCACATCGCTCAGCAGGTCGATGTTGCCGATCTTGAACTCCATCTGTCCCTCATCACGGCCCCATGTGCGGGCACTGGCACGGCCCTTTACGAACAGCAATGCACCGGTCTGCAGGTACAGCTTGAACTTCATGTAGTCCTCGCTGAAGAGCATGAAGTCGTGCGTGCCATGGTGGTCCTCCAGGCTGAACGAACCAAAGGGCTTGCCGCTCTTGGCGATACGGTGCTCCGCCTTGGTGACGATGCCCGCGAAGGCGAGGTCGCGCCCATTGAGCTTGTCCAGCTCCTTCAGCTCGGGCAGCGTGGTGTTGCACAGGTGCTTGATCTCCAGGCGGTGATCGTCCAAGGGGTGGCCGCTCAGGTAGAAGCCGATCACGTCCTTCTCGTAGTGGAGCTGTTCCAAGGCGCTCCAAGGGTCGATGGCGGGCAGAGCGGGCTCCGGGATCCCCGCTGCTTCATCGAACTCACCGAACATGTTCACCTGGGCGCTGTCGGCGCCGTCCTGGCTTTGCTGGCCGTAGCGTACCAAGGTCTCCAGGAAGGTGGGCTTGCCCTCGCCGGGGCTGTGGAAGTAGTGGGCGCGGTGGCTCTTGGGGAAGCCATCGAAGGCACCGGCATAGGCCAGGCTTTCCAAGGCCTTGCGGTTGGCGGCGCGCAGGTTCACCCGGCGCATCAGGTCGTAGATGTCCTTGTAGGGGCCGTTGGCCTGTCGTTCGGTCACGATGGCCTCCACCGCCGCTTCGCCCACGCCCTTCACCGCGCCCAACCCGAAACGGATCTGCCCCTGCTTGTTCACGCTGAACTGCAGCTGGCTCTCGTTCACATCCGGCCCCAGCACGGGGATGCCCATGCGCCGGCATTCCTCCATGAAGAAGGTGATCTTGTCGATGCTGCCCTGCGAGTGCGTGAGCACGCTGGCCATGTACTCGCTCGGGTAGTTCGCCTTCAGCCACGCCGTCTGGTAGGCCACGAAGGCGTAGCACGTGCTGTGCGACTTGTTGAAGGCATACTGCGCGAAGGCCTCCCAATCGGTCCACACCTTCTCGCACACCTTGGCGTCGAAGCCGCGCTGGGCCGTTCCCTCCAGGAACTTGCCCTTCATCTTGTCCAGCGTGGCGCGGTCCTTCTTGCCCATCGCCTTGCGCAGCACGTCGGCATCGCCCTTGGTGAAGCCCGCGAGCTTCTGGCTCAGCAACATCACCTGCTCCTGATACACCGTCACGCCGTAGGTCTCGCGCAGCAGCTCCTCCATCTCGGGCAGGTCGTATACGATCTTCTCCAGACCGTGCTTGCGCTTGATGAAGGTGGGGATGTATTCCAGCGGCCCCGGGCGGTACAGGGCGTTCATGGCGATGAGGTCGGCGAACTGGTCGGGCTTCAGCTCGCGCAGGTACTTCTGCATGCCCGCGCTTTCGAACTGGAAGGTGCCGTTGGTCTCGGCGCGCTGGTACAGGGCGAAGGTCTTCGGATCGTCCAGCGGAATGCCGTCGATGTCGATCCGCACCCCGTGGTTCGCGTCGATCATGCGCAGGGCATCGCGGATGATGGTGAGCGTCTTCAGCCCCAGGAAGTCCATCTTGATGACGCCAGCATCCTCGATCACCTTGCCGTCGAACTGGGTGATGAGCATCGGCGAGTCCTTGCTGGTGCACACCGGGATATGCTCGGTGAGGTCGCTGGGTGCGATGATCAATCCGGCCGCATGGATGCCCACCCCGCGCACACTCCCTTCCAGCTTCTCCGCTTCGCGCAGCACGTCGGCGGTGAGCTCGCCGCTCTCCAGGATCTCGCGCAGCTGCTTGGCCGCCGCCACCTCTTCCGCGCTGAAGTTCTCCTTGGCCCTCAAGCTGCCCTCACCCTCCAATGGCGCATGCAGCACGCGGTTCAGTTCGATCCCCGGTCGTTCCGGAATGAGCTTGGCCAAGCGGTCGGCCTCCGATAGCGGCAGGTCCATCACGCGTGACACATCGCGGATGCTGCTCTTGGCGGCCATGCTGCCGTAGGTGACGATCTGCGCCACCTGGTTCCGGCCGTACTTCTCCACCACGTAGTCGATCACCTTCTGGCGCCCTTCGTCGTCGAAGTCGGTATCCACATCAGGCATGCTCTTGCGGTCCGGGTTCAGGAAGCGCTCGAACAGTAGGTCGTACTTGATGGGGTCGATGTTGGTGATGCCGATGCAATAGGCCACCGCGCTGCCCGCCGCACTGCCACGGCCCGGGCCGATCAGCACCCCCATGTTGCGGCCGGCATTGATGAAGTCCTGCACGATGAGGAAGTAGCCCGCGAAGCCCATCGTACGGATGGTGAAGAGCTCGAAGTCCAGCCGCTCCTTGATCTTGGGATCGAGCGAATCGATGCCACCGGAAAGGCCGAATTCCGGCGAATGGGAGTTGGTGAATGGTGAATGGGAGGGATCACCATTCGCCATTGACCATTCGCCATTCACCTTTTTCGCGCCGAGATATCGCTTGATCGCCCCTTGGTACGTCAGGTGCTGCAGGTATTCGTCCTGGTCGGTGAAGCCCTCGGGCAGCTGGTAGTTGGGCAGCAGGATGTCCTTCTTCAGCTTCAGGGTCTCCACCTTGTCCACGATGAGGCCCGTGTTGTCCAGCGCCTCCGGCAGGTCGCTGAAGGTCTGGGCCATCTGCCCCTGGGTCTTGAAGAAGAACTGGTCGTTGGGGAAACCGAAGCGCTTGTCCTTGGTGTTGATGTCCTCGTCCGTGGCGATGGGCGTGCTCTGCTTCTCGCCGGTGTTCACGCACAGCAGGATGTCGTGCGCGTTGCTGTCCTCCTGGTCGGTGTAGTGGCTGTCGTTGCTGGCGATGATGGGCACGTTGTACTTCCTGGCCCATTGCACCAGCACGGCGTTCACCTTGTCCTGCTCGGGGATGCCGTGCCGCTGCAGCTCCACGTAGTAGTCCTCGCCGAAGAGGTCCAGCCACCACTTGAACTCCGCCTCGGCCGCACTGAGGTCGCCGTCGCCCGCGCGGAGGATGGCCTGCGGTACACTGGCGCCCAGGCAGCACGTGGTGGCGATGAGCCCTTCATGGTACTGTAGAATGAGCTCCTTGTCGATGCGCGGGTATTTGCTGTAGAAGCCTTCGATGAAGCCCAGGGAGCACAGCTTGCTCAGGTTCTTGTAGCCGGTGGCGTTCTTGGCCAGCATCAGCTGGTGGAAGCGCTTGTCCTTGTCGTCGCGGGTGAAGGTCTTCTTGTGCCGGTCGTTCACCACGTAGAACTCGCAGCCCACGATGGGCTTCACCTTCAGGCTGCCATCCTCGTTCTTGTGCTTGCCGGCCTCGGCCACGAACTTGAAGGCACCGAACATGTTGCCATGGTCGGTGATGGCGAGCGCGGGCTGGCCGTCCTTCAGGGCCTTCTTGTAGAGCGAGGGGATGCTGGCGGCCCCGTCGAGGAGGCTGAACTGTGTGTGGACGTGCAGGTGGGAGAACTGCATGCGATTTCTTCGGATGTGGGACGAGCCCTGGATCGGCAGTGGTCTTGGAGCTGGCTGAACGATGGCGGAGGGGCCACGAAGGTACCGGGGAGGGGATCGGAGGGAAGGGGTCAGTTATCCACGATCACCGGTACGATCCATCCCACTGACGGTCCGGACAGGTAGGCTTACAACGCACGCACCACCGCCTCACACCGCACCGGGAAATTCACGCTTCGAGCAATGAAGCAGTACTTGTGCACCTCGCCGTGGAAGTGCTGCGCCTTGGCCAGCATGCCCGCATCGGCCACCCCCACCTCCGGACGGAGCACCACCTCGGTGAACTGCCCACCGCCGTCCTTGGTGAGCAGCAGGATGCCTTCCGCGCGGTCCCGATAGCTCAGCACGTTGATGCGCGCCCTTGCACAGAGCGCCAGGTAGGTGAGGAGGTGGCATTGGCTCAAGGCCGCCAGCAACAGGTCCTCGGGGTTGTGCAACGCGGGGTCGCCCCGGAACATCGGATCGGCGCTGCCCAACAGATCGGGCTTGCCGGTGATGCGCACGACATGCGCTCGTGAGTAGCCTTCATAGGTGCTGGTGCCCTGGCCGGTGTTGCCGGTCCATTCGAGCTCCAGGGCGTAGTGATGCGCGGCGGCCATGTGGGCGAAGGTCGCGAACGCTACCTTCACAGCATGTCCGTGCTACATGCGTTCTATACCGCGTTCGCCCAGCGGGATGCGGCGGTGATGAGCGCCCTCTATCACCCCGATGCCCGGTTCAGCGACCCGGTCTTTCCGGATCTGGACGCCCTGCACGTCCGCGCCATGTGGCGGATGCTGGTCGAACAGGGGCACGACCTCTGCATCAGCTTCACGGTGCTCCACGAGGATCACCGAAAAGGGCATGTGCGCTGGGAGGCCTTCTACACCTTCTCGCGCACCGGGCGGAAGGTCCACAATACCATCGATTCACGGTTCACGTTCCGTGACGGGCTGATCCTCACCCAGCGTGATTCCTTCTCCTTCTGGCGCTGGAGCCGGCAGGCGTTGGGGTGGAAGGGCTCCCTGCTGGGATGGACACCGGCGGTGCGGGACAAAGTGCGCGGCATGGCCGCGGCCTCCTTGCTCAAGGCGATGTCGAAGGCCTGACCCGGCAGGATCATTCCTTGACGAACGTGGAGCGAGCTGGCCGGCCTTCCACGCGGAGGACATACGCCCCCGGGGACAACCGACCCACATCGACGAGGCCGCGGCTGAGTTGGCGAAGGACCGCGCGGCCCGATAGGTCGTGGATCACCACGCTGACGACCCCGCCAGATGGCAGATCCAGGACCAGCCGGTCACCGCAGGGGTTCGGCCACAGGCCCAGCGCCTGGGCTCCGTCAGGTTCGGTCACACTGGTGGCGCATCCGGGCGCGGTGCCGAAGTAGTGGTCCTTGAGGAAGGCGACCACGGCCACACGAAGCGAGTCGGCGAACCGGACCCTGTTCGCCGCGTTGTCGCGCACACCGGTGAAGTGGCACTCCACCTGCAGCCCATCGATGGTGCCGCCTCCGTAACTGCTGTGCCGGGCCGTGTTGTAGCCGCCGCTGAAGTAGGGTTCTCCGGGCATCGGAAAGGGATCCTGCAGGCTGGGCACCGCCGGAAAGCCCATCGCACCCAAACGGGTGCCCAAGGCCAGGGAGCCGCGCAACAGGTCGGCATGGGCCAGGCCCAGCAGGTTGTCCAGTGCCAGGTTGCGGATGCTGCTGTAGTTGATGTACGTGTTCGTATTGAGCGTCGCGTCGGAGAAGGCCAGCTCATCCTCATAGAGCAGGTAGCCCAGCTCCAGCCGCTGCACCGTATGGCCGTGCCCGTGCAGGTCCAGGTACAGGCCCTTGCCGGCATCGGCCGTCACCCGGGCTTTCGCACTGTCGATGAAGGCATGGAAGGCCTGCCAGGCGAATTCGGCCTGCGGGTCGCCGCAGGCGCCGTCGGCCAGGTTCCGGTTGGCGTCGAGCTTCCGGCGGGCCAGGTGGCAGATCACCAGATGGGGGCGGCAGCCTTCGTTCGCCGCGAACACCGAGTCGATGGCCTCACCGAGCTGGATCGTGTTCGCATCCGTGTCGTACACCGGGCTGTTGCAGGTGCGGTCCGGTATGTCCGTCGGCATCAACGCGCCCCCATGGGGCACGGAGATCACCAGGGGCAGGTCGCCGCATCGGTATTCCACGTGCCCGTTGGGGCTCAGGTAGGTCTGCCCGGGCACATAGGGCTGTGCCATGGCCATGGCGCCCATCAGCAGGGCCGCGATCAGCGTGCCGGGTCTCATCGGCGCGAACGGATGAAGCGGACCCCCGCACCTCCCGGTCCGGTCACCAGCATGTAGATGCCGGGTTCAAGGCCGCCCACGAACAGCTCCGCCGCGTAAGGCATGTTCCCCACCTCGCGTCCCGTGCCGTCCATGATCCGCAAGGGGGTGCCCGGGGCGATACCGGCCAGTTCCACGTGCAGCACATCGTTCACCGGGTTCGGCCACACACGGGCCTCATCGCGGTCGGACCGCTCCGCCACGCTCACGTCCGGTGCCAGCACCCAGCCGATGTCCTGCATCACCGCCAGACACAACGGACCGGGCCAGTGGTTCGCATCGCCAGTCGAACTGAACGGGGTCATCAGTTCGTTGGCGTTGCCCACCGGATAGGTGGACTCGTTGAAGTGCACGCAGCTGCTGCCGAGCGCGAAGGTGCCGGGTGCGTACATGCGGGCTCCGGTGCCGCCGTTCGCGTTAAGCACAAGCGGACCGTTGAAGTAGAGCTGGTTGCCGGTCATCGCTCCGCCCAGCTGGGTGCCGGGGTTCGGCATCATCGCCAACGGGCCGTCCTGCTGGTCGCTGAGGAACACATCGAACACACCGGGCAAGGTGTCGAGCTGGGGCCACGGGAAGCTGGTGGTCAGCGGGGCGAAGTCGGCCATCTGCAGCAGACCGAGGGAGCCGGTGCCTCCGACCTTCTTGGACAGGCCCACGAAACCCAGGCCATGCCCCATCTCGTGCAGCGCCACCGTCACCAGGTCGTGCTGGCCCGTCGCGGGTTGTCCATCGGTGACCAGGTACCAGTTGGTGCCGCTGTTGAGGTAGACGTCCATGTCGCTCTCGCCCGGGTTGAGCTCCGTGCCGGCGATGCTGTTGGCGAGCGCGCTGGCGTACCAGGTCTGTGGCAGCGGGGCCCCGCTGAAGTCGCGACGGCCGTTGGGGAAGGTGATCCCCAGCGTGGTGCCGCCCAGCGGGAACCACAACACGCGCACCTTGATGTCCACCGCGCTCTCCAGGATGCCCCCCCAGACGCCGGCGGCATGGTCGATGGCGGCCTGCGCGGCCGGTGGTGTGCCGATGTGCGTCACGACCAGGTTGGCTGCCCGGATGCACCACGGTGCGGCCAGCAACAGAGAGGCAAGAAGGAAGCGGAGGCGCATGCCCCGAAGGTAACGGGCCTACACGGCCAGGATGGGCAGGATGCGCAGCAGGTCGTTCTCGGTGGGCTTGCGACCGGCGATGGCCTCGGCGAAGGGCGTCAGCACGAGCTGGTCGTGCACGATGCCGAGCACACCGCCCCAGCGCCCTTCGCGCAGCTGCTCCACGGCGCCCACGCCCAGGCGGCTGGCGAGCACGCGGTCCGCCACGGTGGGGCTGCCCCCGCGCTGCAGGTGACCCAGCACGCTCACCCGGATGTCGAACTGCGGCGCACGCTCTTTCACCCGCTCGGCGATCGCGAAGGCCCCGCCCTGTTCGTCCCCCTCGGCCACCACCACGATGCTGCTGCCCTTGCCGGCCGCGCCTTGGGTGAGCACGCGCACCACTTCATCGATGTCCTGCCGCGCCTCCGGCACCATGGCGTATTCGGCCCCTCCGGCGACGGCCGTGCGCAGCGCGATGAAGCCCGCGTCCCGCCCCATCACCTCCACGAAGAAGAGGCGCTCGTGCGAGGAGGCCGTGTCGCGCAGCCGGTCGATCGCCTCCATCGCCGTGTTGCAGGCCGTGTCGAAGCCGATCGTGCGGTCGGTGCCCGCCAGGTCGTTGTCGATCGTGCTCGCGATGCCGATCACCGGAAGGCCGCTCTCCTGATGCAGGATCATCGCCCCGGTCTGCGAGCCGTTGCCGCCGATCACCGCCACCGCGTCGATGCCGGCCGAACGCAGCCGGTCGATGGCCACTGCGCGCCCCACGGATGTCCGGAAGGCTTCGCTCCGCGCGCTGCGCAGGATCGTTCCCCCGCGCTGGATGATATTGCTCACGTCGCGCGGGCCCAGTGTGCGATACCGGCCCTCCACCAGCCCATCGAAGCCGTCCAGCACACCGGTGACGATCAGGCCATAGTGGTGCGCCGCCCGCACCACCGCGCGGATGGCGGCGTTCATGCCGGGCGCATCACCGCCGGAGGTGAGGAGGGCCAGGTGTGTGATCGACATGGTCAGTTGGATCGGGGGCCTTGTGAGGTGGCCGGCCTGGGCATGAGGTGCTTCAGCGCATGCTTCGACACACGCGCGGCCGAGACGTACCAGTTCGCATCCACGCGAAGGTCGGTCCCTTTGCCCGCTTCGCTGTCCAGGATGGTCCACTCGGTGCCGATCTTCTGCACGAGCGGCCTGCCGTTCAGGTCGAGGAGCGTCGCCATGGTGAAGCCCGGAAGGCAGTTGGTCCACCGCGCGACCAACTGCCGCTTCCAGAGGCCCCATTCCAGCACGGGCACCTGCACGGTCCGCAGGTACTGATCGAACAGGCTCTGGTCCAGCCGATCGCGGCTCCGCCCGTTGAAACCGATCATGAAGGCCTCGATCTCCGCACTGCTGACGATGCGGTGGCGGAACCGACGGTCCATCTCCAGCAACATGGCGAAGAAGGTGCTGTCGCCCACGATGTGCCGCACCATGTGGATCAGCGCCGCCCCCTTGTAGTACATGTCGCCGCTGCCTTCCTCGTTCACGCCGTACGGACCGATGACGGGCCTGTCGTTGGCGATGTTCTTCCGGCAGCCGATCACGTAGCGCTCGGCGGCCTCCGGGCCCTGCTGGCATTCGGTGAAGAGGGTCTCGCTGTAGTGCGTGAAGCCCTCGTGCACCCACATGTCGGCGATGTCGGCCGTGGTGATGCTGTTGCCGAACCACTCATGGCCGCTCTCGTGGATGATGATGAAGTCCCACGCCAGGCCCACGCCCGTACCGCTCAGGTCGCGGCCCAGGTAGCCGTTCTGGTAGCCGTTGCCATAGGCCACGGCGCTCTGGTGCTCCATGCCCAGGTGCGGAGCCTCCACCAACTTGTAGCCATCCTTGCGGAAGGGGTAGGGGCCGAAGCGCTGCTCGAAGCAGGCCAGCATGGGCACCACCTGCTTGAACTGTTCCCGCGCCCGGGCCTCGTTCGCGGCCAACACCCAGTAGTCGCAGTCCAATGGACCCTCCAGGCCTGTGTACACCTCGCTGAAGTGCGTGTACCTGCCGATGTACGGCACCAGGTTGTAGGTGTTGATGGGGCTGGTGACGCGCCAGTGCCAGGTGCTGGTGCCATCGCCGTTGGGTGTGGTGCCGCGCCATCGGCCGTTCCCCACGGCCTGCAGGCTGTCCGCCACGGTGATGTGCAGCGCGGCGCCGTCATCGGGTTCGTCGCTCTGATGGTCCTTGCAGGGATACCACACACTGGCGCCCAGGCCCTGGCAGGCCACGCTGGCCCAAGGCGCGCCGGACCCGTCGCGCCGCCAGATCCAGCCTCCGTCCCAGGGCGGGTTCTTCGCGGCCCGTGGGATGCCGTGGTAGTGCACGCGCAATGTGGTGGCCTCCCCGCTCCGCAGGGGTTCCGGCAGGTCCACCCACAGCACGTCCGCTTCACGTGTGAACACCACGGAGCGGTCCACGATGGCGATGGCGCTGTCGCGGTAGGCCTGCGCCTCCACGGTCACGCTGTCCACCACCAGCGGCTGCTGCAGGTCGATCTGCATCCGCCGCCCCTCGGCCACGGTCGTGAAGGCGATGGCCGTGACACCGCTGATGCTGCGCCGGTCGAGGTCGGGCGTGACGCTCACATCATAGAAGGTCGCGTTCCACCACGCGCGCTCCGGACCGATGCTGCCGCGCAGCGTGTCGGCGCGTGTGAACGCGGCGGCCGCGCCGTCCAGCACCTGGGCGTGCGTGGGTGGTAGGGAAAGGAGGGTGAACAGGAGGATGGGGTTGCGCATCACCCCGAAGATGGCCCGGCGGTGGTCGCGGCCGACCGTTCGTGGTGCGACACGTTCCATCACCGCACCTCGATCTCGTCCAGGAACATCCATGCCGGGTTGCCCGCACCGGGGAATCCCTCGGGGATCTTGCCGCGGTGCTTCACGGTGAAGCGCACATAGCGCGCCTTGCCCACCTTGCCCAGGCTGAACAGGTTGCGACCGACGCCCGCCTTCACTTCGGCAGAACCGACCTGGAGATAGGTCTTCCCATCGGTGCTCACACTGAAGTCCACGCGCTCGGGTAGGTGGATCCAACTGTGGGTCTCGTTCAACGCACCGATGCCCACTTCGCGGACATCCTGCTCGCTGCCCAGGTCCACGGTGATGGTGACGCCCTCGCGCCAGCCGAGCCACTCGGTGTTCACGCGCTTCTCCTGTGCGGTGATGCCATCCACCAGGGTGAAGGCGCCGCCCTCGTTGTAGCGCTCGTGGGGTGGAACGCTGAGGGTGATGGGGCGGGCGGTGGCCTTGTTGAAGAGGAAGCGACGCTTCGAGATCGGACCGGTGAGCCCTTCACGCTGGAGCCAGCCGTGCAGCTCGCGGTCGCTGTCGATGATCACCGGTCCGGTGTAGATACCGAGCTGCGCGGTGGTCTCATCGTACGGCGGCCGCAGCTCGGTCATGGAAAAGGAGCCGCCCGTGGCCAAGGTCATCCCCACGGCGATGCTGCCAGGCTTGGGTCCCTGCTTCGGACGGATGCTCACCTGGTACAGGCTCTTGCTCACGTTCACCGTCATCGCCTCCAGCTTCGGGAACTCGTTCTCCAGCCTCCGGATGAAGTCCCCCTCATCCCGCTTCTCCTTCGGTGTCCACAGCACTTCCGCTAGCGCCAGCATCCGGGGCACGGCCATGTACTCGACATGCTCAGGTGTCAGGATGTACTCCGTCCACACATTGCCCTGCGCACCCAGGATGTACTTCGCCTCCTCCGGCTTCAGCTCGGCGGGGATCGGCTCGTAGCTGTAGACCTTCTGAAGTGGTGTATAGCCGCCAATGGCCAGCGGTTCGTTGGCAGGGTCGCCCTGGTAATGGTCGAAGTAGCAATGGCTGCCGGGACTCATCACGGCGTAATGCCCGCTGCGCGCTGCGGCCATGCCACCTTCCGTTCCGCGCCAGCTCATCACGGCCGCGTTGGGCGCCAAGCCGCCCTCCAGGATCTCGTCCCAGCCGATGATCGTGCGGCCCTTCGCGTTCACGAACCTCTCGATGCGCTGGATGAAGTAGCTCTGCAGTTCGTGCTCGTCCTTCAGGCCCTCGGCCTTCATCCGCGACCGGCACTTCGTGCAGGCCTTCCACCGCTCTTTCGGGCACTCGTCGCCACCGATGTGGATGGTCGCGCTGGGGAAGAGGTCCATCACTTCAGTGAGCACATCCTCAAGCACGGTGAACACGCTGTCGTTGCCTGCACAGAACACATCCTCGAACACGCCCCAGCCCTTCTGCACCTCGTACGGCCCGCCTGTGCAACCCAAGCGCGGATACGCGGCCAGGGCCGCCATGGCATGTCCAGGCATCTCGATCTCGGGCACCACGGTGATGTGCCTTGCCGCCGCGTAGGCCACAACCTCCCTGATCTGCTCCTGCGTGTAGAAGCCTCCGTAGGGGATGCTGTCATGCTCGCGCCGGCTGTACGGCCCCACCTGGCTGCCGTTCCGCCACGCGCCCACCCCGGTGAGCTTCGGATACTTCTTGATCTCGATGCGCCAGCCCTGGTCATCAGTAAGGTGCCAATGGAAGCGGTTCATCTTGTAGCGCGCCAGCAGGTCGATGTACGTCTTGGTGAAGTCCACGCTCCAGAAGTGGCGGCAGGGGTCCAGGTGCATGCCACGCCACGGGAAGCGCGGGTGGTCGGTGACGGTGAGGGAGGGGAGGGTCCCGGTCTCCCGGCCCTGTTCCAGCAGTTGGATCAGGGTGCGGCTGCCGCGATACAGGCCTTCTTCGGAGGGCGCGGTGACGGTGATGCCGCCCCCCGCGACCTGCACCAAGTGCCATTCCGGGGGCATCAGCGTGTCGAACGCGACGCGCTGGAAGGTGATGGGGGTGGGGGCGAAGCAGGCCAGCTCAGAAGCGGGGTGCAGGGCCAGGAGCTCCGCCTCCACCACCGCCCGGAGCGGGGCATCGGCGTTCACCACCCATGGGCAGCGCAGGTCGAGGCTGCCGCCGTCGAGCTGCAGGTCCACCGGGGCGGGGATGAGGTCGGGGGCCTGTTGAGCCCGCACCGGGGTCCCTGCCAGCAGCAGGACCACGGGCAGCAGCGTCCGCACCCTCATGGCTTGGTCGCTGGGGCGGTCGCAGGGGCCTCCAGCAGCACCACCTCCAGCTTGCGCACGCCATACTTGGCCTTCAACGAGGCGCGGTGGGCCTCGCCCTCTTCCACGGTGGCGAAGCGCATCACATCAATGTCCGCCGTTCCGGCCAGTTCCGGGTGCTCGTGCTTCACGCGCTCGATCAGCTGCGGGGTGCTGGCCGCCTCCGTGGTGGCGAACACCGGGGTGAGGTACACCACCGGACCATTGCGCCAGTTGCCGATGGCCATGGCATGGATCACGTTCTGGGCGTGCAGCAGCGGCGCGGCCAGCAGGGCGGCGAGGAGCAGAAGGGTACGCATGGTGGTCTGGTCGTCCCGCAAAGATGGCCGATCGGCGGGGCCGGTGATCCGGGTCACCGTCCGCCGCCGCCATCCGGCCCCCACCTTTGCATCCGAAACACATCCCGCCCATGAGCATCTTCGGCCAGATCTTCGGTTCCACCGCACGCCCCGCCCTGCCGGAAGGGGCCACCGTCATCGACGTCCGCACCCCGGCCGAGTTCGCCGGCGGTCACGTGGCCGGCTCCGTGAACATCCCCCTGGACACTGTGCAGGGCGAGCTGCCGCGCTTCCAGGCCATCACCGGGCCCATCGTGCTGGTGTGCGCCTCGGGCAACCGCAGCGGGCAGGCCACCGCCTGGCTACGCGCCCAGGGCCTCACCAACGTGGAGAACGGGGGCAGCTGGCTCAATTTCCGCTGAGGCGTTGGCCGTGGCGGGGATCTGCCTATCTTCGCGGCCCCTTCGAGCAAGGGGATAAACAACCAGCGACATGCCGACCCGCATCCGCCTTCAGAGGAAAGGCAAGAAAGGCCAGCCGTACTACCACATCGTGGTGGCTGATCAACGCGCACCGCGCGATGGGAAGTACATCGAGAGGATCGGTGCCTACGACCCCAACCAGAACCCCGCGTTCATCGAGATCGACCGCACCAAGGCGCTCGACTGGATGCAGAAGGGCGCCCAGCCCACCGACACCTGCCGGGCCATCCTGAGCTACACCGGCGTGGTGTACCGCAACCACCTGCAGAACGGCGTCAAGAAGGGCGCCTTCGCCCAGGAGGAGGCCGACCGCCGCTTCGACATCTGGCTGAACGAGAAGACCGCCAAGGTCGAAGGCAAGCGCAGCAAGCTGGCCACCGGTGCCGAACAGGCCATGAAGGCCCGCCTCGATGCCGAGAAGCGCAAGGCCGCCGACATGGCCGCCAAGCTCAGCGCCAAGCTCGCCGCCGCACCGGCCGAAGCCCCTGTTGAAGCTCCCGCTGCTGATGCAGCTGCCGAAGGCGAGGCGCCCGCCGAAGCACCCGCCGAATAAGCGACCACGCACTGGAGAACGGCCCGCGACCCACCTCGCGGGCCGTTCCTTTTCCGCCCCTACCTTCGGGCATGGACCTCGAGAGCCTGCACCGCATCGGCAAACTGGGCAAACCCTGGGGCCACCAGGGCGACCTCACCGTGCACCTGGAGGGCTGCGACCCGGACGACCTGGTCCACGCCGGCTCCCTCTTCGTGGACATCGAGGGCCAGAAGGTGCCCTTCTTCTTCACTGACCTGCGCGAGAAGGGGCGCGATGTGCTGGTGAAGTTCGACGACTTCCACGATCCGCAGAGCGCAGCCATCCTGGTGGGGCGCGACCTGTACGCCCCGCCGGGGCTGCTGAGCGACGGCAGCGACGAGAGCTGGGACCCCGATGAGTTCATCGGCCTGGTGGTGCGCGACGAAGTGCATGGCGACCTCGGTGAGGTCACCGCCATCGAAGGCACCGACCGCAACCCCGTGCTGGTGATCCTGCACGGCGAGCAGGAGGTGATGGTGCCCCTCGTCGAGGAGATGATCGTGGACCTCGACATGGAGGAGCGCACGATGACCATCCGCACGCCGGAGGGGTTGGTCGATCTGTATCGGAGCGGTGGGGGCGGTTGAGGAGGAAGGGCGGATCGATCCGGGGCCGGCGTCGCCTCATTGAAGCGGAGGGCACAGAGCACCTCCAAACCGTCACGGCGAGGCGTTGAGCGGGGTGGTGTGCGGCGCGCCGTGGCAGTCTCCCTGAGCGGAGGGGAACGCAATTGCCCTATGGCGTGAAGCCCACATGAATTTTTCAACCAGCAGCACCACCTGGCTCGTCGTCGACTATTTTCGACCTGCCATGCCTGCCGTGAAGCATACCCCAGTGAACACGGACCACACGGATCGCCACTATTGGCGTGCGCTGCACGTGGACAGCTTGTGGCCGGAAGCTGGCAGCCTGCGGCTGGAGGCTGGAGGCTGGAGGCTGGAGGCTGGAGGCTGGAGGCTGGAGGCCGACACAACATGGACCAATGAAGGTAAGTGGCTCCGCCACTGCCGCAATGAGGAAGCCCCCGGCGCGTGAACACCGAGGGCTTTGGTCACTCTTGTCCCACCAACTCGCGAAAGAAGATGAACAGGAGCTAGCACAAAGATAGGGTGCACCCGCTGAGCCGACCAGGCAGCGCCAGGCCGTGCAGACACGGTCTACCAGCGGAGCCTTGCCGCAACCCGCGACGGACAAGGGCTTGAACATAGCGGAAGAGGACCGGGCCTGCTACCCCGGTCAACACGAACGAACGATGACCTCCCCCGCGATGAACCTCAGGTGGCCGGGCGCACGCCTTGGCCTGTTGCTCGGCTGCCTGGGGTTCGTTGCGGCTCTCCGCTGCGAAGCGCAGAACCTGATCTTCAACCCCAGCTTTGAGTTGGTGGATACGTGCCCTCAGTCGCCCATTGGGTATGAGCCGGGGCAACGACCATCCGGATGGTTCAAGGTGAACGGATCACCAGATTACTTCACTCGCTGTAAGCCCTTTGGCCATGCGGGAGGCGTACCGCTCAACTGGTTTGGCTGGCAAGAGCCAATCGATGGCGATGCATACTCAGGAATGTGGACCTACTTCCAAGGAAGCAACCTTTGGCATGAGATGATCGGCGCGGACCTGGTCGATCCATTGGAGATCGGGACGACCTACTACCTCAGTTTCTACATCAACGCAGCGGCCGGTGGAACAGAATGGCCCATGCTGGCTTCGAGTCATTTTGGGGCCCTCTTCACCATGGATGCGCAGGAGTGGGAGAACGACGACCCTTCATGGCCCTTGCGCAACCAGGCACAGGTCTACCACGACCAGGTGATGGGCGATACGGCCAACTGGTTGCTGGTAAGCGGGTCCTTCGTTGCCGATAGTGCGTACCGCTACATCATTCTGGGCAACCACTTCTCCAACGCCATCGCTGAGGCGGACACCATCATCACGCAGGACTCTACAGCGTTCCTCTACCGGGCGTATACCTACGTAGACCAGCTCTGTTTATCCGTGGATCCTGAAGGCTGTCCCATGGCCCAAGGGATCGATGGGCTGGTCATGGAGCCGATCTCGGTCTACCCGAACCCGGCAAGTGGAGCGATCGAGGTCGGTGGCCTCACCACCGAAGAGGAGGTGATGGTGGTCGATGGGACGGGGCGCGTGCACTGGCATGGAAAGCCGACAGGCGAATCGCTCCGTGTGAATGTGAGGACCTGGGCCCGAGGATGTTATTTCTTGATGGCGGCAGGGACGGGAGGTCGTCGGACATTGAAGTTCGTGTTGATCGAGTAGCATCAATCCACAGCACCGACTGGGTGCCTGAGGATGAACCTGACCCGGTCTTTCGGATGAAATAACCTCGAAAGACCATGAGAACGATCGCTACAACAACCATGGCCATTGGCCTGGTGCTCGCGTGTGGCTTGACCTCAGCCCCAGCGCAGATCACGGAAACCGACAATAACATAACTCTCGGAACCTCCTACGTCGGATGTGATGGGAACAGCACCGTCCCCTTGAAGGTGATGCACAACAACAACCACGAGATCGAGTTCTGGACGGACACGATCCAACGGGTGGAACTGAACCCGACGGAGAACTACGTGGTGAACTCCAGCTTCGGGGCCAAGACGGCCAACGGGTGGATGTTGCTGAGCCCGGACATCGCCAACTTCCTGAGCGGGGCCAACGGGCCGTACAGCCTGCTGCACCTGGCTGCGGCCACCAACAACGCCCAGACCAGCAGCGACCGGCCCTGGATGAACGTGGGCATGACGCTCACGGGCAACAGCGACCACAGCTACGTGGGGCAGAAGGCCAGGGCGGCGGACAAGACGGACATGGTGATCCACTGGAGCGACAACCCGGCCACCTGGTACGGCCCGGACCGCTTGCGCTTCCTGTTCACCAGCGGCTACAGCAGCTCCAGCGCTTCCGGGGCCTACAGCGAAGAAGGTTTGGAAGGCATGCGGCTGTATCCGGTGACGCCGGAAGAGGTCCACGTGGGCATCGGGACTTCGAACCGTCATCCTGTGTAGTACGACGGAATGCGCGACGATCTCCTTCCTCATCGTCGTCGCGAGCAGACCGAAGGGATGAGTGGTGATCTCCCTCCTCAACGTCATCGCGAGCAACACGAAGGGATGCGTCGCGCTCCCCCTGATCCACGGGCGCTCTCCTGCGGATCATTCCAAAGTTCAACGAACCGCGATCACAGGGGTCTGCGGGAATTGGTGAACAAAAGACCGTGCTGGTCATGGTCCTTCTGCTAGTAAACCTAGCACCGTTGAAAACCGCAACTTTTCAACAGCATGCACCAAAGCGTCGATCTTGAATTACATTGGTTCCGCCATGCAGCAACTACTTCCGATCAGGATGGTCGCAGACCGCATGGCGGGCTGCATGGATGGGATTGGCCGCCTGTGGCCGGAGGCTGGCGGCCTTCGGCTTTTGGCTGGCGGCTGGAGGCTGGAGGCTGGAGGCTGGCGGCTGGAGGCTGGAGGCTGGAGGCTGGAGGCTGGAGGCCGACAAGCCTGGGACCTACCAAGGTAACCCCACCAATTGTTGATGGAAGAAGCCCCCGGCGCGCAAACACCGAGGGCTCTGGTCGCTCAACATTCACCCCCTAAGGCATAGGAACATGAACACGAGCTAGCACAAAAGTACCGACCCGAGCCGGAACAGCCGCACGCCGGCTCGCGGCGGTGAGCACCCGCAGCACCAGGTGCTGTGCGCGAAGGCAGCGCGACCAAGGGTCGGGCATGTCCTTGCTGTGCCGAAAGGGGCGGAGGAGAATTGAAGGCGAAGAACATGAACCTGCTCAACAGCCCTTGGTTCACCAGCCCGCGCGCGGTCGTCACCTTCGCGCTGCGTGCGGGCCTGTCCGTTTCGCTTTGGTCCCCGGCGGGGATCGGGTACGCTCAAAATCTGGTACCCAATTGGTCGTTCGAGGACACCGCATACTGCACCACCGCCAACAACCCCATCCTAGTAGCCCCACCTTGGTTCAGCGCCAACTACGCCACCCCGGACATCTACAACATGGACGATAGCCCGTGTGGCGTGTACATGGATACCACCGAATCCATTGGGCTGATCTGCTACCAAGCTCCCTTTCACGGCAACCGCTTTGCCGGAGCATACCTCCGGAAGAACCTGTCGGAGCTTAAGGACTATATGGAGGTCGGGCTCACACAAAGCCTTCAAGCAGGGCATGCGTACCGCGTGGCCATGGAGATTTCCTTGCCTGATTGCAGCCAACAAGCCGTGAGTACGATCGGGACTTTTTTCTCCGTGGACACAGTGTTCGATCCCACGGTGCCCATCCCTGGCGCCTTACCTGTGGTACCACAAGCGCTGTTCTACGAACCGGGCTATTACATCGATGAGGACGACTGGATGCATGTGGAGGATACGATCGTTGCTGCCGGTGGTGAGCGGTTCATGGTGATCGGCTCCTTCACTGACAACGCCGGAACCGAAGTGCTGCCGGTGACGGGGAACTTCGGGTATGACCACGCCTACTACTACTTCGACGCAATCGTGGTTGAGGAGCTCGGTGAGGTCCAGTCGAGCTCACAGGACCCCACGGTGTGGTCCCGACCTGGTTCATTGACAGTGCGTTGGGATCGAGTACCGAATGTTGATCGCTTGATCATTTGGGATCTCCATTGTCGACGAGTGTTGGACGCCCGTGTGCTTGACCAAGGTTCACAGGTGACAATCGATACACACATCCTGGCATCAGGAACGTACGTGGTCGAGGTCGTTGGCGGTGGTTGGCGCGGAACAGCGAAATGGACGAAGGTGGATTAGGGCGTTGGGCGAATATCCCACGTCATGAGAATGGTAAGTTTAGCAGGTGCGCTGATGGTGGCCATCAGCGGAACCTCTCAAGTGGTTGATTGGCATATAACTGGAAATGCCAGTACGTCCTTCGGGACACACTTTTTAGGTACGACCGATGACGAGGAGATGACGATCCGCACCTACGACAAGGTTCGCCTGGTCGTGAATGAGGAGAACGTCTCCAGTATCGAATCGTTCACTTCCCCCGCAGATGGCTTTGTCGGCATCAGCCCCAGCAGCTACTTCTGGGACAACGGTCCGGGCCCCTTCAGCCGGTTGCATTTGGCGGAGCCCGGGGCCAACGGGTTCCAGGGCATCGGCTACCGGCCGTGGATGCGCAACGGTGTCACCTTCACGGGTAACAGCGACCAGATGTACATCGGGCAGAAGTACACCTACGACAACCCTGAAGAGCCGGAATCCGGTGAGCTGAACGACTACACTGACGCCATTGTGCAGTGGAGCGACAACCCGGGCACATGGCTCAGTGATCGGATGCGCTTCATCTTCACCTCGGAGTACAGCAGCTCCAACCCCACAGGCAGCAACTCCATGGAGGGCCTGGAGGCCATGCAGCTCTATCCGCACGACAGCGGGTCGGAGGTGTTCGTGGGCATCGGCGACTGGTTCGGCCAGAGCGCCACGCCAGATGAACGGCTGGACGTGTTGGACCGCACCGTGATGATCCGCAGGCTGGTGCCGGACTACGAGAACCAGGAGCTGGACCGCTTTGTGGTGACCGACAACGACGGGCGTCTGCACTGGCGCAGCCTGGCCAACCTGCCCGACAATTGCGAATGGACGATGAGCGGCACATCGCCGAACCACGTGATCACCGCGGTCGGTGCGGCGAACAATGCATGCCCGGATGCGGCCGAGAACGTCGGGATCGGGGTGAGCACGCCGATCGCCAAGCTCGATGTCTTCGACGATACCCCGGCAAGCAACGATATCATAGGCCTTCAGTGCATCGTACAGGGTGCAACGGATGAGTGCATCGGAGCCAAGATCACCACAGGTGTGTCGGGCTCTTCCGGAACCTATCGTATCGGAACGTTGTCGATCAGCCGCAACGGTACAGACCAGAACTACGGCTCACGCAGCAAGGCGGAATTGGATGTGACCCAATCGGGCTTATTCCTGCACAATCATGGCCAACGTGGGGAATCTATCCAAACTGGGGGCACCACCTATAGCACCTGCGGCCTGACTGGTGAGGCGTCCATGACGGGAGGGACTGCCACATGGAATGCCGGGGTGTACGGACGAGCGGTCCTTGGTGGATCACCCTCGGTGACCTACAATGTTGGGGTTTACGGCATTGCTGAGAATGCCGGTACCGACTATGGTGTGATGGGCGAGGTGAACTACACCTTGGACTGGGCCGGCTTCTTCAAGGGTCGGGTGAATGTAACTGGCAAGGGCTTCATTCCGGGTGGCCTTTGGCAGAACAGCGATGCCCAGTTCAAGACGAATGTGCAGCCGTTGCAGGGAGGCTTGGATGCGCTCAACCTGGTTCAGCCGCGCACCTTCGAATATCTCACGAACCAGTTCCGCATGTTCGAGCTGCCAACAGGCGTTCAACCCGGGGTTGTGGCCCAGGAGCTCCAGCAGGTGCTACCGCAGCTCGTGACCGATGTGACCTTCCCCGAACAAAGGGACAGCTTGGGTAATGTGATCACGGCCGCATTCGACTACAAGGCCGTGAACTATGTGGGCTTCATCCCCTACCTGATCAGTGCTGTACAGGAACTGGCAGGGATCACGGAGGCCCAGCAAACTACCATCAATACCCTACAGGATGAGATCAGCACCCTCCAACAGGACCTCGCCACCTGCTGCGCGGCCCAGGGCAGCACGGATGGGCGCAGCATGAGCCCAGGGGCAGGGGCGGGGGCACGCCTTCGCCAAGGCTTCGGCGATGCGAACGCAGGTGCAGGAGAGGCCCTGCGCACCGATCTTTTCATCGTGCCCAACCCGGTGGCGGATCACACCCAGCTGCGCTACACGGTGGCCACACCAGGCCGCACGCGGCTGGAGGTGAGCGATGCCAGCGGCAAGCGGCTGGAGGTGCTGGAGGAGGCCGTGCGTGAAGCGGGTGCCTACACCCACGACTGGACCACCACGGACCTGGCGCCCGGCACCTACCATGTGACGCTGTTCCTCAACGACAGCTTCGTGGTGAAGAAGGCGGTGAAGGTGGGGCGGTAACGTTGTGCTGGATCCTTGCCGAGGGCCGCTTCGCGTTCGCGGGGCGGCCCTCGGTGTTGGGGCGTTTGGCCACGCGGTCAAGCCCCCTCCTGAGCAGCGATCGCTCGCTGCTCCCATCAAGGAGG
>CALMPI010000009.1 GCA_937872175.1 uncultured Flavobacteriales bacterium | reverse complement strand
GAGGATCGCAAGCGTGGCGCCATTCCCCGGAGGGCGGAATGAGAAAACCCGCGCTGAGCGCGGGTTTTCGAATGTAGCCCGTAGGGGAATCGAACCCCTGTTTCATCCGTGAAAGGGACGCGTCCTAACCCCTAGACGAACGGGCCACGATGTCAACCGATCGGAAAGGGCTCCGAAAGGGCGGCAAAGATAAGATACGCTCCGATCTGTGCAAGATCAGGTGAGGTCGTCCACGTCCGCTTGGAACCGGAAGCCCAACCGCTTCCCGGTGGAGAGCTGGAGACCTGCGTTGATCTCGTTCATCTCGCTCACGGTCACCTGGTTCACCTGATCATACGGCGGGGTCAGCAGGTCGAAGTCCAGCACATAGATGATCGTGGAGTAGATCACCTGCTTCAGCACATCGCGGTCCATCCGGTTGCCCGCGAGATCGTTGTACAGGAACCCGAGTTGGCGCTTGCCCTGCACGAAGAAGTGGCCCTCCTTGTTCAGGAAGAGGCGGCTGACGAGATAGCCCAGGTCCCGCTCGCGGTTGTACTTGAAGGAGTCGCTCAGGAAGTTGTAGACGTTGATGACCCCGAAGTAGCCGCGCTGCTCGTCCTCCTCCAGATAGCTGGTCTTCCACAGGCTGTGCCCCTGGTCCAACCGGAAGACGTTGGTGTGCATGTGAAAGATCACCGTATCGCCGGCCACCTTGAGCTCGCAGGTCATCTCACCCTTGTCGCGGTACTGCACGCTCACGCGTTTGTCCTGCTGAAGCATCTCGTGCTCAAGGTCATCGGCCACCTCCTGCAGGACCTCCTTCAGCTCGCGGAAGAGGGTGAGGATGCGCTGGTAGACGTCCTGCTTCATGCCGCTCTTCAGCTGCAGCATGCGCAGGATCATGTCGCGCGGGTCCGGTGCGGCCGGGGCGGGGGGCGATGTGGCTTTCCTGGGGCTCATCAGTAGGCGCGGGCGAAGAGCACGCGGCGGTTGCTGGGGCGGCCCGTGACCATGCAGGCACCCGGGCTGACGTCCCCATCCAGGGGGATGCAGCGGATGGTGGCCCTGGTCTCGTCCTTGATCCGTTCCTCGGTCTCGGCGGTACCATCCCAATGCGCCAGGATGAACCCGCCCTGCTCGATGGCCGCCTTGAACTCCTCGTAGGTGTCCACCGCCCGGGTGTAGCGCTCCCGCATGGCGAGCGCCTTCTGGTAGAGGTTGTCCTGGATGTTCGCCAGCAGATGGTCCACCTTCTCGGCCAGGTCCGTGGTCTGCATCACCTGCTTCTCCAGCGTATCCCTCCGGGCCACCTCCACCGTGCTGTTCTCCATGTCCCTCGGGCCCACCGCGATGCGCACCGGAACCCCCTTGAGCTCATGCTCGGCGAACTTCCAGCCGGGCTTCTTCGTGTCGTCGTCGTCGAACTTCACGGTGATGCCCTTGGCGCGCATCGCCGCGATCATGGGTGCCACGAACGCACTGATGGCGCCCAGTTGCTCCGCGTTCTTGGCGATCGGCACGATGACCACCTGCACCGGGGCCAGCTTCGGGGGAAGCACCAGACCGTTGTCGTCGCTGTGGGTCATGATCAGCGCGCCCATCAACCGCGTGCTTACACCCCAGCTGGTGGCCCACACATGCTCCTGCTTGTTCTCCTTGTTGGTGAACAGCACATCGAAGGCCTTGGCGAAGTTCTGGCCCAGGAAGTGGGAGGTGCCCGCCTGCAGCGCCTTGCCGTCCTGCATCATGGCCTCGATGCAGTAGGTCTCCTCCGCCCCTGCGAAGCGCTCACTGGCGGTCTTCACGCCCTTGATCACCGGCATGGCCAGCCACTCCTCGGCGAAGCGGCGGTACACCTCCAGCATCCGCTCGGTCTCCTCAATGGCCTCCTGACGGGTCGCGTGCGCGGTGTGCCCTTCCTGCCAGAGGAACTCGGCCGTGCGCAGAAACAACCTCGTCCGCATCTCCCAACGCACCACATTGGCCCATTGGTTGATCAGCAGCGGCAGGTCGCGGTAGCTCTTGATCCAGCCGCGGTAGGTGTTCCAAATGATGGTCTCGCTGGTGGGGCGCACGATGAGCTCCTCCTCCAGCTTCGCCTCGGGGTCCACCACCACCCCATGCACCGGATCGCTCTTCAGGCGGTAGTGGGTCACCACCGCGCACTCCTTCGCGAACCCCTCCACGTGGCTGGCCTCCTTGGCCAGGTAGCTCTTGGGGATGAAGAGCGGGAAATAGGCGTTCACGTGCCCGGTCTCCTTGAACATGCCGTCGAGGGCCCGCTGCATCTTCTCCCAGATGGCATAGCCGTGCGGCTTGATCACCATGCAACCACGCACGGCGCTGTGCTCGGCCATGTCGGCCTTCAGCACCAGGTCGTTGTACCATTGCGCGTGGTCGTCCGCACGCTTTGTCAGGATGTCCGCCATGAGGGCCGCCGGGTGGTATTATTTTTGATGCAGACGAGGCGGTCAAAAGTACACAACGAAGCCGCCCTGCCCGGCGTTATCCCTGCACCATGGACCGACCCCTTCAGCCCCTCCGCACAGCCCCAACGGCCCTGCTGACCGCTCTTCTGCTGCAGGCCTGTAGTGGCGCCCTGGACACCGCGGCCACGCACGACGGCGTGTATGACCGGCCGGCGAACGCACCGGTGGCCGTGGCCGCCGCACCCGCGGAGGAGCCCGCGCCCGCTGCCATGGCGGAGCAACCGAAAAGCGAGGAAGCGGACTACTACAACGCCGCCGAGAGCCAGCGCTACACCGACCCGCGGAACTACTATGACATGACCTACAACGACCCGTACTACTACAACTACGGGCGCTTCGGCTTCGGCATGGGCGTGGGCATGGGCATGGGCACCTGGGGCAATGGCTGGGGCATGAGCATGGGGACCGGCTGGGGTTCGCCGGGCTGGAACGATCCCTACTGGAACAACAGCTGGCAGAGCGGCTATGGGGCTTGGGGATGGAACAGCGGCTGGGGTTGGAACAGCGGTTGGGGATCCTGCTGGTCCTGTTCGCCCTACGGCTGGAACAGTGGCTGGGGGCCCTACTATGGATACGGGGGCAATTGCTGGGGCTGCTACCAACCCGTGATCATCTGGGACGGCACCAGCAGCCACCGCAGTGTGGTCGCACATCGCGGCAGCATGGGCGGTGGCGGCACGGTGAGCGGCGGCAATCGCGCGCCGATCTACAACCCGGTGGGCCTGCGTGGACAACCCGAGCAGCGGGCCCGCATCGAGCACCGGCCGACGAGGACCGCTCCGGCCGCGCCAAGCGCACGCCCGCAAACCCGCCCGAGCGGCACGGGCCGCCCAACGCGCGTGGATCCCGCGGGCCGGGGCGGTCGTCAGGAACCGACCGCCCGGCCCGCGCGGCCGTCCGTGGATCCGTCCCCCTCACGCGGTGGCGTTGAACGGGGTACACGCGGTGGTGGCTTCTCCTCACCCGCACCGTCCCGTTCGGGCGGTGGACGCCGCTAAGCCATGGAACACCGCCAGTTCGCCCGCGGCATCCGGCCGCACCGGCCTGCCCTTGCCGCATGGGTCGTGCTCGCATCACTCACCCTCACCGCACAGAACGAGGATGACGCGCTGCGCATCGTGTCCATGCGCCCTGAAGGCACGGCCCGCAGCCTCGGTCTGGGCGGGGCCTTCGGTGCGCTGGGCGCCGATCCCGGAGCCCTGTGGTCCAACCCGGCGGGCATGGCCCTGTTCACCACCAGCGAGTTCTCCGCCACACCGGCCCTGGAGGTGAACGACGCCCAGGGCAGCCTCCTGGGCTCCAGCGCCTCCAACACCGACCAGCGCGTGCACTTCAGCAACCTGGCCATGGCCCTGCACGCCACCAAGGACGAGAGCCGCTGGAAAAGCCGCAGCTTCGGTGTGGTGTTCGACCGCACGGCCAGCCACCATTGGGAGCGCGTGGTGCGCGGCGAGAACGTGTCCTCCACCTTGTTGCAGCAATTCGTCAACGAGGCCAATGGCACGCGGTACGACGCGCTGGCCGGTGGGTATCCGTTCACGGCGGACCTGGCGTGGCAGACCTTCGCCATCGACACCATCGCCGGCGACCCGGCGGCCTACCAGATCTACGGCGGCGGTTCGGGCCTGGGCCCCACCCGGCAGGACCACGCCATCAGCACGGCAGGGGCCAACAGCAACACGTCCTTCTACTATTCCGCAGGCCTCGACGACCGCATCTTCATCGGCGGGGCGCTGGGCATCCTCGGCACCCGGTACGAGCGGCTCACGACCCACTCCGAGACCATGCTGGCCGCCACGGACTCGCTGGACCGCTTCACCTACGAGGAGCGGCTGGTGATGCGCGGCAGTGGTGTGGACCTGAAGTTCGGCGTGCTGGGGCGCGTAGGCGACCATCTGCGCATCGGAGCCTCGGTGCACAGCCCCTCCTACTTCTGGATGACCGACGTGTACAGCACCACGATGACCACCCATTTCCGGGCCGGCGACAGCTATGCGTACGACAGCCCCGATGGCAGCTTCCAGTACCGGGTGCAGGGCCCCTGGCGCGCGCTTCTTTCGGTGGCGGGCATCGTGGGGCGAAGCGGTGCGGTGAGCGCGGATTACGAGTACAGCGACCAGCGGGCCACGCGCCTGCGGCGGGCGAACGCCCTTTCGGACAGCTACGATTTCGCCTTTGAGAACCGCACCATCCAGCAGGTGGTGAAGGGTGTGCACGCGCTCCGCTTGGGCACCGAATGGCGCCTGGGACCGGCCTTCCTGAGGGGTGGATTCGCCTACTGGACCGACCCCTTCGCTGCGGGCGACCTCCGGCACGGCGATGGCCGCACCCGGTATTCCCTGGGAGGAGGATTCCGGGGCACCCGGCTTTCCTTCGACCTGGCTCTGGCCTACGACCGCAGTACCGGCGGATACAGCATGTACGACCCCACGCTGGTGGACCCGGTGCGGGAGGAGCTGACGGCCTATCGGGCCCTGTTCACCGTGGCGTTCAGGCCCTGAGCGGAACGAAGAAGGGCCACCCGTGGGGCAGCCCTTCGTTGAACGTTGCGAACGAGCTTACTGCTCGCCCTTCACGCGCTCCACCACGTAGTCATCCACGAGGATGCGGCCGCAGTGTTCGCACACGATGATCTTCTTGTGGCTGCTGATGTCCAACTGGCGCTGGGGCGGGATGCTGTTGAAGCAACCACCGCAGCTGCCGCGCTCCACCGCCACCACCGCCAACCCGTTGCGGGCGTTGCCCCGGATCCGGCGATAGGCGCTCAACAAGCGCTCCTCCACATGACCGGCCACCTCAGTGGCCTTCTTCAGCAGGGCCTTCTCGTCCTTCTCGGTCTCGGCGATGATGTCGTCGAGCTCCTTCTTCTTGTGGTCCAGGTCCTTCTGGCGCTCCTTCACCAGGCTGGCGCTCTCCTCCACCACCAGTTTCTTGGCATCGATCTGCGCCTTGGTCTCCTTGATGCGCTTCTCGGCCAGCTGGATCTCCAGGTTCTGGAACTCGATCTCCTTGCTGAGGCTGTCGTACTCGCGGTTGTTGCGCACCTTGCTCTGCTGCGCCTCGTACTTCTTGATCGACGCCTTGGCGTCCTTGATCATGTTCTGGCGGTCCGCCACGTTGTTCTCCAGCTCCTTGAGCTCCTCCTCGAGCTTGGACAGGCGGGTGTTGAGACCGGCCACCTCATCCTCCAGGTCCTGCACTTCCAGCGGCAGTTCGCCCCGCTGGGTGCGGATGCGGTCCACCTGGGCGTCGATGACCTGCATGCGGTACAGGTCCACCAGCTTCTCGGCGACGGTGATCTCCGCCTTGCCGGCGGCATGGGTTGCCCGGGCGGCGCCGTTCTTCACGGCGGCCGTGCCCTCGCTCTTCGCCGCGGTCTTCACGTCGGTCTTGGCCATGTTCAGGAATAGTGGATGGGATCGGTGACGGTTTCCGTCAAACGGACCGCAAAGGTAGGGAAAACTTCCCCTAACCTGCGCTGGATCAGCCGCATGGTGAACTGCTCGCTGCCGTAGTGCCCCACGTCGGCCAGCAGCACTCGCCCGTCCGCCTGGAAGTAGTCGTGGTACTTCAGGTCGGCGGTGATGAACGCATCGGCACCGGCGGCCAGCACCCGGCCGATGAGGAAGGCCCCCGCCCCGCCGCACAGCGCCACCCGCTGCACGGGCCGCCCGGTGAGCGGCGAGTGGCGCACCACACGCTGCCCGAAGACCTGCTTGATCCGTTCCAGGAAGTCCCGCTCGCCCAAGGGTTGCTCCCAGTGCCCCACCAGCCCGCTGCCGACCCCGGGATGGTCGTTGGCCAGCGGCACCAGGTCATAGGCCACCTCCTCGTACGGATGCGCGGCCTTCATGGCGGCCACCACCGCCTCCTCGGCCGTGCGCGGCAGCACCACCTCCACCCGGGTCTCCGGCTCGTGATGCCTTGTTCCCCGCTCACCCACGAAGGCGTTGCTGCCCTCCCCCGGCCTGAAGGTGCCCTGCCCCTCGAGGTTGAAGCTGCACTCGTCGTAGGCCCCGATACGGCCGGCGCCGGCAAGGAACAGGGCTGAACGGACGGTTTCGGCGTGCGCGTGCGGCACGAACACCGCCAGCTTGGCCAGCTGACCCGGCCTTGGCTGAAGCACGCGCCGCCCCATCAGCCCGAGCGCATCGGCGATCTCCCCGTTCACGCCGTCGATCACATTGTCCAGATTGGTGTGGATGGCGTACAGCGCGATGTCCCGCCGGATGGCGGCCAGCACCGTACGCTCCACCGGCCCTCGCGGCACCAGGCTCTTCAGCCCCCGGAAGATCACCGGATGGTGGCTGATGATGAGCCCGCAGCCCTTGGCCGCAGCCTCCTCCACCACCTGCTCGGTGCAATCCAGGCAGACAAGGGCCGTGTTCACCTCGGTCTCTGGATCGCCCACGTGCAGGCCACTGTTGTCGTAGTCCTCCTGCAGGCTGTGCGGGGCCCAGGACTCCAGTGCGGTGGTGAGTTGCTTGATCTTCATCTTTGACGTTCCCCGCTGGGGCGGGTCCGCAGCAAAGTAACCATGGGCCCTCTTCGCATTCTGCTCGCCCCCGTCTCCTGGCCGTACGCTGCGGCTCTCCGCCTCCGCCACGCGCTCTATGATGCCGGGCTGCTGCGGAGCACGCGCCCACCGGTGCCCACCATCGCCATCGGCAACCTCGCGCTGGGCGGCACGGGCAAGACGCCGATGCTGGAACTGGTGCTGCGCACCCTGGAGGACCAGCGGCCGCTGGCCACCCTGAGCCGGGGCTACGGCCGGCAAGGCACCGACATCCATGAGGTGCAGGCTGAGCATACCGCGGCCGAAAGCGGCGACGAGCCCCTGCAGGTGAAGCGGAAGTTCCCCGCTGTCCGCGTGTTCGTGGGCGCGGACCGGGTGCGGGCCATCGGGGTGATCCAGGCGCAGGTGCCCGGCGTGAAGGCCGTGGTGCTGGACGACGCCCTGCAGCACCGGAGGCTGGACGCCGGGCTGAACATCCTGCTCACCACCGCCCAACGACCCTATTGCGACGATGCGCTCGTGCCGGTGGGCACCCTGCGCGACCTGCGCTCGCGGGCCCGATCGGCGCAGATCGTGGTGGTGACCAAATGCATGGAACGGCCCCCGGCGGATGAGCAGGCCGTGTGGCGGAAGCGCCTCCACCTGCGGCCCGACCAGGAGCTGTTCTTCGCGGGGATCGCCTACGAACCGCCGCGCGCGTTGGACGGCCATCCGCTGGACCGCCCCCCCGGGCAACGGGCCGGGGCGCTGGTGGTCACCGGCGTCGCCCGGCCGGAACCCTTCGTGGCGCATGTGCGGACCTTGTTCGGTCCGGTGGAGCACATCGCCTTCCCCGATCACCATGCGTTCACGGCCAGCGACCTGGCCCGGCTGGCGAGGCGATTCGATACCTTCGCGCCCGCTCCGAACCTGCTGATCACCACGGAGAAGGACGCCGTCCGGCTGAGGCCGCTGATCCCCGGCGGTCCCCTTCAGGGCCTTCCCGTGGCCACGATCGGCATGCGGACCGTGATCCTGAACGAACCCGAACGCTTCGCCGAGCTGCTCCGCCGCCATGTTGGAACGCATCCAGCGCATCGCTGACCACCTGAAGAAGGCCACCGGCGGCTTCGTGCCGGAGACCGGCATCATCCTGGGCACCGGCCTCAGCGGCCTGGGCCGCGAGATCCAGGTGGCGCACAGCATCCCCTACGGCGAGATCCCGGAGTTCCCCGTGAGCACCGTGCAGGGCCACCCCGGCCGGCTGCTCTTCGGCACGTTGGGCGGCAAGCCCGTGGTGGCCATGCAGGGCCGCTTCCACTTCTACGAAGGATGGAGCATGCCCGAAGTGGTGCTCCCCGTGCGGGTGTTCAAGCAGCTCGGCATCCGCCGGCTCTTCGTCAGCAACGCCTGCGGCGGGGTGAACCCCGACTTCGAAGTGGGCGACCTGATGGTGCTGAACGACCACATCTGCCTGTTCCCGAATCCCCTCATCGGGCCCAACCTGGATGCGCTCGGCACGCGCTTCCCGGACATGAGCGAGCCCTACGATCACAGCCTGATCGCCCGGGCCCGATCCATCGCCGCGGCCCACGGGATCGCGCTGCGTGAAGGCTGTTACGTGGGCCTCACCGGGCCCACCCTGGAGACCCCGGCCGAATACCATTACGTGCGCGTCATCGGCGGTGACGCCGTGGGCATGAGCACCGTTCCGGAGGTGATCGCCGCACGCCACATGGGCCTGCCCTGTTTCGCCATGAGCGTGATCACCGATATGGGCGTGAAGGGACGCATCGAGAAGACCACCCATGAGATGGTGCAGCGCGTGGCCGAAGGCGCCGAGCCGAAGCTCACCCTCATCATGCGCGAACTGATCGCCGGCAGCTGATGGACCGCAAGGACGCTTCCACCGGCGCCCCGCACTGGAGCGAACGCTACGAGCTCGTGGTGGGCTTGGAGGTGCACGCCCAGCTGCTCACGGTGAGCAAGGCGTACAGCAGCGATGCCAACGCCTACGGCGACCACCCCAACACCAACGTGAGCGTGGTGACCCTGGGTCATCCCGGTACGCTGCCCGTGCTCAATCGCGCTGTGGTGGACCACGCCATCCGCCTGGGCCTTGCCACGGGATGCACCATCGCGGAGCGCATGCACTTCGCCCGCAAGAACTACTTCTACCCCGACCTGCCCAAGGGCTACCAGATCACACAGGACACCACGCCCATCTGCACCCTCGGCCATGTGATGATCCCGGTGGAGGGCGGCGAGAAACGGATCGGGATCACCCGCATCCACATGGAGGAGGATGCCGGAAAGAGCATCCACGATGTGGACCCGTTCAACACCCTGGTGGACCTGAACCGTGCCGGTGTGCCGCTGGTGGAGATCGTGAGCGAGCCCGACATCCGCAGCGCGCAGGAGGCCTATGACTATCTGGTGGAGATCCGCCGGCTGGTGCGCTACCTGGACATCTGCGACGGCAACATGGAGGAGGGCAGCCTGCGGTGCGACGCCAACATCAGCGTGCGGCCCAAGGGCAGCGACCGCTTCGGCACGCGCTGCGAGGTGAAGAACATGAACAGCTTCCGCAACGTGATGCGGGCCATCGAGCACGAGGCCCAGCGGCAGAGCGAGGTGCTGGACGCCGGCGGCACCATCCACATGGAGACGCGCACCTTCGATGCGGCCAAGGGCATCACCGCCGGATTGCGCAGCAAGGAGCTGGCGCACGACTACCGCTATTTCCCCGAGCCCGACCTGGCCCCGCTGCGGGTGACCCAGGAACACCGCGACCGGGTGCGTGGGTCCATGCCCCCGCTGCCCCGCGAGCTGCGGGCCCGCTACACCGGCGAGCTGGGGCTCAGCGCCTATGACGCCGGCGTGCTCACGGACGACAAGGCCACCGCGCTCTACTTCGAAGGCGTGCTGGCCACCTGCCCCAACACCAAGGCCGCGGCCAATTGGATGATGGGCGATGTGCGCGCCTGGTGCAACGCCCAAGGCCGGGGCATGGAGGAGTTCCCGCTGCCGCCCCATCGCATCGCCGAGCTGATCGCCCTGATCGACGGCGGACAGGTGAGCCACAGCACGGCCTCCCAGCGGCTCTTTCCCCTGATGCTCGAACGGCCGGACACCGATCCGCGCCTCCTGGCCGAAGCGCATGACCTGCTCCAGCAACGCGACGACGACGCCGTGGAGTCCGCCATGCGGCAGGCCATGGAGCGCTACCCCGACAAGGTGGAGGCATACCGCAAAGGCAACAAGGGCCTCCTCGGCCTCTTCATGGGTGAAGTGATGAAGGCGACCAAGGGCAAGGCCGACCCCCGATCGGCCAGCACCGTGGTCCGCGAGCTTCTTGAACGAGAACAGACCTCCTGACCCCTTTCGTGATGAACCGCATGTTCCGCCATCCCTCCCTTCCCATCCTCGCCCTCGCGCTCGCCGCCTGCTCCGGCGGCGGCGGCGGCCGCACGATCGACCTGACCATCGAGGGTGCCGGTGGCCGCACCGTGTACTTCGACCGCTTCGAGAACAACAAACCGGTGCGGGTGGACTCGGTGGTCCTGTCCGCCGACGGCAAAGGCAGCCTCCGTGTGCCGTCGCTCCCCCTCGACTTCTACCGCATCGCGCTCGACGATGGTAACGCGCTCATCGTGGCCCTGGACAGCGCCGAGACCCTGAGCGTGGAGGCCAAGGCCGGCGAACTGGGCCGTCCCTCGTCGTTGGGCGGTTCAATGCACACCGAGGACCTGCACGCCTTCTACCGCGAGGCCACGGTCTTCGAGGAACGCATCGACTCGTTGCGCAAACTGATGGCCCAAGGTGCGGGCGACAGCACCACCGTGAGCGCGCTGAACGAGGCGAACAACGCCTATTACACCCTTTGCAAGGACGCCATCAACGGCCATCCCGGATCGCCGCTGCAGCTGAGCGCCGTGAGCAAGCTGAACATGCAGCAGGACATGGACACCTACAAACTGGTGCGCGACCAACTGCGCAGCACCATGGGGCGGTCGAGCTTCTTCACCGCGTTCCGCGATCAGGTGGACCGCATGGAGAAACAGGCACAGGCCATGAAGCAGCAGGAGGCCGAGATGCAGCGCCTGAGCAACCTCATCCCCGTGGGCAGCATGGCCCCGGAGATCGCCCAGCAGACACCGGACGGGCGCACCGTGAAGCTGAGCGACCTGCGCGGCAAGGTGGTCCTCATCGACTTCTGGGCCAGCTGGTGCAAACCCTGCCGCATGGAGAACCCCAACGTGAAGAAGGTCTACGACCGCTTCCATGGCAAAGGATTCGAGATCCTCGGGGTGAGCCTGGACCGCACCAAGGAGGCGTGGGTGGCCGCCATCCAACAGGACGGACTGCCCTGGCAGCATGTGAGCGACCTGGGCTTCTGGAACAACGCGGCCGCCCAGGAGTACGGCGTCAGCAGCATCCCCTTCACCGTGCTGGTGGACCGGGATGGCAAGGTGATCGACAAGAACCTGCGCGGAGCGATGCTCGAACGGCGCCTCAGCGAGCTCTTCGGCGGCTGACACGGGGCTGAACGCGCGTCCCCATGCGCACCGCGCTCCTCCTCCCGGTGCTCGCGCTGCACTTCGGCGCGCTCGGTCAGCACACCTTCCAACAACGCGTTGACCATGTGATCGACGTGCGGCTGGACGATGAGGTCCATGTGCTGCGTGGCGAGGCGCGCTTCACCTATCACAACAACAGCCCCACCGCGCTCGACACGCTCTGGGTGCACCTCTGGCCCAACGCCTACGCCGACCGGAACACGGCCCTGTGCCACCAACTGGACGTGGCCGGTGAGCTCGATCTGCACTTCGCCCGCGAGGAGGACCGCGGCCGCATCGACAGCCTTGACTTCCGCTCGGAGGACCACCCGTTGACCTGGGGCCACCATCCGCAGCATGCGGACATCGGCTGGGTGAAGCTGCCGGCCCCGCTGCCCACGGGGGGCTCCATCACCATCTCCACGCCCTTCCGCGTGAAGGTCCCGAAGAGCACGTTCTCGCGGCTGGGCCATACCGGTCAGTCCTATCACATCACGCAGTGGTACCCGAAACCGGCCGTGTTCGACGAGCACGGATGGCATGCCATGCCCTACCTCACCCAGGGCGAGTTCTACAGCGACTTTGGCCGCTACGATGTGCGCGTCACCCTGCCGGCCAATTATGTGGTGGGCGCCACCGGGATGCTCCAAGACGCCTCGGAACGCCGTTGGATGGACTCCCTGGCCGTTCTGCCCGCCTCTGCGGAGAATAGCCCCAAGGGCACCGCGTCCTTCCCACCCTCGGACAGCGTGTGGAAGACGCTCCGCTTCGTGCAGGACAGCGTTCACGACTTCGCCTGGTTCGCCGACAAACGGTTCGTGGTGCGCAAAGGCGAGGTGGTGCTTCCGACAAGCGGGCGCACCGTGACCACCTGGGCCCTCGCCACACCCCGCAACGCAGCGCTATGGGAGAACGCCGTGAGCTACCTCAACGACGCGCTGCTTCACTACAGCCATGTCGTGGGCGACTATCCTTACGCCGCGTGCACCGCGGTGGACGGCACCATCAGCGCGGGTGGCGGCATGGAATATCCCATGATCACCATCATCGGCAACATGAGCAGTGCCGAGAGCCTGGACAACGTGATCGCCCATGAAGTGGGACACAACTGGTTCCAAGGCGTGCTGGCCAACAACGAGCGCGACCACCCGTGGATGGACGAAGGCCTCAACAGCTATCTGGAGCTGCGCTACATGCGGGCCCGGTACCCGCGCCCCGAAGGCATGCTGGGCCTCCCTGGGGAACGCAGGCTCATGCGCCACTTCCACGATCCGCACCGCGCACAGAGCGAACTGGCGATGCGCCTGAACACCCGGCGCGACCTGGACCAGCCTTCCACCCTGACCTCGGAACGGTTCACGCCCACCAACTACGGCACCATGGTGTACATGCGCACCACCCTGGTGATGGACCTGCTGGAGGCCTACCTGGGCACCGAGGTCATGGACCGCTGCCTGCACGCCTACTTCGAGGAGTGGGCCTTCCGGCATCCGGGACCACAGGACCTGCGCGCCGTGTTCGAGCGCGTCAGTGGCAAGGACCTGGGGTGGGCCTTCGAGCAGCTGCTGGGCTCGACCCGCAAGGTGGATTTGAAGGCACGGCGGTTGAAGGACGGTGAGCTGCGGTACGCCCTTCCTGACGGATCGGGCATGCCCTTCCCTGTGAGCGATCCGGACGATCCCGCACGACCCGTGGTGTGGGTGGAGCCCGACAGCACACGGCGCGTGGAACTCCCCTGGCCCGATGCACGGCGCATCCGGATCGACGCCGGAGAGCGCACGCTCGATATCGACCGGCGCAACAACGGCGTTCGTGCGCACGGGCTGTTGCGCCGGTGGACGGCTCCGCGCCTGGCGCCGCTCCTCGGCCTGGAGCGCGAGGACCGCCGCAGCACCTGGCTGAGCCCCGCAATGGCGTGGAACGCCCACGACGGGTTCATGGCGGGCCTGGCCCTGCACAACGCCACCTTCCCCATGCAGCGCGTGGAATGGGCCCTTGCACCGCTCTACGGCCTCCGCAGTGAGCGGCCCGTGGGCGGCGCCCGGCTCTTCTGGCACCACGACCGGCTGGAGCGCGGCCCCGTCGGCAACGTCCACCTCGGCGTCACCGCACAGAGCGCATCGCTCTTCGTGGACGCGCCTCTGGACCGGTGGTACCTGCGGGTGTCCCCCCAGCTCACCGTCGATCTCCGAAGCGACCCCGCCCGGCGCCGCGCCTCCCACAGCATCGGCTACCGGACCGTGGTGCTTCGCGAAACGCTGAGCGGCCCAGTTGGCGACACGCTCACGATCGACCGCACAAGCGAGGACATCTACCATGAGCTTTCCTACCGGCTCCACGATCCCTCGCCCCTGGTCCCGCGATCCCTCCGGTTCGATGTACAGCTCCACGCTGCGTTCACCCGGCTGGCCCTTGAGGCACGACAGTCCTTCGTGTACGACCGCCGAAAGCACCGGGTGTCGTTCCGCCTGTTCGTGGGGCAGTTCCTTCGCTCGGATGACAAGCTGATGCAGCGGCAGATGGGCTGGCGGTTGCACTGGGGCTCCAGCGACATGACCTTCGACCACCTGTTCATGGACCGGCAGGATGTGGGGCGGAACACCGCCCAGCAGATGGCCAAGGAGCAGGGAGCCTTCCGCGTGCCCACCGCGCAGGGCACCTCGGACAGTTGGATCGCCGCGCTGAACATGGAGGCGGACATGCCCTTCCTGCTGCCGCTGAGCCTCTATGCCAGCGCCGGTGCGGCCCCCTACATCCAAGTGAGCCCGGCGGGCCGCGTGGAGAAATGGCGGATGCATGCCGAGGCCGGCATCGGCATCCGCATTGTCCGCGATGTGGCCGAGGTGTGGGTGCCCCTGGTGTTCACCCGCGCGATCGCCGACGAGCTGGAGCTTCGTGAGGTGGACTTCGGGGAGCGCATCCGCTTCGTGCTGGCGCTCGAGAAGCTCAACCCCTTCGCGCTGATCCGCTCCATCCGGCCTTGACGGCTCCGAGACCGGGGACGGCATGGACGCATGGCCCCATGATCCGACCAACCGATCCCCCCAGCGGCGATCTTCGCACGCGGATGATGCCCGGCCCACGGATCCACTTCCTGAGCGACTTCCACCTCGGTGTGCCCGACGCGGCCTCGAGCCTGGCGCGGGAGAAACGCATCTGCGCCTTCCTGGACGAGGCCGCCAAGGACGCTGCGGAGATCCACCTCCTCGGCGACCTGTTCGACTTCTGGTTCGAATGGCGCAAGGCGGTCCCCCGCGGGCATGTACGGCTGCTGGGGAAGATGGCCGAACTGACCGATCGGGGGATCCCCGTGCACCTGCACCTGGGCAACCACGACATGTGGATCTTCGATTACGTGCCGTCCGAGACCGGAGTGACCGTGCACCGCGAACCCATCATCCGCACGTGGAACGACAAGCGCTTCCTGATCGGCCATGGCGATGGGCTCGGACCCGGCGACCACGGCTACAAGTTCCTGAAGGCCGTGTTCCGCAACCCGGTGTGCCAGTGGCTCTTCGCCCGCCTGCACCCCAACTTCGCCCTCTGGCTCGGTGATTTCTGGAGCGGACGAAGCCGGCTCAAGAGCTACGAGAACGACCGCCGCTGGCTGCGCGAGGACAAGGAATGGCTGGTGCAGTACTGCCGCGAACGGCTGCGGACTGAACGGTTCGATCACATGATCTTCGGCCACCGCCACCTGCCGATCGACCTGGAGGTGGCGCCCGGAGCCCGGTACGTGAACCTCGGGGATTGGATATCCCACTTCACCTACGCCACCTTCGACGGTCGTGAGCTGAAGCTGATGAAGCGCACCAGTGATGGCCCCTTGAGCGGGGATGTGCGCATCACGGGCGGGCCTGCCGTGTGAACACTGCGGGCTGTGAGCCTTCGAGCGCCGGATGACCGACGACCCTGCGTTGCCAACGGTCAGCTAGGCTCCCAGCTTCACCACCAGGTCCACCAACCTTGAGCTGTAACCGTATTCGTTGTCGTACCAGCCCATCACCTTCACCATGTTGCCCACCACACTGGTGAGCTGCGCATCGAAGATGCAGCTGTGCGGATCGCCCACGATGTCCACGCTCACGATCGGATCCTCTGTGTAACGCAGGATGCCCTTCAGCCTGCTTTCCGCCAGCTGCTTGAAGTAGGCGTTGATCTCCCCGGCCTGCTTCAGGTCGCGGACGATGCAGGTGATGTCCGTGATCGACCCATCGGGCACCGGTACACGGATGCCGCCCCCACCCAACCTGCCTTCGAGCTCGGGGAAGATGCGCGTGATGGCCTTCGCCGCACCCGTGGTGGTGGGGATCATGCTCACCGCCGCCGCCCGGGCCCTCCGCAGGTCCTTGTGCGGCGCGTCGTGCAACCGCTGATCGCCCGTGTAGCTGTGCACCGTGGTGATGAAACCATCCTCGATGTGACACAGGTCGTGGATGCCCATGATCATGGGCGCGGCGCAGTTCGTGGTGCAGCTGGCGTTGCTGATGATCGGTTCATCCCCCGTGAGGATATGCTCGTTCACGCCCAGGACCACACTGGGGATGTCGGCATCCTTCGCGGGAGCGGAGAGGATCACCCGCTTTGCACCAGCGTTCAGATGCGCCGTGGCGAGCCCCCGCGTCAGAAAGTGCCCGGTGCTCTCGATCACCACATCGATGTCCAGCTCCTTCCATGGCAGGGTCGACGGATCCTTGGACGCGAAGGCCTTGATGGCCTTTCCGCCCAGGACAAGGTGGTCCTCGTCATGGTCCACCGGGTCGGAGCTGACCCCATGCACGGAGTCGTACTTGAAGAGGTGGGCCAGGGTGCGGTTGTCCGTGAGGTCGTTCACCGCGACCAGTTCCACATCCTTGCGCTGGAGGAGCAGGCGGACGGTGACGCGGCCGATGCGGCCGAACCCGTTGATGGCGACACGGACAGGTCTCATGGTCCTGGGAGCGTTGGGGTGAGCGTACAAATGAACGGCCCCGGACAGGTTCGTCCGAGGCCGTTCATCATGATGGGGAGCCGGGTCAGCGGGACACGACCAGGCGCCCGGTGCGCTTCACGGAACCGGATCGCAACTCCACCACGTAGGTTCCGGTGGCGAGGTCGTTCACCCCGATCTCCGCCTGATTGCGACCTGCGCCGAAGCTGGCGGCACGTTGAGTGCGCACCACACGTCCGTTGAGGTCGAAGACCGTGATGGTCACCTCACGCCGCTCGGCCAGATCGAACACCACCGTGGCCTGCACCTGGGCGGGGTTCGGGAAGAAGCTCAGGTCGCCGATGACCGAGGTGCTTCCCGCCGCTCCGGGGCGGTCGGCCACGGAGAGGAAGGTCTCGCTGCGGAAAGCGCCACGACCGTGGGTGCCCGCGTAGATGACGCCCTGGTTCGTGAGGTAGTCGGGACCGTACGGGTTGGTGTTCCACTTCCACCGCTGCTGACGGACCTGGAAGGTCGGCACCTTGTCGAGCCCGGTGTTCTCGAAGGTCCATGTGGTACCGCCGTCATCCGTGGCCATCACACCGAACTCGGTGCCGACCACGAAGATGTCCGGGTTCTCGTAATGGATGAGACCGTCGTACACAGGCATGCCCACCAGCTCGGCCGGCATGTTCCACTTGTTCGTCACCGTCGGCGTACCGCTGATGCCCGTGATGAGGCGTACTTTCTGGGAACCACCATAGCCTCCTTGGGTGACCAGCAGCCGGTCAGGGTCGTTCGGGTCGGAGCTCAACCCGGTCACGGGAGCGGCGCTGGACATCAAGGTGACCGGCGCTGATAGCTGCACATTCGTGCCGATCTCCACATCCGCCTGATCCAGGGAGTAGGCATTGTTGAAGCCTTCCACCATGAACACCTCACCATCCAACGTACCCCAGAACAACCGGTCACCGTCCGCGGACCACTCCAGTACGTTCACGTTACCTCCGGCACTGTTGGCCACCTTCCACCACTGCGGGTTCTCGACGAACTGGCAGGCATCGCGGGTCACCCATACGCCTTGGGCCCCGGAGAAGCCGACCGCGAAGAGGGTCTGCACCCGATCCTGAAGACGGAGCTCCTCATCGGGAGCCACGAACGCCTGCGTGATCGTGTGGAACTGATCGACCTGCGGCATGCGCCCCTTGTACGTGATGGTCTCGCCGAAGAAGAGGGTGTCCCCGGTGGTGTTGAGCCAACTCACGCTGTCCTGGCTGTTCACATCGTTCCAGTTCTCGTAAAGGCGGATGTTGGTGTAGAAATCGCCGAGGCCGTTGCCACCCAGCTCACCGGGGGTGCCCAGCGCCAGAACCCGTGCATCGTAGAAGTCACCGAAGTTGGTGCCATCATCCGCGGAGCGGGCCACGGAGCCGAAGTAGACCGTGGAGAACATGATGTTGGGATCGATCTGCGAGATCTCGCTGTCGAAGCCATCACCGCCGCTCACCTCGATCGCCTCCTCCGCCGTGGTTCCTCCACTGAGGCGGATGTACTGGGTCCCGTTGTCCTGCGTTCCGCCCATCACCTTGCCCTTGGGCGAATAGGCCAGGGAGTAGAACTGGGTGATGTTCAGGAAGCGGTTGGCCGCGTAGAACACGCCGCCCTTGTCAGGGCTCACGTAGATGCCACCATCGCAGGCCACGTAGGCGGTCTGGCCATCCGGCGCGAAGGTGATGTCATGCACGTCGGCGTGTACGCAATTGAAGCAACCGGGGAAGTCGAACGCCAGCGCCAACTGCACCGGTTGCGCGTTGAGGCTGGTGGTCCAGAGGGAAACCCCACCGAGCCAGATCCGGTCCGGCTCGCCGGGAACCACGGCCAACACATTGTCCCACCATCCCTGGCTGTTGTCTCCGAAGATGTCGAGCTCGGGCACACCGTTCGTACCGAAGCCGGCCGGCCAGATGCGGGACCAGTTGAAGCCTTTATCCGTGGAGGCCCAAACCCCGTTCATCTGGCCACCACCGGTGGCGATCATGCAGTAGAGGTAGTTGTTGTCGTCGGGGGAGATGGCGAACTCCATGCGTCCGATCTGGCTGTTGGGGAAGCCGTTGTTGCCCAGGGTCATCTGCTGGAAAGCCGCACCACCGTCCCGGCTGAGCCAGCAGTTGCTTCCAATGTTGCAGATGACGACGGAGCCGTCCGTGCTCACCTCCAATGCGCGACAGCGGGAGGTCGGAAGACCGGGGGCGGGGGTGAGGCTGTTGTTGCTCTCGTCGTAAAGGGTCAGTCCGTTGTTATGGGCCACCCACAGCTTGGTGGGTTCCGTGGGATGGGCCACGATCTTGTCCACAATGGCCCAATCGTCATTGGTGTTCCAGTTCGTGCTGGTCCCGAAGACCTGCGTGAAGCTCGCTCCACCGTCGGTGCTCATGAACAGGCCGTCTCCGATGAACCCACTGCCACCAGACCCCGACTGTCCCTCCGGGGTGGCCCCGGTGGCCACATACAGGTGACCGTTGCCCAGGATGTCGATGCTGCTGATGCAGAGGTTCTCATTGAACGCGGACATCTTCTCCCACGTGTTGGCGCCATTGGTCGACTTGTACAGTCCACCGGATACACCACCGCACCAGATCACCTGGGGGTTCGATGGGTCGACCAGCACCGTACGGATCCGGCCACCCACGTTGTCAGGGCCCATCTCCACCCATTCCAAGCCGACGCTCTTGGGGCCGCCATAGGCATTGACGGCGGCTTCCATCGCGATGCGGTCGCCCGGTTCGATCCGACCGGTGGCCAGGTTCCCGCGGATGGCAGCGAGGTACTCCATCGCTCCCCGTGCGCTGCTCGCCGCAGCATCCTCGGGACGCGGGGTGTAGCGACGCCCTTGCTCGCCGATCCAAATGGCGCCGACGGCGATGGCGGCGGTGGTGGTGGCCAGGAGGCCGTTGCGTACTGCTCGGGTCATGGGAGTGGTCGGAATGGCCGGTTGGGGTTCGTTGACGAAGGAACACAAAGATAGTCGGCACGGTTCCGTTCCCACGCGCACCTCGGTCACAATTCCGTCGATCCTATACCGGTCCGACCTACCCCACGTGGCGCTCGGCGTGATAGCTGGAGCGCACCAGCGGCCCGCTCTCCACGAACCGGAATCCGCGGGCCAGCCCTTCCTCCCTGAACCGCGCGAAGCGATCGGGATGCACGAACTCCTGCACGCTGAGATGGTCCTTGGTCGGCTGCAGGTACTGCCCGATGGTCATCACATCCGTTCCCACGGCACGCAGGTCGTCCATGGTCTCCAGCACCTCCTGGTCGGTCTCGCCCAAGCCCAGCATGATGCCGCTCTTGGTGCGCAGACCCGCCCGTTTGGCCCGCATCAGCACCTCGAGGCTTCGGTCGTACCGGGCCTGTACACGGACCTGCTTGGAAAGGCGCCTTACCGTCTCCAGATTATGGGAGAGCACGTCCGGAGCAGCCTCCAGCACCACGGCCAGGTCCTGCCAGCGCCCCTTGAAATCCGGGATCAGGGTCTCCATCGTGCTGCCGGGACAGCGACGCCGGACGGCCCGGATGGTCCGGGCCCAGGTATCCGCACCGCCATCTTCCAGGTCGTCCCGGTCCACACTGGTGATGACGCAATGCTTCACCCCCATCAGCTCCACGCTGCGCGCCACGCGGGCCGGCTCGAACGGGTCCACCGGTTCGGGGCGGCCGGTGGCCACGGCACAGAACCCGCAGCTCCGTGTGCACACGTTGCCCAGGATCATGAAGGTGGCCGTGCCCTCGCCCCAGCATTCGCCCATGTTGGGGCAGTTGCCGCTCTGGCAGATGGTGTGGAGCTTGTGCTCACTGACGATGGACCGGACCTTCCGGTAATTCTCACCGGTGGGCAGCTTCACCCTCAGCCATTCGGGTCGCCGGGCGGGCCTCACCCCCGCTACGCCATCCTCCACGCTCATCGCACGAACTTCTTGCCGAACTGAATACTGATGTACAATTCCAGGAAAACCTGCTTGTTCTCCACCCCGTCCAATTCGGCCATGATGGGCAGGCGCTCCGGGAACACGTCGACGGTGCCCCCCACTTCGAGGGCCTTGATGCCCGCCGCCGAGCCGGAGTGCTCGAAGTTGAGCCCGAAGCGCGCGAAGCCGCCCACACGGAACCGCGACTCCTCAATGCCCTTGAACCAGGAGGCCCGACCAAAGATGTCATCGGGATAGTGCACCTCCGGGTCATAGCGCTCCACCGCGATCGTCTCATACGGCAGACTGGGCTTGCCGATCTGCAGATACACCGGTTTCAGCATGGCGAAGGACGGCCCGATCCCCCAGACGTAGTTCACCTCCACACCGCTCTTGCGCAGCTTGTCGGTGATGAGCTCCTTGCGCCCCCAGGTGGGCCGGAACAGCAGCACACTGTTCAGTTTCCCGTAGAAGTAGCCGCGGGCATCCTCGTAATACGGGTTGAAGCTCTTGATCTCCTTGGGGTGCTTCATGCCCACGATCTCGATGCCGATCATCCGCCGCGAACGGGCGGTGCGGTGCTTTCCGTGGAAGAAGTTGACGCCCCACCCGTCACCATGGGCCATGAGACCGCCATGTACCTCCTTCTTGTACAGGATCCGCGTCTCATCGTACACCGTCTGCTGGGCCGCCAGCACTACCGGCAGCAGCCAAAGCCACAGAAGGGTCGATCCTCGCATGGAAGCTGTCAAAGCTACGAAGACAACGCTACCTTGCCGACCCCGGTTCATGAGCACATCCACTGTCCGCTACCTCGGCGATCTGCGCACCGAGGCCACGCACACCCGCAGCGGTGTCACCCTGGTCACCGATGCTCCACCGGACAACCGTGGGCGTGGGGAGTCCTTCTCCCCGACCGACCTGATGAGCACGGCGCTGGCCTGCTGCCTGATGACCGTGATGGGCATCCGGGCGCGCGACAAGGGATATCCCTTGAACGGACTCGCGGCGCAGGTGACCAAGCACATGGCCGCCGACCCGAGACGTGTTTCCCGGATCGAGGTGGACATCACCATGGACGGCACAGGCTTGGACCCTGTGATGCGGGAGGAGCTGGAGGAGGTGGCGCGCACCTGCCCGGTGGCCCTGAGCCTGCGGGAGGACCTTGTCCAGGTCCTTCGCTTCACCTACCGATGAGGAAGGAACACGAAAGCCCGGTCCTCATGGCCGGGCTCGGGGAATGTGCTCAGGAAGATCAGGCGGGGCGCTCGGCCTTCACCGGATGGGTCTTGGAGTAGGCCGGACAGCTGTGGCTAGAACCGCAGGAGCTGAAGAGCACCGCGCCCATCGCCACCACCGCCAATACCAGAAGCACCTTTTTCATCGTTGTGCGTTCGTTTGCTACGTTCCTTGGACGCAGATAGAACGATCCAGGTCGTCCAAAGTTATCGCGTGGAACGGGAGCCACCCGGAAAAAGTTTCAACGATCCGTTGGCGATCTTGGCGGACCCGATGACCACGGCCAACTCAGCCCAACGCACCGCCGAGCTCGGCCCCGGATGGTCGCGCGTGCTCGGTCCGGAGTTCGGCAAACCCTACTTCCAGGCGCTGAAGGGCTTTCTGCTGTCGGAGCGGGCCGGCCATACGGTGTATCCGGCCGGGCGCGACATCTTCCATGCCTTCGCACGAACGGCGTTCGAGGACGTCCGGGTCATCATTCTGGGGCAGGACCCCTATCACGGGCCCGGTCAGGCCCATGGGCTCTGTTTCAGCGTGCCGCAGGGCGTCCCCCCGCCACCCTCCCTGGTGAACATCTTCGCTGAACTGCAACGCGATCTCGGCGTCGATCGGCCCGTGCATGGCGATCTGGGCCGGTGGGCCGACCAGGGGGTGCTGCTGCTCAACGCCACCCTCACGGTCCGCGCCGAACAGGCCGCATCGCACCACGGCCGGGGGTGGGAGACCTTCACGGACACGGCCATCCGCGCCCTGGCCACCGAGCGCAGCGGCCTGGTGTTCCTGCTTTGGGGCCGGCATGCCCAGCAGAAGGAAGCATTGATCCCCACGGAGAGGCACTACGTGCTGAAGGCCCCGCACCCGAGTCCGCTGTCCGCCCACCGGGGCTTCATCGGCTGCGGCCATTTCTCGTACACCAATGAGATCCTGCAGGCGCAAGGCTTGCGCCCTATCGACTGGCGACCGTGATGAGGGCCTGCTTGTCCCCACCCGGCCTGGTGACCTTCAGGACCCTGCTCCTGACCACCTGCCTGTGCGCCCTCACCCGCGCTGAGGCCCAGCGCACCGTGCTGGTGATGACCGCGGACGGCCCCGTGCCGAAAGGCGCTCTCCGCGCCGAGCGTTTCGACACACCTCCTGAAGCCGAGGCGCGGGCTGAGGCCTGGGTGAAGAACCTGTGGACGCAAGGGGCGCTCGAAGCCTCCCTCGACACCTGCATCCTGCTGAACGACACCCTGCGCTGCGCCCTGCACCGCGGGCCCGACCATCGATGGGCCGTGCTCTCGGGCTCAGGGATCCCCCACGATATGGCCGGCCGCACCCGGTTCAGGGAGCGCGCGCACGCCGGCAAGGCCATCTCGCCGAACCGCACCGTGAAGTTGCTGGACGACCTGCTCCGCGATGCCGAGGATCATGGACATCCGTTCGCCAGTGTAAGACTGGACAGCCTGCGCTCCACCGGCGACGGGCTCCTGGCCACCGTGCACGTGGACCTCGGGCCGTTGGTGCGCATCGACAGCGTGGTGGTGAAAGGGACCGCGCGGATCTCACCCCGCTACCTGCATCAGCACATCGGGATCCGGCCGGGCGATGTGTACGACGAGTCGCTCATCCTGGCCCTGGACCGGCGCATCCGTGAACTGCCCTTCGTGACCCAGCGGCAGAGACCTTATGTGCTCTTCGCCCCGGAACGCACCAAGCTCTACCTCTTCCTGGAACCGCGCCGCGCCAGCTCCATCAACGGCATCCTCGGCGTGCTGCCCGATGCCGCCACCGGGCGTGTGGCCTTCACCGGCGACGTGGACCTGCGGCTGCGCAACGCCCTGCGCCGCGGCGAGTCCATCGACCTCAATTGGCGGAGCCTGAAGGACCGCACCCAGGACCTGAAAGTGCGCACCGCCGTACCCTTCCTGTTCCAAACCCCCTTCGGCATCGACCTGTCGTTGAAGCTCTTCCGGCGCGACACCTCGTTCCTGGAGGTGAACGGTCGGGGGGCGCTTCAACTCGCCCTGCGCCAGGGCGATGTGATGAGCGTGTTCGTCAACAGCAAGTCCTCCCGTGCACTTGGGCGCAGCACCACGCTTCTGCCCGGGCTGGGCAATGTGAAGTTGTTGACCTACGGCCTGGGCATCGAACGGCAACGGTTCGACTATCGACTGAACCCGCAACGCGGCCATTCCATCATCCTGGAAGGATCGGCCGGGAACAAGGAAAGCAGGGTGCCTGACCCCAACGACAATACGCTCACCGTGACCACCAGGTCGCTGCAGGTGCAGATCGATGGACATGTGGTGGTGCACTGGGCACTGGGACGCCGGGGGACGGTGCGACTGGCGGCCCAGGGCGGAGCCATGATCAACGACCGGCTCTTCCTGAACGAGCTCTACCGCTTGGGCGGCATCCGCAACCTGCGCGGGGTTGACGAGGCCTCGATCTATGCGAGCAGTTTTGCGATCGGCACCCTGGAGTACCGGTTGTTGCTGGAGGAGAACAGCAATGCCTTCGTGTTCGTGGACCAGGCCTGGTGGGAGGACCGCAGCCGAGCGGAACCGCTCGCGGACGATCCGATCGGGTTCGGCATCGGCACGAACTTCGAGACCAAGGCCGGTATCTTCAGCCTCACCTACGCCCTTGGGAGCCAGTTCAACAACCCCTTCGACCTGCGCGATGGCAAGGTGCACTTCGGCTTCACCAGCTTGTTCTGATCCGGGCGCGTTGCCGAAACGGGCCCGGAGGGTCCTCGCGCTCGGCCTGACCCTGGCAGTGCTCCCGTCCGTTCCTGCCACGGACCCACCCCGACAAGGGCTGGCGGACATGTTGCTGGAGTACCTGGCCGCCCGCTACCCCGGTACACCGCTCGACGGACACATCCTGTACGTCTCCGCTGCGCGCCAGCGTCTCTTCCTGGTGATGGACGGCCGCATGCAGGGCTGCTACCCGATCGCCACCGCCAAGGCCGGTCTCGGCTGCACCGTGGACAGTTATCGCACCCCGCCGGGCCTGCACCGCGTGGCCGAGAAGATCGGTGCCGGCCTGCCCCTCGGCGCCGTGCTGAAGGACCGACGACCCACCGGGGAGGTGGCCGACCTGGCCCGTGCGGACAGCGCGCAGGATGTGATCACCTCGCGGATCCTTTGGTTGGAAGGGCTGGAGGAAGGCGCCAATCGCGGTGGCATGGTGGACAGCCATGACCGGTACATCTACCTCCACGGCACCGGTGATGAGGCGTCGCTCGGCCGGCCCTCCTCCCTCGGCTGCATTCGCATGGGCAACGCCGACATCGTAGCCTTGTTCGAGCAGGTGCCCGTGGGCGCGCTGGTGGTGATCCTGGACAACTGAGGCGGGCCTCGGCCGTACCTTCGGCGCATGGCGTTGGGGTCCCTGCTCCTGGGTCTGCTGCTCGGGCTGTCGGCCGGTGCGGGCATCCTTTGGGCCTGGTGGCGGGGTACGCTCCGGACCCTGCAGGCACGCCACGCCTTGGAACTGGAGCAACAGCGCGGTCAGCTGGAGCCACGGCTGGCCGGCCTGGAAGAAGCGCTGAAGCAGCGGACCGAGCAATTGTCGCAGCTCCTCAACGAGCACAAGGCCACCCTGGACGCGCGAGAACAGGACCAGGGACACAGGAGCGCCGAGCTGATGCGCGTGAACGCCGAACTGGCCCGCGAACAGCAGCGCGCGCGCGGACTGGAGACCAAGCTCGGCGAGCAGAAGGCCGAGCTCGAGAAGCTCCATGAGCAGATGACCACCCAGTTCGAGAACATTGCCAACAAGCTGCTGGCCGAGCGCGGTAAGGCCCTGAACGAACTGCAGCAGGAGCGGCTGGGCTCCCTGCTCAAACCCCTCCAGGAGCGGATCAAGGATTTCGAGGACAAGGTGCAGAAGGCCTACGACGAGGAAGGTCGCCAGCGATTCGCCCTGAAAAGCGAGATCGTGAAGCTGGTTGAGCAGAACCAACGGCTCAGCCAGGAGGCGAACGACCTGACCCGTGCGCTGAAGGGCGATGCGCAGGCCCAGGGGGCGTGGGGGGAGATGATCCTGGAGAAGCTCCTGAGCAGCTCCGGCCTGGTGAAGGGGCAGGAATACTCCATGCAGGAGAGCACCACCCTGGCCGATGGGAGCCGCCTGCGTCCCGATGCCGTGGTGATGCTGCCGGACGACAAACACCTGGTGATCGACAGCAAGGTCAGTCTGTTGCATTACGAGCGCTTCGCCGCCTCGGCGGAAGGGCCGGAGCGCGACCGCCTGCTCAAGCTCCATGTGGAAAGCCTGCGGGCCCACGCCAAAGGGCTTTCGGAGAAGGATTACACCAAGCTCTATGGGGTGCGTAGCGTCGACTTCGTCCTCATGTTCGTGCCCATCGAACCAGCCTTCCTGCTGGCCCTGCGCGAACGGCCTGAGATCTTTCAGGAGGCGTACGACCGGCAGGTGGTGATGGTGACCCACAGCACCCTGATGGCCACCCTGCGCACCATCCACGGCATCTGGAAGCATGAGCGCATCGCCCGGAACCACCTGGCCATCGCCGAACGGGCGGGTGCGCTCTACGAGAAATTCGTCGGCTTCACCGAGGACCTTGGCCGCATCGGAAAGCATGTGAACGATGCGCGTGAGAGCTATGAAAAGGCGGTGGCCAAGCTGAGCGAAGGCCCGGGCAACCTCGTTCGTCAGGTGGAAATGCTCAAGGAGCTGGGGGCCAAGACCAACAAGAGCCTCCACGAGAAGTTGTTGAACCGCGCCGCGGAGGTCCGCTCAGAACTTCCTTCGGAATGAGGAACCGCCCATCCCCATCCCTCGTTGTGGTCCTTGCCCTGCTCTCGGCCTGCGGCAGTCGACCGCCGGCACGGACAGGCCGTGCGGACAACCTGGCCTACCTCTACGGCCAGGAATCGTCCAGCCTGGAGTTCAAGGCCCGGGTGCATCATCTGCCGGACGAGGCCTCGGTCATCTTCTTCAACCTCCGGACGCGCGACCTGCTCTACAAGGGTGACGGGGACGGCCCGCCCTTTCGCGCCGCCGTGCGGGTCACCTACGAAGCGCTGAGCGACTGGAACACCCGCACCCTGCTGGACAGCGCCAGCACGCTGGTGCGGGATGCCGGCGATGGTCAGGGTGGCGACCATGAACTGATCGGACGGATGGACCTGCGGCGCAACGAACGAAGCAGTTTCGTGCTGCGCATCACCGCCCACGACCTGAACCGCAACACACGCAGCACGGTATTGATCGACGTGGACCGCGCCAACGGGAGCGTCCGGCAGGACTTCCTGCCCATGGAGCGGGACCGCGATCTACCCTACTTCGGCGACCACTTCGGCGGGCCCACCTCACTGCGTGTCCACTGTCCCCGGTACGCAGGCCGGACCCTGATGGCCGCACACTACCAGCAGGACCACCGGCTTCCGTCCCCGGTGTTCACCGAGCAGGGCGCCTCCAACCTGGACCTCAGGCCCGATACGACCTTTGCCGTGCGGGTGGATGAGCGGGGCGACCTGCTCCTGGAGCTGAACCGGCCCGGCTGTTATCACCTGCGCCCGGACAGCAGCCGGAGCGAAGGCTACAGCGTGTTCGTCCTCGGTGAGGGTCATCCTTATGTGGCCGATGCGGAGAGCATGGTGCCGCCCCTACGCTACATCACCTCCATGCAGGAGTTCGACCGCATCAGCAACGCCGGGAACGTCCGGCAGGCCGTGGAGCGGTTCTGGCTGGATGCCGCCGGGGACCGTGAACGCGCAAGGGCCGCTATCCGCGCCTACTACCAGCGTGTGGAAAGCGCCAACCGGTACTTCACCGCCCATGTGGAAGGCTGGCGCACGGACCGCGGCCTGGTCCACATCATCTTCGGCACACCGACCACCATCTACCGCAGCGCACGCGAGGAGACGTGGATCTACGGCGATGAGAGCAACCTGATGAGCACGACCTTCACCTTCATCCGCCGCGGCTCGCCCTTTTCGGACAATGACCTGGTGCTGGAGCGCGATCCGTTGCTCAAGGGAGCCTGGTACCGCAACGTGGAAAGCTGGCGCAACGGCCGGGTGCTGCAGAACTGATGGCTGGCCAGGACGGCATACTCTACGGCGTGCACCCAGTGCTGGAGGCCCTGCGATCGGGCGCCACGGTGGAGCGCGTGCTGATGAAACGCGATGCCACGGGAGAAGGGCCGCGCACCGTGAGGCTGGCCGCCCAAGGGCAGGGTGTGCCGGTGCAGATGGTGCCGACCGAGAAGCTGGACCGCCTGGTCCGTGGCGAACACCAGGGGGTGGTGGCCTTTGTCAGCCCCGTGGGCCGTCAGGACCTCGATGAGGTGATCAGCATGGCCTACGAACGAGGGGAGCGACCGCTGATCGTCGCGTTGGACGGTGTGACCGATGTGCGCAACGTGGGCGCCGTGGCCCGCAGCGCCGAATGCCTGGGCGCTCACGGGCTTCTGGTGCCCTCGAGCGGATCCGCCCGGCTGGGGCCCGATGCGGTGAAAAGTTCGGCCGGAGCCCTGATGCGGCTGCCCGTGTGCCGCACCCGCATGCTGGTGGACGGCCTGCACGTGGCACGGGCGCACGGCCTTCGCATCGTGGCCTGCACCGAAAAAGCCGCTGTGGACATCCAGGGCGCCGACCTCGCCGGACCCTTGGTGCTGGTGCTGGGCGCCGAGGACACCGGGGTGAGCGACCGGGTATTGCGCCTGGCCGATGCCCTTGTGCGCATTCCCATGGCCGGTCGGTTGGGCTCCTTGAACGTCAGTGTGGCGGCCGGCATCGCGCTCTACGCCGCCCTCATCGCGCGCAACGCGCCCCCCCGGTAAGCCGGTTCGGGCGGTCGGTCCCCGCCGCTCGTCGAACATCCGTTCGCACCGGTCGATAACCTTTCCGCCCATGGTCCGGTAGAAAGGGCCGCGAACCCCGGGACCACTCATCCCGGAGGCTCGTGTGAATGAACGGACCATGGAACGGAACGCCTTCTTCAAAGGCCTGACGCTCAGCATCCTTCTGCTGACCAGCGCCATCGGATCGCAGGCACAGTCCAACCCGGCAACGACCCTGGCGCTGCGCGTGGACGGCCTCACGGTACAAGAACGTGATGCGCTTGCCCAGGACCTACAGAACGGTACCGGCGTCAAGCTGGCCTACGCCTGTGTACCTGCCGGTCTGCTGGTGCTCGCTCCAGTGGACCCGCAGAGCGGGATCGATCCGCGCAGCGCCGCCGCCGCGAGCATTGCGCGCACAGTGACCAGCGCCCGCATCCATGAAGAGACGCTGACCCAGCAGCAGGTCGAAGCCCGCTGCGCCAACGCCCGCAACCAATGAGCACGATGCGCCACGATCGCCGCCGTTCCGCCGCCGCGACGCTCGTCGTCGCGGCACTGTGCGTCATCACCCCGTCCGCGAACGCCCAGCTGGTGGTGAACGCGCAGACCGATCTGCAGCAGCTCGCGGCCAGCATCACCGGTCCCGGTGTCACCATCAGCAACCCGGTGATCACCTGCCATGGCCTGGGTTACGGCGAGTTCAGCTACAGCGGGAGCGCGCTCTCCGCCGAGGAGGGCGTGATCCTCACCACAGGGCGCATCACCGATGCCATCGGTCCAAACAACAATGGTGGCGGCGGCAACTGGTTCGCCCAAGGGACACCGGGCGACCCCGTGCTCAACGCCGTCACCGGGCGCACCACGATGGACGCGTGCAAGTTCGAGTTCGACATCATCCCCACCGGGGACAGCCTCTCGTTCAACTTCGTGTTCGCCAGCGAGGAGTACAATGAGTGGGTGGGATCCCAGTACAACGATGTGTTCGGGTTCTACATCAGCGGTCCCGGCATCGTGGGCGACCCCAATGCGGGCAGTGAGAAGAACATCGCGCTCATCCCCGGCGGCAACCAACCGGTGACGATCAACACCGTCAACAACGGCAGCAACTCCGCCCACTACTTCGACAATGCCGGTGGCGCCACCATTCAATACGACGGCTTCACACAGGACCTGGTGGCGCGCAGTGCGGTGACCCCGTGCCAGACCTACCACCTGAAGCTCATCATCGCCGACGCGTCGGACCGCAAATACGACTCCGGTGTCTTCATCGAGAAGATCGAGAGCAACAACGTGACCATGCAGGCCTTCACGGCCAATGGCACCCCAGAGCTCGTCGAGGGCTGCAACCCGGGTTGGGTGCGCTTCGAACGTCCCTTCGCACAACCCACGCCGCTCAGCATCCAGTACTATATCCAGGGCAGCGCCACCAACGGCGCGGACTACACGGCCATCCCGCCCGTGAACCCCCTGCTTCCGAAGTCCATCGTGATCCCCGCGAACCAGACGTACGTGGACCGTGCGGTGAGCCCCCTGATCGATGGCCTCAACGAGAACACCGAGGAACTGCTCTTCATCCTGGGCAATCCCTTCTGCCCGGCGCAGAACCTCGACTCGCTGAGCTTCCCGTTGCTCGACACCTTGTTCGCGACCGTCTCGCCCGGTGGGACCATCTGCGCGGGCGGCTCCTGGCCGCTGCAGGTCACCGGTGGAAGCGCCTACAGCTGGAGCCCCACCACCGGCCTCAGCTGCACGAACTGTCCGAACCCCGCGGCCTCGCCCACCAGCACCACCACCTATGTGGTGACCATCTCGGATGGCAGTTGCACCCGCAGCGTGGGCCGGCAGGTGCGCGTGAGCAACCTCGCGCTGAGCGCCGTGATCACCGCGCCGCTTTGCAACGGCCAGTCGAACGGTGCCATCAACCTGAGCACCACCGGTGGTGTGGCCCCGTACACCTACAGCTGGGTCGGCCCGAACGGCTACACCGCCAGCACGCAGGACCTCACCGGCCTCTCTGCGGGCACATACACCGTGACGGTGACGGATGACGCGTGCACGCGCACCCAGAGCTTCACCGTGCTGGAGCCCGGGATCCTGGTGGTGGACCTTGAACCGGCCGTGCTCGCCTTCGGGCAGAACATCAGCTGCCATGGCGGAAGCGACGGGGCCATCGATGCCACGATCACCGGCGGCACCGGACCCTACGCGCCAAGCTGGTCCGGGCCGAACGGCTTCACCAGCACATCGGCCGATCTCTCCGGACTGATGGCCGGCACGTACACCCTGAACGTCTCCGATGCGAACGGCTGCACAGCTTCTTCCAACGTGACCCTCGTGGAAGCGACCCCCGTGGTGGCCTCCATCGCCCAGACCACGGCCGTGGTCTGTTCCGGCGATGGTTCGGGCAGCGCGACGGCCTCTGCGGTCGGCGGCATCCCGCCCTACAGCTACGCGTGGAACACCACGCCCCCTCAATCCGCCGCCACGGCCACCGCGCTCACCCCCGGGACCTGGACGGTGACGGTGAGCGACGGCTACGGGTGCACCGGTTCGGCGACCGCCAGCATCGGTGGTCCCACCAGCCCGATCACCATCACCACGAACATGGTGACCCATGTGCGCTGCTTCGGCGCCAGCACAGGCAGCGCCACCGTGGCGGTCAGCGGTGGCACACCACCGCACGCGATCGCCTGGAACACGGTTCCGGCGCAGAGCGGTGCCACGGCCATCAACCTACCGGCCGGCACATGGACCGCCACGGTGACCGACGGCAACGGCTGCACCGCCCAGCACAGCGTGACCATCAACCAGCCGGCAGCCGCCTTGAGCGCCACGGAGCACATGCACACCGATGTGCTCTGCCACGGCAACACCAGCGGCAGCGCCACGGTGGCCGCCTCCGGAGGCACGGGACCCTATGCCTACAGCTGGAACAGCACACCGGCCCAGAACGGTGCCACCGCCCTCAACCTGCCGGCCGGGACATGGACCTGCACGGTGACCGATGTGAACCTGTGCACCACCGCCGTGAACGTGACCATCGGCGAACCGGCCACCGCGCTCACTGCCGTCATCGCGACGAGCACACCCGTGCTCTGCCATGGTGCGAGCACGGGCAGTGCCACCGTGAGCGCTTCCGGCGGAACCGGCCCGTACACCTATTCCTGGAACACGAGCCCCGTGCAGAGCACGGCTTCCGCAAGCGACCTCGCCGCAGGCACCTGGACCTGCACGGTGACCGATGCCAACGGATGCACGACCACGGCGCAGGTCACCATCACACAACCGGCCGCACCGCTGCAGGCGGATCTGCTCAGCACCACTCCGGAGGACTGCTTCGGCGACCTCGAGGGCACCGCGGTGCTGAGCGTCACCGGGGGTAGCGGGAGCTATGCGGTGAACTGGAGCACGGTCCCACCGCAGAACGGCCTCATGGCGACCGGCCTGGCGGCCGGCACCTACACGGCCACCATCAGCGATCAGAACGGATGTCCGCTCGCCGCGACGGTGAACGCCACCATCGGAGGGCCGACCGCGGCGCTCGCCCTGAGCGCGAGCACGGTCGCGCCCGGCTGTGCCGGTGGCACCACGGGCAGCATCGACCTCACCGTCAGCGGTGGCACGGCACCGATGAGCTACGCGTGGACCGGTCCGGGCGGTTTCAGCAGCACCAGCGCCGACCTTGCCGGTGGCCTGATCGCCGGCACCTACGCGGTGACCGTCACCGACGCTCATGGCTGCACGGCGAACGCGAACTGGATCCTGGGTCAGCCCACCGCCTTGAGCGCCACGGCGACCGTGACCGACCTCACCTGTCGCAGTGACGCCTCGGGCGCGATCGCGATCGATGCTTCAGGGGGCACCGGCGCATACGGCTACGCATGGAGCGGACCGAACGGGTTCGCCAGCACTGCGGAGGACCTGACCGGACTCGCCGCCGGCGCGTACACCCTGGTGCTCAGCGATGCCAACGGCTGTTCGTTCTCCGCCAGCTGGACCGTTTCCGAACCCGCTCAACTGAACGCTTCCATCACCGCGCAAACCGCGGTGACGTGCCATGGTGGTGCGACGGGCAGCGCCACGGCCGGAGCCAGCGGGGGAACAGCACCTTACACCTTTCAGTGGAACACGAGCCCGACGCAGAACACCGCCACCGCATCGGGCCTCAGCGCAGGCACCTGGACCTGCACGGTGATCGATGCGCATGGATGCACCACGACCGTAAGCGCGACCGTGGGACAACCCGCCGCTCCGGTGTCCGTGAACACGACGACGAGCATGCCCGTGAGCTGCTTCGGCGGCTCCAATGGCAGCGCCACGGTCGGCGCATCCGGGGGCACCGGGCCATACGCCTATGCATGGAACACGAGCCCGGCGCAGCAGGCAGCGACGGCGAACAACCTGCCCGCGGGCACCTGGTCATGCACGGTGACCGATGCGAACGGATGCACGGCCGTCGGTCCGGTGACCATCACCCAGCCCGCCGCTGCCCTCGCCGCCGCCATCGACCTCACCACGCCGGCCGCATGCTTCGGCGATGCCACCGGCACGGCCACGGTCAGCGCGACCGGTGGAACGACGCCCTATTCGTACAGCTGGAACACGAATCCCGTGCAGTCGGGCACCACGGCCACGAGCCTCGCCAGCGGCACCTGGACGTGCACGGTGACCGATGCGCAGGGCTGCGTGAGCAGCGCCCAGGGGACCGTGGGTCAACCAGCGGCCGCCCTCGGCACCACGGCTACGATCACCGCGGCCGCTTGTCAGGGCGCGAACAACGGCGCCGTGGACATCACCACCACCGGTGGCACCGCTCCCTACACGCATGACTGGACCGGTCCTGGCGGCTTCACCGCCGCGACGGCCGACATCAGCGGCCTTGCCGCAGGTGTTTACCAGCTCACCGTCACCGACGCCAATGGCTGCGTGGGGACCAGCAGCTGGAACGTGAACCAACCCGGGCTCTTCAGTGTGAACGGAGCGGCGACCACCTATCCCGGCGGTGCGCATGTGAGCTGCCCCGGAGCGGCGGATGGCAGCATCGCCATGACCGTCAGCGGCGCCACACCGCCATACACCTTCGCATGGACGGGACCGAACGGGTTCACGAGCACGGCCGAGGACATCAGTGGGCTCAGCACGGGCACATACACCTTCACCGTCACGGACGACAATGGTTGCGCCACGGCGGAGACCTTCACGCTCAGCCCACCCCCGGCGGTGCAGATCCAGCTTGTGGCGGCCGATCTGGGCAATGGCTTCGGAGTGTCCTGCTTCGCCGCCATGGATGGCAGCGTCGATGCCACCATCCTGGGCGGCGTGGCCCCGATCGGCGTGCTGTGGACCGGACCGAACGGCTTCACCGCGAACACGCCGGACATCGGTGGACTTGCAGCCGGAGCGTACGCCCTGACCGTGTCGGATGCCAACGGATGCCAGGCGAACGCCGCGGTGGTGCTCACCGAACCTGCGGCGCTCGTTCCGTCCGTGTCCTCCACCGCCGATGCCCTCTGCCATGGCGGAGCCACCGGCGCGGCCACGGCCACGGTCACCGGCGGTGTGGGCCCTCATCAGTTCGCCTGGAACACCGCACCGGCACAGCTCTCCGCGAGCGCTGCCGGTCTTGCGGCCGGCAACTGGACCGTGACGGTGACGGATGCGAACGGATGCGCCGCCCAGGCCATCGCCTCGATCGGAGAGCCGGCCGCCGCGTTGAGCGCGACGATCGACAGCCAGACCGATGCCGGCTGCCTGGGAGCCGGCAACGGAAGCGCCACCGTGAACGCCACGGGCGGGACCGCTCCGTACACCTACACCTGGAACACGGTGCCTGTTCAGAGCGGCGCCACGGCGACCGGGCTCGGCGCCGGCACCTGGACGTGCACGGTGACCGATGACCATGGTTGTTCCACGGCGGTGAGCGTCACGATCGGTGAACCGGCGCTTGCGCTGAACGCCACCGCCACCCTGCTCGATGCGGTGGCCTGCCATGGCGGCAACGACGGCTCCGCCGTGGTGAACGCCACCGGTGGGACCGCGCCCTATTCGTACAGCTGGAATACCGTGCCTGCACAACTCTCGGCCACGGCCACCGGGCTTTCCGCTGGCGTGTGGACCTGCACGGTGACCGATGCCAACGGATGCATCGCGACCGCCAGCGTTCCGATGACACAGCCTGCCGCCTCCCTCACCGCAGTGATCGGCAGCACCACGGACGTGGCCTGCGCCGGCAACACCGGAAGCGCCACCGTGAACGTCAGCGGGGGCACCGCCCCTTATGCGACCAGCTGGAACACCACCCCGGTGCAGACCGGCGCCACGGCGACCGACCTGTCCGCCGGCACGTGGACCTGTACCGTCACGGACGCGAACGGGTGCATCACGACGGTGGACGCGACGATCGGTGCACCGGCGGGAACCCTCACGGCCGCTCTCATCTCCACCACCGATGTGGGCTGCTTCGGCCAGGCCACCGGCGCGGCGGAGGTGGCCGCCACTCTGGGCACCGCGCCATACTCCTACGCCTGGAACACGACGCCCGCGCAGCACACACCACAGGCCACGGGGCTCGCTGCCGGCACCTACCTGTGCACGGTGATCGACGACAACGGCTGCACCGCACTGGTCAGTGCCACCATCCATGCACCGGCCACCGCGTTGGCGACATCGATCATCCACCTGGACGGAGCGAGCTGCTTCGGACTGACCGATGGCGCGGCAGAGGCCGCCGCCACCGGTGGCACGGGCGGCGTGAGCTACAGCTGGAACAGCGTCCCCGTGCAGACCGGGGCGACCCTGGAGAACGTGGGCCCAGGGACCTACGTGGTGACCGCCACGGACGCCAACGGATGCACCGCCACCGCTCAGGCCGTGGTGACCGCGCCGGCCGTCGCCCTTGGGCTCACCACCATATCCATGACGGACCAGAGCTGCTTCGGCAGCGCCAACGGTCAGGCCACGGTGAACGCCACGGGCGGAACCGCGCCTTACACGTATGCGTGGAACACCACGCCGATCCAGTTCGGTGCCACGGCGAACGGACTCGCACAAGGGACCTGGACGGCGACCGCGACGGACGCCAACGGATGCACGGCATCCACCACCGTGACCATCGGCGGACCTGCGGCCCCCCTTTCGCTCACGGCATCCACGGTGACGGACGTCCTTTGCCATGGGGCCAATACCGGTACCGCCACGGTGATCGCCGCAGGTGGCACGGCGCCGTACTCCATCACATGGAACTCGACACCCGTGCAGACGGGCGGCACCGCATCCAACCTCATCGCCGGCAGCTACACCGCCAGCGTGCAGGATGCGAACGGTTGCAGTACCGGCACCGTGGTGACGATCACACAGCCCGCCGCCACCATCGTGCCCTACGTGGAGAACCTCGGTATGGTGAGCTGCCATGGCGGCAGCGATGGCTTCGCAGAGATCGAGGTGACGGGCGGCAGCGGGAACTTCAGCATCACCTGGAACACCAATCCGGTGCAGACCGGAGCCCTTGCGACCGGCCTTGCCGCCGGGACCTGGACCGCCACGGTCGTGGACAACAACGGATGTGCGATCCCGAAGCAGATGCCGGTCACCATCACGCAACCGGCCTCACCGCTCGCGATCACCGGACTGCTGAGCGACCACTCCGGAACGAACGTCTCCTGCAACGGCGGCGACGATGGAGCGATCGATGTAACGGTGAGCGGTGGTACATGGCCGTACAACTACTTCTGGTCGGACCAGTGGGGCAACCAGACCGGACTTGAGGATGTGACGGGCCTGAGCGCCGGTGCCTACACCCTGATGGTGAGCGACGGCAACGGCTGCACCACGACCGCGGGTTTCACCCTCACCGAGCCTGCGGCGCTGGATGCCACGGCCGGCATCAGCCCCGCCGCCTGTCAGGGCGCAGCGGATGGCGCCATCGACCTGAACGTGACCGGGGGCACCGCGCCCTATCTGATGAGCTGGTCCGGGCCCAACGGCTTCAGCGCCACCACCGCCGATCTGAGCGGGCTGGCGGCCGGTGCGTACACCGTGCTCGTGACCGATGCGAACGGATGCAGCATCCAGCGCACCTACAGCGTGATGCAGCCCGGTCTCTTCACCATCACCGCCATCCTGAGCGACCTCAACGGTTCCGGTGTAAGCTGCGCGGGTGCCACCGACGGAAGCATCGCCCTCAGCGTATCGGGTGCGACGGCGCCCTACACCTTCGCCTGGTCCGGACCCAACGGCTTCACGAGCACGGACGAGGACCTGACGAACCTCGCCGCAGGCTCATACACCGTGACCGTGACCGACGCGAACGGCTGCTCCACAGCAGAGGCCTGGACCCTGAGCGCACCGGCCACGATCAACGTGGTGGTCATCGCTCCCAAACACAACGGCAGCGAGATCAGCTGTGTAGGCGGATCGGACGGCGCCATCGATGCGACGGTCTTCGGTGGCACCGCGCCGTTCTCCTACGCCTGGTCCGGACCGAACGGATACACGTCCGGCAGCGACGACATCTCCGGTCTGACGGCGGGCACCTACACCCTGACCGTGACGGACGCGAACGGATGCACCGACATGGCGACCGTCGTCCTCGAAGAACCGGCAGCGATCACCTCCACCCTCGCGCTAAGCCAGACCGCCAGCGGTGATGCCGTATCCTGCCATGGCGCGAACGACGGCTCCATCGACCTGAGCCTCTCCGGAGGCAGCGCTCCCTTGTCCGTCTCCTGGAGCGGCCCGAACGGCTTCACGGCCACGGGCAGTGACCTCAGCAACCTGATGGCGGGGACCTACACGGCCACCGTGGTCGACGCGAACGGCTGTGTGGCGAACGCCAGCGCCACGCTCACCGAACCGGATGCGCTTGTGCTCACGGGCACACCCGGCAGCACACTGGGGGGCACGGCGATCTCCTGCGCGGGCGGATCCGATGGCAGCATCGACCTTGACATCAATGGTGGCGCCGGGGGCGCGACCTTTCAATGGACGGGCCCCAACGCGTTCGTCGCCACCGCGGAAGACCCTTCCGGTCTGTCCGCAGGCACATACACCGTGAGCGTGCTCGATGCCAACGGATGCACCGCATCGGCGAGCTTCCTGCTTGACGAGCCGGCGGCCCTCACCACCACGCAGCAGGTACAGGACGCGCTCTGCCAGGGCAACGCCGATGGCTCCATCGACCTCACCCCGGCCGGCGGCATCGCCCCCATGACCTTCAGCTGGAGCGGTCCGAACGGTTTCAGTGCGTCGAGCGAGGACATCGCCAACGTGCACGCCGGCGTGTACGTCGCCACCATCACCGACGCGAACGGCTGCACGTTGACGCAGCCTGTGAACGTGCAGGAACCCGGCATGTTCGTGGTGAGCTCGTTGATGAGCGGCTACCCGGGCGGCTACCAGGTGAGCTGTGCAGGTGCCTCGAACGGATCCCTTGACATCGGGGTGACCGGAGGCACGCCCGGCTACCAGTACAGCTGGACAGGCCCGAACGGATACGCCAGCAACGATGAGGACATCATGGGTGTCCCTGCGGGCAACTACTTCGTGATCATCACCGACGTCAACGGATGCAGCCACCTCGAGCAATACTCGCTCGTGGCCCCTGCTCCGCTCAACGTAGGCCTGCTGGCCAGTGTCTGGCCCGGCGGCGCCAACACCAGCTGTGACGGCGCGACCACCGGCTCCATCGATGCCACCATCGCAGGAGGACTGGCCCCGTACACGGTGAGCTGGAGCGGTCCGAACGGATTCAGCGCCTCCATGCAGGACCCCACGGGATTGGCGGCCGGCACGTACGCGATCCAGGTGACCGACATCGCGGGCTGCACCGCGCAGGAGAACGTCACGCTCACAGCACCAGCTCCGGTGGATGGAAGCATCACCACGAGCGTGTTCGGTGGTGGCACGGGTGTAAGCTGCGATGGTGCCAGCGACGGATCCCTCGACCTCTCCGCGCAGGGCGGCACGGCGCCGTACAGCGTGATCTGGAGCGGACCGAACGGCTTCATGAGCAATGACGAGGATCCCAGCGGCCTTGGGGCCGGGGATTACACGGCGACGATCACCGACATGAACGGGTGCACCGGAACCATCACCGCCACGCTCACGGCGCCGGCACCGATCACACTGGACCTTCAAGCCGCCCTGTTCGGCGGTGGCTACACCCTGCCCTGTGCCGGCAGCGAGGAAGGCAGCATCACGGCGACCGTCACCGGTGGCCTCGGTACGCTTCACTATGCGTGGACCGGACCGGGCGGCTTCACGGCATCCACACCGATCATCAACGGATCGGCCGCAGGGACCTACACCGTGATCGTCAGCGACGACGCCGGATGCTCGGTGACGCAGGCCCTCGCCTTGAGCGCACCACCCGCCTTCGATGGCGACCTGGTGCTGAGCGATGCCGGCAATGGCTACCAAGTGGGCTGCGGGGCGGCGAACGGAAGCATCGACCTCACCATCACCGGTGGCCTCGCCCCCTACCAGATCGACTGGACCGGCCCCAACGGCTTCACGGCGGCCACCGAGGACCTGAACGCCCTTGCGGCGGGCACATACGTAGCGACCCTCGTGGATGCCAATGGCTGCATCGCCACGGAGCAGGCCGTGCTCACAGCGCCCCAGCCGCTGCAGGCCGCCTTGAGCAACAGCGGCACCGTGTGCGACGGCGGCAGTGACGGGACGATCGACCTGGAGGTGAGCGGCGGGGTGCTTCCATACACCTACACCTGGACAGGCCCCGGTGGATTCAGCGCCTCGAGCGAGGACCTCTCCGGACTGGTCGGAGGCACGTACAGCGTGACCGTGCTCGATGCCGGGTCCTGCAGCGGAAGCTGGAGCACCACCATGACCGCCAGCGCACCGATCGAGCTCAGCACCTATGTAAGCCTGACAGGAACCACGAACATCGCCTGCACCGGCGACAGCAGCGGGGTGATCGCGGTGCTGGCCACCGGAGGGTCCGGACCGCTGGACCTGCTCTGGAGCGGACCGAACGGGTTCACCGCGAGCGGTGCGGACACGCTCACCGCCCTTGTGGCCGGCACCTACATGCTGAGCGTGACCGATGCCAACGGGTGTCAACGCGACACGAGCTTCACCCTGACCGAACCCGCGCAGCCGATCGACGGCAGCCTCACGGCCCAAGCCTTCCCGAGCGGCACGAACATCAGCTGCCTGGGCGGAAGCGACGGCAGCATCGACCTCACCATCAGTGGTGGCTCAGGGCCGTACACCTTCGACTGGCGCGGACCGGACAGCACGAACTACTCCAGCGAGGACCTCAACGGCGTGATCGCCGGTGACTATGAAGTGGTGATCACGGATGCGAACCAATGCGCCACCCTCCTCACCATCACGCTCACCGAGCCCGATAGCGCACTTGCGGCGGTCCTGGACATCAGCACCTACAACGGCTTCAACACGAGCTGCGACGGGGTCGGCGATGCCGTGCTGGTCGCCACCGTGACCGGGGGCAACGGCGGAGCACAGCTCAACTGGAGCGGCCCCAACGGCTTTGCCAGCACGGCCGACAGCCTCACCGGCCTCGCCGCAGGGTCGTACACCCTGACCGTGACCGACATGAACGGCTGCGTCAGCCTGCAGGACGTGGTGATCACCGCGCCCGACCCGGTGGATCCTCAGCCCGTCGCCTTCACCTACCCGAGCGGCAGCAACACCAGCTGCGCCGGTGTCAACGATGGCCTCCTCATCGCGTTGGCCGGCGGTGGTGCGGGCGGGTACACCTACCTCTGGACCGGTCCGGGCAGCTTCAGCAGCAACGCCGACAGCATCGCCGGACTGGGCGCGGGCACCTACTGCCTCACGGTGACCGACGCGAACGGATGCTCGGCACAGGCCTGCACCGACCTCATCGCGGCAAGCGCGATCGACGCCACGTTCACAGCCACCGCGGCCGGCTGCGGCCAGGCCAACGGCGCCGTCGATGTGAGCGTGACGGGCGGCGGTGCTCCCTACACGTTCGCCTGGGCCCATGGCAGCTCGACCGAGGACATCGCCGGCCTGACCGCAGGCACCTACGAAGTGAGCATCACGGACCTGAACGGCTGCATCGCCACGCTGCCTGTGCAGGTGGAGGGCGGGCCGGCCCTGAGCGCCGAGGCTGTCGTGACCAATGCCAGCTGCCTGGCCGGCGCGACCGGCTCCATCGACCTCAGCGTGACCAGCGGCACGATGCCATACAGCTTCCTGTGGAACACGGGCTCCGGGTCCGAGGACATGAGCGGGCTTGCCGCAGGCACCTACACGGTGACCGTGAGCGATGCCGCAGGATGCACCTGGAACAGCGCCTTCACCGTGAACGATGGCGCCACACTGACGTTGGACAGCCTGGTGGTGACCTACTCCAATGGATACAACCTCAGCGGTCACCAAAGCAACGACGGCAGCATCACCATCACACCCGATGGCGGCACGGCACCGTACAGCTTCGCCTGGAGCAACGGCGCCGACGGGGCCACGGTGCAAGGGCTCGCCGCCGGCACGTACACCGTGACGATCACCGATGCGAACGGCTGCAGCATCACCGTCTCCTTCACGCTCGACCAGCCCATGGACGTGGTGATGCCGACCGGCTACACACCGAACGGGGACGGAAGCAACGACAGCTTTGTCGTGCAAGGGCTCGAGGCCTATCCGGACAACCGCATCATCATCTACAACCGATGGGGCAACGTGGTGTACGACCGTGTGCGCTACACCAATGACTGGAGCGGGGAGAACCTGCAGGGCGAGCCGCTGCCCAACGGCACCTACTTCGTGGTGCTCACGCTGACACCCGATGGAGCTCCCATGCAGAACTACGTGGACCTCCGCCGATGAACGCGAACTCGGAACGAACGCAAACACCTTCCGCCATGCACCGCATCCTACCTCTGCTGTTCATCCTGCTCGCCTGCGCATCGGCGCATGCGCAACAGGAGGTGATGGTGAGCCAGTACATGTTCAACGGGCTCTTCCTGAACCCCGCCTACGCCGGAAGCCATCCGTACGTGAGCGGCAGCCTGCTGCACCGCGAGCAATGGACGAACATGCCCGGCGCGCCGCGCACCAGCATGGCCGCAGTGGATGGTCCGGTCTGGAAAGACCGCATGGGCCTCGGGCTCTCCGTGGTCCACGACCAGATCGGCATCAGCCGCGACCTGGACATCTCAGGGCACTATGCCTACAGCATCCGGACCGGCGGATCGAGCCGCCTGGCCTTCGGTCTGCGCGCCGGCCTATCCGTGTACTCGGCACGCCTCAGCGAACTCACCTACTGGGATGAGGACGATGCGGTGTATGCCCAGAACCTGAGGAACGCCCTCGTGGGCAAGTTCGGCTTCGGCCTCTACTGGCACGACCCACGCACCTACGTCGGACTGTCCGTGCCGAACCTCTACAGCGCGGACGATCAGGTGAGCCAGGCGAACGCCACCGTGGTGGACGATTACTTCACGCGTCACTTCTATCTGCACGCCGGACGCGTGTTCCCCGTCAGCGAGAGCATCGACCTGAAGCCCTCGGTGCTCATCAAGGTGGAGACCGCCGCGCCGCCCCAGGCCGACATCAACTGCAACGTCCTGTTCCGCGAACGGCTCTGGGTGGGCGCTGGCTACCGCACCGGCGACGGCGCCATCGCCATGGTCGAATACCAGATCACGCCGGTGTTCCGGGTGGGTTATGCCTACGACATGACCACCTCACGCCTGCGCCGTTTCAGTGGAGGATCGCATGAGGTGATGCTCGGCATCGACCTTGGCAAGGACCCCATCCGCATCAAGTCACCCCGTTACTTCTGATCATGAGCCCAACCGTGCGCCACACCTTCCTTCTGGCCGGCGCGGCCCTGCTGACCTCCTGCGCGAGCCTGCACCTGCACAAGGGCGACAAGGCCTTCGACCTGATGCAATACCGCAAGGCCTCCCACCATTTCGACCGCGCCCTGCGAAGTGCCCCGGTCCGTCACGTGCAGGTGCGGCTCGCCGAAGCGCTCTTCCGGCAGAACGACCCGCATAGGGCCCGCGAGCTCTATGCGCTCGCCGACGCCACGCTCCGCCTGAGCGGCGACACCGCGCTGCACTACGGACAGGTGCTGCTTTCCTCGGGGAGCACCGATGCCGCGGCCGCGCTCTTCCTGCGCGTGTTGGAAGAGACACCCGAGGACCGGCGGGCACAGGACCTCTTCGCCTCCACCCGCGATGTGGCCCTGTTCTACACGGACAGCGCCCGCTACATCGTCAACCGCCTCACCCTGCCCGGCCTCACCACGGCCTTCAGCCCACGGCCCCATGGCAAGGGCCTTCTGCTGGTGGGTGAACGGCCCGCGCCGGCCGCCAAGGCCGATCCCTGGGACGGACTCTCATACATGGACCTCTATACCGTGGAGAAGCGCACGGTGGTGACCTGGACCGAGGCCGTACCGCTCCCCGGCGCCGTGAACGGTCCCTATCACGAAGGGCCGGCCGTGCTCTCCCCCGATGGACGCACGCTCTACTTCACCCGCAGCGACTATTTGAAGCGCCGGCTCATGAAGGACGACGCCAACACGAGCCATCTGATGCTGTTCCGCGCCACGCTGGACAGTGCAGGGCAATGGGGCGACCTGATCGACTTCCCCTACAACAGTCCCGACTGGAGCACCGGGCATCCGGCGCTGAGCGCCGATGGACGCACGATGTACTTCGTGAGCGACCGTCCCGGGGGGCTTGGCGGAACCGACATCTGGATGAGCGAGGATCGCGGCGCCGGGTGGACCGCACCGGTGAACCTCGGGCCCACGGTGAACACCCCCGGCAATGAGCTGTTCCCCGTGGTGAACGGAAAGTCGCTTTATTTCTCCTCCACCGCGCACCGCAACATGGGGGGGCTGGACGTGTTCGAGACGCATCCGGAGAACGAAGGCTGGAGCACGCCGCGCAACCTCAACGCTCCGCTGAACACACCGTTCGACGACTTCGGCCTGGTGCTCGACAGCACTGAACAGGGCGGCTATCTGAGCAGCAACCGCGAAGGCAGCGATCAGGTCTACGTGTTCTGGGCCTATGAGCCCACCTTCTTCGTGGAAGGCGAGGTGACGGGCGATTCCGGCCTGTTCCTGCCGAACGTCCATGTGACGCTCACCGACCTGACGCTGAACGAGGATGTCACGGCCATCACCGGTCCCAACGGGGCCTTCTCGTTCCCCCTGAAGCCGAACACCGACTACCGCATCAAGGCCGCGCATGCCGATCACCTGACCCGCTCGATCGAGGTGAGCACCAAAGGCCTGCTGCGCTCCGACACGTTGCACCATGGCATCCAACTGCAAGGGGCCCAGGTGGGGCAGAGCTTCGTGCTCAACAACATCTACTACGACTACGACAAATGGGACATCCGCCTGGACGCCGCGAAGGAGCTTGACCGTGTGGTGCAGCTCATCAACGACAATCCGCACCTGAGCTTCGAGCTCAGCGCCCACACCGATGCCCGTGGCAGCGTGCCGTACAACCTGGTGTTGAGCGACGCGCGCGCGAACAGCGCGGTGAACTACCTGATCCGTCGTGGCGCCGACCCCGTGCGCGTCCATGCGATGGGATACGGCGAGGAACGGCTGGTCAACGGATGCGGCGATGGCGTGAAGTGCACTGAAGAGGAGCACCAGGCCAACCGGCGCACCGAGTTCAAGGTCGTGAAGGCCGATCAAGCCTCCATCGGCCGATAGGCTCAGGCCATCACCGTACGCCGCAGGAACGGCCAGCTCTGGGCTGCTGACAGTTCGGCGATGTGGAGCTCGCCGGCCCCATCACGCCACTGCAAGGCCACACGCCTTGCACGCGACCGACCGCCGCGCAGCCTGGTCACGCGTTCCATCGTCGCCCTGACCGTTCGGCGGTGCTGAAATGATCCCGTGGCGGACCGTGGCATGCCCCCAATATAGGCGCCGGGGCGACATATGCCGATGCCGTGGTCGAAAAGCCCGATCAGACCGCCACCGCGCTGCTGACGCGACGCTGCGGATAGGCCCCGATGAGATGGCGCCGCACGAAGCGCGGGGTCGCGTCCGTGGCCACGAACTTGTTGTAGGTGTTGGCCGGCACACCCACGAAGGCATGCTCGCTGCCATCGCCGAAGGTGAGGCTGAGCACCCGCCCTTTGTAGTTCCAGCCGGCAATGCCGCTGGCGAGGGTGCGCTCGAACTCCTCCGCCCGTGCGGCCCTTGTCTCCGGATGCAGACCCTCGAGCAGCTTGTAGGCTGCGATGATCCGCTGGCTCATCGCCTCGGCCGACGTGCGTTCCACCTCGTCCGTGAACCGGTCGGGGTGGTGCCGCTTCATCAACCCCTTGTACAGGCTGTTCAGCTCCTTCAACGACAGGTCCGCAGTGGCCCCCAACAGGGCGCGGCTTTCGGCGATCTCCTTCATGCACCAGGGAATTCGGGCCGCAAAGGTCGGGGTTTCCGGCGGAACACAGGGGGGAGGCCCCGGTCAGCCGACCGGGGCCTTCCCCCTGTGTTCCGCTTCCGGTCACCGACGCAGCACCAGACGCGTCGATGACCGCCAGTTCGGGTCGACGAGCTGCACGGTGTACACACCGTCGGCCAGCTGCCCCAGATCGAGGTCCATGATGGAACTGGCGGGCCGGACACCATGCACCGAACGACCGAGCGCATCCAGAAGCTCCAATCGGGTGTCGCTGCCGACCGCAAGTGCCGAAAGATCGAGGCGGACCTGACCGTCGGTCGGGTTGGGTACGGCGAGGATCCGACCGTCCGAGCCGGGCTCCCCGATCGCGGTCACGTTCTGCACCACGGCCACACAGATGCACGTGCTGGTGTTCCCGTTCCCATCGGTCACCGTCAGGGTCACATCCACCAACCCGACATCGTCCACATCAAATGCGGCCGGCGAGACGCTCAGATCGACGGGACCGCAGTCATCCGTGCTTCCATTGTCCACCTCCGCCGGATCGAGCATCGTGGTCTGCTGGTCGATCACATCCACCGCGAGCGCGCCCAGACATACGGCCGTCGGCGGGGTGCTGTCACCATTGTCGACCTGGAAGGTGATGCTGGTCGTCGATCCGCATGCATCCTCGGCCATCACGGTGTGCGCACCCAACCCGAGCGAACCGCCCGAGGTCGCTCCACCGATGTTGTTCCCGTCCAGCACATACTCGAACGGGGCCACTCCGCCCCCGGTCGCCCAGCTGGCGGCCCCATCGGTCGCGCTCGCGCAGCTCACCGGCGTGATGTTCGTGGTGGCCAGCGACAGCGCATTCAATGATCCCGCCGTGACCGACAAGCGGAACAGGCCCGTGCTGGACGAAAAGCCCTCGACGCACACCTTGTAGGTGCCGGCACAAAGAGCGGTGGTGATGAGCGATGTGGCGCCCGTGCCGCCATCGTCATCCGAGGCGATCATGTTCCCGAAGTCGTAGAACAAATAGGCCTTCGTATCGAAGTCGGTCACCGGATCATCCGTGCTGATGGTGACGGTGGCGGCCTGATCCAGTGTGAAGGAGTACCACACGTCAGCGGATGACTCCCCGTAGGTGTCCCCATACTGGAGCGGCGCACTGCTGGACACGGGAACGGATCGGTTCGCGTTGATGTCAGCCTTGGTCTGACCTGTGGTGATGGTGCCGAAGCTGAGCGGATCGGAGGCCACATCGCCGGCGGAATAGCGCCACGTCTCGGACCAGATCTGGTTCCAGACCCCGGCGTTCGGGAAGATCCAGCCCGTGCCGGAGGCCAGCCAGGGGTTCCAGGCGCAAGGCCTGAAATCCGTGCTGGGGTACACCACGGGCATCTGGATGTTCCCGTCACGAAGGATGGCGTTCCCGTTCCAGAAATCGTCATCGCCGGAGGTGTAGCTGCACGGGTCCGAGTTGTCCGATTCCCATGCCTGGAGCGTGATCTGGAATTCCGCGGTGAACGGATGGTTGGTCCCCCAGAAATAGGTGCCGCTCGGGTCACCCTGATAGGGTACCGAGGACGTCGACCAGTTCGAGCACACCCATCCGTACCAACCAAGGCTGCTCACCCAGAAATCATTGCGCACGGTGGGTTCGGCATCGTAGGTGGGGAACCCGTCGTCGCTTCCCGTGAAGCTGGTCTGGTCCGAGCGGAACTCGAAGTTGATGTTGTTGTTCACCACATCCGTCCATTGGGCGGTAGCCGATGACATGCGGAGCAGCAGGATGAAGAAAAAGAGCGGGGTACGAAGTGTTCTCATGGTGCAAGGGTCAAGCGTTGATCGTGAAGCCACGCGGCAAAAGAACCCCAGCCCCGGCGCGGCGTCCATCCTCCATCCCAATGACCTTCGGCATGGTCCATCATTGGTCCCAATGAGACAGATGGGCGGCTTGAGGTGGCCGGCGAACGGAGCCGGTCCCCGAAGGCCGTTCGGGCGCGGCCCGGACCTGTGACGGTCCACCGGCCCTATCCCTTGCGGTGCCGCACGCTCGGCGCCCAGCTGCCGGCCGGTCGGTCGTGGGCACGGCGTGCGTGCCGCGGGAACAGGACAGGGCATCAGCGCGGGCGGCCCGATATTCCCGAACTTCCGCCATCGATGCGACTCGCGATCGCCGCATACCTGCTCGCCACCCTGGCCGTGGCGCAACGACCATCGGCACCCGCCCGAAGGGTCCCGGCGGAGCTGATCACCGTGGACGATGGGTTGCCACAGGGCATGGTGTGGGCCATTCTTCAGGACCGGTCCGGTTTCCTCTGGTTCGCCACGAAGGATGGCCTCGACCGGTTCGACGGATATGAGCATGTGGTCCATCGGCATGATCCCGAGGACAGCTCGACCATCTCCGAGAGCCACGTCACAAGTCTCATGCAGGACAAGCGCGGGCGGATCTGGATCGGAACGGACAGCAAGGGCGTGGATGTCCTTGACCCCGCCACAGGCCGGTTCACGCATGTCCCGGTATCCGCCGAGGACCAGACCGTTCCGACCGTCGTGCACATCGCCGAGCATCCGAGCGGCGACATCTGGATCCACTGCTTCTTCGGGACCGTGTTCATCGTCCCGGCCGATGCCGCAGCCATGAACGGAGCTCCACGACTTCTGCGGCTCGGTGACGTGCACGGGGAAGTGAGCACGGCTGGGCTCCGGGACATGGAGATCGCGGCCAACGGCGACGTGTGGCTGCTTGGCAAGCAGCACCTGTCGGTGCTATCCTGGGTCCACGGCCGAATGACCGAGCGCATCACCGTTCCCATCCACTGGCCCCACGACGACAATTCGTTCTTCCCGGAGCTCGTGACCAACGATGGGGCGGACCGCATCCTGCTTTCCTGGGACCATCGCATCGTGGTCTTCAATGCCGCGGACCGTTCCGCGACGGACACCATCCTCATCGAACAGATGCAGAGCAGGGAGTCCCGGTTGTTCCTGGACAACAAGGACCGGCTTTGGGGCCTCACTGGTCAGGGCTCGTGGTTCAGAACGGATCTGCGTGACCGGACCACCACCTTCCTGCAACCGGTCCTGGAGAACGGCCGGATCCTCTCCCTGGCGTGGTTCGCCTCATGGGCCATGGACCGCATGGGCATCCTGTGGTGTGGTACCACGGGCCATGGGTTGGTGAAGTACGACCCCTTGGCCGAACGGTTCCATCGATGGAGCGACGACACCGGGGAGGTCGGCTGCACGGAGATCGTCAGTTGCGATCTGGGGGGCCGGATGCTGGTCAATGCGGACGAGTTCAAGGTCCTCAACGACACGGTGCAGCCGCTCCGGTCCACCGGGCTGGCAGAAGCACTGGCGAACCATGGACTTCAGGCGGATTGGAAACGATGCGTCCGCGACCCGCAGGGTCGCTTTTGGTTCTGTGGCATCCGGCGCGGTGCGTCGAATGTGCGCCACCTGTACCGCCATGATCCCGCGGATGGATCGGTCACCCCGATGACCAAGGGCCCGGACGACTACTTCATCAACCTGTTCCCCGGTGTTGGCGACACGATCTGGGTGTGCACAGCGGACCGAACAACGGACAAGGACACCGCCCTCTCGGCCTTTGACACTCGAACGGGAGAGCGCCTGGCCCACTTCATGCTCCCGGCGCCAGTGAAAGGAAGCACACGTCGAGGCATCTCCAGCTGGCAGGTGGCCCCGGGGGGGTCGATCTGGATGGGTTCGGACCTCGGCGTGCTTTCCCTGCGGCCCTCGACCGGTGAGTGGCGGCGGTTCACGGTGGTCCCCGGGGATCCCACGTCACTCCCCTCCAATGTCGTGTTCGCCCTTCATCTCGACCCTGAAGCGCCGGAGCGCTACATCTGGGTCGGCACGGCCGGAAGCGGATTGGCGAAGATGGACATGACCACCGGGCAATGTGAGCGGTTCTCGATGGCCGATGGCCTGCCGAACAATGTGATCTACGGCATTCTGAGCGACCGCCGAGGTCATCTTTGGATCAGCACGAACAGGGGGCTCTGCCGGTTCGATCCGCGCACCGGAACCACCCGGACCTACTCCTCGTCCGACGGGATCGCCGGCAACGAATTCAATCGGTACAGTGCCGAACGAAGCGCTGACGGCCTGATGTTCTTCGGCGGCATGGAGGGCATCACCTGGTTCGACCCGGAGCGGTTCCATGGTACGGAAGAGCCATCACCGACCCTGATCTCCGGCCTTCGATTGATGAACAAGCGCGTGAGCGAGGCAAGCCATCCGGATGTCCTCGACCGACCCGTCCACCTTTCATCATCCATCGCTCTCCCGTATGACGAACGCATGCTCACGTTCGAGTTCAGCTGCATGGACCTGTCCGATCCGATGCGCAATACGTTCCGATACCGCCTTGTCGGCCTGAGCGACGAATGGGTGGAGTCAGGGACCGAGCGCACCGCGACGTTCACGAACCTCGACCCTGGGCGGTACACGTTCCAGGTCCAGGGACGGAACAGCAAGGGGGTGTGGGACCGTGACGGGGCCAGCCTCAGGGTGGAGATCGATGCTCCGTGGTGGGGGACATGGTGGTTCCGGATCGCAACGGCGCTCGCTGCGCTCGCCGCTGTGTATTCGATCTACCGCTATCGCCTGGACCGCGCCGTGGAAGTGGTCCATGTGCGTGAGCGCATCGCACGGGACCTGCACGACGAGATCGGGTCCACACTGAGCAGCGTATCCCTGCTGAGCACCGTGGCACAACGCAAGGTGGGGGGCAGGGCACCCGAAGCCAGCGATCTCCTCGGTCGCATCACGGAGAGCACCACACAGGTGATGGAGGTGATGAACGATATCGTGTGGGCCGTGAACGCGGACAACGACGATATGGCCAGCGTGGTCAAGCGCATGATGGCCTTTGCCGTGGGCGTGACCGAAGCGCGGGAGTGCGTCCTGTCCTTCCAGGCAGAGGAGGACCTGAAGACCTGGCGCCTGGGCATGGCCCAGCGCAAGAACCTGTATCTCATCTTCAAGGAGGCGGTGAACAACGCCGTGAAGTATTCCGGCTGCGCGCACCTGCGGATCGAGCTGTCCCGCGATGGCCGATGCATCGTCTTGCGCGTGAACGATGACGGGGTCGGGTTCGACCCGGGCTCGAACGGCCACAGCCCCGGAGGGGGGAACGGGCTGATCAACATGCGCCAGCGCGCCGCCGAACTGCCCGGGACCCTGACCATCACCTCCGCAGCGGGACAGGGCACCACGGTGGAGCTCCGGTTCGATCCGACCTCCGGCAGAAGGTCATTGGAACCAATGAGGCAGGATGGCCAGCCGGTCGGATAGCTTCGCGTCATGGACCTTCGTGTGGCCATTTTCGATGACAATGCCAAACGACGCGACGGGCTTCGGCTGCTCATCGACTCCACGGAGGGCTTGACCTTCGCGGGCAGTTGGCCCGACTGCCGTCAGGTGGTCCGCCACATCGCGGAGACCGACCCCGACGTCGTGCTCATGGACATCGACATGCCGCACGTGGACGGGATCACCGGCGTGTCGCTCATCCGAAAACAGTTCAAGGATGTGAAGATCCTGATGCAGACGGTCTTCGAGGACAATGACAAGATCTTCCATGCCATCCTCGCCGGAGCGAACGGTTACCTCTTGAAGCAGACCACGCCGACCAAGCTGATCGATGGCATCATCGAAGTGGCCCAGGGTGGCGCTCCGATGACCCCGGTGGTGGCCGCCAAGGTGCTGCAGCTGTTCGCACAACGCGGCAATGTCGCCCTGAGGTCCGTCGACTTCAACCTCACCGAGCGCGAGCTGGAGATCCTGCGCTACCTGGTGGACGGGTACAGTTACAAGATGATCGCCGACCGTTGCGGCATCTCGTATGCCACGGTGAACACGCACGTGAGCCACATCTACGAGAAGCTTCAGGTGAAGGGCATGGCCGGTGCGATCAGCGTGGCATTGCGGGAGGGCCTGGTGTAGCACGATCGCCCCTCCCGATCCCGCCTGCCCTCAGGCTGAGATCGCGTCGGCACTGCGGTGCACGAAATACATCTCCAGCTCGCCCTTGCCCTTGGCCTGCACCTTTCCGCGCGGGGTGAAGACCAGGCCCGGCACCTCCTTCAGCAGGGCATGGGTCGCCCCGCTGATGTTCACCCGGCCCACCTCGCCGCTGCTCTCCATGCGCGCAGCCGTGTTCACCGTATCGCCCCAGATGTCGTACTGGAACTTCTTCACCCCCACGATGCCGGCGACCACCGGGCCGCTGTGGATCCCCACACGCATCTCGAACCACGGCCGGCCCTGCGCTTCCCGATCGGCCTTGTGCCGCACCATGAACTCCTGCATCTCCAGTGCCGCATGCACCACATCGGCCGGTGAGCCGTGCGCCGGATCGGGCAGGCCGCCGGCGGCCATGTATGCATCACCGATGGTCTTGATCTTCTCCACACGGTGCCGTTCCATGATGGCGTCGAAGGCCTTGAAGCACGCGTTGAGCTCCGCCACCAGCTCGGCCGGCCCCACCCGCTCACTGAGCTGCGTGAACCCCCGGAAGTCCGTGAACAGCACCGTGGCCCTGTCGAAGTGGCGGGCGTCCGCGGCGCCCTTCGCCTTCAATTCCTCGGCCACCTCGGCGGGCAGGATGTTGAGCAGCAACGCGTCGGACCGTTCCTTCTCGGTGCGAAGCTCGGCCGTGCGCTCCTTCACCTCCGCATCCAGCTCATCGCGCTGACGGGCCACCAGGCGGTTGTGGTGCGCCGACCGGATGCCGAGATAGACCGCGACGCTCACGGGGACGGCCACGTACGCGCAATAATCCGCCAGGGTGGACAACCAACCGCTCAACGCCATGCCGGTGAACTCACTGCCCATCTGCAGCACGAGCGTGAGCAGCAACGAGGCCACCGCGCCGGCACCCACCCAGCGTTCATAACCTCCGGACCTCAGCAGCCGGACCCCTGATCGCACCACCTCGATGGTGAACCAAACCATGCCGACGGCCATGACGAGCCCTCCAAGAAGAGCGCCGACCACCAGGGGGATGCTTGTGTTGGTGAAGCTGAGGCCGTTCGTGGTGTCGGCCAGACCGCCCTGCACCGCGGCCACAAAGGCCAGCAGGGTCACCGTCATGGCCATCACCATCCAGGTGAACCGGCGCGATCCCCGAGCGTCCGCGTCGCCGCGCAGATGACGCAGGACCATGATCAACAGGAAGAGGGGCCAGGGAACAAGCACGGTGGCCATCGCATCGAGCATGTCCGCAGTGCCATCCTGAAGCCCCAGCAGGCGTTGCTCCCCTCCGACCTCGGCCACCGTGTCCAGCACCGAGGCCAGCGACAGCAGGGCCAGCAGGCCCCAGCCCCGATCCCGCCGGTCGTCCGCCCAGATGAACAGGGACAGGAGGAGGATGATCGCATTGATGCCGATGAAGATGCCGTAGTGGAAGGTCGTCCGTTGCACGGCATACGCCCGGTCCGCCGCGTGCAGGGTGACGCGCAAGCCGAGTTGCTGAAGGGCGTCTCCCGGTGTTCCCGTCAGGCGCAGCGCGATCACCTCCACTTCACCATCGGCCGCGAAACGCACCGGCACCTCCACCACGGGCACCGAGTCCGAGCGTGGCATCAAGGAACCGATGCTCGACCGCGGCAGCTCATCGATCGCGCCCGTCCGCACGCCGTTGACGAACACCTCGAACGGGACCCTGGAGACCACGCGCAGAAGTAGGGATGCGCCCTTCAGCTCAGGACGTGCGACGAGGTGAAGGCGCACCCAGTGCACACCGGTCATGGAACGCAGGTCATCACGTTCCACGCGGGACACAGCGGCCCAAGTGCTGTCCTCAAGATCGCGCAGGGCGTTCGACGCATCATCCAACGCGGTGTGCACCGGAGAGCACTCCTCCATCAGGTCCATGCCCGGCACCTCATGGCCCACCCCGGGCACCTCCGTCCGCAGCTCGCGCAGCTCACGCAAGGACACGACCTCGGCCGCTCGGATCAGGGTGTCCACCTCGTCCACGACCACATCCACAGGTTGTGCCCCAAGGGGGACCTGGGCCCAGGAAAGTGCGAGGCACAGTAGGATGTGCTTGCCGGGCATGGCGAAAAGGTAGGGGGCCCCGCGCAACCGGATGGCTTCGTAGCCTTGTGCACGTGCTGACCGCCACCGACATCGCCTGGCACATGCGCCTGTTCGCCCATGGCCTGGGGCACCAATGGATCACGCCCAACGTGACCTACTACGCCTGGGAGAGCGATCTGCTGACCGTTACCCGTGAAGGGTTCGTGTGCGAGGTGGAGATCAAGGTGAGCCGCAACGACCTGCGCAACGACCTGTTGAAGCCCAAGCACAGCCGGGGCATCTTGCTGAACGGGGCCTTTCCGCAAAAGTCGGAAGGCGTGCGCCCCACTCCTTCCGAAGCCCGTGAACTGGATCGGCACGCACGCGGCGAGGTCGCCTGCGGACGCCCCAACTACTTCTGCTTCGCCATGCCCTGCGACGTGTACCGGAAGCCGCAGCCCATCGCGCTGCCGCCCTATGCCGGGGTGTATACGGTGGATGACGAAGGGCGTGTGTTCGAGGAGAAGCGGCCCATCCAACTGCATGGTGCACGCATCGGTGCGGACGATCTGCTGGACCTCGCACGGCGCATCCATCACCGGTACTGGAACGAGCTGCGGCGCGCCGCACAAGGCGCCAACGGTCAGTGATGATGAGGAAGCTCCTCGGATGACCGCTCTTCCCGATCAGGCCCGGACACCTGTTCGCTTTCCCCGCCGCACCGCCTCGCTGTACGTGATGCCCTCCACCTTGGACAGGCTCCAGGCCATGAAATCGAAGTAGTTCAAGGCCAGTCGCTCCTGTGGATCCTCCATCAGTTCGTTGAGCCGCTCGTGCAGGCTCCGATGAAGATCACGGCGGGCCCCCGGTTGCGTGGCGCGCGCCAGCCGCTTCACGTGGTCGATCAGGACCGTCTCCGTCTCATTCGCCCGCTGTCGCTTGCTGAGGAACCGGTGCGTGCTGCGAACGATGTACTCGAGCAGGTCGAAATTGCCCAGCTCATAGTGCACCACCAGGTTGAACAGCCGCGCGTAGGTGAAGAGGTCCTGGCGAAGGGTGGGTTCGGTGTCGTTCAGCAGCTTGTTCAGCCAGAACAGCGCCTTGTTCATCTCGCCGGCACCGAAATACGCGCAGCTCAGGGCCCACCAGAACTCCAGCTCCTGCTCCTTGTGCAGCCTCGGCCCCTCCTCCTCAAGGCCCGACAGCACGGCCGGAACCAGTTCCAGCGCCTTGTCATGTTCGCCCATCCGGTCCAGCAACCGCAGTTCGCTCAGGTAGCTGGCGTTGAAGACCTGCACGGCGATCTGGATGCCCCCGAAGGCCGGCTCGTCCGTCATGGCCCGCATGAGCTTGATGTGCTCCCGTGCACCCTTGAACTCGCCAAGCTCGATCTGCGCGTTGATGATGTAGTGCAGGGTGCGGATGTATCGCTTGGCCAGGTCGGCCCGCAGGGCCTTCTCCCGGTCCAGGATCTCCTTCACCCGAAGGAACTTGGCGAGGCTGGTCCGCCAATCGCGCTTGGCCCAGGCACAGAACCCCTGGGTGTAGTAACAGATGGTGGCCGCCCGATGGCTCAACGCCGTGTTCTTCCCCACGATCAAGGGATGCTGGGCGATCTCCTCCACCATGGCGTGCTCCTCCTCGCTGCGCACGTACCCGCCACTTCGGAACACGTAGTTGATCTTGCTGTACAGGATGTGATAGGCCGCCAGGTTCCGCAGCTTCTCCAACACCTCGCTCTCCTCGGCGATCAAGGCATCCAGGTCCTTGGTGAACTCCCCGCTCTCATAGGCCTCCTCCAGGAGCATCTTCTCCCAGTTGAGCAGCTCGAAGAGGTAGTAGAACTTCTCGTTCTCCCGCGCGATCCGCTTGGCCCGGTGCAGCAGCTTGTTGCACTCCTTGTACAGCGCCTTGTCGTAGAGGATCTCGATGTTCTTGATCTCCTGCTTCAGGATCCCGCTGATGGTGCTCTCCGCGTGATAGGCGCGGAGGGCCTTCAGGATCAGCTTGTACAGATGGTTCTTCTCCGAGGGGAAATGACGGATGAAGGTCTCCTTGGCGAACTGCCGCTTGAGCGCATCCTCATCGTAGGTGCGCTGCTTGTCCACCGCATCGAAGATCCGCAGGTAGTTCTTGTCGCCCGACTGCAGGGTGCTGTGCAGCTTGAAGAAGCGCTTCTCGCTCTTGGTGAGGGAGCGGACCAGGTCATGCAGTTCGGTGCTCGGCTTCATACGTCCGTGGGATCACAAGGATGATTCTCAAATGTAGGGATCCCGTCAGCCACCATTGGTCATGCGAACGTCCGCTTTCGCCCGGTTAGCTTTGGGCGGTGACGAAGGCCCCTGCACCGAGGATGGAACAGACCAGCCCGACCCTTCGTTCGCACCTCCCGCCCATGCGCCTGCCGCCCCTGATCGCCAGCCTCATCGCCCTCTCCTCCGCGACCGCACAGACCACGTGCCTGGAGGCCAAACGACCAGGTGACGCCTCCCCGCACCGCAGCGGTCTGCAGGACCAGCGCAGCGACAGCATCGACATCCTCCATACCGCCATCCACCTCGACCTCACCGCATGGGCGAACGATCGCATCTCGGCCCGCACCGTGCTGCGCTTCGCTCCGCTCGTGCCCGGTGTGGACGCCATCCGCCTGGACCTGATCGACCTGACGGTCGATTCGGTGCGGGACGCCAACGGCCTTGGCCTGGGGTTCATCCACAGCGGCGGAACCCTGCTCGTGGACCTCGGCCAGCCCTACGGCCCCGGGGATGAAGTGGAGATCGCCGTGCACTATCAGGGCGAACCCGCCACCGACCCCAGCAACTTCGGAGGCTTCTATCTGGAGAGCCAATACCTCTACAACCTGGGCGTGGCCTTCACCAGCCAACCCCACAGCTACGGCCGCAGCTGGTTCCCTTGCTTCGACAACTTCGTGGAGCGCTCCTCCTTCAGCTTCCACATCACCACCAACGGGCCACGAAGCGCATGGTGCAACGGCCGCCTGCTGGGCACCACCCCGCTCGGCGGTGACACCCTCCTCACCGAATGGGAACTGCTGGAGCCGATCCCGGGCTACCTGGCCTCGGTGGCCGCCGGCAACTACCGCAATGTCCACCTGGCCTTCACGAGCATCGACGGTGACACCGTGCCGGTGGACCTCGTGGCCCTCCCCGCGGACACCGCCCAGCTCCGCGCCTCCTTCGTGCACCTTCAGAACGCCTTCGATCGGTTCGAGAGCTGCTTCGGCGCCTACCGATGGAACCGGATCGGATATCACCTGGCCAGCCGCGGTGCCATGGAGCACAGCACCAACATCACCTACCCCGACTTCATCGCCGACGGCTCCACCCAATACGAGGCCACCATGGCCCATGAACTGGCCCACCAATGGTTCGGCGACCTGGTCACGTGCGCACGGGCCGAGGAGATGTACATCAACGAGGGCTTCGCCGAGTACCTCAGCTATCTCTTCCTGGAAGCGGTGCATGGGCCGGGACGCTACCGGAACACCGTGCGCGCCAACCACTACGCCATGTTGCGCCGCTGTCATTGGGAGGACGGTGGCGAACACTACGCCCTTTCGGAGGTGCCGCAGGAATGGACCTACGGCGAGCACAGCTACAACAAGGGCGCCGACGTGCTGCACACGCTCCGCAGCTACCTCGGCGATGCGGCCTTCTGCAGCGGGCTCACGAGCTTTCTGGACACCTACGCCTTTCAGCCCGTGACCACGACGCAGTTGCGCGACCACCTCTCCGCCGCCACCGGGCAGGACCTCACGGCCTTTTTCGACGACTGGATCCTGCAACCCGGATGGGCCGGCTTCGAAGTGGACTCCTTCGCCGTGGTGCCGCAGGGCGCTGTGTTCAGCACCACGGTGCATGTCGAACAGAAGCTCCGGGCCGCGCAACACCTCTATTCCGATGTGCCCATGTCGGTGACCTTCGTGAGCGCGACGGGCGATCGCTGGAGCCCGGGCGATCCCATACCCTTGGGCGGTGCGCAGACCACCTTCACCGTGGACGCGCCGTTCGCTCCGGTGGACGTCCTGCTCAACGCCGACGACCGCATCAGCCAGGCCGTCACCGCCGTGGAGGACACGCTGAACGGGCCGGGCACGGTGAACCTCCAGCAGGCCGACGTGATGCTCATCGCCCAGAGCATCCCCACCCCCACCCCGCTGCGGGTGGAGCAATACTGGACCGCGGCCGATGCATGGACGGACCCTCCCTTCCTCTACATGCTGTCACCGGACCGGTGGTGGCGTGTGCATGGCAGCTTTCCCACCGGCACACAGATCCGCGCCCGCATCACCTACGATGGGCGTGCCAACAGCGCCGGGGGCCTGGATGTGGGCCTGATGGCGGACCTGCCTGGCCTGCCCTTCCACGAGGACAGCGTGCTGCTGCTTCACCGGCCCAACGCCCACTTCCCCTGGAGCCCCTGGCCGCAGCAGACCCGCACCACCCTGAACAGCCCCACGGACCGCACCGGTCGCATCGAGGCCGAAGGCCTGCAACCCGGTGACTACACCCTGGCGCGCCGGACCAGCGCGGTGGGTCTGCCTCCGGTCCCGGGCATACCGGGCGTCCGCACCTGGCCGGATCCCACCTCGGAGCAGCTGACGATCGCCTGGCCCGGCGATCCGCCCCGCGGAACCGTGGTCCGGCTGCGCGACCAAGCCGGTCGCCTCCTCCGTGAAGCCGCCCTCGTGCAACCGTTCACCCACGTTTCCGTGGAGGACCTGCCGGCACAGACCGTTCAGGTGACCGTTGTGGGACCGCAGGGGCTTGAACGCGGGGTCGGGCGCTGCACGATCGTGCGGTGATGCCGGTCAACCGGCCTCCCTGTAGCGGGCATTGCGGCCGTCGCCGTTCCGCACCAACCGCCCCTGGACCACCGCTTCGCGCAGATCGCGACTGGCCGTGGCCGTGCTGAGCTCGGGGAACCGCGACCGGTAGTCCTTCCGATGGAACCACCTCGCGGGCACCTGTTGCAGGAAGATGGCCACCCGCTCGGACCCGCCGCGTACGGGATCAGGCATGGCCAGCAGCTCGGCCAGGGCCTCATCGATGCGTTCCAGCATGTACGCGATGAAACCGCCGCAATCACCCTGGCGGTCCGCATACTCCAACGCCGCATAGTAGGCCGGCTGCGTGCGGTGGATGAAGGCCTCCACGGGCAGATAGGCGAAGACGGGCCAATGACGCATGAGCACCCGTCGCTGCCACAGCCGCGCCAGACGACCGTTCCCCGCGCTGAAGGGGCGCAGGTACACCAAGGCGAAGTGCAACATGCAGCTTACGATCACCGGAGGGGTGTCGTCGTTCTCCACGATGTGCAGCAGCTCCGCCACCTGAACGGGAAGGTCGTCCGCCGGAGCTCTGCGCAAGGGGGGGGGATCGCCGTACAGCACATCCATGGGGCCCGTGCGGAACTGCCCGGCATCGAGGGCCAGGCCATGCATCAGCACACCGTGCGCCTGCCTGAGGTCGCCGATCGCGTGCGGGTCCAGCGTTGGCAGAAGGTCCAACGCCCGGTGGGTGTTCACCACCTCCAAGGCGGACTGGTCCTGACCATCCAACGGTCGGCTCACCAGCTCCGCCACGGGGAGCGGGTCCAGCACGCTGCCCTCCAAGCCCAACATGGCATGCACGGCGCTGACCCGGTAGGCCTTGGACAGCTCGGGAAGCGGAGTGTGCAGGTGCCGGGCCTGTACTTCGCCCAGCCGGTGGTGGATGGTCGTCAGCAGGTTCAGCATCCGGCTGTGGAAGGTGTAAAAGGTGTAAGCGGATGAGATCACGATAAGATCATTTGATACCATACAAAGCTAAACGAACACAACGAACGGCACCGGCCGACGACCCGCGCGGAGGCCCCGGGAAGAGAAGGACCGGCCCAACGCCGACCGCGTACTATACCCTGTCTTTCAGCTAGTTATAAACAATCCACCCGATGGGTCCGGCGCCTGTGAGGGGTACCGACCCGGGCCCCGTGCGGAAAATTCCTTCAACAGGAGTTGGTTGAAAGGCCGGGATATCTACCTTTGCAGCCCGTTTTTCGCGCCCAAACTGGGCGGAAACAACTGAAAGACAAGAGAAAACGAGCCGATGCCTACCATCCAGCAGCTCATCCGCAAGGGGCGCGAAAAGGCGCAGTACAAGAGCAAGTCGGTCGCACTGACCAGTTGCCCGCAGCGCCGCGGCGTCTGCACCAAGGTGTACACCACCACCCCGAAGAAGCCCAATTCGGCCCTCCGCAAGGTGGCCAAGGTGCGCTTGGTGAACGGGTATGAGGTCATCGCCTACATCGGTGGTGAAGGCCACAACCTGCAGGAACACAGCATCGTGCTGGTGCGGGGCGGACGTGTGAAGGACCTCCCGGGTGTGAAGTACCACATCGTACGCGGCGTGCTCGACACGGCCGGCGTGGAGGGCCGCAACCAGCGCCGCTCCAAGTACGGCACCAAACGTCCCAAGCCCGGCGCCAAGCCCGCCGCCAAGAAGTAAGCTGTCATGCGCAAGACCACGACCAACCGGTACGTCACCACCCTGCCCGACCCCAAGTTCGGCGATGTGTTGGTGACCAAGTTCGTGAACAACCTGATGTACTCGGGGAAGAAGAACAAGGCCTTCGACATCTTCTACAACGCGATCGACATCGTGGGTGAGAAGAGCGGAGAGGACGGCCTGGAGGTGTGGCGCAAGGCCCTGCAGAACGTGACCCCCCAGGTGGAGGTGCGCACGCGCCGGGTGGGCGGTGCCAACTTCCAGATCCCCCAGCCGGTGCGCGACGACCGCAAGCGCAGCCTGGCCATGAAGTGGCTCATCGGCTACAGCCGCGGCCGCAATGAGCGCAGCATGGCCCAGAAGCTCGCCAACGAGATCCTCGCAGCCAGCAAGGAGGAGGGCGCCGCGTTCAAAAAGAAAGAAGAAGTCCACAAAATGGCCGAAGCGAACAAGGCCTTCAGCCACTTCCGCTTCTAAGCCAACGAGCACAGCCACATGGCCCGCGACCTCAAATACACGCGCAACATCGGCATCATGGCGCACATCGATGCCGGCAAGACCACCACGTCCGAGCGCATCCTGTACTACACCGGCCTGGTCCACAAGATCGGCGAGGTGCATGACGGGGCCGCCACCATGGACTGGATGGAGCAGGAACAGGAGCGCGGCATCACCATCACCAGCGCCGCCACCACCACCAGCTGGAACTACCGCGGCGAGAAGTACAAGATCAACCTGATCGACACCCCGGGCCACGTGGACTTCACCGTGGAGGTGGAGCGCAGCCTGCGCGTGCTCGACGGTGCCGTGGCCCTCTTCTGCGCCGTGGGCGGCGTGGAGCCCCAGAGCGAGACCGTATGGCGCCAGGCCAACAAGTACCAGGTGCCCCGTCTGGCCTTCGTCAACAAGATGGATCGGAGCGGTGCGGACTTCTTCACCGTGGTGAAGCAGATCCGCGAGCGCCTCGGAGCCAACCCCGTTCCCCTGCAGGTGCCCATCGGGGCCGAGGCGGACTTCAAAGGGGTGGTGGACCTGATCAACAACCGTGGCATGGTGTGGAACGAGGCCGACCAGGGCATGACCTGGAGCGAGGTGCCCATCCCCGCCGACCTGGTCGACACCGTGAAGGAGTGGCGTGACAAGCTCATCGAGGCCGTCGCTGAAAGCGACGACAAGTTGATGGAGAAGTACTTCGCCGACCCCGACAGCCTCACCGAGGCCGAGATCATGAACGCGGTGCGCATCAGCACCATCAACATGAGCATCACTCCGGTGCTCTGCGGCAGCGCCTTCAAGAACAAGGGCGTGCAGACCATGCTCGATGCCGTGATGGCCTACCTGCCCAGCCCGGTGGACATCGCGGCCGTCACCGGCACCAACCCGGACACGGGCGAGGAGCTGGTGCGGCGCCCTGACGCCAAGGAGCCCATGGCCAGCCTGGCCTTCAAGATCGCCACCGACCCCTACGTGGGCCGACTGGCCTTCTTCCGCTGCTACAGCGGCGCGGTGCCCGCCGGCAGCTATGTCAAGAACATGCGCACCGGCAACAAGGAGCGCATCAGCCGCATCTTCCAGATGCACGCCAACAAGCAGAACCCCGTGGAGGTGATCGAAGCGGGCGACATCGGCGCGGCGGTCGGCTTCAAGGACATCCGCACCGGCGATACGCTGTGCGATGAGAACAACCCGATCGTGCTGGAGAGCATGAGCTTCCCGGAGCCTGTGATCGGCATCGCCGTGGAGCCCAAGAGCCAGGCCGATATGGACAAGATGGGGACCGCCCTGTACAAGCTGGCCGAGGAGGACCCCACCTTCCGCGTTCACACCGACGACGAGACCGGTCAGACCGTGATCAGCGGCATGGGCGAACTGCACCTGGAGATCATCGTGGACCGCATGAAGCGCGAGTTCAAGGTCGAGTGCAATCAGGGCGCGCCCCAGGTGAAGTACAAGGAGGCCATCAGCGGCTTCGTGGAGCACCGCGAGGTGTACAAGAAGCAGACCGGCGGCCGCGGAAAATTCGCTGACATCCACGTGCGCATCGAGCCCCAGACCGATCAGGAGAAGACCGGGCTGGAGTTCATCGACGAGATCAAGGGCGGCTCCATCCCCAAGGAGTTCATCCCCGCCGTGGAAAAGGGCTTCAAGGCCAGTCTGCAGAACGGCGTGCTCGCCGGCTATCCCATGGAGAGCCTGAAGGTGACGCTGTACGACGGTTCGTTCCACAACGTGGACTCCGACGCACTGAGCTTCGAGATCTGCGCCAAGAGCGCCTTCCGCGAGGCCGTGCCCAAGTGCAAGCCCGTGCTGATGGAGCCCATCATGAAGATCGAGGTGGTGACACCCGAGGAGAACATGGGCGATATCGTGGGTGACCTCAACCGTCGCCGCGGCACCATCGAGGGCATGGAGGACCGCTCCGGCGCCAAGGCCATCAAGGGCAAGGTGCCCCTGAGCGAGATGTTCGGCTACGTCACCAGCCTCCGCACCCTGAGCTCCGGCCGCGCCAGCAGCACGATGGAGTTCAGCCACTACCAGCAAGCCCCCAACAACGTCGCCGAGGCCGTGCTGGCCAAGGTGCGTGGCAAAGTGTCCGCCTGACCCCCCAACTGCGATGACCCAAAAGATCCGCATCAAGCTGAGGTCCTACGATCACAACCTCGTCGACAAGAGCGCCGAGAAGATCGTGAAGACCGTGAAGAGCACGGGCGCCGTGGTGAGCGGTCCCATCCCCCTGCCCACCCACAAGCGCATCTTCACCGTGCTGCGCAGCCCGCACGTCAACAAGAAGGCCCGCGAACAGTTCCAGCTCTGCAGCTACAAGCGCCTGATGGACATCTACAGCTCGTCGAGCAAGACGATCGATGCCCTGATGAAACTGGAGCTCCCCAGCGGCGTGGACGTGGAGATCAAGGTCTGACCGAGTAAACGAACTGCACAATGAGCGGCTTGATCGGCAAGAAGATCGGAATGACCAGCCTGTACGACACGGACGGGCAGCTCGTGGGCTGCACCGTGATCGAGGCAGGTCCCTGCGTGGTGACCCAGGTGCGGACCACCGAGAAGGACGGCTATGAGGCCGTGCAGCTCGCCTACGGTGAGCGCGGCGAGAAGAACGCCACCAAGGCCCTGAGCGGCCACTACAAGAAGGCCGGCACCACTCCCAAGGTGAAAGCCCACGAGTTCAAGGAGTTCGAGCAGGACCTCAAGCTCGGCGACACCGTCGGCGTCGACCTCTTCGAGGAAGGCACCTTCGTGAGCGTGACGGGCAAGAGCAAGGGCAAGGGCTTCCAAGGGGTGGTGAAGCGCCACGGCTTCAACGGCGTGGGCGAGACCACTCACGGTCAGCACGACCGCAGCCGCGCCCCGGGTTCGCTGGGTGGAAGCTCCTACCCCGCCCGCGTGTTCAAGGGACTGCGCATGGCCGGCCGCAAGGGCGGTGAGCAGTACACCACCGAGAACCTCAAGGTGGTGAAGATCGACAAGGACAAGAACCTCCTCGTGCTGCGTGGCGCCATCCCCGGTGCCAAGGGCAGCATGGTGATCATCTGGAAGTAAGATGGAGCTCGAGATCTACAGCACCGACGGCAAGGCCACCGGCAAGAAGGCCAAGCTCAACGACGCGGTCTTCGCCGTGGAGCCCAACGACCACGCCATCTGGCTGGACGTGAAGCAGCACCTGGCGAACAAGCGCCAGGGCACCCACAAGACCTTGGAGAAGAGCGAGGTGAGCGGCAGCACCAAGAAGCTGCACCGCCAGAAGGGCACCGGCGGCAGCCGCAAGGGCTCCATCAAGAGCCCGCTGTTCAAGGGCGGCGCCCGGGTGTTCGGCCCCAAACCGCGCGACTATTCCTTCAAGCTCAACAAGAAGGTGAAGGACCTTGCCCGTCGCAGCGCCCTCACCTACAAGGCCAAGGACGGCGCCATCGCCGTGCTCGACGGCACCGGCATCAAGGCCCCCAAGACCAGCGCCTTCGCCGGCATGCTCAAGGCCTTCAGCCTCAACGACCGCAAGGCCCTCGTGGTGCTGCCCACCAAGGACGAGAACGTGCTGCTCAGCGCGCGCAACATCCAGGGCGCCCGCGTGGTCACCGCCAGCGAGGTGAACACCTACGACATCATGAACGCCAACAAGGTGCTGATCGTGAAGGACGCGATCGCCGCCCTGGAGGCCACCCTCACCAAGTAAGCCATGAGCCAGATCCTCATCCGACCGATCATCACGGAGAAGATGACCGCCCAAGGCGAGAAGGAGAACCGCTACGGCTTCGTGGTGGCCCGCGACAGCAACAAGCTCCAGATCCGCGACGCGGTGAAAAAGCAATACGGCGTGGAGGTGGACAGCGTGCGCACCATGATCGTGCGCGGCAAGCACCGCACCCGCTACACCAAGACCAACATCCTGCGCGGGTCCAGCGCCTCCTACAAGAAGGCCATCGTCACCCTCAAGGCCGGCGAGACCATCGACCTGTACAGCAGCATCTGATCCCGCAGCACCGAACGACCCATGGGCATCCGCAAGCTGAACCCCGTCACCCCCGGCACCCGCCACCGGGTGATCACCGATTTCGAGGGCGTCACCACGAACGTTCCCGAGCCCAGCCTGACCACGGGCCGCAACAAGAGCGGCGGCCGCAACAATCAGGGCAAGATGACCATGCGCTACATCGGCGGCGGTCACAAGCAGCGTTTCCGCACGGTCGACCTCAAGCGCAACAAGCACGGCATCCCCGCCACGGTGCGCACCATCGAGTACGACCCCAACCGCAGCGCCCGCATCGCCCTGCTGGTCTACGCCGATGGCGAGAAGCGGTACATGCTCGCCCCCACCGGCCTGAAGGTGGGCCAGCAGGTGCTGAGCGGCAAGGGCGTGGCCCCCGAAGTGGGCAACACCCTGCCCCTGGCCGAGATCCCGCTGGGCACCCTTGTGCACAACGTGGAACTGCAGCCCGGCAAGGGCGGTGCACTGGCGCGCAGCGCCGGCACCTTCGCCCAGCTGAGCGCGCGTGAGGGCCGCTACGCCACCTTGAAGATGCCCAGCGGCGAGCTCCGCATGGTGCTCTGCGATTGCCTGGCCACCGTGGGCACCGTGAGCAACGCCGAACACATGCTGCAGAAGAGCGGCAAGGCCGGTCGAAGCCGCTGGCAGGGCCGGCGTCCCCGCACCCGTGCGGTGGCCATGAACCCGGTGGACCACCCCATGGGTGGTGGGGAGGGTCGTGCCTCCGGCGGTCACCCCCGCAGCCGCAAGGGCCTGCTGGCCAAGGGCAAGAAGACGCGCCACCCCAAGCGCACCACGAGCAAGTTCATCATCGCGCGCCGCAACAGCAAGGCCGCCTCGATCTGATAGCCAGTCATGAGCCGCTCCCTCAAGAAACCGCCGTTCGTCCACTACAAACTGGCGAAGCGCGTCACCGACATGCAGAAGTCCGGCAAGAAGGCCGTGCTGAAGACCTGGTCGCGCGCCAGCACCATCACCCCCGAGTTCGTCGGCCTGACGCTCGCGGTGCACAACGGCAACAAGTTCATCCCCGTGTACGTGACCGAGAACATGGTGGGCCACAAGCTGGGCGAGTTCGCCCCCACCCGCACGTTCCGCGGCCACTCCGGCAACAAGAAGCAGTGATAGCCCATGGGACAGCGTAAGAAACTGAGCGCCGATAAGCGCAAGGAGGCCATGAAGGAAGTGGCCATCGCCCGCCTGCGGAACGTGCCCACCAGCCCCCGCCGCATGCGCCAGGTGGCCGACAACATCCGCGGCCTCGGCGTGGAAAAGGCGCTGAGCATCCTGCAGTTCAGCACCCGCCATGCCAGCAAGCCGATGTACAAGCTGCTGCGGAGCGCCATCGCCAACTGGGAGGCCAAGCACGAGGGTCAGCGCGCCGACGAGGCCGGGCTGATCGTGCGCAGCATCATGGTGGACGAGGCCCGTGGCCTGAAGCGCATGCTGCCCGCCCCGCAGGGACGTGCCTACCGCATGAAGAAGCGCTCGAACCACGTCACGCTCATCGTCGACACCGCCAACAACTAAGACCGTACCCTCGGACCATGGGACAGAAAGCACACCCGACCGGCTCCCGCCTCGGCTACATCAAGGGCTGGGACAGCAATTGGTACGGCGGCGACAACTACGTCGACAAGATCGTCGAGGACGAGCGCATCCGCCAGTACCTCATCACCCGCCTGAAGAAGGCCAGTGTCAGCAAGATCATCATCGAGCGCACCCTGAAGCTCGTCACCGTCACCATCAACACCGCCCGCCCCGGCGTGATCATCGGCAAGGGCGGCGCCGAGGTGGACAAGCTGCGCGAGGAGCTCAAGAAGTTCACCGGCAAGGACGTCCAGCTCAACATCTTCGAGATCAAGCGCCCGGAGCTCGACGCCAAGCTCGTGGCCGACAGCATCGCCCGCCAGCTTGAAGGCCGCATCAGCTTCCGCCGCGCCATGAAGATGGCCGTGGCCAGCACCATGCGCATGGGCGCCGAGGGCATCAAGCTCACCGTCGCCGGCCGCCTCAACGGGGCCGAGATCGCGCGCACCGAGAGCTACCGCGAGGGCCGTGTGCCCCTGCACACCCTGCGCGCCGACATCGACTTCGCCATCAGCGAGGCGCACACCAAGATGGGTCGCATCGGGGTGAAGTGCTGGATCTGCCGTGGTGAGGTCTTCGGCAAGCGCGACCTGAGCCCCAACGTGGGCCAGCAGAAGGGCGCCAAGGGCCCGGGCGGTCCGCGGCCCATGGGCGAACGCCGCGGTGGCGGTGAGCGTCGCGGTGGCGGTGGTGACCGCCGGCCGGGTGGAGAGCGTCGTGGAGGAGGTAACCGCAGTAACAACTGATCGCCATGTTGCAACCGAAGCGCAGCAAGCGCCGCAATATGCACAAGGGCCGCATGAAGGGCGTGGCCCAGCGCGGACACCGCGTGAGCCTGGGCTCCTTCGGCCTGAAGGCCATGGAAAGCGTGTGGCTCACCAGCCGCCAGATCGAGGCCGCCCGTGTGGCCCTCACCCGCCACATGAAGCGCGAAGGCCAGGTGTGGATCAAGGTGTTCCCGGACAAGCCCGTGACCGCCAAGCCCGCCGAGGTGCGCATGGGTAAGGGCAAAGGCGCCCTGGACCATTGGGTGGCCGTGGTGCACGCCGGACGCATCATCTTCGAGGCCGACGGTGTGCCGATGGCCACCGCCAAGGAGGCCCTGCGCCTGGCGGCCCAGAAGCTGCCCATCAAGACCAAGTTCGTCGTGCGCGAGGACTACGACGGCCAATAAGCGAAGCCATGAAGAAGAAAGGCACCACCCTCAGGGACCTTACCGTCCAGGAACTGCAGGACAAGCTGCAGGAGGAACGCAGCGCACTGGCCAAGCTCCGCTTCGACCACGCCGTGAGCCCCGTGGAGAACCCCATGCTCCTGCGCAGCCGCCGCCGCGAAGTGGCCCGCGTGCTCACCGAGCTGCGCGCCCGCGAACTGAACGCCAAATCGAACTAAGCCATGGAACGCAACCTCAGGAAGGAACGCATCGGCATCGTCACCAGCGACAAGATGGACAAGAGCGTGGTGGTGACCGTCGAGCGCCGCGTGATGCACCCCAAGTACGGCAAGTTCGTCAAGCGCAGCAGCAAGTTCATGGCGCACGACGAGAAGCAGGAGGCCCACATCGGTGACACCGTGCGCATCATGGAGACCCGCCCCATCAGCAAGAACAAGTGCTGGCGCGTGGTGGAGGTGGTCGAACGCGCCAAGTAACGCACCCGAACGATGATCCAACAGGAATCCAGGCTCAACGTGGCCGACAACAGCGGCGCCAAGGAGGTGCTCGTGATCCGTGTGCTCGGCGGCACGGCCCGCCGCTATGCGCGCATCGGTGACACCGTCGTGGTGTCCATCAAGGACGCCATGCCCAACGGCAGCGCCAAGAAGGGCACCGTGCACAAAGCGGTGGTGGTGCGCACCCGCAAGGAACTGCGCCGCAAGGACGGCAGCTACATCCGCTTCGACGACAATGCGGTGGTGCTGCTGGACGCCGCCGGCGAGATGAAGGGCACCCGCATCTTCGGCCCCGTGGCCAAGGAACTGCGCGAGAAGAAGTTCATGAAGATCATCTCCCTGGCACCCGAGGTGCTCTGACCCACACCGCGCCATGCAGAAGAAGACACACATCAAGAAAGGCGACCTGGTGAAGGTGATCGCCGGCGAGGACCGCGGCAAGGAAGGCCGCGTGCTGGAAGTGATGCGCGAACGCAACGCCGCCCTCGTGGAAGGCCTCAACATCAATAAGAAGCACTCCAAGCCCACCACCGCCAACCCCCAGGGCGGCATCGTGGACAAGGAGGGCCCGATCCACCTGAGCAACCTCATGCTGATCGACGCCAAGAGCGGCCTGCCCGGCCGCGTGGGGCGCCGCCTCACCAAGGAGGGCAAGCTGGAACGCTACGTGAAGACCAAGAGATCAGCCGCCAAGTGATGAGCACCTACAGCCCCCGGCTCAAAGCCAAGTACGTCAAGGAGGTGGCCCCCGCCCTGCAGAAGGAGTTCAATTACAAGAGCTCCATGCAGGTGCCCCGCCTGGTGAAGATCAACCTCAACCAGGGCCTGGGCGATGCGGTCGGCGACAAGAAGATCGTGGACAACGCCGTGGTGGAGATGACCACCATCAGCGGCCAGAAGGCCGTGCCCACCGTCTCCAAGAAGGACATCAGCAACTTCAAGCTGCGCCGCGGCATGCCCATCGGCGCCCGCGTCACCCTGCGCGGCGACAAGATGTACGAGTTCTTGGACCGCCTCATCGCCGTGGCCCTTCCCCGCACCCGCGACTTCCGTGGCGTGCCCGCCAAGGGATTCGACGGACGCGGCAACTTCACCTTCGGAGTGAAGGAGCAGATCATCTTTCCGGAGATCGACATCGACAAGGTGGCCAAGATCCGCGGCATGGACATCACGTTCGTGACCACCGCCCGCACCGACGCCGAGGCCAAGGCCCTTCTGCGCGAGTTCGGGTTCCCGTTCGCCGACAAGAAATAACCGACCAGACACCGACCAGACCATGGCCAAGGAAAGCATGAAGGCCCGCGAGCGCAAGCGCAAGCGCATGGTGGAGAAGTACGCCGCCAAGCGCGCCGCCCTCAAGGCCGCCGGCGATTGGGACAAGCTCCAGCAGCTGCCCGCCAACTCCAGCTACGTGCGCATGCACAACCGCTGCCAGATCACCGGCCGCCCCAAGGGCTATGTGCGCCTCTTCGGCATCTCGCGCTACATGCTGCGCATGATGGCCCTGGAGGGCAAGATCCCCGGCGTCACCAAGTCCAGCTGGTAAGTCAACGCATCGATCGACCATGACCACCGATCCCATCGCCGATTACCTGACCCGTCTGCGCAACGCCATCCTGGCGCGCAAGAAAGTGGTGGAGGTGCCCGCGTCCGGCCTCAAGAAGGACATCACGCGCATCCTCTACGACAAGGGCTACATCCTGTCCTACAAGCTGGAGGACGACGGCAAGCAGGGCATCATCAAGATCGCCCTCAAGTACAACCCGCAGACGCGGCAGAACGCCATCCAGGAGCTCCGCCGTGTCAGCAGCCCCGGTCTGCGCCAGTACGCCCACGTGGAGGAGCTCCCCCGCGTGATGAACGGCCTCGGCGTGGCCATCATCAGCACCAGCAAGGGTGTCGTCACCGACAAGGAGGCCCGCAGCCTCGGCGTGGGTGGTGAGGTGATCTGCACCGTGAGCTAATCCCACGAGAAGCCATGTCACGCATCGGAAAAGCGCCGATCAGCCTGCCCAAGGGGGTGGAGATCAGCATCAGCGACAAGAACAAGATCATCGTCAAGGGTCCCAAGGGCACCCTCGAGCAGGTGGTCGACCCGGCCATCGCCGTGAAGAACGACAACGGCACGGTGACCGTGGCCCGTCCCAGCGACGCCAAACCCCACCGCGCCAAGCACGGCCTTTACCGTGCGCTCATCGCCAACATGGTGAAGGGCGTGAGCGAGGGCTACGTGATCGAACAGGAACTGGTGGGCGTGGGCTACCGCGCCACCGCCAAGGGGCAGCAGCTCCAGCTCGCGCTGGGCTTCAGCCACCAGGTGACCTTTGAACTGCCCGCCGAGGTGAAGGTGAGCGCCGCACAGGAGAAGGGCAAGAACCCCATCATCCGCCTGGAGAGCGCGGACAAACAGCTCATCGGCCAGGTGGCCGCCAAGATCCGCTCACTGCGCAAGCCGGAACCCTACAAGGGCAAGGGTGTGCGTTTCGTGGGCGAGGAGGTCCGCCGCAAGGCCGGTAAAGCCGCAGGCAAATAAGCAGAGCCATGGCATACCAACGCAACGAACGCAGGGCCCACATCCGCGAACGCGTGCGCCGCAAGGTGCGAGGCACCGACGCGCGCCCCCGTCTCTCGGTGTTCCGCAGCAATGTGGACATCTACGCACAGATCATCAGCGACGAGGCGGGCCGCACCCTGGTCAGCGCCTCTTCGCTCAAGGACAAGAAGGCCCACGGCGCCGCCGGTGTGGAACAGGCCCGCATGGTGGGCATGGCCATCGCCGAGAAGGCCAAGGCCGCCGGCATCTCCGAGGTCGTCTTCGACCGCAACGGTTACGTGTACCATGGCCGGGTGAAAGCCCTGGCCGAAGCCGCCCGCGAGGCCGGTCTCCAATTCTGATCACCGATGGAAGGAGCTAACGTCAAGAAAGTGCGCAGCAGCGACCTGGAGCTGAAGGACCGGCTCGTGGCGCTGAACCGCGTGACCAAGGTGACCAAGGGTGGCCGCACCTTCACCTTCGCCGCCATCGTCGTGGTGGGCAACGAGAACGGTGTGGTGGGCCACGGCCTGGGCAAGGCCAAGGAGGTGCAGGAGGCCATCGCCAAGGGCATCGACGACGCCAAGAAGAACCTCGTGAAGGTGCCCGTGCGAAAAGGCACCATCCCCCACTCCCAGGAGGGCAAGTTCGCCGGCGCCGAGGTGCTCCTGAAGCCTGCCGCCCATGGTACCGGCGTGATCGCCGGGGGTGCCATGCGCGCCGTGCTGGAGAGCGTGGGCATCACGGACGTGCTGGCCAAGAGCAAGGGCTCCAGCAACCCCCACAACGTGGTGAAGGCCACCATCAAGGCCCTCACCGACATGCGCGATGCCAACACCGTGGCGCAGATGCGCGGGGTGAAGGTCGAGAAAGTGTTCAACGGATAACGAACGCCCCGGGCGACCCCCATGAGCAAGATCATCATCATCCAGACCGGCAGCCAGATCAAGTGCCCCGCCCGGCAGAAGGCCACCCTCAAGGCCCTCGGCCTGGGCCGCATCGGCAAGCGCGCCGAACTGGAGGCCACCCCGCAGATCCGCGGCATGGTGGCGAAAGTGAACCATCTGGTGACGGTCGAGGAAAAGGCCTGAACCGAACGAACCCGAGAGACACCATGGACCTCAGTCAATTGAAGCCCGCCAAAGGGGCCACCAAGAAGGAGAAGCGCATCGGCCGCGGCGAAGGCAGCAAGCGGGGCGGCACCTCCACCAAGGGCCACAAGGGCGCACAGAGCCGCGCCGGCTACAGCCGCAAGCGCGGGTTCGAGGGCGGCCAGATGCCCCTCGTGCGCCGTGTGCCCAAGTTCGGATTCACCAACCCCACCCGCGTGGAGTACAAGGGCATCAATCTGGACGCCCTGCAGATGCTGGTGGAGACCCAGGGCCTGAAGGTCGTTGACCCCACGGTGCTTTACACCAACGGCCTCATCGCCAAGAACGACAAGCTGAAGGTGCTCGGCCGCGGTGCGCTCAAGGGCGCCCTGGACGTCACCGCGCACGCGTTCAGCGCCAGTGCGCGCGCCGCCATCGAGGCCCTCGGCGGCAAGGCCACCATCATCGAGCGGAAGGAGAAGCAGGCATAAGCGATGAAGAACCTGGTCGACACGATCAAGAACATCTGGCGGATCGAGGAACTGCGCACGCGCATCCTCATCACCCTGGGTCTGCTGTTGGTCTACCGCATCGGCAGCTACATCGTGTTGCCCGGCGTGGACAGCCTGAAGATGGCCTCGGCCTCCACCGGAGGCGGTGGCATCGTGGAGATCCTCTCGATCTTCACCGGTGGCGCCTTCACACGGGCCAGCATCTTCGCCCTGGGCATCATGCCCTACATCAGCGCCAGCATCATCATGCAGCTCATGGGCATCGCCGTGCCCGCCGTGCAGAAGATGCAGCGCGAGGAGAGCGGACGTCGCAGGCTCAACCAGTACACCCGCTACCTCACCATCCTCATCTGCATCTTCCAGGCACCCGGCTACATCTACGCCACCATCGATGCCGACGCCCGGCCCGACAGCCAGTTCTGGCTCTTCACCAGCATCGTGATCCTGACCTGCAGCACCCTCTTCGTGATGTGGCTCGGTGAGCGGATCACCGAGCGCGGTCTGGGCAACGGCATCTCGTTGATCATCATGATCGGCATCCTGGCCGAGTTCCCGCAGAGCTTCGCCCAGGAGGTGGTGGGCCGCATGGGCCCCGGGGGCGGTGGTCTCGTCCTGCTCCTGGTGGAGGTGGTCATCTGGGTGCTCATCATCGCCGGCTGCATCCTGCTCGTGCAGGGCACCCGGCGGATCCCCGTGCAGTTCGCCAAGCGCGTGCAGGGCAACAAGCAGTACGGAGGTGTGCGCAACTACATCCCCCTCAAGGTGAACGCGGCGGGGGTGATGCCGATCATCTTCGCCCAGGCCATCGTGCTGATCCCGATGTACGTGGCACAGGCCTTCGAGGAGCCCCCCCAATGGCTCATCTCCATCGCCAACGCCCAGGGCCTCTTCTACAATCTGATGCTCATGTTCATGGTGGTGATCTTCACCTACTTCTACACCGCCATCACCGTGAACCCCGTGCAGCTCGCCGATGACATGAAGCGCAACGGCGGCTTCATCCCCGGGGTGAAGCCCGGCAAGCAGACCGCTGACCACATCGACGAACTGCTCAGCCGCATCACCCTGCCCGGAGCCATCTTCCTGGGCCTGGTGGCCATCCTGCCCGCCTTCGCGCAGATGGCCGGCGTGAAGCAGGGCTTCGCGCAGTTCTTCGGTGGAACCTCACTGCTGATCATGGTGGGCGTGCTCCTGGACACCCTCCAGCAGATCGAAAGCCACCTGTTGATGAGACACTACGACGGCCTGATGAAAACAGGTCGGATCAAGGGACGGACGAACGCGGCCTATGGCATGGCGGGGTAGGTCATGGCGAAGACCGTGAACCTGCGAAGCGATGCCGAGATCGCACTGGTAAGGGAGAGTTCTTTGCTTGTTGGGAGGACCTTGGCCGAAGTGGCCAGGAACATCGGACCGGGGGTCCGCACCGGCGATCTGGACCGGCTGGCGGAGACATTCATCCGCGACCACGGCGCCGTGCCCGGCTTCAAGGGCCTGTACGGCTGCCCCAGCACGCTGCTCATCAGCGTGAACCAGGAAGTGGTGCACGGATTGCCGGGCGACCGCGTGCTGCGCGAGGGCGACCTCGCCAGCGTGGACTGCGGCGTGCTGATGAACGGCTTCTACGGCGACAGCGCCTACACCTTCGCCATCGGCGAGGTGGACCCTGCCGCGATGCGGCTGTTGCGCGTCACCCAGGAATGCCTGCAACTGGGCATCGCCCAGGCGGTGGACGGCCGCCGCACGGGCGACCTCGGGTACGCCGTCCAGCATCACGCGGAGACCAACGGGTATGGCGTGGTGCGCGAGCTGGTGGGACATGGGGTGGGCGAGAAGCTGCACGAAGCCCCGGAAGTACCGAACTATGGGCGCCGCGGCCATGGCGTGCAGTTGCGCGCCGGCATGGTGATCGCCATCGAACCGATGATCAACATGGGCACCAAGGAGGTGCACCAGTTGGATGATGGCTGGACGATCGTCACACAGGACGGACGGCCCAGCGCCCACTTCGAGCACACCGTGGCCGTGAGGCCCGGGCAGGCGGAGGTCCTCTCAAGTTTCAGCGCCATCGAAGCGGTGCTGGAGGCCAAGGGAGACGCATTCGTGAAGCTGGTGGAGGCGAAGGTGAACGGATAAGAACAGGAGAACGAACGAACGACAACGAGTACAGGGAACGGAAGAACGGACGAAGGCATGAGCAAGACGGGGAACATCGAGCAGGATGGCGTCATCAAGGAGGCGCTGAGCAATGCCATGTTCCGCGTGGAGCTGGAGAACGGCCACGTGATCACGGCCCACATCAGCGGCAAGATGCGCATGCACTACATCCGGATCCTCCCCGGCGACAAGGTCAAGGTGGAGATGAGCCCCTACGACCTCAGCAAAGGCCGGATCACCTTCCGTTACAAGAGCTAAGCACCCATCCGATGAAGGTCAGGACCTCCCTTAAGAAGCGCTCGGCGGACTGCAAGATCGTCCGCCGCAAGGGGCGCCTCTATGTGATCAACAAGAAGAACCCGAAGTTCAAGCAGCGTCAGGGCTGATAACCGCACCACCATGGCACGTATCGCAGGCATCGACCTACCCAAGCACAAACGCGGGGCCATCGGGCTCACCTACATCTACGGCATCGGGCGCAGCCGCGCGCTGGAGATCCTCCGCAACGCGGAGGTCGACCCCGACAAGCAGGTGGAGGAATGGAGCGACGATGAGCAGTCGCGCATCCGCCAGTTCATCAACGACAACATCAAGGTGGAGGGTGCCCTGCGCAGTGAGGTGCAGCTCAGCATCAAGCGCCTGATGGACATCGGCAGCTACAGAGGCCTGCGCCACCGCAGCGGCCTGCCCGTGCGCGGCCAGCGCACCCGCACCAACAGCCGCACCCGCAAGGGCAAGCGCAAGACCGTGGCCAACAAGAAGAAAGCGACCAAGTAAGGGGCGAGGCATGCCTCGCCCGACCTGGGCGACAAGGGTCAGTACCCCGACCAATCGAACACGACAATGGCAAAGCAGCAGGACAAAGGCGCCGCCGCCGGCAAGAAGAAGAAGAAGAACGTGCATGTGGAGGCCTTCGGACAGGCCCACATCCACGCCACGTTCAACAACATCATCGTGAGCCTCACCAACAACAAGGGCGAGGTGATCAGCTGGTCGAGCGCCGGCAAACAGGGCTTCCGCGGCAGCAAGAAGAACACCCCCTACGCCGGCCAGGTGAGCGCCGAGGAGGCCGCTCGCGAAGCCTTCGAACTGGGCCTGCGGAAGGTGAAGGTGTTCGTCAAGGGACCGGGCGGCGGACGCGAAAGCGCCATCCGCGCTCTGCACAACAGCGGTGTGGAGGTCACCGAGATCGTGGACATCACCCCCATGCCCCACAACGGCTGCCGTCCACCCAAGAAACGCCGTGTTTGATCGATAACCACAACCTGTAGGGGCGCGGACGGGCGCCCCGGTGTTGGTGCGGGAAAACCAAGGCCGCACCCAAAACAAAGAAAGATGGCACGTTACACCGGACCACAGACCAAGATCGCGCGCAAGTTCAAGGAACCCATCTACGGTGAGGACAAGTGGATGGAGCGCAAGCCGTACAGCCCAGGGCAGCACGGACCGACCAAGCGCCGCAAGAAAGAGAGCGAGTACGCCCTCCAGCTCGCCGAGAAGCAGAAGGCGAAGTACACCTACGGCATCCTGGAGCGCCAGTTCCAGAAGATGTTCGGGGTGGCCGCGAGCAAGAAGGGCATCACGGGTGAGACCCTGCTGCAGCTCTGCGAGGCCCGTCTCGACAACACCGTGTACCGCCTGGGCATCGCCCCCACCCGCCGCGCCGCCCGCCAGCTGGTGAGCCACGGCCACATCACGGTTGACCAACAGGTGGTGAACGTGCCCAGCTATTCCCTGCGCCCCGGCCAGAGCGTGGCCGTGCGCGAGAAGAGCAGGAGCCTGGAGGCCATCACCAACAGCGTGTCCTCCGCGCACAAGCGCTTCGACTGGCTCGAGTGGAACCCCTCCACCCTCTCCGGCAAGCTCATCGCGATGCCCGAGCGCGCCCAGATCCCGGAGAACATCCGCGAACAGCTCATCGTGGAACTGTACTCCAAGTAAGAACCTCCCCCAAACCGAACGGACACACCATGCCCATCCTTGATTTCCAGCGGCCAGACAAGGTCGTGATGATCGAAAGTGACGACCAGCGCGGTTCCTTCGAGTTCCGCCCCCTGGAGCCCGGCTACGGCATCACCATCGGCAACGCCCTGCGCCGCATCCTGCTCAGCAGTCTCGAAGGACATGCCATCACGGCCATCCGCATCGACGGTGTGGACCACGAGTTCAGCACCGTCAAGGGCGTCATCGAGGACGTCACCGAGATCGTGCTCAACCTCAAGCAGGTGCGCTTCCGCCGCCAGCTGGAGGACGTCAGCACCGAGAAGGTGTCCTTCACCATCACCGGCAAGGAGGCCTTCACCGCGGGCGACATCGGCAAGCACACCACCGGATTCCAGGTGCTCAACCCCGAGCATGTGATCTGCCATATGGAGCCCTCCGTGAAGCTCACCATCGAGCTCACCATCGGAAAGGGCCGCGGATACGTGCCCGCCGACGAGAACAAGACCGGCACCGCGCCCGTGGGCACCATCTTCATCGACAGCGTCTTCACGCCCATCAAGAACGTGAAGTACACCGTGGAGAACACCCGTGTGGAGCAGAAGACCGACTACGAGAAGCTCACCATCGAGGTGGTCACCGACGGTTCCATCACCCCGAAGAACGCCCTCCAGGAGGCCGCCAAGATCCTCATCCACCACTTCATGCTTTTCAGCGATGAGCGCATCAGCCTGGAGATCGAGGAGCGCGTGCAGGAGGAGGAGTTCGACGAGACCAGCCTTCACATGCGCCAGCTTCTGAAGACCAAGCTGGTGGACATGGACCTGAGCGTGCGCGCCCTCAACTGCCTGAAGGCGGCCGACATCGAGACCCTCGGCGACCTGGTGAGCTACAACAAGAACGACCTGTTGAAGTTCCGCAACTTCGGCAAGAAGAGCCTCACCGAACTGGAGGACCTGGTGGAGAACAAGGGCCTGAGCTTCGGCATGAACGTGAGCAAGTACAAACTGGACAAGGAGTGAGGTAGCGACGGTGGCAACACCGCCCGCTGCTGCACGATCAAGAGAATAGAGTCATGAGACACGGCAACAAGAACAACGCGCTGAGCCGCAAGAAGGCCCACCGCGACGCCCTGCTGAGCAATCTGGCCTGCTCGCTGATCGCCCACAAGCGCATCAACACCACGCTGGCCAAGGCCCGTGCCCTGCGCCGCTACGTGGAGCCCCTGATCACGCGCAGCAAGGACGACAGCATGCACAACCGCCGCACGGTGTTCACCTACCTGCAGAACAAGGAGGCCACCGCCGCCCTGTTCCGCGATGTGGCGCCCAAGGTGGCCGAACGTCCCGGCGGCTACACCCGCATCATCAAGCTCGGCAACCGCCTCGGCGATGCCAGCGAGATGGCGATGATCGAACTGGTGGACTTCAACACCGTGTACACCAAGGAGAAGCCCGCCGGTGCCGAAGTGAAGAAGACCCGCCGCAGCCGGCGTCCCGCCGCTGCCACCAAGGCCGAAGGCAAAGCATCCGAGGGCCCCACGACCGAGGAGGGCAAGGCCGAGTGACCAGCTCGCCCCCGCATCATGCACGAACGGCGCCCATGGGCGCCGTTCGATGTTCATGATCGTCCCGTGCAGGCGGCCGCGCCTCCTCCGCAACGTAGTTTTGCGCCCCCTTCCGCTGCCTGCCCCGATGCCCCTTCGACACCTGCTCCTTACGCCGCTTCTCCTCACCGTCCTGGCCACGACCGCCCAGCCTCCCGGCTTCGCCGTCACCACCATCGCCAGCGGCATCAACGCCCCCACCGCCGCCGCTTTCCTGCCCGATGGCCGCATGCTCGTGGGCCAGAAGGACGGCCTCATCCGCATCTCCACCACCCCGGTGGACCAGGCGCCGGTGAGCCTGACCACCTACCTGGTGGCGCCCGTGGACAACAGCGCCGAGCATGGCCTGGTGGGCCTCTGGATCAGCCCCTTCTTCGCCACGGATTCACTGGTGTTCGTGTACCGCTCGACCGGCGGCCAACGCAACCGCCTGTCCACCTTCAAACACCTCGGAGGCAACGCGCTGGTGACCAGTGAAACGGTGATCTGGGAGACCCCGGTCTATTCGGGTTGCTGCCACACCGGTGGTGCTCTTGCCTTTCTTCCGGACACCACGATCCTGCTGGCCGTCGGCGATGACTACACCCCGGCGAACGCACAGGACATGGCCAGCGCCTTCGGCAAGCTTCACCGCTTCCGATGGGACGGCACAGCGCCCGAGGACAATCCCTTCGCCGACGCCACACCAGGGCCCTTGAACGCCAACGGGGTGCTGAAGACCATCTACTGCAGCGGCCTTCGCAACCCCTTTCGCGGCCATCTGGACCCGGAGACCGGCCGCTTCCTCATCGGCACCGTGGGCGCCAACAACCACGCGCTGGCCTGGGAGGACGTGCATCTCGCCGCACCCGGTGCCAACTTCGGATGGCCCTTCTGCGGTGAGCTCGGACGGTTGCCGGACGGCAGCTGTGATGACCCGGCCTTCACCGACCCTTTGATCACGTACCCGCACCTGGGCCTCGGCGCGGCCGTCACCGGTGGGGCCACCTACCGCGGAAACAACTACCCCGGCATCTGGAACGGACGTTATTTCTACGGCGACTTCATCCGCGGTTGGGTGAAGTGGGCCCAGCTGGACGCCTTGGGCGCGGTGGTGGCCGAAGGGACCTTCATGGACACCACCCTCTACGGAGGCACCCAGGCCAACTTCTGCACGCAGCTGCTGCCCGGCCCCGGAGGCGACCTCTTCTACCTCTCTTACTACGACCTGCCCGCGTTCACCGGCGCGGTGAAGCGGATCATCCACACCCCCTCCTCCGGCCCCCAATGCGTGAGCGCTGAGGCCGATCTGACCCTGGGCGTGGGACCCCAGCTCACCGTGTCCTTCACCGCGCAGGCCGTGGACCCCTTGGGCGGCACGCCCACCTTCACCTGGTCCTGGTCCGATGGACAGCCGGCTTCCACCGGGGCATCCGTGCAGCACACCTTCACCGGTCCCGGCAGCTTCATCGCCGAGCTGCAGGTGGCCAATGCGCTGGACACCACGGTGTGCGCGAGCATCCCCGTCACGGTGCTGCCGCATGAACTGGAGATGAACGTGGACCTGTTGCTCGACGGTCCCTTCGAACCGCTGCTCGGCTGGATGCGCGACGAACTGCGGGTGCAGGGCCTGATCCCCGAGGAGGAGCCCTATTCCGCCCTGGGCCTCACCCCCACCGCAGGTCCGGGTGCCACCCTGACGCCGGGCGCGCTCAGCAACAGTGGTCCCGAGGCCGTGGTGGACTGGATCCTGATCGAACTGCGCGACGCGGCCGACCCCACCGTGCTGCTCGACCGCACTCCCGCCCTCCTGCAACGGAACGGCCAGGTGGTCTCCCTGGACGGGGTGTCGCCATTGATCATGACGGCCCCGGCGCGCTTCGCCCATGTCGCCGTAAGGCATCGCAACCACCTGGCGCTCATGTCGGCCGCCCCGCTCGATCTGGGTACCTCCACCCTGTCGCTCGACCTGCGCGACCCGACCACCGCCTGCTTCGGCACCGATCCGCGCCGCGAGCGGGGCCTCCTGCGCACCTTGTGGACCGGCAATGCCACCCTTGATGGCAAGGTGAGCTACGTGGGTGCCGGTAACGACCGCGATGCGGTGCTCGTGTCCATCGGTGGCACGCCGCCCACGGCCGTGAGCAGCGGCTACCTGCAGGCCGATGTGAACCTGGACGGGCTGGTGAAGTACACCGGTTCGCGCAATGACCGCGACCTGGTACTGGTGACCATCGGCGGGGTGACCCCTACCGCCGTGCGCCTGGAGCAGCTGCCCTGAGGCCCCGATCCCACAGGTGTGGACAAAAGGCCCGATGGCCGAAGGCCCGGCCCGGTATCTTTGACGCCCGATGTTGGTCAGCCAACGCCCCAAGGCCGTCCTGTTGCTCGCGGACGGCACCTTGTTCGAGGGCCGCGCCATCGGCGCACAGGGCATCGCCTCCGGCGAGATCTGTTTCAATACGGGGATGACCGGGTATCAGGAGATCTTCTCCGATCCCAGCTACACCGGTCAGCTCATGGTGATGGCCAGCCCCCACATCGGCAACTATGGCGTCAAGGTCGGGGAGGAAGAGAGCGCCCGCGTGACCATCGCCGGTCTGGTGGTCAAGAAATTCAGCGAGGTCTGGAGCCGACCCGGGGGCACCGGCTCACTGGAGGACCACCTGCGGCAGGCCGGCATCGTGGGCATCAGTGAGGTGGATACCCGCCGGCTGGTGCGCCACATCCGCGACCGCGGCGCGCAGAACGCCCTGATCAGCAGCACAGAGCTCGACCCCAGGCGCCTGGGTGACCGATTGGCCGCCGTGCCCTCCATGGCCGGCCTGGAGCTGAGCAGCCGGGTGACCACCCCAGTGGCCTTCGAGACCGGCGACCCGGCCTCGCCCCATCGCGTGGCCTTGGTGGACTTCGGCGTGAAGACCAACATCCTGCGCTGCCTCACCGAACGGGGCTGCCTCGTGCGCGTCTTTCCCATGCACACCCCGCTGGACGAGATGCTTGCCTGGCGGCCTGGCGGTTTCCTGTTGAGCAACGGCCCGGGCGACCCGGCTGCGATGCCCGCCAGCGTAGCGCTGGTGACCGCCATCCGCGACAGCGGCCTGCCCGTGTTCGGCATCTGCCTGGGGCATCAACTGCTCGCCGAAAGCCTCGGCATCGGCACCGAGAAGATGCATCACGGCCATCGTGGCATCAACCACCCGGTGAAGAACCTGGTGACCGGGCACGACGAGATCACCAGCCAGAACCACGGCTTCGTGGCCCGTCGTGCCCAGGCCGAGGCGCATCCGCACGTGCTGATCACCCATGTGCACCTCAACGACGGCAGCATCGCAGGCATTCGGCTGAAGGACCGTCCGGTCTTCAGCGTGCAACACCATCCGGAGGCCGGCCCCGGCCCCAACGATGCGCGCTACCTCTTCGACGACTTCGTGGCGAACATGAAGGCGCATACCCCCGTACCAAGGTCCCTTCACCAGACCGCATAGGACACGCCGACCCCGCCTTTCCCCTTCCGCTTTCCCCATGAGCCTGATCGCCAAGATCCAAGCCCGAGAGATCCTCGATTCACGCGGCAATCCCACCATCGAGGTGGAGGTGTTCACCGATGAGGGCCATATGGGCCGGGCCGCCGTCCCCAGCGGTGCCAGTACCGGAGCCCACGAGGCCGTGGAACTGCGCGACGGCGACAAGAAGCGATACCTCGGCAAGGGCGTCACCAAGGCCGTGGAGCATGTGAACACGACCTTGAACACTGAGCTGCACGGCGCACCCGTGGACCAGCAGGCCTTGATCGACAAGGCGATGATGGGCCTGGACGGCACGCCGAACAAGAGCAACCTGGGCGCCAACGCCATCCTGGGCGTGAGCCTGGCCGTGGCCAAGGCCGCCGCCAGCCAGGCCGGTCTGCCCCTGTACCGCTATGTCGGCGGGGCGAACGCCTGCACCCTGCCGGTGCCTCTGATGAACATCCTCAACGGCGGTGCCCACGCGGACAACAAGGTGGACGTCCAGGAGTTCATGATCATGCCCGTCGGCGCCACCAGCTTCGCACAGGGGCTGCGCATGGGGGCCGAGGTGTTCCACCACCTCAAGGCCGTGCTGAAGGCCCGCGGCCTGGCCACCAACGTGGGCGATGAGGGCGGCTTCGCCCCCGACCTGCCCAGCAACGAGGAGGCCCTCAAGGTGGTGATGCAGGCCATCGAAACGGCGGGCTACCGCCCTGGTGAGGACATCGTGCTCGCCCTCGACTGCGCCAGCACGGAGTTCTACGACGCGAAGAAGAAGCGGTACGTGCTGGAGAGCACCGGCGACAGCCTCACCAGCGACGAGATGGTGGCCTTCTGGAAGGACTGGTGCAAGCGCTATCCCATCGTGAGCATCGAGGACGGCATGGCCGAGGACGACTGGGCCGGCTGGAAGAAGCTCACTGAAGCCGTGGGGTCCACCATCCAACTGGTGGGCGACGACCTGTTCGTGACCAACACCGCGCGGCTCGCCGAAGGCATCGACAAGGGCATCGCCAACAGCATCCTCGTGAAGGTGAACCAGATCGGCACCTTGACCGAGACCCTGGAGGCCGTGGACATGGCCCACCGCGCCGGCTATTCCGCCGTGATGAGCCACCGCAGCGGGGAAACGGAGGACAGCACCATCGCCGACCTGGCCGTGGCCACCAACTGCGGCATGATCAAGACGGGCAGCGCCAGCCGCAGCGACCGGATCGCGAAGTACAACCAGCTGCTGCGCATCGAGGAGCAGTTGAGCAGGAGCGGCCGCTACCCGGGGAAGGCCCTTCGCTTCGGGCGCTGAGCGGCTACCTTCGCGGGAGCTCCCTCGGGCCGCTCCATGCCGCGCGCATCGCTTTTCCTGCTCGCCGTCCTCCTCGGGGCGGGCACCGCTTCCGCGCAGGACCCGGCCGACTCTTCCTTCTGGCACGAACCCGTGACAGGCCCCCTGAAGTTGCGGGCCATCGGGGGCATCGTGGGCGTCACGCTGGAGAACCACGGCCCCATGGGCTTCGACCGGTTCGCCCAGTTCTGCCGCGAGGCCCCTCCTCCGCTCGCCGGCAAGCCCTCCGACTACTACTTCGGCTACTCCAGCACGGCCATCGGCGGCAGCTTCGGTCCGCGCTTCGCCCTGGCCCGCCTTCGCGATGGTCGCAACAGTGAGCACGGCTGGACGATGCATCTGGCCCTCCAGCCCAGGCTCTTCACCCTCTTCTTCCACACCGACAGCCTGCTGGGCGACACGGCACGCACCGTCGAGTATCTCTACTCCATCTCGCAGCTGGAGATCGCCATCGGCGGCGGACCCTATTGGACCCTCTTCCTCAGCAACAGCTTCTTTCTTCGGCCCGGCCTGGTCGCCGAACTGGGGCACGCCGGATCGGGTGCCCTCACCGCCACCGGTATCCGCACCGACGAGGTGAACGGAAACGCCACCGAGACCACCTTCCTGGACCGCAGCGTGGCCGTGCGCGCATGCACCTACCTGCGCGCCTCGGCCTGCCTTCAGGCGGGCTTCCGCATCGGCAAGCGGGTGGACCTGAGCGCCCGCGGTCAATGGGGCACCGGGTTGATGTGGCTGCACGGAGCGGACCTCACCGCGATGCGCAGCAGCACGCTCTACGCGTTGGATGTGGCCTTCCTGATCCGGCGGTGAAGCCTGTGCGGAGGGCTACCTTTCGGGCCTCCATGGAACACCTCAAGGGACTCAACGAGGCGCAGCATGCCGCGGTGGTGCACACCGATGGGCCCAACCTCGTGATCGCCGGTGCCGGCTCGGGCAAGACCCGCGTGCTCACCGTGCGCATCGCCCACCTCCTCGCCGTGAAGGGGGTCGATGCCTTCCGCGTCCTCGCCCTCACCTTCACCAACAAGGCGGCCCGCGAGATGAAGGAGCGCATCGCCCAGGTGGTGGGGCGCGGCGAGGCCGCCAACCTGTGGATGGGCACCTTCCACAGCGTCTTCGCCCGCATCCTGCGCAGCGAGGCCGACAAGCTCGGCTACCCCAAGGACTTCACCATCTACGACACCGACGACAGCCGCTCGCTGATCAAGACCATCCTCAAGGAATGGCAGCTGGATGACAAGCTGTACAAGCCCAACCAGGTGCACGGCCGCATCAGCATCGCCAAGAACAACCTCATCGGGCCCCTGGAGTACCTGAACAACGCCGAGCTGATGGCCGCCGATGCCGCCGCCATGCGACCCAAGCTCGGCGAGCTCTACAAAGCCTACGCCGAGCGCTGTTTCCGCGCCGGAGCCATGGATTTCGACGACCTGCTCTTCAACACCAACCTGCTCTTCCGCGACCATCCGGACGCCATGCTGAAGTACCAGCAGCGCTTCCAGTACATCCTGGTGGACGAGTACCAGGACACCAACCTGGCGCAGTACAACATCGTGCGCACCCTGGCCGCGCGGCACGAGAACCTCACCGTTGTCGGCGACGACAGCCAGAGCATCTATGCCTTCCGCGGCGCCAACATCCAGAACATCCTCAACTTCCGGAAGGACTATCCGGACCACACCCTCTTCAAGCTCGAACAGAACTACCGCAGCACCAAGGTCATCGTCGGCGCCGCCAACTCGGTGATCGACAAGAACCGCGACCAGATCCGCAAAACGGTCTGGACCGACAACCCGGAGGGCGAACCCATCCTGGTGCATCGGGCCATGAGCGACAATGAGGAGGGGGCCTTCGTGGCGCACAGCATCTTCGAGATGCGCATGCAGCGCCAGGTGGCCAACAAGGAGTTCGCCATCCTCTACCGCACCAACGCCCAGAGCAGGAGCATGGAGGAGGCCCTGCGCAAGCTCAACATCCCCTACCGCATCCATGGTGGGCTCAGCTTCTATCAGCGCAAGGAGATCAAGGACCTGCTGGCCTACTTCCGCCTCACCTGCAATCCCAACGACGAGGAGGCGCTCAAGCGCATCATCAACTACCCCGCGCGCGGCATCGGGCAGACCACCGTGGAAAAGCTCATGGTGGCGGCCGGCGACCGCTCCATCAGCGTGTGGGACCTGCTGAACGCGCACCTCGGCGAGCTCGATGTGCACGACGGCATGCGCAAGCGCCTGGCCGAGTTCGTGCTGATGATCCGAAGCTTCCGCACCATGCTCGCGGACCAGAGCGCCCACGCCCTGGGGGAATACATCGCCCGCACCACCGGCCTGCTCAGCGACCTCTTCGCCGACAAGACCCCCGAGGGGGTGAGCCGGTACGAGAACATCCAGGAACTGCTCGCCGGCATGAAGGCCTTCAGCGATGCCCAGGAAGGCACCGATGCGCCGCGCACCCTTTCCGATTTCCTCATCGATGTGGCGCTGCTGACCGATGCGGACAACGAGGACCCGAACGACACGGACCGCGTGAGCCTGATGACCATCCACAGTGCCAAGGGGCTGGAGTTCTCCTATGTGCACATCGTGGGGCTGGAGGAGGAGCTCTTCCCCAACCAGATGAGCGTGACCACCCGCGCCGACCTGGAGGAGGAGCGCCGGCTTTTCTACGTGGCCCTCACCCGGGCCCGTGTCCGCGCCACCTTGAGCTACGCCATGAGCCGCTACAAGTGGGGGCAGCTCACCGCCGGTGAACCCAGCCGCTTCATCGACGAGATCGACCCCAAATACCTGGAGCTGCCCGTGGCGAACACCCGCGCTGCATCGGGCTTCACCGAGCGCCGGCCCATCGCACCGCCCTGGGCCAGCCGTGCCGGTGCCTTCGACAGGCCCGCTGCCGAAGCGGGCGGGAGGCCATTGACCGGTCGCGAGCCCTCAGCACCTCCGGCTCGTCCCGTTCCTTCATCCCGACCGGCCCCGCCCCCGCCGCAACGCAAGAACCTGAAGCGCATCTCCGATGGCGGTGCACCGCTGGAGGCCACCACCAGCCTGGGCGCACCGTCGCCCGAACTCGCCGAAGGCATGACCGTGGATCACGAGCGGTTCGGACGCGGAAAGGTGCTCAAGATCGAGGGGCGCGCACCCGATCTGAAAGCCACGGTGTTCTTCCCCAGTGCGGGCCAGAAGCAACTGCTCCTGCGGTTCGCGAAACTGCGGGTGGTCGAGGGCTGAACCTCCGGCTCAGTTTCCCTGGGCCTGCTTCATCGGGCAGCCTCCTGCCAGGGAGAGGTATACGCCGCCTTGCATGCCCATGCCCAGGCGGTCGCCGAGCCGGCTGCCACCGCGACCCTCCACGAACGCCTCGTCCGTACGGTCCAAGATCGCCTTGTACATCACCTGAGGCTCCATGAAGAAGCCCATGCTGTGGCACAACGGGATGGCGTACCGAACCCCGGCCCGCAGCGCCAGACCCGCTTGGAACGGCGCATCCACACGGCCGCTCGAAAGCTCGGACCCACTGGCATCGAACCGCAGGGCATTGGTGCGGTAGGGTAGTGACACGTCCGGGCCCATCATCAGGCCGAAGGTGCCTCCACATTTGCTGGCACAGGTGAACAGCTTGTACTGCCCCATCACCTGCAGCAGCACACCACGGCCCTCCACCTCATTGAGCGGTACGATGCCGTCCTGGGTCTCCTGCTCGGCGCTGGCACGGCGCCATTCATGCGCCACACCGAACCCCAGGCCGAACCGTTCGCCAAGCGGTCGTGTGTAGCGGAAGCCCGCCGCAAGCGCCATGTTGTCGCGACAGCCGGACTTGCCCAGGCTGAAGGTCTCCGGCACCGCTTTGGTGGACCCGAAGGTGTGGGAGAACTCCTGGGCGCCCAGATGAAGGGCGGCGGTGGCCAGTCCGAGGGTGATGAGCGTGCGCATGGTCCTGGTGTGGTTCTGAACGACCAAGGTAACATCCGGACACCGGGATCGGTTCGCGGGCAGCGGATGGGCCCGTGCACCCGTCCAATCCCCACCCCCCTCCCCATGCGCGGACCCTACGCTTGCCTGTTCCTGATCGCCCCCACGCTCGCCGGGGCCCAGTTCGTGTACACGGACTTCGACCCGGGTGGGCAGGACGACGTGCTCTGGGCGATCGACACCGCGCAGGGCGACCTCTGGCATGTCGGTCCGCCGCAGAAATCCTTTTTCGCCGACCCGTTCTCACCGCCCAATGTGCTGATCACGGACACGATGGCCACCTACCCGGCCAATGCCCAGAGCAGCGTGCTGGTGAAGGCCCCTGTCCAGGACCTGCTGTGGAGCCCGGTGTTCTTCATGAGCTTCCATCAGGCCTTCGACACGGACACGCTGCAGGACGGGGGCTACGTGGAAGTGAGCTGGGACCATGGCACCTCCTGGACGAACGCCTTCGATGATTGGTTGATGCCCTTGGAGGTGGAGTTCTTCGGCCCCGGATGGCAACCGCTGCAGGCCGACACGCTGAGCAACGGCCAGATCGGGTTCAGTGGGCGCAGCGGCAGCGCCGCCACCGGGGCGGAATGGTGCTTCACCTCGTTCTGCTGGACCAACACCGGGCTGGTGCAGACCGATACCCTCTATGTGCGCTTCAGCTTCCACAGCGACAGCATCCCCGAGGCACGCGATGGGTGGATGATCGACAACCTCACCTTCGAGGCCTACTTCGTCCATCCGGTGAGCGCCCACGAACGCGCTCCGGGCTACTTCGAACTGCACCCCAACCCGATGCCCGACCGCAGCTTCCTGTTCTTCGACCTCGAGCATCCGACCGCGAACGTGCATGTGGCGATCCACGACCAACAGGGGCGGTTGAAGGCGGTCCTCTGGAACGGGCCGCGGGCCGCCGGTCGCGTCATCCTGCCCATCTGGCGCGATGCCCTGGACCTGGTCCCTGGCCTGTACCACGTGGTCGCCGAACACGATGGCAGGCGGCAGCACAAGGCCTTGGTGGTGCCCGGCAACGGCCATTGGCCGGTGGGTGGCCCCTGATGCGCGGGTCAGCGCCTTGGCCTACCTTTGATCCGGACCCCGGTGCGACCTGCCCGGCGCGGTCCCGCCCTCTCCGACCGATGAACGCCGTCGCCTACGACTACAACACGCGCCGTCCGCGCCTGATCATCCCCGAATACGGCCGCCACGTGCAACGCATGGTGGAGCACTGCATGGCCGTGGATGACCGCGCCGAGCGCACCCGCCTGGCCAAGGCCATCATCCAGGTGATCGGCCGGCTGAACCCCCAGTTGCGCAATAGCGAGAACGCGGACCGCACCTTGTGGGACCACCTCTACATCATGAGCGAGTTCAAGCTCGAGGTGGACGGTCCCTTCCCGAAACCCTCGCCCGAGGAGCTGGAGACCAGGCCGGAGCGCGTGCCCTATCCGCAGAAGCCGATCCGCTTCGGCCACTACGGCAAGCTGGTGGAGCGCATGATCGAGCAATGCGCCGCCCTGGAGACGGGGGAGAAGCGCGATGCGTACGCCCACCTCATCGCCAACCTGATGAAGCGCCAGTTCCTGACCTGGAACCGCGACACGGTGCCCGACGGGGTGATCCTGAAGGACCTGGCCGACCTCAGCAAGGGCCGCGTGAAGCTCAAGGAGGACCAGCAGCTGGCCAGCACCGATGCCCTGCTGCAGGCCCAGCGCAGCGGCCCGCGCAATGAGGCCGAGGTGCGCAAACGGGGCAAGAAGCGCCATCGCAACCGCAACAAGAAGGGCGGTCGCTACTGAGCACCCCGGCCCGGTGTTGTCAGTCCCCTGTTGTTAGCAGCATGCCGCGCGCCGGTCGCGCAGCACCTTCCGCAGGCGCTTGCTTCGCAGCACGAAGTGCCATGCCATGGGAAGTTTCCGCATTGAAGGGGGGCGCCGCCTGAAGGGTGAACTGGTGCCGCAGGGCGCCAAGAACGAGGCCCTCCAGATCCTCTGCGCCGTGCTGCTCACCAGCGAACCGGTCACGATCCACAACGTGCCCGACATCGTGGACGTCAACAAGCTCATCGACCTGCTGCGCGCCATGGGCGTGCAGGTGGAGGCGCTCGGCACGGGCTCGTACCGCTTCACCGCGAAGACCGTGGACCTGGAGTTCTTCCTCGACCCGGAATACAAACGCATGGGCGGCAGCCTGCGCGGAAGTGTGATGGTGGCGGGTCCGGCGCTGGCACGCTTCGGCCGGGGCTACATCCCCAGTCCGGGTGGCGACAAGATCGGCCGCCGCCGCATGGACACCCACTTCAACGGCTTCGAGCGGCTCGGCGCCAGGATCACGTACGATGCCAAGGAGGGTTTCTACCGCGCCGAGGCGAAACAGCTCAAGGGCTGCTACATGCTGCTCGACGAGGCCAGCGTCACCGGCACCGCCAACATCATCATGGCCGCCGTGCTCGCCGAGGGCCGCACCACCCTCTTCAACGCCGCCTGCGAGCCCTACATCCAGCAGCTCTGCACCATGCTGGTGCGCATGGGCGCCCGAATCGGCGGCATCGGCAGCAACCTGCTCCACATCGATGGCGTGAAGGAGCTGGGCGGCACCGAGCACCGCCTGCTGCCTGACATGATCGAGATCGGCTCCTTCATCGGCCTCGCCGCCATGACGCGCAGCGAGATCACCATCAAGGACACGGGCTACGACCACCTGGGCATGATCCCCGACGTGTTCCGGCGGCTCGGCATCGCCGTGGTGCGCAATGGCGACGACATCCATGTGCCGGCCCAGGAGCACTACACCATCGCCAGGTTCATCGATGGCAGCCAGATGATCGTGGCCGACGCGCCCTGGCCCGGCTTCACACCCGACCTGCTCAGCATCGTCCTGGTCACCGCCATCCAGGCCAAGGGCAGCGTGCTCATTCACCAGAAGATGTTCGAGAGCCGCCTGTTCTTCGTGGACAAGCTCATCGAGATGGGCGCACAGATCACGCTCTGCGATCCGCACCGCGCCCTGGTGATCGGCCATGACTTCCAGATCCCGCTGCGCGGCATCCGCATGACCAGCCCCGACATCCGCGCCGGTGTGTCGCTGCTGATCGCCGCGCTGAGCGCCGACGGCATCAGCACCATCGACAACATCGAACAGATCCGCCGCGGTTATCAGAACATCGAGGGTCGACTGAACGCCATCGGTGCGCGGATCGAGGTGGTGTGAGCCCGTGCGCACAGGAGCACCTGCGTCCATGCGCACATGCCCGCCAAGGGCTTTCCGGTACGCGGCACGGTCTTGGCTGAACACGCAGCACCCTTCCCCTACCTTCGTGCCATGAAACTCCGCCCTGCGATGAACAAGCTGCGCGTACTGATCCTCTCCGCCGTGGCCCTGCTGGCCATCTACGGCTTCACCGAGCGCCTGGATCAGAAGGCCGCCAAGGGGTCCAAGGTGGGCACCAACATCGGCGACGTGGCGCCCGAGCTGGCCTACATGAACGTGGACAGCACGAAGGTCCTCAAACTCTCCGAGCTGCGCGGCAAATACGTGCTGATCGACTTCTGGGCCAGCTGGTGCGGCCCCTGCCGGCGCGAGAACCCCAACGTGGTGGCCGCCTATCAGAAATACAGCGCCGCCAAGTTCAAGGATGGCAAGGGCTTCGAGATCTACAGTGTGAGCCTCGACAAGAGCCGCGATGCCTGGCGCCGCGCCATCGAGCAGGACAAGTTGAGCTGGAAGTACCACGTCAGTGACCTCAAGTACTGGGCCTCGGAGGCCTCGCGCCTCTATGGCGTCTCCGGCATCCCCATGAGCTTCCTGGTGGACCCCAACGGGGTGATCATCGGCAAGAACCTGCGGGGCATGGCCCTGCACCAGGAGCTCGACAAGTACGTCAAGAGCCTGTGATCCTTGAGCAGGACCCCCGAGGGCCCCGCCACGGCGGGGCTCTTTCGTTGCCGGCGCCCCTGTCATTTTGTCCCTCACCCCACCCCCGGCATCGTCCTTGACCCATGCGCCGCATCTTCCGAAAAGCCCGGAAACCCATGACGGACCGTCCCCATGCCGCCGCCGAGGCGCAACATCCTGCCAAACCGACCTCGCACGGCCTGCCCGCCGACGCCGCCGATGAAGCGCGCAAGGACCCGCTTACCGCAGCCTCTGAGGCGGCCGCCGAACACGTGATGCACGACGCCGAGGCCGATGGCCGAGAGGATATCAGTACCCTTCAGGCCGAGCTGGACCAGGCCAAGGCCGAGGTGGCCGACCTGAAGGACAAGTGGCTGCGGCTCAATGCCGACTTCGACAATTTCCGGAAACGCACGGCCCGCGAGCGCCTCGACCTCATCCAGTTCGCCGCCGAGAACGCCCTGAAGAACGTGCTGCCCGTGCTGGACGACATGGAGCGCGCCATCGCCAACAACGCGCGCACCGAGGACGTGGCCGTGATGAAGGAAGGCTTCCACCTCATCCAGAGCAAGCTCCTCCACATCCTCGGCAGCCAGGGCGTGAAGCCCATGACCGAAGTGAAAGGACAGCCCTTCGATGTGGACCGTCACGAGGCCATCACGAAAGCCCCTGCGCCGAGCCCCGAACTGAAAGGATGCGTGCTGGACGTGGTGGAGAACGGCTACACCTTGCACGACAAGGTGATCCGATACGCCAAGGTGGTGGTGGGCGAATAAGGCACGCACCTCCGGCAACCCTCCACCCGCACCGATGAGCAAGCGCGATCCCTACGAGGTCCTGGGCGTGGCCCGCACCGCGAGCGCCGACGAGATCAAGAAGGCCTACCGCAAGCAGGCCATCAAGTTCCACCCGGACAAGAACCCCGGCGACAAGGCCGCCGAGGAGAAGTTCAAGGAGGCCGCGGAGGCGTACGAGATCCTCAGCGACCCCGACAAGAAGGCCCGTTACGACCGCTTCGGCCACCAGGCCCCCGGTGGCTTCGGTGGAGGTGGCCAGGCCGGTGGCATGTCGATGGACGACATCTTCAGCCACTTCGGCGACATCTTCGGCGAGGCCTTCGGTGGCGGCGCGTTCGGGGGCTTCGGCGGGGGCCGTGGGCGCGGTGGACGGGTCATCAAGGGCAGCAACCTGCGTGTCCGCCTCAAGCTCTCCCTGGAGGAGATCGCCCTCGGGGCCGAGAAGAAGATCAAGGTGACCAAGCTGGTGCGCGGCAAGGGCAGCGAGTACGGCGCCTGCGGCACCTGCAAGGGCACCGGTCAGGTGACCCGCGTGCAGAGCACCTTCCTCGGCGCCATGCAGACGGTGAGCACCTGCCCGGCCTGCGGCGGCATCGGTCAGACCGTGAGCAAGCGGGCCCCGGGCAGCGATGAACATGGCCTGGTGCGCGAAGAGGTGGTGGTGCCCATCCGCATCCCCGCCGGTGTGGAGGAGGGCATGCAGCTCAACGTGAGCGGCATGGGCAACGAGGCCCCGGCCGGCGGTGTGCCCGGCGACCTGCTCGTCGTGATCGAGGAGGAGCCCCATGCCGAGCTGAAGCGCGACGGTCAGCACCTGCACCACGAAGCCTTCATCAGCATGCCCGACGCCGCGCTCGGCACCACCATCGAGGTGCCCCTGGTGCAGGGCCGCGCCAAGGTGAAGATCGAGCCTGGCACACAGAGCAACCACACCCTGCGCCTGCGTGGCAAGGGGCTCCCCAGCCTGAACGGCGGCGGGGCGGGCGACCTGTTCGTCCACGTCGCGGTTTGGACACCCGCCGACCTCACCAAGGCCGAACGGGAAGCGCTGGAGAAACTGCGCACCAGCCCGGGGTTCCAGCCACGACCCACCAACAAGGACAAGGGCTTTTTCGAGCGCGTGCGTGAGATGTTCGGGCACTGAGCCGGTGCGGGCGGGCGCCTATCTTGCTCCTGCCCATGCTGCCCGCCCATCGTCCCACGCCCCGCGCCCGGTCCGCTCCGCGTGTGGATGGCGCGACGCCTCCCACCTCCGCTCGCTCCCCGTTCCATCGGCTGCGGTGGGGCCACCTGATCCCCCTCTGGTTCATCGGCGTGCCGTGCGTGGCCGTCCTGGCCGGCCCCACCCTGCTCACCGTGGACGGCTGGCTGCGCCTGCTCGGTGCGTTCGTGGCCCTCATCGCCGTGGTGGCCCGGCTGCTCGACCGCCGCTACCGCTTCGGCCCCTGGGCCTCCTTCATCGCCGGGCTCTTCGGCGGGCTGCCCTTGCTCGCTCTGCTCGCGCTCAGCCTCAACCGCATGGTGGGCCGCGAACGGGCGGAGGACCTCCGCATCGTCGGCATCGAGCGCCGCGCGGACCTCGATGGCCTGCTGCTCCACCTCGAAGGCGATGCCTACGCCGACTTCCCGCGCAAGCTGCGCCTGGCCCCGTTGGACCCGGCCGTGTGGTCCGCCGACACGCTGCGAACCACCTTCCACGACGGGCTCTTCGGCTTCCCCGTGGTGAAGCACCAGGAACTGTTTCCCGGGCCCGAGGGACATCGCGTGCCGGACCGCACCCGTCCTCCTTGAACCGACCGCCGTCGACCGACACCCCTCACGCGGGACCCCATCGCACCGGGCTACCTTCGTGCCGACCATGACCGCGATCCTCCTCTTCTTCGTCCTCCACTGGTACCTGAGCCTCTTCGTGCAGACCTTCTACCTGCACCGCTATGCCGCGCACCACATGTTCACCATGAGCCCCTTCTGGGAGAAGGCGTTCCATGTGCTCACCTTCATCGCCCAGGGCAGCAGCTACCTGAGCCCGTACGCCTACGGGGTGCTGCACCGCCTTCACCATGCGTATGCGGACACCGAGCAGGACCCGCACTCCCCGAAGTACGACCCCAGCCTCTTCAGCATGATGTGGCGCACCAAGACGATCTACCACCAGCTGTTCGACCGCTCGATGCCGGTGGAGGAACGGTTCACCAAAGGGGTGCCCCAGTGGCGTGCGTTCGAGGTGTTCGCCGACGCGTGGCCCACCCGCATCGCCTGGATCCTGGGATACTCCGCCTTCTATGTGGCCTTCGCCCCCAGCTTCTGGTGGTACTTGCTGCTGCCGCTTCACTACGTGATGGGCCCGCTGCACGGTGCCATCATCAACTGGTACGCCCACAAGTACGGCTACCGCAACTACGAGGTGAGCGACACCAGCCGCAACATGTGGCCCGTGGAGGTGCTCGTGATGGGCGAAGGCCTGCACAACAACCACCACGCGCACAGTGGTCGGGCCAACTTCGCGGCCAAGTGGTGGGAGTTCGACCCCACCTGGCCCATCATCCGCGTGCTGAACGCCCTGCGGATCATCCGGCTTCGGCCGGCCGCCGTGCCCGTGCGAGAGGTCAGGCCCCGGCGGCAAGCTGCCTGAGCATCGCGTCGGCCTGGGCGATCAGGGTCTGCGGTCCATGACCCGCCAGGCGCATGGCGCGCAGGCTGGTCGCCCCCTCCGATTTGCTGAGCTTGGCCCCGGTATCGTCCAGGAGCAGCGGATGATGCGCGAACCGCACGCCCGAGAACGCGGCAAGACCCAGCACCCGCGCCAGGTACAGCTGCACCAGCGTGCTGGGGAAAAGGTCCTGGCCGCGCACGATGAAGGTGGTGCCCTGGTCCACATCATCCGCCAGGGAGGCCAGCTGGTAGGCCGGTCGGCGCGGACGGCCATCCGGTGATCGTTGCAGCACGACGGGATCGGGCAGCAAGGCAAAGGGCCGCTCGGACCGGGAGGGGCCGAACAGGTCATGCACGGTCACCAGCTCCTCCTCCGGGATCCGCACCCGCCAGGCGAGCTGTTCATCATCCAGGTCGAGCCCGGAGGTCCGGCAGGGGCAGGTGGCCTGTCCGGTGGCCTGCAGGACCGAACGTTGTCGGCGCGAGCAGCGGCAGGCATAGACCTGATCGTCGGCCCGCAGGGCATCGGCGAGCGCCCGATAGCGCGGGATCCGGAGCTGCTGCGACCAGTGCAGGCGCAGGTCCACGGCGTCACGCGGGCCCACGTCGGGATGGATGTCCAGCCAGGCCAGGCTGTCGAAGATGTCCTCCACGTAGGCCGCACGCTCCCGTTCGGCGTCGAGGTCGTCGATGCGCAGCCGCAGGCTGGCGCCGGTGCGACGCGCGAGCTGGTGGGTGAGCAGGAAGTTCAGCGCGTTGCCGGCATGGAGGAAGCCGCTGGGCGTGGGGGCCAGCCGGGTGCTTCCGGGGACGGGCGACACGGAAGATGCGGGCATGAGGGTCGGTGCCCGGGGCGGGACTTGAACCCGCACGGCCCTTGCGGGCCAAGGGATTTTAAGTCCCTCGTGTCTACCGGTTCCACCACCCGGGCGGGGCCACCGCGCATGGCCGGTGGACGGGAACTCCCGAAAATAGCGATGCCCCCGCCAGGCGGCGAAGGCATCGTGAGCGAGAAACGGGACTCGAACCCGCGACCCCGACCTTGGCAAGGTCGTGCTCTACCAACTGAGCTACTCTCGCTTGAAACCCGTCCACGGCCGGACGGGGGTGCAAATATAGGCGGTCCTCCGATCCGTGCAATGCGGGGTTCACGCCTTCCGCAGCTGCGCCGACCGGGCACCGGCCATCCGCTTGATCTCGTTGAGCTTCAGCAGGGCCTCCACCGGTGTGAGCGTATCGATGTCGAGCGCTTCCAGCTGGCCGCGGATGCCTTCCAACGCGGGGTCGTCCAACTGGAAGAAGCTCAGCTGCAGGTCGCGGTCCAGCCCTTCCACGGCGCGCCGGCCGTGAGCTGCGGGCAGTCCATCCTCGCGCTCGCCCAGGTCGCCGGCATGGCTGCGCTCCAGATGGGCCAGCACCTTCTCGGCGCGCCGCACCACGCTCTGCGGCATGCCCGCCATGCGCGCCACATGGATGCCGAAGCTGCGGTCGCTGCCGCCGGGCACCAGCTTGCGCAGGAAGTGCACACGCCCGTCCACCTCGCGCACGGCCACACTGGCATTGCGGATCCGCGGGTAGGTGGCCGCCATCTCGTTCAGTTCGTGGTAGTGCGTGGCGAACAGGGTGCGCGGCCGGCCGGGGTGTTCGTGCAGATGCTCGGCAATGGCCCACGCGATGCTGATGCCGTCGTAGGTGCTGGTGCCCCGCCCGATCTCATCGAGCACCACCAGGCTCCTCGCGGTGAGGTTGTTCAGGATGCTCGCCGTCTCGTTCATCTCCACCATGAAGGTGCTCTCCCCGGTGCTGAGGTTGTCGCTGGCGCCCACCCGGGTGAAGATCCGGTCCACCACCCCGATGCGCGCCGCCGACGCCGGCACGAAGCTGCCCGCCTGCGCCATCAGCACGATGAGCGCCGTCTGCCGCAGCAGGGCCGATTTGCCGCTCATGTTGGGACCGGTGATCACCACCAGCTGGCGCTCCTCGGGGTCCAGCAGCAGGTCGTTGGCCACGTAGGCCTCGCCCGGCGGCAGCTGCTGCTCGATCACCGGATGGCGCGCGTCGCGCAGGTCGATCGTGCGGCCATCATCGAGCACCGGCCGGGCGTAGCCCCAACGCGCAGCGGTGAGCGCGAAGCCCCTCAGCACATCGAAGGCCGCCACGGCGCCGGCGGTGGTCTGCACCGGGCGGATCCGCGCGCATACGGCCTCCACCAGCTCCGCGAAGCGCCGCGCCTCCAGGTCGAGGATCCGTTCCTCGGCACCCAGGATCCGCTCCTCTAAGGCCTTCAGCTCATCGGTGATGTAGCGCTCGGCGCCCACCAGCGTCTGCTTGCGCACCCATTCGGGCGGCACCTTGTCCTTGTGCGTGTTGCGCACCTCCAGGTAATAGCCGAACACGTTGTTGAAGCCCACCTTGAGGCTTGGGATGCCGGTGCGATCGCTTTCGCGCTGTTGCGCCTCCAGCAGCAGGTCCTTGGCGTGGCCGCTCACATGCCGGAGCTCATCCAGTTCGGCATCGATGCCGGGGCGGATGACGCCGCCCTTGTTCAACGCGGCCGGGGCCTCGGGCTCCAGGGACCGCGCCAGCTGCTCGCTCAGCGTGGTGTCGGCATCGATGCCCCCGGCCACGGCGGCCATGGCTCCCCCCGCCTGCAGCAGATCGTGGCGCAGGGCCTGCCCCGCCTCCAGCGCCAGCCGAAGCTGGTTCAGTTCACGTGGGGTGATGCGCCCGGCGGCGGCCTTGCCCGCCAGCCGTTCCAGATCGCCGATGGCCTGCAGGTGCGCCCCGCATCGCTCCAGCAACGCGGCGTCCTCAACGCCCTGGGCCACGGCGGCATGGCGCACGGCGATGGCCGCCCGGTCCACCAGCGGGAAGGTGAGCCAGCGCTTCAGCAGGCGCGAGCCCATCGGAGTGGAGCAGCGGTCCAGCATGCCGCACAACGTGCGGGCCCCTTCGTTCACCGGTGCCACCACCTCCAGGTTCCGCAGCGTGAACCGGTCGAGGCCGACGTGCGCACCGGGCTGCAGGCGCGCAAGCCCGGTGATGTGCGCCAGCCGCTCGTGCCGGGTGTCGCCCAGGTAGTGCAGCACCGCGCCCGCGGCGCGCTGGCCCAGCTGCAGCTCCTCCACACCGAAGCCCTTCAGGCTGGTGGTGCCGAACTGCCGAAGCAGGCGCTCCCGGGCCAGGTCGTCGGTGAAGACCCAGTCCTCCAAGGCATAGCTGTACTGCCGACCCGTGAGCTCCTGCACCAGCGGGTCATCGGTGCCCCGTGGATAGAGCAGTTCGCTGGGGGCGTGGCCTTCCACGAACTTGCGAACACCGTCCGTCTCCTCCTCCCCCACCAGGAACTCGCCGGTGGTGATATCGAGGAAGGCCACCCCGTAACGGCCGCGGTGCGCACACACGGCGGCCAGCCAGTTGTTGCTGCGGTGGTCCACCACGCGGTCGCTGAAGGCCACCCCGGGCGTCACCACCTCGGTGACCCCGCGCTCCACCACCGTCTTGGCCAGCTTCGGGTCCTCCAGCTGATCGCAGACCGCCACCCGGTGGCCGGCCCGCACCAGACGGGGCAGGTAGGTCTCCAGCGCATGGTGCGGGAAGCCCGCCAGCGGCACCTCCCCGGCGGCCCCGTTGTTGCGGCGGGTGAGGGTGATGCCCAGCACCTGCGACGCCCGCACCGCGTCCTCCCCGAAGGTCTCGTAGAAGTCGCCCACGCGGAACAGCAGCACCGCATCGGGGTACTGCCCCTTGATGCGCTGGTATTGCTGCATCAGCGGCGTTTCGCCGCGCCCCGCCTTGCTCATGGTGCCCGTGCCGGCCTCCTATTTTCGCCAGCCCGGAAAAGTACGGCCCGCCCGTCGTCCTCCACCCCTCCTGTTTTCCACGATCCATGCCCACCGGCGACCGCAAGCTGCACCTCGAGGAACTGGGCCGGCCCACCCCGGAGCAGTTCCGCGCTGCGCCCCGCCGGCCCGTGCGTGTGGTGCTGGACGATGTGCGCAGCCGGCACAACGTGGGTTCGGTGTTCCGCACCGCCGATGCCTTCGCCCTGGAAGGGATCACCCTGTGCGGCTTCACCCCGCTGCCGCCCCACCGCGAGATCGAAAAGACCGCCTTGGGCGCCACCGCCACCGTGCCCTGGGAACACGCCCCCGATGCCGCCGAGGCCGTCCGCCACCTGCAGGCCCGCGGCTACCGGGTGCTGGCCGTGGAACAGACCGTCCACGCCGTGCCCCTGATGGAGGTGGTGCATGCGCCGGAGGCCCCGCTGGCCCTGGTGTTCGGCAACGAGCTGCACGGGGTGAGCGATGCGGTGATCGCGGCCTGTGACGGCTGCCTGGTGATCCCCCAGCATGGCGCCAAGCATTCCCTGAACGTGTCGGTGTGCGCCGGCGTGGTGCTGTGGTGGTTCGCCGGCCGGTAACGGAACAGAACCCCGTCGGCGGAGCCGCGTAGAAAGGCAACCCTTGCCCGTTCAACAGGTCTATGGGGATAGGACGGCCGCCGGTCACTTGGCCGTTCCGCCCCAGCGGATACATTTGAACGGAAACCGGGTGCACGCATGAAGGGACGCTACGCGCTTCGCATCACTGTCCTGCTGCTGGCGGGCCTCCCTGGGGGCGCCGGCCTTCATGCCCAGTACTTCCGCAAGTCGAACTACTGGAAGACCAACCGCAACGAGATCACCATCGGGCTCGGCGCCGCCAACTTCCTGGGCGAGCTGGGCGGCCGCGACCAGATCGGCACCTCCTTCATCTGGGACCTGGAGGTGAGCCAGACGCGCCCGGCGTTCAGCCTGGGCTGGCGGTACTACCTGCGCGAACGCATGGCCATGCGCACCTCGCTGGCCTACGGCGTGCTGGCGGGCAACGACAACCTCACCGCCGAGACCTTCCGCCGCAACCGGAACCTCAACTTCCGCAGTGACCTGTTCGAGTTCAGCGTGCTGTTCGAGCTGCATGCCTTCAAGGAGGAGCTCGGCCACATCTACGACCTGCGCGGCGTGAAGGGCCAGAAGGCCAGCCGCGTGGGGCTATACGGCTTCATCGGCGTCGGTGGCTTCTACTTCGACCCGCGCGGCAAGTTCAACAACTCGTGGGTGCGCCTGAAGCCCCTCCGCACCGAGGGCCAGGGCCTGCCGGGCGGGGCGCAGGAGTACAGCAACTTCGGCTTCTGCGTGCCCATGGGCTTCGGCATCCGCAAGGCCCTCACCAAGCAGTGGAGCGTGGGCCTGGAGCTGCAACACACCACCACCTTCACCGACTACATCGACGATGTGAGCACCGTGTACTACGACCCCGACGCCATCCGTGCGGTGAGCGGCGATGTGGGCGTGTACATGGCCGACCCCAGCCTGGGCGTGGGCGACAACGTGAACGAGCTCACCACCAGCCCCGGCCAGCAGCGCGGCGACAGCAGCGACAACGACGCGTACCTGTTCCTGCGCCTGCAGGTGCATCACAAGCTGTACAAGTACAAGAGCGGCAGCAAGAAGTACCGCACCCGCATCCGCCGGCAGAAGATCATCTTCTGAGCCGGGTGCGCGGCTGTGCCGCGGATCATCATGCCCTGCCGCTCCGCGGTCGCCGGCTGTACCGCGGATCCCAGCCTCCACTCAGTTCGGCAGCGGGCTGCGCCGGAAGGCCCGGCCTGGTGGAGGTGGAGCCGATCGAATACGAAGCGGGCGCACCACTCGCGTCGCACAAGCCCACCGCACCGGCCGACGCGAGCGGCAACTTGCGCGTGGTCGGATGCTCCCGAGCGTCAACGGGAACCAGTTCATGCGAGCTGGATCAACACATCCGCGCCATAGGCGCGAACGAGCGATCCAAGGCAAGCGTGGGCGAACGGGTGACCTTCCACACAACTCACGGGCCACCCGACCCGCCATCATCGTCGCACGCTGAGGACAGGCGCGGTCTTGGGGTGACCGTGTCCCGAAGCTTCAATTCCTGTCCCCCCGTCCCGTACGACCCGGAGCGAACAAAAAGCCCCCGGCCTGAGGCCAGGGGCTTTGCATGGATCGCGTCCGGGCTTAGATGCCCAGGTTGTCCTTGAAGGCGCGGAACTCGAGGTCCTTGCGGGCCTTGTCGGCCAGCTTGGCGTCCTTCTGCACGGCCAGGGCCAGCTGGTTGCGCACCATGTCGCCGTTGTTCTGGCGGGCGCCGCAGATGGCCATCAGGTAGTGGCCCTCAGCGGTGTCCTTGTCCGGGCTGCCCTCCAGCATGCGCTGGGCACCGGCGGCGTCACCGCTCAGGAGCTTGGCCAGGGCGCTGTTGAAGTCGTTCACACCGCCGAAGCTGCTGTTGGCGCTGCCGTAGTCGCCGTTCTGGATGTGCACGATGCCCATGTTGTAGCTCACCTCCGGACCGGCGGCGGTGGACTTCTTGTAGAGCTCCATGGCCTTCTTGCGGTCGCCCTTCAGGCGGGCGCAGGCGCCGAGGTTGTTGGTGCTGACGGGGTTCTCCTGGATGCTGTTGGCCTTCTGGAACTGGGCCTCGGCCTCGGCCAGGCGGTTCTGCTGGTAGTGGATGTAGCCCACGTTGTTGGCCCCGCGGTAATCCGTGGGGTGGATGCGCTCGGCCTCCTTGTAGATGCGCAGCTGCTCGTTCATGTCCGTGGTGAGCGTGGCGGCGAAGAGCAGTTCCTCGATGGTGAGGCTGTCCGGCATGGTGCGGCTCATGGCCGTGAGCTGCTCATCGGTCTTGCCCACGCGCTCGTAATTGAGCTTCACCTCGCTGCGGCGCAGTTTGGGCAGGATGGTCTCGCGGATCTCCGTGTAGGTGGCCGCCATGTTCTTGATCTCGCTCTCGCGCTTGTTCACATCGGGGTACATGCCCAGCACGCGCAGCACCAGGTCCTTGTCCGCGAAGGTGCTGGCCTTCATCTCGCGCTCAAACCCGTCCCAGTCCTCGCCGTGGCTGGTGCTGCTGAACAGGCTGTCGCCCTTGGCCAGCTTGTTGCGGCCCAGCTCGGCCTGGAGCCAGCGCATGGCGTGCTTGTCCCGCTTGTTGGCGAGGCCCTCGTTCATGTCCACCTCCCCTTCCGGCGACGCGTAGGCATCGATGCGGATGCCCTTGATCACCACGTTCGGGTTCTTGGCGTTGGCCTTCAGGAAGTCCTGCATGGCCTTCACGTCGGCGTCCTTCATATCACCGCTCACGGGCACGTCACTGGCCACGTTGTAGTTGAGCTGCAGGTCCTGGCTGTGCTGGGTGATGCGCTGGAAGGCGTCCTTGCCGAGGATCACCTTGTCGTCGCTCTTCACCAGGTAGGGCGTGGTGATGACGCCGTCGGCGATCTTCACCGGATCGAAGGGCTTCTCCTTCTTACCCTGCTTGCCGAGGATCTTGATCATCAGCTCGCTGGTCTCCATGCTGGGCGTGTAGGCGACCTTGTCGGTGTAGTTGAAGTCCTTGCCGCTCTCGTAGGGGATCACGGTGTAGTTGCCCGCGGCGCCCTCGCCTTGGAAGCCGGCCATCTTCAGCGGGGTCTCGCCCCCGGCGTAGGTGATGGCGGGGGTGAGCTCCACCTGGGCCTTCTTGTAGAAGTACTTGCCGGGGAAGTTGCCCCGGATGTTCACCGCCACGCTGTCGCCCTGGACGATCAGGGGGTTGGGGTCGACCGTGTACTTGATGGTCTCGGCGTACTTGGTCATTTTGCCCAATCCGCCGCAACCGGCTAGAACGAGGGCTGAGCCGGCCAGGAGGGCCGCGCCGCGCAGGGGGACGTGCTTCATGTGTTCGGGATGCTGATGGTCAGGAGGTTCCGGGCGCAAACATAACAACGCCCCCGTGGGCGGAAGGCCCGGATCCGGCCAATTCTCCACGGCACCCTGTGGATCAGAGCTGAAGCACGTCGAACGGCCTGCCCTGCGGCTGTTCCAGCCGCCCGCACAGGGCCTCGTAAGCGTCCTGGTCCTGCAACAGGTCGCGGCCGCCCAGGTCCACCACCAGCACCTGCGAGCCTTCGGTCTTCTGCAGGTGGTCCATGTACAGTTCGCGCAGCCGCTCCAGGTAGTCCGGCCGGATGTCCTGCTCGTAGCTGCGGCCACGCAGGCGGATGCGGTCGCGCACGCGCTCCAGGGGCAGGTGCAGGTACACGATCAGATCGGGGCGTGGCAGGGAGCCGTACATGATGCGGTACAGGTCGCGGAAGAGCGTGTTCTCCTCGGGGTTGAGCGTGGCGCTGGCGAACACCAGCGATTTGCCGATGGAGTAGTCGGCCACGGTGCGCGGGGCGAAAAGGTCCTGCTCGCTGGCCCGTTTGAGCTGGTGGTAGCGCTGCGCGAGGAAGCTCAGTTCCACGGCGAAGGCATAGCGCTGCGGGTCGGCGTAGAAGCGGGGCAGGAAGGGGTTGTCGTCGAACTCCTCCAACACCAGGCGCGCGCCCCAGCGTTCGGCCAGCCGCCGCGCCAGCGTGGTCTTGCCCGCGCCGATCAGGCCCTCCAGCGCGATGTAGCCGTGGTGCATGGGGCGCGAAGTTGGGCGATCAGCTCCGGAGGTCGTCCAGCAGCTGCAGCACGGTGCGGTCCCGGCCGGGGGGCATGGCCAGCGGCAGCAGGTCGGCGGCGGGGGCCAACGCGAACGCGCGCTCATGCAGGCGAGGGTGTGGCACCTGCACCCTCGGCAGGTCAATGCGCTGGGCGCCCCAGAGCAGGATGTCGATGTCGATGGGGCGCGAGGTGTAGCCCCCGCTGCCGCGCACCCGCCCCAGCTCGCGCTCGATGGCGAGCAGATGGTCCATCAGCTCGTCCGGCCCCAGCGCCGTGTCGATCAGCAGCGCCCGGTTCAGGAAGAGCGCCGGTCCGGCGAAGCCCCAGGGCTCGGTCCAGTGGTCGCGGCTGCGGGCCAGCACCGGGCCGCACCGGGCGGCGATGGCCTGTTCGGCGTGGCTGAAGGTGGCCCGCACATCGCCCTGGTCGGCCCCAAGCAGCAGCAGCACTTCACCCCCCATGCGGCGAAAGTACCCGGCACCTTCCATCCCCCGCGCCCACCGTTGGTGTGATCGCCATGGAACCCCGGCGCAACGCCCGGGTACTTTCGGCCTCCGAACGAACCTTCCTCCGACCATGGGCCAATTCCTCAAGTATGTGTTCGCCTCCATGCTGGGCTTCCTGCTGGTGTGCGTGTTGCTCTTCGTCCTGCTGCTCGGCATCGTGGCCGCCGCCGGCGCCTCCTTCGGCGACAAGGCGCCCACGGTGAAGAAGGGCTCCGTGCTGCACCTCCGCCTGGACGATCAGATCGTGGACCGCGGCCGCAAGGACGACCTGGACCTGGACTTCGGCCCCTTCCAAGGCGCCGGGCGCACAGGGCTCGACGAGCTGCTGGAGAGCATCGACAAGGCCGGCCGCGATGAGCGCATCACCGGCATCTTCCTGGAGCCGACGATGCTGAACACCGGCAGCGCCACCGCCCAGGAGATCCGCCGCAAGCTGCTGGAGTTCCGCACCACGAGCGGCAAGCCCATCTATGCGCACTCGGAGTTCCTCACCCAGGGCACCTACTTCCTGGCCAGCGCGGCCGATTCGGTGTTCGTGGTGCCGGAAGGCGACCTGGACTTCCGCGGCCTGCAGGCCCAGCTCACCTTCTTCAAGGGGCTCTTCGACAAGGCCGGGGTGGACATCCAGTTCATCAAGGGCAGCAACAACAAATACAAGAGCTTCGGCGAGTCGTACACCGAAACGGAGATGACCCCGGCCAACGAGGAGCAGCTGGGCGCCCTGATCGACGGCATCTGGGACCAGTACCTGGAGGCCATCGCCACCTCGCGCCACTTGGACAAGGCGCGGCTGGACCAGATCGCCGACAGCCTGCTGATCCGTCGGGCACCCGATGCGCACCGCCTCGGGCTGGTGGACGGCACCCTGTACCGTGACGAGGTGCTGGCCTTGATGAAGAAGCGCTTCGGCGTGGAGGAGGGCAAGGAGCTGGAGCTCGTGTCCCTGGGCACCTACAAGCGCGCCCATGTGAAGGGCGACGACGTGATCACCGGCTCGTCGACCGCCAAGGCCAAAGTGGCGGTGGTGTACGCCACCGGCGGCATCAGCAGCGGCAAGGGCGACGAGGAGAGCATCGGCAGCGAAACGCTGTCCGAGGCCATCCGCAAGGCCCGGGAGGACAGCACCGTGAAGGCCATCGTGCTGCGGGTGAACAGCCCCGGCGGCAGCGGCCTGGCCAGCGATGTGATCTGGCGCGAAATGGGGCTGGCCCGCGCGGCCAAGCCGGTGGTGGTGAGCATGGGCGACGTGGCCGCCAGCGGTGGCTACTACATCAGCTGCAACGCCAACACCATCTTCGCCGAACCCAACACCATCACCGGCAGCATCGGCGTGTTCGGCATCATCCCCAACATGCAGGAGCTGTTGAACGAGCACCTCGGCGTGACCGTGGACGGCGTGAAGACCAACCACTACGCCGACCTGTTCGACGTGTCGCGCCCGCTGCGCGCCGATGAACGCGCCCTGATCCAGGAGCTGGTGGACCGTTTCTACGAGGACTTCAAAGCCCGTGTGGCCGAAGGCCGCAAGATGAGCGTGGCCCAGGTGGACAGTGTGGGCCGCGGCCGGGTCTGGACCGGCACGGATGCCAAGCGGATCGGGCTGGTGGACGAGCTGGGCGGGCTCGAGGACGCCATCACGGCCGCCGCGCGAATGGCCGGCGTGGAGGAGTATCGCACCGTGGGCTACCCCGAGCAGGAGGACCTCTTCAAAAGCCTCATGAAGAGCCTGAACGCACAGGCCTCCACTTACGTGGAGCGCGAGGTGCTGGGCCTCGACCCCGACGTGGTGCGCCAGGCCCGCGAACTGCAGCGCATGAAGCAGGTCACCGGCATCCAGGCCCGCATGCCCTTCGCCATCGAGGTGCACTGACCCGTCCGGAAACAGCGAAGGGCCGTTCCGAAGAACGACCCCTCGACTGCCCTAACGATCGGTCCACTGACCAAAACCTGCCTTCTGTACGGCGAGGCCGATGGATGGGTTGCAGTGACCGCGGAAAAAGATCCCGGCTTCAGCCCAATTCGATGTGGAACCCGCTGTGGTTCCGCACATTGAGCACGCGGCCATCAGCCCAAATGAGGTACTGCCCCTTGATGGCGGCGAGGGTGCCGGACACCTCCGGCTCCTTGTCCAGGTTGATGCTCTTGACCTTGGGCGGCAGGTGGTCCACGGGATAGGCCAGGGTCCACCCTTCCTCTTCCGCCAGGGCATAGGGCGTGAGCGCTTCCGGCAGGGCGGCGAGGGCCCCGGGCCGTGCGGCCGACAACACATCGGGTGGTGGGTTCACAGGACGCAGCATGGCCCGCCAGTCGGTGCGGTCGGCGAACACCTTCTTGAGGGCCACTTCGATGAGGCCCGCGAGCTGACGGTGGGGCGTTCGCGCGATGGGCAGGGCCCGCACCGCACCCTGATCGATCCAGCGCACCGGCACCTGCGTGCTGCGGGTGACGCCCACCTTCACCCCGCCGGTGAAGCTGAGGTAGACGATGTGCTCCTGGTCGTGGTGCTCACGCTCCCAGGCCGGATCGCGACCCTCGCCCAGGTGGGCGCGGCACAGCTCGGGCCGCACGATGCACTCGGAGGCCTCCGGTGCATCGCGGAAGCACGGGAAGCAGAAGCCCTGGCCGAAGAACTTCGTCACGCTCCGCCCGCACACCACACAGGTCCTGGCCCCGGTGGCGCGCACCGTGAGCGCAGCGCCGACCCGGGTGTTGAGGTCCGTGGTGTCGGCGCCCAGGCGCATGGTGTAGCGCACCTCGCCATCGCGGGGGGAGCTGCCCTGAACGAACGTGGCGCTGAGCTTGCGCAGGGGTCCGGTGTGCATGTCGGCGGCGGGTCCTTACCTTTTCGGCACAAGATAGCCGCGCCAACGGACCCCATCCGCTCCCGACATGCCCGTCAACGCGCTGTTCTCCTTCCTGATCAAGAAGCGGTTGCAGCAGATCAACCTCTTCCGCGACAACCCGCATGAAGCCCAGCTGGAGGTGTTCCACCATCTGGTGCGCAGCGCCCGCCACACCGAATGGGGCAAGCGCCACGAGTATGGCACGGTGCGCGAGCCCGACACGTTCCGCGAGCGCGTGCCCCTGCAGGACTACAACGATGTGCGCCCCTATGTGGAACGCATGCGGCAGGGGGAACAGAACCTGCTCTGGCCCACGGACGTGAAGTGGTTCGCCAAGAGCAGCGGCACCACCCAGGACCGCAGCAAGTTCATCCCCGTGACGCGCGAGGCGCTGGAGGACTGCCACTACAAAGGCGGCAAGGACCTCATCGCCCTGCACTACGAGCAGTTCCCGCAGAGCAAGCTGTTCATGGGCATGAGCATGGTGGTGGGCGGAAGCAGCACCATCGAGCGGCTCCGGCCGGATGCCTACGCGGGCGACCTCAGCGCCATCATCATCCGCAACCTGCCCATCTGGGTGGAGTTCCGGCGTACTCCGGCCATCGAGGTGGCGTTGATGGACAAGTGGGAGGAGAAGATCGAGCAGATGGCGCGCGAGACCATGCGCGAGGATGTGCGCTGCATCGCCGGAGTGCCCAGCTGGACCCTGGTGATCCTGCGGCGCATCCTGGAGCTCACCGGCAAGCGCCACATGCTGGAGGTGTGGCCCAACCTGGAGCTCTTCATGCACGGCGGTGTGAGCTTCCGCCCCTACCGCGATCAGTTCGCCGCGCTGTTCCCCTCGCCCACCATGAACTACCTGGAGAGCTACAACGCCAGCGAGGGCTACTTCGCCATCCAGGACAGGCACGGCGCGGACGACCTGCTGCTGATGCTGGACTACGGCATCTTCTTCGAGTTCATGCCGCTTGACCAGGTGGGGCGCGAACGGCCGGAGACCAAACTGCTGCACGAGGTGGAGGTGGGGCGCCAGTACGCCCTGGTGGTGAGCACCAATGCCGGCCTCTGGCGCTACGTGCCCGGCGACACCGTGCGCTTCACCAGTGTGCGCCCCTACCGCATCCAGGTGAGCGGCCGCACGCGCAGCTTCATCAATGCCTTCGGGGAGGAGCTCATCGTGGAGAACGCCGACCGCGCCATCGAGACCGCCTGCCGCGCGCATGACGCCATCGTCCGTGAGTACACCGCCGGGCCCATCCACCAGAGCGCCACAGGGCGCGGCGGACACGAATGGATCATCGAGTTCGAGCGCAGCCCCCGGGACCTCGATGCCTTCATCGCCACCATGGACGCCTCGCTGCGCGAGGTGAACTCGGACTACGACGCCAAGCGCACCGGCGACCGCCTCCTGGCCCGGCCCGTGGTGCATGCGGTGCCGGCGGGCACCTTCCATGAATGGATGAAGCGGCGCGGCAAGCTCGGCGGCCAGCACAAGGTGCCGCGCCTGGCCAACGACCGCAGCTACCTGGAACAGTTGTTGCCGCAGACCGTGCCCTGATGCCGCGCACCATCACCCTGTTCGCCCTGCTGGCCGCTCTGCGGGTCGCACCACAGTCCGCTCCGCAGGTGGAAGCGGTGATCGAGGGACGCTTTGATGCCTTCACCACCGATGAACTGGGGAACGTGTACGCCCTGCGAGGCGACGAGCTGGCCCTCTTCAACCCACGTGGCGAAAGCTGGCTGCGCAACAGCGTGAAGACCTTCGGCCGCATCGCCGTGCTGGATGCGTTCTACAGCCTGAAGCCGCTGCTCTTCAGCGCCGAGCAGGGCCAGCTGGCGATGCTGGACAACACGCTGAGCCTGCAGGGCAGCGTGATCAATCTGCCGCGCAGCGGCTTCCCCCAGGTGGTGCTGGCCTGCGCCAGTGTGCAGAACCACTTCTGGTTCTTCGACCAGCGCGAGGGCGAGCTGATCCGTGTGGACGCGCAGCTGCGGCCCGTCGCGGCCACCGGCCGCATCGACCAGCTCATCGGCCTCACCCCCGAGCCCGTGCAGATGCAGGAGCTGGACAACTGGCTCTACGTCAACTCGCCGCGCCAAGGCATCCTGGTGTTCGACATCTTCGGCACCTACGCCCGCACCATCCCGCTCACCGACGTGGAGCGCTTCGAGGTGCGCCACCGTTCGCTGTACCTGGTGCGCGCCGGCCGGTTCGAACGGTTCGACCTGCGCGCGCTCGACCTCACACCGCTGCCGCTGCCGTCGCTGCATGCGGGTGAAGTGCTGCGCGATGCGCGCGTGGAGCAGGGCCGCATGATGCTCCTGCTTCCGGACCGCATCGTGATCGCGCGTCTGCCCGCACCCTGACTTTTCCACAAGGGCGCATGGCGCAGCAGGAGGCGGATATCTTCGCCATCCCGCTTCAGCACCGACTCATCATGCACATCGCGATCGCCGGCAACATCGGTTCGGGCAAGACCACCCTCACGCAGCTCCTGGCCAAGCACTACAAGTGGGACCAGCTGCAGGAGGCCGTGGACAACAACCCCTACCTGTTCGACTTCTACAAGGACATGCAGCGCTGGAGCTTCAACCTCCAGATCTTCTTCCTCAACAGCCGCTTCGAGCAGCTGCTGGAGATCCGCCGCAGCGGCCGCAGCGTCATCCAGGACCGCACCATCTACGAGGACGCCTTCATCTTCGCCCCCAACCTGCACGCGATGGGGCTGATGACCACGCGCGACTTCGAGAACTACTTCCGCCTGTTCCAGAACATGGACAGCGCGATCATGCCCCCCGACCTGCTGATCTACCTGCGCGCCAGCGTGCCCAACCTGGTGAAGCAGATCGCCGAGCGCGGCCGCGAATACGAGAACGGCATCAGCATCGACTACCTCAAGCGCCTCAACGAGCGCTACGAGGCCTGGATCAGCACCTACGACAAAGGCAAGCTGCTGATCATCGACGTCGACGACAACGCCTTCCATGTGAAGCCGGACGACCTGGGTAAGATCATCCAGTCCATCGACGCCGAGATCCACGGCCTCTTCCCGGCGGAGACGCCTTCCACCAACGGACACGCGAAACCCGCGAAGGCGCCGGCCAAAGCCCCGGCCAAGGCCACCGCGAAGAAGCGGTGAGAATGCCCGTTGGCGAAGCGATCGCGGAGTTCATCGCGGAAGTGTTCGCACAGGAAATTTTGGAAGGACTGCTCGGCCTGGTGCGCAGACCGGGTGCCTGGGTGCGTAGCCTGCTCATCCCCAAGCTGATCTACCGTTCTGCATTACGCGGATGCTGGAACAGGCGGGTAGGTGTGTTGGTCCTGCTGCTGATCGGTGCGTTCGTTGCATTGATCACCTGAGCTGGCGCGCGGATCCCAAGCGCCATCAACGTCGAACGCCGCGCTGGTGAGCGCGGCGTTCGCGTGTCCGGGCGGACCGATCAGAACCGGTGGCCGAGGTCGAGCGCGGTGGACACCTGGTCCTTCGATGGCGCTTGGGGCAGGCTGGCATCGCTGCTGCCGGCCGGCATGTTCTGCAGCACCGGTGCGGGCGTAGCGGTGTGGTGGCCGGTTTCAGCGATGTGCGGGGCGATGATGAGCGCCACGATGGAGGTGAGCTTGATGAGGATGTTCATCGAAGGGCCGCTGGTGTCCTTGAACGGGTCGCCCACGGTGTCGCCGGTCACGGCGGCCTTGTGGGGGTCGCTGCCCTTCTTGTAGGTCTGGCCGTCGATCAGCACGCCCTTCTCGAAGCTCTTCTTGGCGTTGTCCCACGCGCCACCGGCATTGTTCTGGAAGATGCCCATGAGCACCCCGCTGACGGTGATGCCGGCCAGCAGGCCTCCAAGGGCCTCGGGTCCGAAGGCGAAGCCCACGATCACCGGGCTCAGCAGCGCCAGCGCGCCGGGCAGGATCATCTCGCGGATGCTGGCCTGCGTGCTGATGGCCACGCATTTCTCGTACTCCGGCTTGGCCTTGCCTTCCATGATGCCGGGGATCTCCTTGAACTGCCGGCGCACCTCCTTCACCATGTCCATGGCGGCCTTGCCCACCGCGCTGATGGCCATGCTGCTGAACAGGAAGGGGATCATGCCGCCCACGAAGAGCATGGCCAGCACGTCGGCCTTGTAGATGTCGATGGCGGTGATGCCGGCGAGGCCCACGTAGGCCGCGAAGAGCGCCAGCGCGGTGAGCGCGGCGGAGGCGATGGCGAAGCCCTTGCCCGTGGCGGCCGTGGTGTTGCCCGTGGCGTCGAGGATGTCGGTGCGCTCGCGCACCTCCTTGGGCAGGCCGCTCATCTCCGCGATGCCGCCCGCGTTGTCGCTGATGGGACCGAAGGCGTCGATGGCGAGCTGCATGGCGGTGGTGGCCATCATGCCGGCGGCGGCGATGGCCACCCCATAGAGGCCGGCCAGTTGGAAGGCGCCGAAGATGCCTGCGGCCAGCACGATGATCGGCAGGAAGGTGCTTTCCATGCCCACGGCCAGACCGCCGATGACGTTGGTGGCGTGGCCCGTGCCGCTCTTCTGCACGATGCTGTCCACCGGCTTGCGGCCCATCGCGGTGTAGTACTCGGTGATGTAGCTCATCAGGAAGCCGACCACAAGGCCGAGCACGATGGCGTAGAACACGTTCATGCGCGCGATCTGCAGCACCACCTCGCCCCGCTGGAAGGTCATGGTCTCCGGCAGCATCCAGCCGATGACGAAGAAGCTGGCGATGGCCGTGAGGACGATGGAGCCGATGTTGCCCTTGTTGAGGGCGGCCATCACGCTGTCGGTGTCCTTGCTGATGCGCACGAAGAAGGTGCCGATGATGCTGAACAGGATGCCGAGGCCGGCGATCAGGATGGGCAGCAGGATCGGGGCCATGCCACCGAAGCTGTCGGCGCTCACCACCTCGCGGCCCAGCACCATGGTGCTGAGGATGGTGGCCACGTAGCTGCCGAAGAGGTCGGCGCCCATGCCGGCCACATCGCCCACGTTGTCGCCCACGTTGTCGGCCACGGTGGCCGGGTTGCGCGGGTCATCCTCGGGGATGCCGGCCTCCACCTTGCCCACCAGGTCGGCGCCCACATCGGCGGCCTTGGTGTAGATGCCACCGCCCACGCGGGCGAAGAGCGCGATGCTCTCGGCGCCGAGGCTGAAGCCCGCCAGCACCTCGAGGGCCTTCATCATCTCCTCGCCGTTGGGGCTGGCGCCGTTGACGTACATCTTGTAGAACACGATGAACAGCACGCTGAGGCCCACCACGGCCAGCCCGCTCACGCCGAGGCCCATCACCGTACCGCCGTTGAAGCTCACCTGCAGGCCCTTGGCCAGGCTGGTGCGGGCCGCCTGTGTGGTGCGCACGTTGGCCTTGGTGGCGATGTTCATGCCGATCCAGCCTGCGAAGGCGCTGAAGAAGGCCCCGATCAGGAAGGCCACGGCGATCACCCAGTCGCTGTGCTCCACCAATGTGCCGCTCCACGCGAGCAACACCGCCGCGATCACCGCGAAGATGCCCAGGACCCTCCACTCGGCCTTCAAGAAGGCGCTGGCCCCCTTGGCGATGTAGCCGGCCAGCTCCTGCATGTTGGCGTCCCCGGCGTCCTGCTTGCTCACCCACATGGCCTTGGCCACCATGACCACCAGGCCCACCACGCCCAGCACGGGCAGGTAATACATCAGTTCAACTCCCATCTCGTTCTGTGTTGTGTATGGTCTTGTCCGTCAGCGTCTTCCATCCCCATTGGCCGGAAGAGGGCCGCGAAATTAGAAAAGTCCTGACGCAGTCATGAGCGGCGAGCGTCGGGTCGGCGCGCCGATCGTTCACTCGCTGCTCGCCACGCGGTGCGCACGGCTCCTCCCCTCACTTCCGCAGGTACATCACCTCCTTCACCGCCGCGATCACGCGGGCGGGGTTGGGCAGGCTGGCCTCGATCAGCGGGGGGCTGAAGGGGAGCGGGGTGTCGGCCTGGTTCACGCGGAGCACCGGCGCATCGAGGAAGTCGAACGCGTCCTTCTGCACGCGGTAGGCCACCTCGCTGGCGATGCTCACCATGGGGAAGTTCTCGTCCACCACCACCAGGCGGTTGGTCTTCTTCACACTGGCCAGGATGGTGGCCGTATCGAGCGGGCGGATGGTGCGCAGGTCGATCACCTCGGCGTTCACGCCCTCCTTCTGGAGCTCCTCCGCCGCGGTCAGGGCCACCTTCATCATCTTGCCGAAGCTGACGAGGGTGACATCGGTGCCCTTGCGCGCCACATGCGCCAGGCCGATGGGTACGAGGTACTCCCCGTCGGGCACCTCGCCCTTGTCGCCGTACATGCGCTCGCTCTCCATCACCAGCACGGGATCGTCGTCGCGGATGGCGCTCTTCAGCAGGCCCTTGGCATCGTAAGGGTTGCTGGGGGTCACCACCTTCAGCCCGGGGATGTTGGCATAGAAGGCCTCGAAGCTCTGGCTGTGGGTGGCGGCAAGCTGGCCGGCGCTGCCATTGCCCCCGCGGAACACGATGGGGATGTGGAACTGGCCACCGCTCATCTGCAGCATCTTGGCGGCGTGGTTGATGATCTGGTCGCTGGCCAGGATGGCGAAGTTCCAGGTCATGAACTCCACGATGGGGCGCAGACCGTTCATGGCGGCGCCCACACCGATGGCCGTGAAGCCCAGCTCGCTGATGGGCGTGTCGATCACGCGTTGGGGACCGAACTCCGCCAGCATGCCCTTGCTCACCTTGTAGGCGCCGTCGTACTCGGCCACCTCCTCGCCCATGAGGAAGACCGAGGGGTCGCGGCGCATCTCCTCGGACATCGCCTCGTTGAGGGCCTCGCGGAACTGAATGGTGCGCATGGACGTGGAAATGGGCCCCAAAAGTAGGCCGCGCCGGGTCGCCCCGGTCACGGCCGCGTGAAGCGCAGCGCCACCGGTCGCTCCGGCAGGTCCACCGCCAGGATGTAGGGACCGGCCGCCAGGCCTTGGAGCCCGATCACCGTGCGCACACCTGCCAGCCGCCCCTGCCGCATCACCCGGCTCATGGCGTCGATCACCCGGTAGGTCGTCGTGGTCGATCGTCCGCTCTCCAGCACCACCTGATCGCCGGCCGGATCGCCTTCCAACCGCAACCCGCCCTGGGGGCCCTCCTCCACGATGCCCACGCCGGTGACCGTGAAGCAGGCCGAGGTGTCCGTGCACCCGTTCTGGGTCACCTGTACCGCATACTGGCCATTGGCCGTGGCGGTGAACTGTGCGGCCACGGCGCCCTGCACCGGTGCGAAGCCATTGCCACAGTCGAGCCATTGGAAGGTGGCGTTGGTGGCCTGCGCGAACAGGTTCGCGTTCAACTGGACCACCGAGACGTCCACCGGGGTCACGTCCACGATCAGGGTGATGATGCTGTCGCACACGGCCCCCTGCAACGTGTTCACGAATGTGCCTGCGGTGTCGATCAGTGTTCCACCGAGGTCGTAGATCTCCCCCTGGCAGAGGGTGAGCTCCTGCACATAGCCCCACTCGGCCCCGAACACGAAGTTGCTGCCCGTGCCGTTGAGCGCGAAGCCCATGAGCGGCGCCTGGCCCCCTGACACGGCATCAACGGCCGCCGTGATGGCCGTGTTGTTGCCCCCGGGCGTGCCTTGATCCATATCGAAATGGACCACCAGTGCAGGGTCGGCGAAGTCGATGGCAGCGCTCACCAGGCAGCGCACCTCCTCGGTGGACAGCGCCCGCTCCCAAAGCATCACCTCGTCCAATACACCATTGAAGAGGAAGTCGGTGAACTGGAAGGGCAGGGTTCCCAGATAGAGCGGTTCGGTCGTGTTGGTGATGGTGCCTGAAGCGGCGATATTGCCCACCTCGGTGCCATCGTGGTACATGCGGAGGGTGCCACCGTCGTAGGTGAGCGCGAGATATTGCCAGGCGCCCACTTCGAGCACCGGTGCGGTGATCGTGAAGTCGACACCCCCGCTGTTCCGGAACCGCCCCTCCACCGCCTGGGCCCCCACCTGGATGAAATAGAGGTCCGCGTCCACGTTGTTGCGGATACCACAGAAGCCGTCCAGATCGGGGAAGGCCGGGGCGGTGTTGCGCGGCTTCACCCGGCAGGACAGGGTCATGCCCGCCGCACCGGCCACCAGGGCCGAAGCGTTGTCCAGTTGCGCCTTGTCGTTGAGCCCGTCCAGGTCGAGCGCGTTCTGGACGACCAATTGCGCCGGCACCAGCAGGGGCAGGACCAGCGCGGCGAGCATGAGGCTCAAGGTTCGCATGTCGTTCCGGTTCGTGGCGGGAAGTTAGCCGTCCCTGTGGATCGGGCGCTCCTTACTTTCGCGCCCCGCCGAAGGTGCTTCCTTCCGAACCATCCCCCGGCGGCAACGTTCCCCGATCATGAAGATCCTCGTCCTGATCAGCCAGGTGCCGGACACCACCGCCCGTATCGCCTTCACCGCGGACAACACGCAGTACGACGGCAACGGCGTCACCTTCATCGTGAACCCCTATGATGAGTGGTATGCGTTGGTGCGCGCCCTGGAACTGAAGGAAGCGGCGGGTACCGGCACCGTCACCACCATCACCGTGGGCCCGGCCGACACCGAGGCCACCATCCGCAAGGCGCTGGCCATCGGTGCCGACGAGGCGGTGCGTGTGGACGCCCGCCCGGAGGATGCCTATCAGGTGGCCGCGGAAGTGGCCGCCTATGCCAGGGACAAGGAATTCACGCTCATCCTTGCCGGCAAGGAGACCATCGATCACAACGGCGGCCAGGTGGGCGCCATGGTGGCCGAACTGCTGGACCTGCCTTATGTGCCCCTGGCCAGCAAGCTGGAGGTGAGCGGTGGCACGGCCACCGTGGAACGCGATGTCCCGGGCGGCGTGGAGGTGCTGGAGGTGGCCCTGCCCTGCGTCCTGGGTGCCGCCAAGGGCATGGCCGAGCAGCGCATCCCCAACATGCGGGGCATCATGGCCGCGCGGACCAAACCCCTGCACATGGTGCCCGCCACCGGGCAAGCCGCGCTGGCCACCACCGTGCGCTTCGAGCTGCCGCCGGCCAAAGGCGCGGTGAAGCTCATCCCCGCCGAGGAGGCCGGCAAGCTGATCGAGCTGCTGCACACGGAGGCCAAGGTGATCTGAGCGGACAAGGCCGCAGAGGCGCAAAGACGCAGAGAGAACCGTAGCGTCGACCCATGGGTCGACCGTAAACGAAACCAAAATGAGCACGATCGTCTTCATCGACACCCGGGGGGAGAAGCTCCCCAAGGCCGCCCAGGAGGCCGTGACCTACGCCAGCCAGCTGGCCGGTGGACCCGTGACCGCCGTGACCTTCGGCGATGCCCAAGGACTCGAGACGCTTGGCGCCAATGGCGCCTCCAAGGTGATCGTGGCCCGCAGCGTGAAGGTCGTGGACGGCCAGCAGCTCACCAGGCTGGTGTGCGCGGTGGCCGACGCCACGGGTGCCACCACCATTGTCTGCGTGGCCGACGCCACCGGCAAGGCCGTGGCGCCGCGTGTGGCCGCGCGGCTGAAGGCCGGCCATGTGGCCGGTGCCACCGGCCTTCCTGACGGCGCGCGCTTCCGCCGCAACGTGTTCAGCGGCAAGGCCCGCGCCTTCGTGGAGGTGGGCAGCCCTGTGCGCGTGGTGAGCCTGAGCCCCAACAGCGTGCCCATCACCACCGGCGGCAGCCCCGCTGCGGTGGAGGAGTTCGGCGGCGACCTGGGCGCGGCGCGTGTGACCGTGAAGGAGCTCCGCAAGGCCGGCGCGGGCATCCCCCTGCCCGAGGCCGAGCGCGTGGTGAGCGGTGGCCGCGGCATGAAAGGCCCGGAGAACTGGGGACCCATCGAGGAGCTGGCCCGCGAGCTGAACGCCGCCACGGCCTGCAGCCGCCCGGTGGCCGACGACCACTGGCGCCCGCACCACGAACACGTGGGCCAGACGGGCGTGGCCATCCGGCCCAACCTCTACATCGCCATCGGCATCAGCGGCGCCATCCAGCACCTGGCCGGGGTGAACCAGAGCAAGGTGATCTGCGTGATCAACAAGGACCCCGAGGCCCCCTTCTTCAAAGCGGCCGATTACGGGATCGTGGGCGATGCCTTCGAGGTGCTGCCCAAGCTCATCGATGCCGCGAAGAAGCTGAACGCGGAGCGTTGAGGTCGATGGGTCGGGGGGAGTAGGCTGTTCGCAGTTGGCAGTTGGCAGTTGGCAGTTCGCAGTTGGCAGTTGGCAGTTGGCAGGTGGAAGTAGGTGAGGGCCGGCAGGTGGTGCGCCATTGCGAACAGCAGCACATCCCGTGGCCGCCCTGAACACCTCGCTCGCGGGAATATCAGTGACCCACCGCGAGTTGAACGGCCCACGGCCTGCTCCTGAATTACCAACTGGCTGCTCCTCCCTATCTTCACGGCCCCGCACGGAGAGGATGGACAAGGTCGAGCTGAAGTTCCTGCGCATCACCTACAGCCACACGCACGCCGGTGCCTACGCGCTGATCCTTGCGGAGGCACAGGGCGAGCGGCGTCTGCCCATCATCATCGGCGGGGTGGAGGCCCAGGCCATCGCCATCCAGGTGGAGAACATCAAGCCGGCCCGGCCCCTCACCCACGACCTGTTCAAGAACCTCAGCGACACCCTGGGCGTGGGGCTCAAGGAGGTGATCATCAACGACCTGGTGGAGGGCATCTTCCACGCCAAGCTGGTGCTGGAGCAGAACGGCCATGAGGTGGAGATCGACGCGCGCAGCAGCGATGCCATCGCCCTGGCACTGCGCTTCCAATGCCCCATCTTCACGTACGAGTTCATCATGGGCGCCGCCGGGCTGAAGGTGGAGGAGGGCGAGGAGGGCAAGGAGGAGGGCACCGCCGAACCCGTGGAGCGCGGCAAACCCGCCAAAGGCATCAAGGCCAGCAGCATCGAGGAGCTCAAGGAGCTCCTGGAGAAGGCGCTGCACGACGAGGATTACGAGCGCGCCAGCAAGATCCGCGACGAGATCAAGCGGAGGGAGCAGACGAACTGAGGAGCGTGGCCATCCGGGCCTGCATCCGCTGAGGCCGGCTGCGGAGGTGGAGAGGTGCGCGAGCTGGAAGCCGGCGGCTGGAAGCTGGTGGCCAATGTGGAGCGGTGCGATCACACTGACCGAGCGCCGTTGGACCGAACTTCTATCTTGTCGCCCACGAAACACGACCGCATGTCCAAGACCGAATCGTGGGGTTCGCGCGTGGGGCTCATCCTGGCCATGGCGGGCAATGCCGTGGGGCTGGGCAACTTCCTGCGCTTCCCGGTGCAGGCCATCCAGAACGGCGGCGGTGCCTTCATCATCCCCTACCTCGTCTGCTTCCTGCTGATGGGCATCCCGCTGCTGTGGATCGAGTGGAGCATGGGCCGGTTCGGCGGGCGCTCGGGCCACCACAGCACCCCCTTCATCCTGCACAACATGGACCCCAAGCGGGCGCTGTGGAAGTACGTGGGCGTGTTCGGCATCTTCACCAACATCGCCGTGGCGGCCTACTACTGCTACCTGGAGAGCTGGACGCTGAGCTACATCTGGCACAGCATCTCCGGAACCTTCCTGGACATGGGCGCCGATGGCGTGGCGGCCTTCTTCACGAGCTACGTCGATATCGGGGTCAGCACCACGGGCATCCCGTACGAGGCCATCTGGTTCTGGCTGATCTGCCTGCTGCTGAACACGTGGATCCTGAGCCGCGGCCTCAGTGGCGGGGTGGAGAAGATGGCCAAGGTGGGCATGCCGCTGCTGATCCTTTTCGGCCTGTTCCTGGCCATCCGCGGGGTGACGCTGAAGGCCGGTGAGCACGGTGCGATCAACGACGGCACCGCGGGCCTCAACTTCCTGTGGACCCCCGACTATTCGAGCATCTGGAAGCCCAGCGTGTGGCTGGCCGCGGCGGGGCAGATCTTCTTCACCCTCAGCGTGGGCATGGGCAGCATCCAGTGCTATGCCAGCTATGTGCGCAAGAAGGATGACATCGCCCTGAACGCCATGAGCGCCGGCTGGATGAACGAGTTCGTGGAAGTGGTGCTCGGTGGCGCCATCATCATCCCCATCGCCATCGGCTACCTGGGCATCGACAAGGTGAAGGAGCTTACGGCCACCGGCGGGCTGGGCCTCGGTTTCAAGACCCTCCCCTACCTGTTCACGCAGTGGGGGCCCTGGCTGTCGGCCATCGCCGGCGTGTGCTGGTTCGGCCTGCTGTTCTTCGCCGGTATCACCAGCAGCCTGGCCATGGGCACCCCGGTGATGGGCTTCCTGCAGGACGAGTTCGGCTGGAAGCGCGGCCCCTCCGCATGGATGTTCGGCCTGGTGGTGCTCGTGCTCGGCCTGCCCACGGTGCTGTTCTTCGAGCACGGGGTGTTCGACGAGTACGACTACTGGGCCGGCACGGTGAGCCTGGTGGTGTTCGCCCTCTTCGAGGTGATCCTGTTCGCCTGGGTGTTCGGCATGGACAAGGGCTGGGCGGAGATCAACCTGGGCGCCGACCTGCGGCCGCCCCCGGTCTATCGCTTCATCATCAAGTACGTGACCCCGGCGATCCTGGCCGTGGTCTTCCTGGGCTCCCTTCCGGGCATCTGGGAGAAGCTCACCGCACCGGCCAGCCCCTACCTGCACGCCTCACGCCTGCTGCTGCTCGGGCTCTACCTCGGCATCGCCCTGCTCGTCCGCAAGGCCTACCTGAACCGCAAACGCCACGCCCACGGCCTGGTCTGATCCGCGCACGCCATGAACACCTCCGCGCTCATCCTCATGCTCGCCGCCGTGCTCACCGTGACCGGCTTCATGGCCTACTTCTTCTTCCGGGTGCTCACCACCCCGCCCAAGCCCGAGCCGGACAGCTACAGCGAGAACGACCCCGAGCCCTAGGACCCTCGCCGTCCCCAAGCCCGCCGCATGTCGGACGACGTCCGTTCCTTTCTCCGCTCCTTCAGCCTGGGCAAGGTGCTGCTGCCGGTCTTCATCGGCCTGGGCATCACCGCCATCCTCATCTTCCGCGGCAGCGACCTCAGCGCGCTGGACGGTGTGCGCTGGACCTGGGTGAGCACCGTGTGGATCGCGCTCGCCTTCGGCAGTGTGGTGGTGCGCGACTACGCGTACATGGTGCGCATCCGCCACCTCACCGACCGGAGCCTCACCTGGTGGCGCACCTTCGTGGTGATCATGCTCTGGGAGTTCAGCTCGGCGCTGGCGCCCGGGCTCATCGGCGGTGGATTCCTCTTCGCCATCTTCATCCTCAGCCGCGAAGGCGTCGACACCGGGCGCAGCATCACCGTCATCACCTTCACCAGCTTCCTGGACGGCATCTTCCTGGCGGTGATGGCCCCGCTGATGGTGCTGCTCGTGGGACAGGACGCGCTCTTCAGCGGTGTGGGCGTGGGCACCAGCGTGTGGGGCAGCAGCGTGTTCCTCGCCTTCTGGGCCGTCTACATCATCATCCTGGCCTACAAGCTCTTCGTGGCCTACGCCCTCTTCATCAACCCCGTGATCGTGAAGCGCTGGCTCGTCGGCCTCTTCAGCATACCCGTCCTGAAGCGGTGGCGCCGCAACGCCGTCACCACGGGCGACCAGCTGATCACCGCCGCCACCGGCCTGCGCAGCAAAGGCTGGAGCTACTGGTGGCCCGCCCTGCTGGCCACCTTCGCCAGCTGGACCGCCCGCTACAGCATCGTCAACTGCCTGGTGCACGCCTTCCGCGACGGCCAGCCGGTGGACGACCTGCTGCTCTTCGGCAAGCAGGTGATCATGGGCATCCTGGTGCTGGTGAGCCCCACCCCCGGCGGAAGCGGCCTGGCGGAGTTCCTGTTCAACGACCTGCTGGGCATGTTCATCCCCCTGGGCCTGGCCCCCGCGCTGGCCCTGTTGTGGCGCCTCATCAGCTACTACCCCTACATCCTGGCCGGCGCCATCCTGCTGCCGCGCTGGATCCGCCGCAACCTGTTGCACCTGGGCAAACCCTGACCGCATGCTCACCCACCGCATCACCGCACGCACCCTGGCCGCACCAGCCCTCCTGCTGCTCACCGCCCTGCCCCTGGCCGCCCAGAACGGCGGGCCCGCCCCGCTCACCGGACCCAGCGCCATGGGCATCGGCCGCGGCCTGCTCGGCATGGCCGCCCTCATCGCCATCGCCTGGCTGTTCAGCGCGCGCCGATCCAACGTGAACTGGAAGGTGGTGGGCATCGGCCTCGCCTTCCAGCTCCTGCTCGCGCTCGCCGTGCTCTACGTGCCCGCCGTCCAGTTCGCGTTCGACATCGTGGGCCGCATGTTCGTCAAGGTGCTCGACTTCACCAAGGCCGGCAGCACCTTCCTGTTCCGCGACCTCATGGACGTGCAGAGCTTCGGATTCATCTTCGCCCTGCAGATCCTGCCCACCATCATCTTCTTCAGTGCGCTCACCAGCGTGCTCTTCTACCTCGGCGTCATCCAGAAGGTGGTGTACGCGCTGGCCTGGGCCCTGAACAGGACCATGCGGTTGAGCGGCGCCGAGAGCCTGAGCACCGCGGGCAACATCTTCCTCGGCCAGACCGAGGCCCCGCTGATGGTGAAGGCCTATCTGGACAAGATGAACCGGTCGGAGATCTTCCTGGTGATGGTGGCCGGCATGGCCACGGTGGCCGGCGGCGTGCTCGCCGCCTACGTGGGCTTCCTGGGCGGCGATGATCCCGTGCAGCAGCTCTTCTTCGCCAAGCACCTGCTCACCGCCAGCGTGATGGCCGCCCCCGGCGCCGTGGTGGTGGCCAAGGTGCTCTACCCGCAGACCGAGGCCGTCGACAGCCAGCTGCGCGTGGGCATGGACCAGGTGGGCAGCAACTTCCTGGACGCGATGGCCAACGGCACCACCGAAGGCCTCAAGCTCGCCGCCAACGTGGGCGCCATGCTGCTGGTGTTCTTCTCCTTCATCGCCCTGTTCAACTACGTGTTCCTGAAAGTGGGCGCCGCCACCGGTATGAACGCCTGGATCGCAGGGATCTCGCACGGCAACTTCAAGGGGCTCTCCCTGGAGTTCATCCTCGGCTACACCTTCGCACCCCTCATGTGGTTGATGGGCGTGGCCACCGAGGACATCACGCTGGCCGGAAGGCTGGTGGGTGAGAAGCTCATCGCCAGCGAGTTCGTGGGCTACGAGAGCCTGGCGCAGCTGAAGGCCGCCGGTTCCTTCGCCCACCAGCGCAGCATCGTGATGGCCACCTACATGCTCTGCGGCTTCGCCAACTTCGCCAGCATCGGCATCCAGATCGGCGGCATCGGCTCACTGGCCCCCGGCCGCCGGCAATGGCTCAGCGAGTTCGGGTTCCGCGCCCTGCTCGGCGGCACCCTCGCCAGCCTCCTCAGCGCCACCATCGTGGGCATGATGATCTAAGAGCCCCGGCCACCCGAGCGCCTTCCCTGCGTCCTCCTCTCATGACCCGCACCCTGCTCCTGTCCGCCGCCCTGTTGATCGCCGTCACGGCCTGCTCCCAGCCCGCCGCACGCGTCGGCGAACCCTTCACCCGCTCCTTCAAGAACGCCCAGGGCGACCAGCACGCGGTGGTGGACGGGCTGCTGACCTCCGATGGCCGTGCGCTGCTTTACGTGGAGGAGGGTCCCGCGCACAAGGTGCTGCGGCTGGACGCCCAGCTGAAGCCCGCCGAGGAGGTGGTGTTGAAGGACGTGCTGCTGGACGGCGTGAAGTGGAACGGCGTGATGCCTCTGGTGCACGGCGACGTGATGGAGGTGCTGCTCGTGAGCCCCGGCAAGAAGGGCGCCGACCTCGGCATGGCCACCGTGGGCGGTTCGCCGCTGGCGCTCTCGGGCTTCCGCCGCATCACCTCCTTCGGCCATGCCTGGGCGGTGGACCCCGCCAGCAGCATCGCCCGGCGTCCGCTGCCCGACCCCATCCTCTTCAGCCTCGGCCTCACCAGCGCGCACAGCGAACGCCTGCTCCGCTCCCCCGATGGCGCCCACCAGCTCCTGAACATGTACACCAGCAAGGGCAAGGACGGCAAGCAGCTGTGGATGGCCATGCTGGATGGCGACCTGCGCGAGGAATGGAGCGCCGTGGCCACCCTGCCCTGGCCGGCCGAGCAGGCCCGCATCCACCAGATGGCGCTCACCAACGACGGCCGCGTGCTCCTGCTCGCCTATGTGTTCCGCTGTGAACAGGAGCAGATGGGCGACAAGAACTGCCACGAGCTGCACTTCACCACCATCAGCGACCAGGGCCGCACGGTGAAGGACGTGCTGGTGGACAAGGACTTCGTGAGCACCGCGCGCTTCTGCGAACGCGCCGACGGCCGCATCACCCTGGCCCTGCGCTACGGCGCCCTCACCGGCATCCCCGGCCAGGTGGTCACCTTCGATCCGCAGGACCCCAAGCTGAAGCCCACCCCGTTGGTGGACCAGCGCCTGGCCGGCGTGCGCAAAGCGAAGCTCACGGCCTTCGGCAGTGTGGACGGCGATCCGAACAAGGCCGCTTCCGTGCGCGCCAAGCTGCCCGACGAGGTGGTGACCTTGCTGCCCGCATGGGATGGCGGCACCATGCTCCTGGAAGCCTTCGTGGACAATGAGTTCCAGTTGCCTGTGGGCGAGGCCATCGCCATGCGGCACTTCTGCGGCATGCTGCGCGCGAGCTATCTGGACGGCACCGACACCGTGCGCTGGCAACGCACCATCGACCGGGCCTACCTCACCACCGCCGGGCAGGCCTACGAGTCCGCCGGCCTGCGGCTGGATGCCGAGGGGATCACCCTGTTGTACGGACACACCCCGAAGGGGCTCGCCGGCATCCTGGCCAGCGGAGGGGAAGGCGACGGCAAGGCCCCGCTGCCCGAGCCGGGGGTGTTGAAGGCCGTGCGTGTGGACCGCAGCGGTGAGGTGGTGCGCCAGGGCACGGCCTGGATGCCCGAGGGTGGCCTGGCCGCCTGCCCCATGACCGCCGTGTTCGATCCGGACGGGACACATGCCCTGTTGAAGGCCTATGACCGGGGGACCACCTACCGGTACGTGCTGGTGGACCTGCAGCGCGTGGGCGCCGAATGAGGCCCTGTCCATGCCGTGTTGTTGGTAGCACCCTCATCCGCTGCGATGGCCCGGCGCTGAAGCGGGCCACCTTTGCGGCGTGCCGCCCGCTCCACCGCCCTCCCCTCCACGCCTGATCGAGCGCCTGCAACGGCAGGTGACCTCGTTCTTCGCCTGGCTGGGCCGCAAGGTGATGAACAGCCGCATGAAGGAGCTCACGCTCCTGACCCTGCCCTACCAGGTGGCCGCGGTGATCACCGCCCTCATCGCCGTGGGCTACGCCAAGCTCTTCGGCCTGGTGGAGGAGGTCCACACCTGGGTCATCGCCCTGCACCCCGACTGGATCTTCGTGAGCGCACCGCTCGCCTTCCTCCTCAGCTGGTGGCTGGTGCGGCGCTTCGCCCCCATGGCCGGGGGCAGTGGCATCCCCCAGCTCATGGCCGCCATCGAGGTGGCCAACGACAAGGCCACCGACCGCAGCTGGCGCTTCCTGAACGTCCGCATCATCCTGGTGAAGATCGCCAGCAGCCTGGCCATGGTGATGGGCGGTGGCGCCGTAGGCCGTGAAGGCCCCACCCTTCAGATCGCCGGCAGCGTGTACCGCACCGTGCACAAGCTGCTTCCTCCCTTCTGGCCCAAGGTGAGCCGCAAGGTGATGATGGTGACCGGCGGAGCCGCCGGCCTCAGCGCCGCGTTCAACACCCCGCTGGGCGGCATCGTGTTCGCCGTGGAGGAGCTCACCCGCACCCACATCGCCCAGTTCCGCACCGCCGTCCTCACCGCCGTGATCCTGGCCGGCATGACCGCCCAGCTCATCCTGGGACCCTATCTCTTTCTGGGCTATCCCAAGCTGGAACCCGTCGGATTCAGCTTCATGTACAAGGTGCTGGCCATCGGCCTCTGCGCCGGTGCCGCCGGAGCGCTGTTCTGCAAGGCCCTGATGCTGTTCGACAAGTGGCGCAGGTCGCTCAAGGGGCCCGGGGCACAGGCCCTTTTCGCCGTGGGATGCGCCCTGGCCTTCGCCCTCACCGTGAAGCTCGCGGGCACCTTCGCCCTGGGCAGCGGAAAGCACCTGCTGGAAAGCTATCTCTTCGATGCCCGTGTGGACCCCGGATGGCGCGACATCATCGCCCGCGTGCTTGGCCCGCTCCTGAGCTTCAGCGCGGGCGGGGCCGGCGGCATCTTCGCCCCCAGCCTCGCCGGCGGCGCCGCCATCGGGGGGTGGATCGCCCAATGGTTCGAACCCAGCCGGGGTGAGTTCAACGTGCTGGTGCTCGCCGGCATGACCGCCTTCCTCACCGGGGTGTCGCGCTCCCCCTTCACCAGTGCCATCCTGGTGCTGGAAATGACCGACCGCCACAGCGTGATCTTCCAGCTGATGTACGCCGCCATGGTGGCCTACCTCATCAGCCACGGCATCGACAAACGCAGCTACTACGAGCGCATGAAACTGCGCCTGTTGGCGGCCCTGCCCGGCAACAGCGGAAGGGAACCGGTCGGTGAGCGACCCGCACGCAACGGCTCCAAACGGCCGCCGGATCCCGACCCTCCCGATGAAGAGCCGCCATCGCCCATACCGGGTTATGGCCTGGGCTAACTTCGCGGCGCATGCAGCCCTACCACGACCTTCTGCGCCGCATCCTCGATCAGGGGGTGCGGAAGCACGACCGCACCGGCACCGGCACCCTCAGTTGCTTCGGCCACCAGATGCGCTTCGACCTCGCCGAGGGCTTCCCCCTGGTGACCACCAAGAAGCTGCACCTCAAGAGCATCATCCACGAACTGCTGTGGTTCCTGGCCGGCGACACCAACATCAAGTACCTCCAGGACAACGGCGTGCGCATCTGGGATGAGTGGGCCGATGCCAACGGCGACCTCGGCCCCGTGTACGGCTACCAGTGGCGCAGCTGGCACACCCCGGACGGCCGGGTCATCGACCAGATCGCCAACGTGGTGGAACAGATCAAGCGCAACCCCGACAGCCGACGTCTGATCGTCACCGCCTGGAACCCCGCCGACGTGGACCGCATGGCCCTGCCCCCCTGCCACACCATGTTCCAGTTCTACGTGGCCGAAGGGAAGCTCAGCTGCCAGCTCTATCAGCGCAGTGCCGACGTGTTCCTCGGTGTGCCCTTCAACATCGCCAGCTACGCGCTGCTGACCATGATGGTGGCCCAGGTGTGCGGCCTGAAGCCCGGTGAGTTCGTCCACAGCTTCGGCGATGTGCACCTCTACACCAACCACATCGACCAGGCCCGCCTGCAGCTCACCCGCGAGCCCCGCGCCCTGCCCACCCTCGAGATCGACCCCACCATCGGCGATCTCTTCGCCTTCCGCTTCGAGCACTTCACGCTGAAGCACTACGATCCGCATCCGCACATCAAGGCGGAGGTCGCCGTATGATCGTCAGCGCCATCGCCGCCGTCAGCGCCAACGGGGTCATCGGCCGCGACGGCGACCTGCCCTGGCACTTGCCGGACGACATGGCCTTCTTCCAACGCACCACGCGCGGCCACTGCGTCATCACCGGGCGCCTCAACTGGGAGAGCATCCCCGACCGCTACCGCCCGCTGAAGGGCCGCACGAACATCGTGGTGAGCCGCAACCCCGGCTACGACGCGCCCGGCGCCGTTGTCGTGGGCAGCTTGGAGGCCGCCTTGGAACACGCGCGCGCGCTGGGGGAACAGGAGGCCTTCCTCATCGGCGGCGGCCAGTTGTACCGCGAGGCCCTGGCCAAGGACCTGGTCCAGCGGCTCTACATCACGCGGGTGCACGCAGAGATCGAGGGCGATACGCACTTCCCCGACCTCGACGACCGCTGGACCGAGCGATGGCGAGAGGAACACCCTGCGGACGAGCGCCATGCCCACGCGTTCACCTTCCTTCGGCTCGACCAGGAGGGCCGGGCATGAACGGATCAAACCAGGATCCCGTTATACGGTCCTACGGTCGAACCAACCCACCCGACATGAAGCGCCACCTGCTCACCACCTCCGCCCTTGCCCTGCTGGCCCTCACCGCCTGCCGCAAGGAGACCACCGACCCGGTGAACAACGACTACACCGCCGCGATCGACAACAGCCTCGCCGAATCGATGTTCAACGACATGTTGAAGCAGGCCGATCAGGCCGCCGAAGAGGGCGGGGTACGCGGCATGATGGACGCCTGCATCGACACCATCGTCATCGACACCACCGTGATGCCCCGCACCATGCTGATCGACTTCGGCACCGTGAACTGCACCGGACAGGACGGCCGGGCCCGCCGCGGCAGCATCCTTGTGACCTTCACCGGTCCCTACCGCGCCGTGGGCACCGTGATCACCATCACCCCGCAGGACTACTACGTGAACGACCACAAGGTGGAAGGCAGCAAGACGGTGACGAACCTGGGGCCCAACGGCGATGGTCACACCCAGTTCAGCATCGCCGTCAACGGAACGATCACCGCCCCCAACAACGCCTGGACCAGCACCCACGCGGCCAGCCGCGTGCGCACCTGGATCCAGGGCGAGGAGACGCTGACCCCGTGGGACGATGTGTACCTGATCACCGGAAGCGGCAGCGGCACCAACCGCAACGGCGTGCCCTACACCCTCACCATCACCCAGGCCCTGCGCGTGGAGGTGGGCTGCTGGCATGTGGTGAGCGGCACGCTCGAGATCACCCCGCAGGGGCTCGCCACCCGCTACGTCGACTTCGGCAACGGCTCCTGCGATGGCACCGTCACGGTCACCGTCAATGGCTTCACGTTCACGTTCGGCTAGGACCCTTCCCCCTCCCACCGAACGCTTGGAAGGCCCTACGGGGCCTTCCTCCGTTCCCGGCCATCCCAACCGTTCATCCCTGTCCGTCCCTTCCGGAGCCGTTCATCACGTTCGCGTTGGTGCCGCCGGGGGGTGGGGATAGCTTGGCCATCCGGTGACAGGTCGCAAGCCCTGTCCCCATCCGTTCAGGGCCCCATGAACTACTTCCAGCGCACGCCGATCAGCTACCGCATCGTGCTGGGGAGCGCCCTGGTGATGGCCACGCTCTTCCTGCTGCAGGCCTACATGCACCACTTCGTGTACGCGGAGCTGAAGGACATGGGCGAGTTCCGCTGGTGGCGCGAGGCCCCCGTGCCATACCTCAACTTCCTGTTCTGGGCCCTGCTCGCCCCGCTCGTCTACACCATCCTGAAGCGCTGGCCGTTCAGTGGACGCCCCTGGGGGCCCGTGCTGCTGCTGCACCTCGGCGTGGCCCTGGTGATCGCGGCCTTCCACGAGGCCTCCACTTCCTGCATCTACTACGGCATCCTGCACTGGCGCGGCGAGTTCGACTTCAGCGACCCCGGCATGCGCAGCTGGGCCCTCAGCGCGCTGCCCCCCGCCATTCTCAGCCGCTTCATGGAGTACGGCGTGCTGATGGGCGTGCTGGTGGCCCTGGACAACGCGCGCATGATGCGCGAGAAACAGACCCAGCTGATGAAGCTGCAGAACGAACTGCAGAAGAGCCAGCTCAACGCGCTGAAGAAACAGTTGCAACCCCACTTCCTCTTCAACACGCTCAACACGGTGAGCGCCCTGATGGACCAGGACACCGATCGCGCCCGCACCGTGCTGAGCCGCCTGGGGCAGCTCCTGCGCATCACCCTGGACAAGGAGCAGCGCGACCGCGTGCCGCTCGCCCGCGAGATCGATCACATCGGCCATTACCTCGGCATCGAGGCCGTACGCTTCCAGGACCGTCTGCATGTGGACTACGACATCCCCAGTTCCTGTGCCGACGCCGAAGTGCCCAGCATGATCCTGCAACCGCTGGTGGAGAACGCGATCAAGCACGGCCCCGGCTTCACCAGCGAGCGCGTGGACATCGCCGTCACCGCCGAACGCCGCAACGGAAGCCTGCACATCGCCGTGCGGGACAACGGACGCGGCTGCACGGACGTCGAAGGGGCGGTGGCAGGCAGCGGCATCGGTCTGCGCAACGTCCGTGAGCGGCTGCGGCTGCTCTATGGCGATGCGGCGGACATGCAGGTGTCCTCGCCCGGCGGCCAAGGCTTCACCGTGCACCTCACCCTCCCGTTCAAGCACAACGGATCAGCATCATGAAACACATCCGCACCCTCATCGTGGACGACGAGCCCATCGCCCGCGCACGCCTCGCCCGCCTGCTCGCCCAGGACCCGGAGATCGAGGTGGTGGGCGAATGCCGCAACGGCCACGAGGCCCTGGAGTCCGTAGCCAAGCACCGCCCCGACCTCCTCTTCCTCGATGTGCAGATGCCCCAGATGAACGGCTTCGAAGTGGTGCAGCAGATCCCCCGCGAGCGCCTGCCCTTCGTGGTCTTCGTCACCGCCCACGACCAGTACGCGCTCAAGGCCTTCGACGTCAACGCCGTGGACTACCTGCTGAAACCCTACGACGACGAGCGCTTCTTCACCTCCCTGGAACGCGCCAAGCGCCACCTCGACATGAACGTCAACAGCCGCCTCACCGGCAAGCTGATGGACCTCGTGCGCGAGCACATGCATGCCAACAGCGAGTTCATCGAGCACTTCATCATCAAGGAGAAGGGGCGCGAACACAAGGTGAACGTGGCCGACGTGGTGTATATGCGCGCCGAGGGCAACTACCTCTGCCTGCAGCTCAAGGACCGGCATTTCCTGCACCGCATGACGATGAACGCCGTGGAGACCGAGCTCGACCCCGGCCGTTTCCTGCGCATCCACCGCAGCTACATCGTGAACATGGCCCACGTGCGCAACAGCCGCTACAGCGGCAACAACGAGTTCATCTTCACGATGGCGAACAACGAACGCATCGTGAGCGGCCGCAGCTACAAGGAGCAGATCGCCAAGGTGCTGGCGGAGCAAGTGGTGTAGCTCCGCCATCCGTCCCACGACCAACCGCCCGGACGCACCAGCGCACCGGGCATGGAGCGGACGCCTAGCTTCAGGGGCAAACCCCTTGTCATGCGCGCCAACCCGCTCCTCATCGGCCTTTGCGGCCTGTTCAGCCTCGCCCGCCCCACCGGCGGTACCGCCCAGTATTCACAGCTCGACCTGCCCCGCGAAAGCCAGCAGGCCCGCGTGACCCAACGCATCGGCACCACGGACATCACCATCGCGTACAGCAGGCCCGGCGTGAAGGGCCGCACCATCTGGGGCGATGTCGTCCCCTTCGATGCCGTGTGGCGCGCCGGGGCCAACGAGAACACCACCCTCAGCACCACGCATGACATCTCCGTGGAAGGCATCCCACTGCCCGTCGGCACCTACGGGCTGCACATGATACCGACGAACGGCGCCTGGACGGTGATCCTGAGCAAGGACCACACGGCCTGGGGCTCCTTCTTCTACAAACCGGAGAACGATGCCGCACGCGCCACGGTGAGCCCACGCCTGTGCGCCATGACCGAGCACGTCACCTACGACTTCACCGAGGTGGGGCCGGATGCAGCCACCCTGGTCATGCGCTGGGACAAGCTGGAAGTGCCGATGCGGCTGAAGGTGGATGTCCACGCGATCGTGCTCGCAGAGCTGCCGGCGCAGCTCCGGGGCCTCGGTGCGTTCGGCTGGGAGACCTGGTACGAAGCGGCCCACTATGCCCACGCCGAAAAGCTCGATCCCGGGAAGGCGATGAACTGGGTGGACATGAGCATCGCCCGCGGCGCCAACTTCGAGAACCAGACCCTGAAGGCCACGATGCTGGAGGAGCAGGGGAACACCGCAGAAGCGGCTGCGCTGCGCAAGGCGATGATCGATGGCGCGACGAACGCCCAACTGAACACCTACGCCTACCAGCTGGCGAACCAGGGTGAACTGGATGAGGCGATCACGATGTTCGAGCTGAACGCCAAACGCCATGCGGACGACCCGAACGTGCACGACAGCCTGGGCGAAGGCTACATGATGGCCGGCAACACCGCAGCGGCGGTCAAGGCCTTCAAGAAAAGCCTGGGCATGAACCCTCCCGAGAACGTGAGGGCGAACTCGTTGAAGTGCCTCCAGAAAATGGGAGTGGATACGAGCCCCTGGGAGGCGAGCACGCGCTAAGGCCCGGCCACCGGCGCTTCGCCAGTGCGCACCGGCGGCATCCCCTTGCCTCGACCCGCCCAGCGCGGAGCAGGCTGCGCGGGCCACCGATCTACCTTGGCGCCATGCGCCTCCGTTCGTCCCCTGCACTGCGCCTTGCCGCGGTCACCCTCTTTCTTCTTTCCGCTTTCAGCTTTCCGCTTTCTGCCCAACGCCCCCCCGCACAACCCCACGCCGCCGAGATCCTGCACAAGATGCAGAAGCTCAACGTGCTGGGCAGCGTGCTCTACATCGTGGCCCACCCCGATGACGAGAACACGCGCCTGATCGCCTGGCTGGCCAACGGCAAGAAGGTGCGTACCGGCAACCTCAGCCTCACGCGCGGCGATGGCGGACAGAACCTCATCGGCCCCGAGCTGGGCGACGCGCTGGGCATCATCCGCACGCAGGAACTGCTGGAGGCGCGGCGCATCGATGGCGGGGAGCAGTTCTTCACCCGCGCAGTGGACTTCGGCTACAGCAAGAACGCCGCCGAAAGCTTCGAGAAGTGGGGCAAGCAGGAAGTGTTGAGCGATGTGGTGCGTGTGATCCGCATGTTCCGGCCCGATGTGATCATCACCCGCTTCGCGCCCGACCGAAGCGCGGGGCACGGCCACCACGAGGCCAGCGCCATCCTCGCCGAGGAAGCCTTCGATCTGGCCGGTGACCCCAAGGCCTTTCCGGAGCACTTGGAACAAGGGCTGGAGGTGTGGCAGCCACGCCGCCTCTTCTTCAACGGCAGCACCTGGTGGAACCGCGACCTGGCCACCATTGCCGAGAACGACCCCGACTGGTTCAGCGTGGATGTGGGCGGCTACGACCCGCTGCTGGGCCTGAGCTATACCGAGATCGCCGGGCGCAGCCGCAGCATGCACAAGAGCCAGGGCTTTGGCGCGGCGGAAACGCGCGGGGAAGCGCTGGAGTACCTGAAGCTGATAAAGGGCGACCGACCGAAGGGGAAGGACATTTTTGAGGGGATCGATATGACGTGGGGGCGGGTGAAGCAAGGTAAAAACGGAGGCGAATTGATAGCAAGCCTCATCTTGAAGTACAATACCCTTCATCCTGACCAGAGTGTTCCTGCTCTATGGGAAATCGCTTCTTTTCTTGATCGAACCTATGGAGGAGATGTGGTTCCAAGTGAATGGTTAACGTGGTACAAAGTCAAGCGAGCTGAAGTAGGTTCAATCATAGCATACGCGATGGGATTGGTTTCTGAAGCTACTAGCACCCAAGCACTCGTAACGACCATAGACTCCATCCCTTTCAACTTCCAGCTATACCCAAGGCGAGGCAAGATTGATAGCGCCATAGTATCTGAGCTTCGAATCGCTCCGCTGTTGTCGTACAACAGACTTAACCAAGGTCCGATAGTCAACACGATGAATTTGAGTGGAAAATTGACTCCAGAGCAAATCGTGACTGAACCATACTGGCTTAAACAAGCAAGTGGGAACCTGCACGATGTACCAGTTCAACTGATCGGCCTTCCGGTAGACTTCCCTTTTGTTCGGTTGTATGCAGAGTTTCGTGCTCCTAATCGCCGAACGGGAGCCCTAGCACACTCGACTCTCAACTACAAATGGGTCGACCGCGTGGCCGGCGAGCGCATCCGCCCGGTGTACGTCACGCCCGTGGCCTCGGTGATCCCGAAGACCGATGTGCTCATCGCCACAGGCGGCCCACAGACCATCACGGTGGAAGTGGAAGCACTCACCGACAGCCTCACCGGTCAACTCAACGTGACGCTGCCAGAAGGCTGGGCCACCACCAAGGACCTGAAGCTGGTGAACATCGCCAAGCGCAACGAGCGGCAGCGCTTCACCTTCCAGCTGATGCCGATGGACAACGCTAGGTCCGGTGCCGTGAAGTTCACGTTCACCGGCCCCAAGGGAAAAGCCGACCGCACGTTGCACGAGATCGACTACCCGCACATTCTACCGCAAGTGTACTACACGCCCGCCGAGGTGAAGCTGGTGCCGCTGGATGTGACCACCACCGCCAAACGCGTGGGCTATGTGAAAGGCGCTGGAGATGACGTGCCGCAGGCGATGGAGCAGCTCGGTGTGGTTGTCGAGTTCATTGAGCCTTCAACCGCCAAGCTGGAAGAGCTGCGGAAGTACGACGCCATCGTCACCGGCATCCGCGCCTACAACGCCACCAAGGGCATGAAGGAGCTGCACCCGCAGCTGCTGCAGTACGTGGAGGAAGGTGGAACGCTGATCGTGCAGTACAACACCACGCCACGCTTCTTCTCCGGTGCCAGCGATTTCCAGATCGATCCCGCCACATTGGGCCCCAAGCCGTTCAGCATCTCGCGCGGTCGTGTCACCGTGGAGGAAGCCCCCCCCACCTTCCTTGATCCCAAGCACCCGCTGATCTCCACACCCAACACCATCACCGCCGCCGACTTCGAAGGCTGGGTGCAGGAACGCGGCCTCTACTTCGCTGGAGACTTCGGTGACACGTACACCCCCCTCATCGCTTGGAATGATCCCGGCGAACAAGCGCTCACAGGTGCGCTGATCGCGACCGACCATGGCAAAGGACGCTTCATCTATACGGGCATCAGCTTCTTCCGGCAGTTGCCGGCGGGTGTGCCGGGCGCGTATCGGCTGTTCGCGAATCTGATCTCGCCGCGAAGTACAAATGCAAAGTGAATGGCGAATGGTCATTGGTGAATGGCGGCAGAGCTGGCATTCACCATTCGCCATTCACCAACTCCCATTCACCTCGTGACCCATGCACTGGCTCGACTGGCTCATCCTCCTCGGCACCCTCGGTTTCATCGTCGGCTATGGCGTGTGGCGTACGCGGCGGGAGACCAGCAGCGAGAGCTACCTGCGCGGCGGCGGCGATGAGCGTTGGTGGGCGGTAGGGCTCAGCGTGATGGCCACGCAGGCCAGCGCGATCACCTTCCTCAGCACACCGGGTCAGGGCTACCTCGATGGGCTGGGCTTCGTGCAGTTCTACTTCGGACTGCCACTGGCCATGCTGGTGATCAACCGTGTGTTCATCCCGCTCTACTACAAGTGGAAGGTCTACACCGCCTACGAGTTCATCGGCAAGCGCTTCGATGCGCGCACGCGGCTGCTCACCGCGGGACTCTTCCTCATCCAGCGCGGACTGGCGGCCGGTATCACCATCTACGCGCCCAGCATCATCCTCAGCAAGGTGCTGCACTGGCCGCTCAGCTGGACCTGCGTCTTCATCGGCACGCTGGTGATCCTCTACACCACCACCGGCGGCGCCAAGGCCGTGGGGGTGACGCACAAGCAACAGATGGCCGTGATCTTCGGCGGGCTCTTCGTGGCCTTCGGTCTGGTGGTGTGGTACCTGCGCGAGCACATCGGCTTCGTGGAAAGCCTGCAGCTGGCCAGCGCGTTGGGCAAGACGGATGTGATCGACACCAGCTTCGACCCCTCGAACAAATACACGCTGTGGAGCGGCCTCATCGGCGGCTTCTTCCTGCAGCTGGCCTATTTCGGCACCGACCAGAGCCAGGTGCAGCGCTACCTCAGCGGGCAGAACGTGCAGCAGGCGCAGCGCGGGCTTTGGATGAACGCGCTGCTGAAGATCCCCATGCAGTTCTTCATCCTGCTCACGGGCGTGCTGGTGTTCGTGTTCTACCTGTTCAACGCGGCGCCTATCCACTGGAACAGCGCAAATACAGAAGCCCTGAGGTTGGCCCAACCACCTTCCGAAGGATGGGTATCCGAACCCGCGAACCTCGATGAGGTTGGAGTTGGTGAAATCGTCGAGATCCATTCCTCCAAAAGTTGGAGCGCCTGGGAATCGCTGGATAGCGCGTACAGAGACAATCGCGCTGAGCTTTCCAATGAAGTGCACGCATGGCTCACCCAACAACGAGCAGGCAACACCGAAACGAATGCTCGATCCCTTGTGGAACTCCTGGAAAAGGATGAGGTCATTCGCGCTGCGTATGCGGAAGAGATCAAGTATGAGATCCCCGCCGCCGAATCCAACGACAAGGACTACATCTTCATCACCTTCATCATAGACCACATGCCCATCGGGATCATCGGGCTCTTGCTGGCCATGATCTTCAGCGCGGGCATGAGCAGCACCAGCGCCGAGCTGAGCGCGCTGGCCACCACCAGCGTGGTGGACGTGGTGAAGAAGGAGCGCACGGACGGTGAGCAGGTGCGTGCGACCAAGTGGGCCACCGTGCTCTTCGGGCTGCTGGCGCTGGCCTTCGCGGCGCTGTTCTCGCTCTTCGAGAACCTGATCCAGGCGGTGAACATCATCGGCTCGCTGTTCTACGGCACCATCCTGGGCATCTTCCTGGTGGCCTTCTTCCTGAAGCGCGTGGGCGGCACCGCGGTGTTCATCGCGGCGCTGGTGGCGCAGGCCACGATCCTGACCATCCACTTCTCCGAGATCCAGATCGCCTTCCTGTGGTACAACCTGATCGCGCCGGCGATCGTGGTGTTGGGAGCGGTGGTGCTGCAGGCCGTTCTCCATGTGGTTGGACCCGGATTCCGGCGCCTGAACTGATCGACGAAGCCGCCGGATGGATCGACGAACATCCATCGAACCGGCAGGTGACCAAGGGTGGTCGATCTCCTGACCGCTGCAGGCGCGGGATGGATCGTTCGATCTTCCGCGAACGGAGTTACCTTTCGGCCTCAACGGACGCTAATCCCCTAACCAACCTCAGATGAAGAAGACTTTCCTCTCCCTTCCCCTGATGGTCGGCTCCGTTGCAGTGGTGGCCCAATCGGCCGGCACCGGCAACGGGAACGACTTCAAGGGCTACGTGAAGCAGCATGCCGCCGGTTCGTACACCACCCCGGCCCCGAGCCACCTGCGGCCCAGCTTCGAGGCGCTGCGCGCCGTACCGTTCTGGACCGAGGATTTCTCCGGAGGCGCCGTACCTGCTGGCTGGACGAACGAGGACAACCTGACCCCGCTCGGCACCGACAGCGTGTACTTCGTGTGGAGCAATGATCCGTCGGCCGTTGGGGTGGCCGCCCTGGGCTACCAGCCCTCCTCCACCTTTGGGGCCAGCACGGCCTCCAACGGCTACCTCTGGGCCAACTCGGACCGCGGTCTCAGCACCTCCCCGGGTGCGGACCACCTGACCGAGCTCACCACCGGAGCGATCGACTGCAGCGGCCAGCCCACCGTGCTGCTCACCTTTGAGAGCCTGATCGGCGTGTTCGACTACGATGCGTCCACCAACGTGAAAGTTCAGGTGAGCACCGACATGATGACCTGGACGGACTTCGTGCCCTTCCCCTGCCTGTTGACCGGTTCCGCCGCGCCCCCGTGCTCGCGCTGGAGCGCCAACCCCCAGGGCATCGCGCTGGACATCACCTCCGTGGCCGCCAACCAGGCCACCGTGTACCTGCGTTTCCAGTGGCTCGGTGGATGGGAGTACTTCTGGGCCATCGACGACCTGGCGCTCAGCAATGTGCCGGATTATGGTCGCGTGGTGGATTTCGGCTTCGTCTCCCACACGGGTGATGGCACCGAGTTCGGCATCATCCCCCGTCCGCAGCTCACCAACACCTTCTTCCTGGGCGGACAGCTCCGCAACATCGGCGTGAACCCCCAGACCAACCTGGTGATGACCGCCACGGTGACCGCCCCTGGTGGCGGCACCGCCTTCAGCGCCACCTTCAACGCCGGTACCGTGAACCCGGGTGATACCGTGGTGATGGACGAGGCCGTGACCCTGCCCGGTGGTCTGGCCGAAGGCACCTACACCATGAACCTGACGGTGACCTCGAACGAGGATGCGCTGGAGGATGATCCCAGTGACGACACGGCCGAGCGCACCTTCGCCCTGAACGACCTGACCTACGCGCTGGACGGTCTGGGGATCCACAGCGGCACCGAGGTGACCTCCGCCATCGGCACCGCCACCTTCACGGACGCCACGGACAACGTGTTCTGCCTGAACTACTTCAAGATCGATGAGGCCGTGGACGTGTACGGCATCACGGTGGACATCACGGCGAACAGCACCGAGGGCGGCCTGCTCGTGGCGAGCATCCACGACTCCGTTCCTGTGCTCGACAACGACGACGTGTTCAACCCGCTGGTGACCAGCTTCGACTACACCCTGACCGCTGCCGACGTGGCCGCCGGTGTCGTCACGGTGACCTTCTCCAACCCCTTCACCATGCAGCCGGGCGCGTACTATGCCGGTGTGGAGCTCTTCAGCAATGGCGGCACCAACGATGTGGCCGTCGTGGACGACGCCACGGTACCCCAACCGAGCATCTCTGCCGTGATCAACATCCAGGGCACGGCGCCGGGCACCTACACCAACGGCAACGCCTTCGCCATCCGCCTGGCGATGGACCCCACGATCGGGGTGAGCGAAGTGGAGGGTCCGGAGTTCAGCATGTTCCCCAACCCGACCAACGACGGGCTGGTGCAAGTGATCACCGCCAACACGGAGAACCACACCATCGAGGTGCTGAACGCATTGGGCCAGACCCTGCAGACCGGCCGTTTCACCGGCCGCACCACCGTGGACCTGGGCGCCTACGCCAGCGGCATGTACACCATCCGCGTGGGCAACGCCACCGGCACCACCACCCGCCTGGTGAACCGTCAGTAAGGAACTTCGTTCCCCTGAATGAAAGCCCCCGGCCATGGCCGGGGGCTTTCTCATTCCTCCCCGGTTAGCTTCGCGCCATGCCCGGCTGGGACCTGAACGGCAGACGCGCGCTGGTGACCGGCGGAACGCGCGGGATCGGCGCGGCCACCGTAGCGGAATTGCGCGACCTGGGCGCCGACGTGATGCTTGCGGCCCGGACCCACCATGGAGACCCCGCGTGCATCGCCGCCGACATCACCACCGCGGAAGGCCGTGCCCGCATCGTTGATGCGGTACAAGGGCGCTGGGATGCCCTGGACATCGTGGTGAACAACGCGGGCACGAACATCCGCAAGCCCTGGACGCACTTGGCGCCGGGCGAGCAGGAGGTCGTGATGGGCACCAACCTGCTGGGCCCTGCGGAGCTGCTGCGCGCATTGCACCCGCTCCTGGTGCAGGGCCATGCGCCATGCGTGGTGAACGTGGCCAGCGTGGCCGGCTTCGTGGACGTGGGCAGCGGCGCCGCCTATGCCTTGAGCAAGGCCGCCCTGCTCCAGCTCACCCGCAGCCTGGCCGTGGAGTGGGCTGCTGATGGGATCCGCGTGAACGCCGTGGCCCCGTGGTACATCCGCACGCCCCTTACCGCGCCGGTCCTGTCACAGCCGGACCGGCTGGAGCGCATCCTGGCCCGCACGCCCATGAAGCGGGTGGGCGAGCCCTCCGAGATCGCCGCCGCCATCGCCTTCCTGTGCATGGACAAGGCCTCCTACATCACCGGGCATTGCCTGGTGGCCGATGGCGGGTTGCTCAGCCTCGGGCTGTGACCCGGCGACGCCCACGAAAAAGCCCCGCCGGAGCGGGGCTTTTTCATCCGGTCGGGGACCGATCACTTCTTCGACCACTCCTCGATCCGCGCCTTGTTCATCTTCACGTAGCTCGGGTCATTCTCCTTCTGGGCCATCGCCATGCTCTCGTTGGCCGTGGCCACGGCCTCCTTGTACTTGCCGTTGGCGGCCTGGCACAACGCGAGCGTGTGAAGCGTCCAGTACTTCTTGTCCATCGACACGGCCTTCTCCGCCCAGCCCAATGCCTCAGGAAGCATCACGCCCTTGTCCACGCAATAGCGGGCGCTCCGGCTGTAGTTGCCGGCCTTCAGGTCGGGCTTGGCCATCGTGGCCTTGATGTTGGCCATGGCCTGCTCGGTGGCGTCAGCGGCCAGTTCGATGCCCACGCGGGTGTTCTCCCAGCGCAGTTCCAGCATCGCCTTGTCGTCCCTCACCCCGTCGAAGCCGATCGTGAGGGTCTCCACATGATCCGTGGTGGTCACCGGCTTGGCCATCACCCGGGCCACATCCTTGTCGGCCGAATAGCCGTCGGTGCCCCACAGGCTGGTGTCCGTGTTGAGGATGAAGGTCCACTCACCGGCGCCGGGGATGGTGAACAGGCAGTAGGTGCCTTTGGCGACCGTCTTTCCGCCGACGTTCACGGGGCCGTCGAGCTCCACGCGCGTGCAGGCGTTGGCACCCGTGCGCCACAGCTCACCGAAGGGCACGAGGTCGCCGAAGACCTTGCGCCCCCGTGCACTGGGACGGGAGTAGTCCACTTCCACCTCGGTGAGGCCGATGACCTGCTCCACCTCGCCGGGCGGGCTTGGCTGTGGCAGTTGTTGGGCAAAGAGCGCAGCGGGGAACGCCGACGCGAGGAACAAAAGGGTGCGTTGCATGACAGAGGTCGTTGGGGGGGCGAAGGTAACCCGCCCGGCCCGCCCGGACCTCAGGCCACCTTCAACTGGCTCATGCGCGAGCGGTCGAACTTCTCGCGGGCATAGCCCAGGGTCACGCGCAGTTCGGCGGGCCGCTCGCCCGAACCGGGCATCTCATACATCGCGTCGGTCATGATGGCCTCGCAGATGCTCCGCAGGCCGCGGGCGCCCAGCTTGTACTCGATCGCCTTCTCCACGATGAAGTCCAGCACCTTCTTGTCGAAGCCGAGCTTCACCTTGTCCATCTCGAAGAGCTTCACGTACTGCTTGATGAGCGCGTTCTTCGGCTCGGTGAGGATGCGCCGCAGGCTCTCCTTGTCGAGCGGATCGAGGTAGGTGAGCACCGGAAAGCGGCCGATGAGCTCGGGGATGAGGCCGTAACTGCGCAGGTCGAGCGGGCTCACGTACTGCAGCAGGTGCTCATCGTTCACGCGTGCGCTCTCGCGGCTGGCGCTGTAGCCCACGGCCGTGCTCTTCACCCGCCGGGCGATGATCTTGGCGATGCCGTCGAACGCACCGCCGCAGATGAACAGGATGTTGCGCGTGTCCACCTGGATGAGCTTCTGTTCGGGATGCTTGCGGCCGCCCTGCGGAGGCACGCTGACGGTGCTGCCCTCCAGGAGCTTGAGCAGGGCCTGCTGGACACCCTCCCCGCTCACGTCCCGTGTGATGCTGGGGGTATCGCTCTTGCGGCTGATCTTGTCGATCTCGTCGATGAACACGATGCCACGCTCGGCCTTGCTCACGTCGTAGTCCGCCGCCTGAAGCAGCCGGCTGAGGATGCTCTCCACGTCCTCGCCCACATAGCCCGCTTCGGTGAGCACCGTGGCATCGGCGATGCAGAAGGGCACATTGAGCATGCGGGCGATGGTGCGCGCCAGCAGCGTCTTGCCCGTGCCCGTCTCCCCCACCAGGATGATGTTGCTCTTCTCGATCTCCACCTCGTCGTGACCGGCGGCGGGCTTCTGTAGCAACCGCTTGTAGTGGTTGTACACCGCCACGCTCAGCACCTTCTTGGCCTCGTCCTGCCCGATCACGTACTCATCCAGCATCCGCTTGATGTCAGCCGGCCGTTGCAGGATGAGGCTGCCCTCGATCTCGGTGCGCGAGCGCTGGCTGAGCTCCTCGCTGATGATGTTCTGTGCCTGGGCGATGCAACTATCGCAGATGTGGCCGGTGATGCCAGCGATCAGCACGTTGGTGTCCTGCTTGTCGCGCCCGCAGAACGAGCACTTGATCTCTTTCTTCTCCATGGGAAGGGGGAACGCCCGCGGGCAGCCCGGCCAAGATACGTCGGCGGCCGGGTGAAGTTGCACCCGGCCGCCGCATATGGCTGCTGTTCAGGGCCTTACTTGGTATGCTTCACGAGCAGCTCGTCGATCATGCCGTAGGCCTTGGCCTCCTCGGCGATCATCCAGTAATCCCGGTCTCCGTCCTTCTCCACCTTCTCAAAGGGCTGGCCGCTGTGGTCGCTGATGATCTCGTACAGCTCCTTCTTGAGCTTCTTGATCTCGTTCACCGTGATCTCCATGTCGCTGGCCTGACCTTCGGCGCCACCCATGGGCTGGTGGATCATCACCCGGGCATGCTTCAGTGCGCTGCGCTTGCCCTTGGCGCCTGCGCACAGCAGCACCGCACCCATGCTGGCGGCCATGCCCGTGCAAATGGTGGCCACGTCCGGGTTGATGTACTGCATGGTGTCGTAGATGCCCAGACCCGCGTACACCCCCCCGCCCGGGCTGTTCAGGTAGATCTGGATGTCCTTCTTGGCGTCCACGCTCTCCAGGAACAGCAGCTGGGCCTGGATGATGTTGGCCACCTGGTCATTGATGGCCGTGCCCAGAAAGATGATGCGGTCCATCATCAACCGGCTGAACACGTCCATCTGCGCCACGTTCAACTGGCGCTCCTCGATGATGTACGGGGTCATCGAGCTGGTGATGTAGCCGCCCAGCGCGGTGCTGGTGATGCCGCGGTGCTTCACCGCGTACTTCAGGAATTCGTCCTTGGGGAACATGCGTTCAATGGGTTCGTTCGTGTGCTCAGCGCGATCGTACGAGAAGCTCGTCGATGAGGCCGTACTCCTTCGCCTCCGCGGAGGTCATCCAGTGGTCGCGGTCGCTGTCCTTCTCAATACGCTCGTACGGCTGACCCGTATGCTCGCTGATGATCGTGTAGAGCTCCTTCTTCACCTTCCGCACCTCGTTGATGGCGATCTCCATGTCCGAGGCCTGGCCTTGGGTGCCGCCCAGCGGCTGATGGATCATCACCCGCGCGTGCTTCAGCGCGCTGCGCTTGCCCTTGGCGCCTGCGCACAGCAGCACGGCCCCGAAGCTGGCGGCCATGCCCGTGCAAATGGTGGCCACATCCGGGTTGATGTACTGCATGGTGTCGTAGATGCCCAGACCCGCGTACACCCCCCCGCCCGGGCTGTTCAGGTAGATCTGGATGTCCTTCTTGGCGTCCACGCTCTCCAGGAACAGCAGCTGGGCCTGGATGATGTTGGCCACCTCGTCGTCCACCGCCGTGCCCAGGAAGATGATGCGGTCCATCATCAGCCGGCTGAACACGTCCATCTGCGCCACGTTCAGCTTGCGCTCCTCGATGATGTACGGGGTGAGCGAAGCGGTGATGTAACCGCCCAGCGTGGTGCTGGGAATGCCGCGATGCTTCACGGCGTACTTGAGGAACTCGTCGGGGGGATGCATCGGTGCCGGAGCGAAGGTGGTGCGGCGGCCGCCGTGCGCTAGGCCGTCCGGGCCAAGGTTACGAACTCCTCGTAGCTGACAGGACGCTCCTGCGGTCGGAGCAGGGTGCGGAAGTGCACGGTGAGCTTCTGGTCCACGATGGTGTCGCGCATGCGCTTGATCTGCTCGCGGTCGCCCAGCAAACGGCCGGCCATGCGCTGCATCTCCTCGCCTTCCGGCGCGGGCATGCCATATTGGCCGAACTGATCGGCGATGTATCGCTTCGCGAAGGCGTCCAACTCCTCCCCCTTGGCCTCCAGGCCGTACTTCTCGACCACGCGATCCTCGAGCAGTTGCCGCTTGAGCCCGTCGGCGTAGGCCGTGTAGCCCTGTTCGAGCTCCTCGGGCGTGATGGGCTTCTCGCTGGTCTCCATGATCCACCGTTTCAGGAAGTGATCGGGCAGGTCGATGGCCGCCTGCTCCTGCAGCCGCTTCATCACCAGCCGCTTGAAGAGCCGCTCGCCATCGCGGCGGAACATGGCCTCCAGACCCTCCTTCACCTTGGCGCGGAACGCGGCCTCATCGGCCACGGCGCCCTGGCCATACACCCGGTCGAAGAGCTCAGGGCCGAGCGGAAGAGGCTCCATCCGCTTGATCTCCGCGACGCGGAAGAGCACCTGGCCCGCCAGGTGGTGCACCCGCTCGTGGTCGGTGTTGAACATGCGCGCCAGGTCGTCGTGGCCATCGCTGATCGATCCCGGCGACAGCACCACCTCGTCACCCACGGCCTTGCCCGTCAGCAGGGCGCGCGCGGCTTCATCCTTGAGGAACTCCAGGCTGATCGTCGTACGGTTCATCAGGCCTCCGGGCACGATGGCACCGGCCGCATCCAGCTCGATCAGATCACCGAGGAGCATGTCCTTGTCGCCGCTCTGGTCCACCGTGGCCAGCCGGCCGAAGCGCCGCTGCATATCGGCCACCTCGCGTCCCACGAGCTCATCCGTGACGTCCACCACCGGCATCTCCACGCCCAGCTTGGCATCCAGCTCAACGTCCAGGGCCGGGGCCAGCCCCATGTCATACCGGAAGCGAAGCTCGCCCGGGTTGTCCCAGTCGTTGGCCTCCAGGCCACCGTTGGTCGGCAGCGGCTGACCCAGCACACGGATGCCGTTCTCGCGGATGTAGCTGTTGAGCTGTTCACCGATCAGGCGCTCCACCTCGTTCACCAGCACGGCCTTGCCCACGCGCTTCTTCACGATGGTCATGGGCACCTGGCCGGGTCGGAACCCGGGCCATGAGGCGTTCTTCCGTTGCTCCTTGAGGGCCTTCTCCACGCCAGGGGCATAGTCCTCGGGGGAGAGCGTGAGCTTCAGGGTGGCGGTGAGGGTGCCGGTCTCTTCGCGTTCGATCTGCATGATGATGGGATCTTGGGATACGGGGATCGTTCGGGCGGGCCAGGGCCGCGCGGTCAGGTACGGACGGGGGGACTCGAACCCCCACACCTTGCGGTACCAGATCCTAAGTCTGGCGCGTCTACCAATTCCGCCACGTCCGTGGTTCCGAAAAGGGCGGCAAAGGTAGCCGATCAGGGGTACCCTTACCTTCGCCCTCCGCCATGATGAAGCGCCTGGACCCCGCCGACCTGGCCGTGCCCGAACTGCACGCCCACCTGGTGGGAGCCGTAGGGCCACGGCCCGTGGCCTTTGCCAGCACGATCGACGCGGAAGGCCGTCCCAACCTCAGTCCGTTCAGCTTCTTCAACGTCTTCGGCGCGAACCCCCCGCTGCTGATCTTCAGCCCGGCCCGCCGCGGGCGCGACAACAGCACGAAGGACAGCTACCACAACGTGAAGGCCCACCCTGAGGTGGTGATCAATGTGGTCACCTACGCCATGGTTCACCAGGCCTCATTGGCCAGCACCGAATACCCGCCCGGGGTGAACGAGTTCGAGAAGGCCGGTTTCACCATGCTGCCCTCCGAAAAGGTGCGTCCGTTCCGCGTGAAGGAGAGCCCCGTGCAGTTCGAGTGCGTGGTGAGGCAGGTGATCGAGACCGGCACCGGAGGCGGGGCGGGCAACCTGGTGCTTTGCGAAGTGGTGCTCCTGCACATCGACGAGGCCGTGCTGGATGCTCGTGGCCGGATCGATCAGCGGCGCATCGATCTGGTCGGTCGGATGGGCGGCCACTTCTATGTGCGCGCCCATGGGGAAGCCCTCTTCGAACTGCCCCAGCCCGCCCGCGAGATGGGCATCGGGGTGGACGCACTGCCCCGGGATGTGCGCGAAAGCACCGTCCTGACCGGCAGTGACCTGGGCCGGCTCGGCTCCGTGCTGGCCCTGCCCGATGAGACCCGGGTGAACGAGCACAAGCTCACCGAGCTCGCCGACCTCTTCATCCAGCACCAGGGCCGGAACGATGAGCTCCGCGCCGCCCTGCACCACCGCGCGCACCAGCTTCTCCTGGCCGGCCAGGTGGAGCAGGCGCTGCTCACCGTACTGGCCTTCAACGACCGATAACGCATCTTCGTCCCATGGCACAAGTCACCATCACCGGCACCGTGAAGGTGGTCGGCAAGACCCAGGAGGTGAGCCCCTCCTTCCGCAAGCGCGAGCTCGTGATCACCGAACCCTCCGGTCAGCGGCCGCAGCACATCCCCATCGAGTTCACCCAGGACCGCACCGGCCTGTTGGATCCTTACAAACCCGGCGACGAGGTGAGCGTGACCTGCTATGTGAACGGGCGTGAATGGACCGGGAAGGACGGTGTGACCAAGTACTTTCTGAGCCTCAGCGGCAATCGGATCGACCGCAGCGGCGCGTCGGCGCCCCCGGCCCCTGCGGCGGGCGGCTTTCAAGCCCCGCCGCCTCCGACCATGGCGGACATGCCCGCCGGCGACGAGGACGACCTGCCGTTCTAGGGCTGTTCAGGTCCGTCGGCCCTTCCACCGGGGACGCACCACCAGGGCGATCGCCGCGATGAGCGGGGCGGAGAACGCCATGCCGAGCAGGGCGACGAGGGAGCCCATCGGCCTGTGCCGGAGGCCTTGCATCTCCTTGGCCACCTGCACCAGGCCCAGCGCGGGTCCCAGCCAGGCGGACCACCCCAGCACCAGCAGGGCCCACGACCAGCCCAGGTCATCGCCGATCCGCCGGTCGAGGACCAGGATCGTGGACCAGGCCAGGGCCCAGGGTAGACCGATGGCCAGCACACCGAACGCGAACGCGCCCGGTGCCGGGTAGGCCCGCAACTTGCCGGCCCAGCGAAGGCGCTGCCGTGCCCAGTCCAGCACGCCCGCAGCAGGTTCCACCTCCACGGCCGCGGCAGGCTCCGCCACGAAGGCGATCCGTCCACCGGACCGTTGCACGCGCCGCAGGAGGAACATGTCATCCCCCGAAGCCCAGTGCCTGTCCGCCGCGTAACCTCCCATCGCTTCGAACACCGACCGACGCACGGCCAGGTTCGCGCCATTGGCCAGCAGGGCCGTTCCGCACAACGCACTTCCAGCGCCCACGCCCAACAGCACGGCCTGCTCTTCGCGCTGGTAGCGGCCCATCAGGCCATGGGCCTCGCGCAGGAACACGGGGCCGAGAAGCAGATCGGGGGCGCTGAACGCCCAGGCCCTGCCGAAGGCGGCAAGCCGCCCCGGTCCGCACCGCACGTCCGCGTCAGTGAACAGCACCACCGGATGCGTGGCCACCGCCATGCCCGCCTCCAGCGCCGCTTTCTTGCCGTGGGCGCCCTGCAGGGACAACACGCGGAGCGCAGGCCAACGGGTGGCCATCGACCGCGCCTGGGCCAGGGTGCCGTCCTGTGAGGCATCATCCACCACGATCACCTCATCGGGACGAACGGGTGCCTGCGCGGCCAGGTCCTGAAGCAGCAGGGAGATGCGCCCGGCCTCGTTGCGCGCCGGCACCAGCACGCTCATTCGCACGGGTTCCGCAGGGCGTTGGTCCAGGCTCAGCGACGCCCGGAACGCATGCGTCCATTGCCTGACCAGCGCGGCGAGGAACAGGGAGAGGCCCAGCAGGGCCAGCAGCCAGAGGAGCCAGCCGCTCATGCCGTGGTGTTCCGGCGCAGCCCCACCAGCATCACGCCGCCGATGACGGCCGGAAGGGCCAGGTTCGCCAGCCAGAGCGTGAAGGTGGCCGACAACACCGGAAGGGGGTCCACCTGCAAGGGCGCCAGCACCACCACGGCCACCGAACCGCGCACCCCGAGCTCCGTGAGGACGGCCGTGGGCACCAGGGTGGTGATGAGGAAGATGACGGGCACGGCCCCGCATGCGTAGGGCCAGGCCACTTGAGGGGCGAACAGCAACAGCAGCAGCACGAACTGCAGCGAGAAGACCAGGTAGCGCATGGCGCTCAAGCCGAGGAGGGCCGGGGAGGGAACGCCCTGCCCTTCAGCGAGGGCGCTCAAGCCTCTCCGCACGGCGCCGGGGAAAGGCAGACGCAGCAGGAGCCCGGCCAATCGCGCCGGCCGCACGAGCATCACGGACGGCACCGCGATGACGGTCGCCGGCACGAGCAGGAGCGCAGGATGCACCGGCAGAACGGCGGAGACCGGCCCCCACAGCACCAACACGCCCAGCGCACCCGCCATCATGGTGACGGCGAACTGGGCGATGCTGCCGGGCAGGGAGGCCAGCGCGGCACGGGTGCGCAGGGGCGCCGGAAGATGCGCGATGCGGCCCAGGAACTCACCGGTCCGATTGGGCGTCACCAGGCCCAGGGTGGTACCGCTGATCGTGGCGCGGAACGCCTGGGGGCCCGAGAGCCGCACCAACGGGCGCATCAGGTGCCGCCACTTGACGGATTCGAGCCACCAATTGACCACGGCCAGCACGGCCACGGCCGGAATGATCACCCAGGCCCATGCGCCGACCACGGCCACCGACCAGGACGTACCTTCGGCTCCGGCCGCAGCATGGGCCAGCCAGACGAGGGTGGCCGCGAAGACCGCCCATCGGGCCCCTGCCCGCCACACCGGATGCCGAACGATCATGAGCGCCATGGCCTGAAGACGGCCAAAAATAGCAGGGTGGCCCGGGCCGAGCGCATCATTCTCGGCATCGACCCCGGAACGACCGTCATGGGCTTCGGCGTGATCCGGGCCGAAGGCGCGCGGATCGCGCTCGTGGAGGCGGGCAGCATCCGCTTCGCCACCGGCGACGACCACACGCTGAAGCTGCAGGCCATCCACCGGCACACCACGGAACTGATCGAGCGGCACCTACCGGACGACCTGGCCATCGAGGCCCAGTTCTTCGGCAAGAACGTGCAGAGCATGTTGAAGCTCGGCCGGGCCCAGGGCGTGGCCATCGCCGCGGCGATCCAGCGGGAGGTGGCCGTGCGGGAATATGCACCCACACGCATCAAACAGAGCATCACCGGCCACGGCGGCGCCACCAAGGAGCAGGTGGCCGCCATGCTCCTCCACATCCTGGGCGTGTCCGAGCTACCGGCCAGCACGGATGCCACCGATGCCCTCGCCGTGGCCGTGTGCCATCAGTTCTGCCAGGGACACGCGGCCCCGATGCCCGCACGCACCGGTCGCGGCGGCGGCGGCGGCGGATGGTCGCAGTTCGTGCGCAACAACCCCGGCCGGGTGAAAGGATGAGCGTCAGGCCTCGCGGATGCGCTGTGCGAGGGCGGCCAGCTCCTCGGCGGTCCGCCGCAGCTTCGGCCGTGTGAAGTCCATGTCGGACATCTGGTCCAGCGGCACGAGGTGCAGGTGAGCGTGCGGTACCTCCAGCCCGATCACGCACAGCCCGATGCGGTCGCAGGGCACCACCCGTTGGATGCGCGCCCCCACCTCCTTGGCGAAGGGCATGACGCCGGCCAGCAGGTCGTCCGGCAGATCCAGGAACCGGTCCACCTCCAGCTTGGGCACCACCAGGGTGTGGCCGTCACGCAACGGACCGATGTCCAGGAAGGCCAGAAAGCGATCATCCTCCCCCACCTTGTGACAGGGGATCTCGCCGTGGATGATGCGGGTGAAGATGCTGGCCATCGTCGTGCAGGAATGGAAGGTCACGGACCGGTTCAGCGGCTGATCTCCACGATCTCGAAGCGGGTGCTACCCGTGGGGGTGACGATCTCGGCCACCTCGCCCTTGCTCTTGCCCAACAGGCCCTTGCCGATGGGCGAGCTCACGCTGATCTTGCCCACCTTGATATCGGCCTCGCTCTCGGCCACCAGGATGAACTCGCGGCGCGCGTCATTGTCCACGTGACGCACCACCACCTTGCAGTGGATGTACACGCGCGAGGCGTCGAGCTGGGAGGAATCGATGATGCGGGCATTGGCCAGCACCTCCTCCAGCTTGGCGATGCGCGCCTCCAGGAGGCCTTGCTCCTCCTTGGCGGCATGGTACTCGGCGTTCTCGCTGAGGTCGCCCTTGTCGCGTGCGTCCGCGATCTGCTGGCTGATGTGGGGACGTTCCACGGTGCGCATGTGATGCAGTTCCTCCTGGAGCTTGCGGAAGCCCTCCTCGGTGTAGTAGGCCGGACCGGACATGGTCGATGGGGTATTGCAGAATGGAAGAGGACCCCGAGAGGTCCCCTTCCTTCAAAGGTATGTGATCCGGATCAGAGGCTCACGCGGATGCCGATCTGATGCACCCCGCTGAAGGGGTTGGTGGCCCGGTAGGCGTAGTCCACCGCGATCGCGCTCTGTTTCTCCTTGCCGAAGGGCAGGTCCACGCTGAGACCGCCCGAGGGACCGGTGAACACGGTGGCACGGTCCTCGTCGCTGGTGATGTTCTCCTCCCAGAGGTAGCCACCGCGAAGGTGGAAGATGCGACGGAACGCATACTCCACGCCCAACACGAACTGATCGCGGGTGAAGGAGTTGGAGAAGAAGGAGAGCGCCGGGGTCAACCGGTGCATCTCGCCGAGCTTGAAGTCGTAGGAACCACCGATCGACAGCATGGATGGAAGCTCGAACTTCTGGGACCGGTTGGCGAGGGTGAGCTGATCGCTTCCGCTCACCAGCAGCCCCTGCACCGCCATCCCGTCGCCGTCGAACCGCATGGTGGGCCCCACGTTCTTCAGGGCGATGGCAAAGCGCACCTGATCGCGTTCGCCGGTGACATAGTTGATGCCCGCATCGAAGCAGACCCCCGATGCACGGGCATCGGCGATGGATTCGGAAACGACCCGCACCAGCAGTCCACCGAAGATGCTGTTGGAGAACCCCTTGGCATAGGCCACACCGATGTTGGCGTAGCTCACGCGGAAATTGCCGAGCCCCCCTTCGGGCTGGTCCGTGGTGGTCACCGGCAGTTCGCCGAAACCCATGGACATCACGCTGATGCCCAAGGCACCGGTGCTTCCCACGCGCTGCCCAAGCCCGAAGCTGTTCACCGTGACGCCGGACCCCTCCAGCCAGCGGCTGGTGGAAAAGGCCACCTCCGTCTTGCGCGTGTGGGCCAGGCCCGCCACGTTGCCGAACATGCTCTCCACTCCGCGCAAGGCCGCGGTGTTGGCCAGTCCCCATCCGGCGCTGCGTGCCCATGGGTTGATCAGCAGCTGCGCGGCACCGGCCGATCCGGCCCGGTCGGGGTTGCCCGCCATCGCGGGTAGAGCCACCAGGGCCAACAGCAGCGCAGCGGCCGCGGACGTTCCTCGTTGCTTCATCGTCTTCATGTCGTTCTCGTCGCTTCGTTGAACTCCGCCGATCAGAAGTTCTGCAGGTCCGTGGGGCGCATCACGCCGAACCATTTCACCACGCGTTCACACACTCCGGGCACCTCGAAGTGACAGATGTACACCCCGCTGGCCACCGGCACGTTGATCTGGTTGCGCAAGTCCCAGTCCAGGAAGGTGAGCGCATTGTCCTTCTTGTAGCGCCGCACGAGCGTACCGCTCACGTTGTAGATGGAGATGTCGCAGCGCTGCGGCAGGTTGATGAACTTGACCCGGTTGTCCAGGCGGCTCGTCTCGTAACTGCTGAACCCGTAGTACGGGTTGGGCACCACGTCGATCATGTCGCAGGCGGTCTGCGCCGCCTCGGCATCCTGCACCACAGGCGCGCGTTCGCCCGTGTTGAAGCGGTACAGCGGCAATCCATCATTGAGCTGAGGAGCGATGGTCGGGGTGTAGCCCGCGAACGGCTCCCGGTAGGTCTCGTACGGTTTCACCACGTTCAGGCGGATCCGGGTCTCCGTGGGGATCAGGCCGTCGTTCATGGACCGGAACTCGAAGCCGTGGTTGCGCAGGGCGGAACCCACCCAGGAGCAGGCGCGGTAGACCCGGTTGCGGTCGGCCACCGTACCCGAGGTCAGCTTGTCATAGATGAACTGGCCCTGGTCGTACTGCGGCATGAAGCTCGGGTTGGCCTCTTCCCGCTGTCCATTGCGGAACACGAAGATCCAATGCTGGCCGCCGAAGACGGGAGAACCCAGGGGAGTGACCAGGGTGTCGCTCGGGTTCCAGATCATGTCGCGTCCCCCGGCGCCGCCCCAGAAGCTCGCCTCGCCGAACGCCATGTTCAAGCGCTCGCCGCTCAACAGGTCGATGGCATAGCCGGGGAACCAGCCCATACCGTTGGGCTGTGCACCGAACAGCGTCGCCTCATCCTCGTTGCAGCCCGGTGTGCCACTGCGACGGCCGAACTTGTCCACGCTCGGGCTGGCCCGCAGGGAATGCTTCTGCACGTTGCCCACGGCCAGGCCGGGATTGTCCTCCATCTCGATCACCCCGCAGCGGGTCCACTTGTTGCGGTCGGCGGTCAGGACCACGAGGGTGTTGCCCAGCTGCCGGATCTGTGCGAAGCTGAGCGAAGCCGCCACGTTGGGCCCGCCGGGCTGGAAGGCGGTATCGCCCACCAACGCGAAGGGGGCCCATGTGCCTCCGGAGAAGCCATCGAACTCCTGGACCAGCACGCTCTCATACTGTTCGTCGATGTCGCCTTTGCTGACGCGATCGGGGTAGAGCACCTCATCGCCTTCGGCCAGTCCGGCGCGGATCCAGTTCAGCGCATCCTCGCCCTCACCGTCGGGGATCCCGCTCAGCCAGGGGATGGATGGATCGGCATAGGTGATCTCCGCCTCCAGGAAGTCCGTGAAGTTGACCTGCTGACCGCTGAAGAAGCCCTGCTGGATGGTGACGGAGAGCCCGTACTCCGGAATGAGCTGCTCGTTCCGGGCCTCGATCGTGCGGTCGCTCAGGATGGTGTCCTGCCCGTCCACATAGACCAGCATCCAACCCGCATCATCCAGGTCCCCGTCCGTGATGGAGTCCGTGAACCACAGCTCGAAGTTGCCGGGCTTCACGGCCAGGGGATCGATGACCTTGATGTTCACCGGGCCCATGTCCTGCACATAGGTGAGCTGGTCCTGCCGCCAGGGCTGCCCGTTCATGATCAGGTCGATGGTGCTGTTGTTCAGCATCACCGGCTGGTCGTTGTTGCCCACGCCCTCCAGGCGGGTCAGGGTGAACTGGTCGCCGTACTCGGCGTTCAGCACGGTGCCACCGTTCTCCGGGGTGTTCTTATGGGGGATGCCCGAGAAGGCCTTGATCGCACCGGTGGCCGACTTACGACCGGCGAGGTAGGGAAGCGCCTGGCCGGTGAGCAGCTGCGGGTCGGGATTGAAATCCTGGTAGTTGTTGTACCCGTAGGCGATCGCCATGAAGTAGTACGTCTTGAAGTTGATCAACCGCGGGTCGCCCTGGGCGAACTTGTCCTCGGTGACGGAGAAGGAATGCGAGATGCCATCGTCGCTGCCGGTCACCATCAAGGTCGGCACGGGGAGGGCGATCGCCGGATCCTCGATGTAGTTGATGATGTTCCTCACACCGTCCTTCACGTCGCACTGGAACACCAGACGGGCCAGGTTCACATCGCCCAGATCGGCCACGCTCACATCGGCATCGCGCAACTGGTACACCTGATACCCTTGGAAATGGTACTCACGGTCCAGCGCATCCTCCGGGATGGTGGGGTCCAGCTCGGTGTAGGTCTCGTTGAAGTTGTTGCCCAGCTCAAGATTCTCGATCGTGAGGATCAACTGGCGGTCCAGCTCCACGATGCCCAGCTCCGGGGCGTCAGGGCCGTTCAGGATGCGGAAGCAGTTGTCGAACAGGGCCTGGGCCTTGTCGTCCGCACGGCGCACCTCCTGCACGCTCTCGAAGGGACCACCTCCGGTGGCCCGCGCCCACACGACACCCACCGTCACGTTGTTGTACGCACCCGGCTCCAAGGTGAAGGGGCCCGCGCTCTGGATGAAGCGGCGGTCGAAGGGCTGGTTGCCCGAGGTCTCTTCCGTCCACGGGGCCTGGGGAACACAGTCGGTGCCCCAACCCGTGGGGTCGCTATCCCCAGGGAACATGTAGCGCGCGGGGGTGTTGGGGTCGGCCTCCGCATCGGCCTGGTGGCCTGTGCCGCCGTACAGGTTCGGGGAGTTGTCCCGCCAGATGGCCCGCAGGTAGTTGTAGTAGTTGATCGCGATCTGCGGATCACCCGTCACCGTGGAGTTGTTGTTGTGATAGAGGTAGGCCCGCATGCCGTAGCGTTCGTTGTCCACCACACCATCCCCGTAACCGATACCGATCCCCTTGTAGGGAATGCCCAGTGAGTCGCGTGCGTTCTGGCAGTTGTAGATCTCCGCGTTGGTCGCCGGACCCGGGTTGTCCAGGTCGTCGTAATCCTGGAAGGGGCCTTCGAAGAAGTCGATGCCCATGGCCGGGGGTTGCACGCCATAGCCGGGGTTCCCGTTGCAGTTCTCGTCGTTGTTGTCGCCGTTGTAGGCGTAGCCCAGTCCGCGCTGCACGTCGCATCCCACATAATCATCGTCGGCACAGCCCAGGTCCACGTCCGCCCACTGGCCCATGTAGGTGTTCAGGAGCGTCTGCGTGCCCTGATTGATGAGCACGTAGTTGTAGAAGGTCATGTTGTTCACCGCGTCGTTCGTGGCGAAGGCGAAGGCCTGCGCGCGGATCTCCATGCCGATGGGCAGGCCGCCCGACTCGGTGTGTGCGTTGCCCTTGTCGTTGAACACCCACCAGATGTTCTGGTCACCGAACAGCGGGATGGCATCCTCGCGCTTCCGCGAGGTGCAGTCGATCTCCCCGTCGAGGTCATAACCGGGATAGTCCCCTTCCTCCGGGTTATAGTCATCGCTGCCGTCCTCATCGGCGTAAGGCGCCAGGTTGTAGTCCTGATTCAGGTCGATGTTCCCGTGCGCGGGCCACTCCTCGTAGATCGTGGGCATCACGTAGTTGGGGAACTCCACGTTCTCATCGCATGCGGGGTCCAGCCTGCAGCGGTGGTAGGCGCGGTGCAGTTCCGCGTCCTGCCGGAGCGTCTTCCACGTCTTGTCGAACTGCACGCACACATCGGCGGTGATGGACGCATCGCCCGTGTTGGTGAGCGGACCGGGCCAGTAGTCGTTACCCACCTGGCGGAAGCGCACGGCGGCCAGCTTGAGCTGGTTGTCAGGGGACACCCCTCCGAGCCAGAGGGAACCGGCGAACAAGGCGTCGGGGCCGGAACGATCCTCGGTCTTGGGCACCTCGTAGGCCGGGCCACCCGCACCGTCGCGGCGCTGCCACATGTTGCCGCCCGTTTCGATGAGGGCGCGCACGTTGTTCAGGTCCAGCTCGTCACGCGCGGTGGACGGCGAGCAGCCGGCGGCCTTGGCCTGCACGGCCTGGCCGTTGGAGCGGCCCTGCTGGGGGCCACGGTCCTGCGACTCGCGTGCCGTGGTGGCCAGCGTGCCGAACAGGAAAAGGGACGCGAGCGCGAGGATCCTGGTGGGGGTCATGCGGTCCGTGCTGTTCATGTGCGGAAGTGAATTCGGTTCAGAAGCTGAGGCGCAGGCCGAGGCGGATCGTCCGCGGCTGCCCGAAGTTGTTCGGGTTGTTCACCTTGAGGTCGTACAGGTCGGCGTAGCTCTGCGGATCGGTCTGCAGGGCGATGTCGTTCGCGTACTGTGCGGCGGCGAGGTAGCCGTCATCCGTGGGGCTGCCGGTGGCGCGGTAGACCCCGGTGATGTTCCGCGTGTTCAAGAGGTTGGTCACCAACAGGTAGATGTTCAGGTCCACCGCCTTCGCCTTGTCACCCTCCTTCTTGCCCATGTTCAGCGGGATATCACGGTCCAGCTGCATGTCCGCGGTGAACTGCCAGGGCAGGCGGGCCCCGTTCACGCTGCCGTCCAGGCGGTAGGAACCCTGACCACCCGCGATGGCGCCTTCCTGCACGATCTGCGCGGAATTGCTGTACGGCGTGCCACTGCCGAAGATCGTCACCAGGTTCACCCCGGTGCGTTGAAGGATCGGCTTGCCGAAGAGCATCGGTCCATTGTAGTCCTTGCCTGCGCCGTACCGGAAGTCCGTGGTGATCTGGATGCGGTGGCGCTGGTCGAAGTTCAGCCCGTTGATCACGCGCAGGTTGCTCTGGCCGCTGTTGATCAAGGCCAGTGAGGTGTTGGGATCGCTGCCCGTTCCGTCCGCGAACTGCAGGGTGTAGTTGGCCCTCATCCAGATGTTGCCCGTGCGGCGCAGGTCGTAAGTGAGGCTGAGGCCCTTGACCGTACCGAAGTCGATGTTGTCGTAGGTGCGGTAGGTGCGCGGCCAGGCCTCCTGCACGTTCCGGATCGCGATCATGTCCCGCAGTTCACGGTAGAAGGCCGCGATCTTCAACGAGCTGCTCTTGCTCAGGACCTGTTGGAAGCCAAGCTCGTAGTCGATGGTCTTGCTGGGCTTCAGCGAGGGGTTGTTCATGATGTCCCCCGTGGTCTCGATGTACGCCAGCCCGGGCAGATCAAGGCGGATGGCACTGGTGGGGCGCTGGGTGAGGATGTCGTAGTGTGCGAAGAACAAGGCCTCGTCGCTGATCGGGAAGCTGAACGCCACGCGGGGCATGATGTTCACGGCCGGCTTGTAATCCTCGAAGGCGTTCTTCTTCAACCGGCTGCCCGGCAGATCACCGGTCGGGTCCGACTCATAATCGATCAGGTAGGGCGCGATGCCTTCCGCGCTGCGCAGCACACTGGGGTCCGCCAGTTCCTCACCCGTCGCACTGTACCACACGTTCCCATCGCGATAGCCCACGATGCGGGTCGGGTCGACCAGACGGTCCACATAGATGACATAGTCGTCGCCGATGTTGCTCGGACGGCCACTGGCCAGCGCTTCGCGGATGTCGCTGTCGGGCACCTCGGTGCCGGCCGTGTAGGCCGGCCGCCAGAGGAACTTGTCCTTCAGCGTGTTCTGGTTCGCGTCGAAGCGGTCCACCCGCACACCCACATTGAAGATGATGTCGTCGAAGGCGAACTTGTCCATCAGGTAGCCCGCCATGTAGATCGGCGCGAAGGGGGCCTGCACCCGGGTGAAGTTGCCGTTGGCGTCGCGCTTGTCGAAGAAGTCCTCGAAGGCGGGGCGACCCGTGATGCGATTGCCCAGGTGGTCATATCCACTGAAGGTCACGTAGGAGTTCCCATCATTGATGAGCTCCTCCGCACTGAACATGTCGAGGGAATAGACCGAGGGGTCCAGTGCATCGATGTCGATGAAGTCCGCTCCGTTGGGATCAAGGCCCAACGCCTCGCGCAGGCTGCGGTCGAAGAAGGGCTGGTCGCTGCCCACCAGGCGGTCGAAGGTGTAGAACGGCACCGTTCCCAGGGGATACGTGATGGTCGCGTTGGAAAGCGACCCGTCGTTCAGGTTGCGGATGTGGAAGTTGGCCAGCTCACGGGCACGCGTCCACAGCCCGGCCGGAGCCAGGTTGTAGCGGCGGTCCACGAGCTGCTCATACTCCACGCCCACGCTCAGGGCGTGCTGCCCGATGTCGGCCGAACCCATCGCGGTCAACCGGAACTGGTCGGTCTGGCGTCGGCGGTACTCGCCCCCGTCCGGATCGTCGATGAAGCCGATGTTGTTCCACAGGTTGTACAGGTTGCGCGGGCGCTCCCCGTTCAGCAGACCGTTGCCTGCGCGGATCGCGTTGAAATCCTCGTACGGACCGGAAGGACCTTGGGCGCCGAAGAGGTTGGCCACATTGAACGCCTCGTAGGGGAACAGGTTGAAGTACTGGGACGTGATGGATGCCACGTCCGCGTTGGTCTCGCTGGGCACGAAAGTGACAAGGGTATCACGGAAACCCGTGTGCACGAAGGCGCCCAACGTGTCCACGAACTCATAGGTGGGGGCGCGGAACGTGTTGAACCGGCCCACGTACCCATAGTCGAAGAACTTGTCCCGGTGCACCTCATCCTCCACGCGCTGGGTGTAGCGCGAGTAGTCCAACTGGATGCTGTAGAAGGCGTTCTTGATCTTGCTCTCCTGTTCGCCGTCCTCGCCACTGCGGTTGGGGAATCGCTGCACGAAGCGCAGGAACCCGCGCCAGGTAAGGTCGGTGTAGCGGAAGTTGTTGTCCGCGTTCAGCAAGGAGTTCGACCGGTTGAAGTTCTGACGGTCCAGGTAGTCCACGCTGCCGCCCAGCGTGAGGCTGATGTTCTCGGTGGTGGCGATATCGATCTTGCCCGAGGCGACATAGGACACGCGGCCGGCGTTCTGACGGGTCTTCAATTGCTCGATATCATCGCTGCGCAGGAAGTCGGAGTTGTACACCACCGCATTGGACCCGGCGATATCACGGATGGAGAGCGGGTTGGCCAGCAGCTCATCCCGCTTTTCGGGCCGCACCCGCCAGTCTCCCACATAACTGGGGTCGTTGTCCACGATGTTGCTGTACTGCCCGCTGAGGAAGAAGCCCAGCAGGGGGCGGGTCTTGTTGCCTACGCTGTCCTTCTTGAAGAAGAGCGGACCGCTGATGCTGGCCTCCAGCTGGTTGAACGCGTACTTGTCCAGGCCCACGACATCGGTGATGTCGCTGCCGACCTTGAAGCCCGAGGTGAGGTATTCCACCCCACCGAAGAAGCTGCGGCTCGGACCGCGGGTGGTGATGTTGATCACACCGCCCGACACGTCCCCGTAGTTGGCCGGCACGCCGCCGGTGATCACCTGCACCTCCTCGATGGCGCTCTTGGGCAGGCCCGTGCCAGCACCCGCGGGCACCTTCACCCCGTCGATGTAGTAGTACGTGTTCTCCGTACGAGCGCCCCGGATGCTGATGCCGCCATCCGTGCCTGCCGTGCTCGTGCCGGCCACGGTGGTGGCGATGGCGGCCGCCGAGCGCTGCGGCATGCGTGCGATGTCCTCGCGCGTGATCGTTCCCCCGGAAGCCCCGCCATCCTTCTGGATCAGGGGGACCTGGTACTGCACCACCTCGAACTCCTTGAGCTCAAGGCCCTGGGAGAGGTTGAGGTCCAAAAAGGTGATCTGGTTGCCGCTGACCACCACGCCGGTCTGCTTCAGCGGTTGGTAACCCACGTAGGTCACCACCACATCATAGCTGCCCGGATCGATGGGCTTGATGAAGTAGTTGCCGTCGAAGTCGGTGGTGCCCGAGGCCACCACCGTACCGCGGTTCTCCACGGCCACGTTCACGAACGGCAGCGGCTCCTTGGAGACCTTGTCAGCCACTTTACCCTTGAGGCTTCCGGCGCCGACCTGTGCAAAGGCGGACACTGTAGCGAACAGACCAAGGGCGATCGAGGAGAATACCCTTCTCACCATCAACGAGTAGGTTTAGCGTTAGGAACGACTGCGCAACGAGGGGGCGTAAAGATAGAAAGATCCGCCTTCCACCAAATCCTCGGAAACCCGCGTCCAGCTTGGGATTCCACGCATCGGGGGCAAGTGGGTGATCCGTTCGGGGGGATGCTTGACGGTCGCATGACGGTCGCTTACCGGGGGCAAGGTATCCGCTTCCACCCCTCCCCGCCCTACCGAATCCTGGACGGGATATACCGGTCCGGAAGTGCTCAACGGGTGAAGGTGCGCCTGAACCAGCTGTCGCGGTGACGCCCGCTACCGCGCCGGTCGGCCCGTTTCGTATGCTGCTTGATCCGTTTCCGCGTGGCCTTGTCCTGGATCTTCAGGTGACGCCGGCGGTCATCCTTCTCCTGCTTCGCCAGTTGCTTGCGTTCCTCCTTCTCCTTGCGGGCCTGCATGCGCTCGGCCTCCTTTTGCCCGATGCCTTCCTGCGCGCGCACCGCCACGGGGGTGTTCGACAGCAGGAGCAGCATGAGCAGAGCCGACCAGCGCATGGCGCAAGGATACGACCGGCCATGTCACCACCCTACCTTTGGCCCATGCACAAGCGCTGGAAGGTCGCTGCGACCCTGGTGGTCGTGATGATGGGGCTGCTCGTGAGCTCCACAGGCTGCCGCAAGGAGACCACAGGAGGGGTGCCGCTCACCCAGGTCGACTTCCAGATCAATGTGAACAACCCGGCCTACAACGACCTGGCGGTACCGGGCGGATGGCTCTACCTCACGGGCGGCTCGCTGGGCATCATCGTATACCGCAAGAGCATGGAGGAGTTCGTGGCCCTCGACCGGCACTGCCCCTACCAGCCCGCCGAACTGTGCCGCGTGCATGTGGACGGCACCGAGGTGATCGCCCGGGACACCACCTGCTGCGGGAGCGCCTACCTGATCATGGACGGCAGCGTCACCCAGGGCCCCGCATCCCTCGGCCTGCAGCGCTACAACACGGCGTTCAACGGGAGCATCCTGCGCATCTACAACTGAGCGGAGGGATGGAAGAGCGCGAGGGTGGAAAGTGACGGGGCGATAGGGCCCGAACAAGGTGACCTCCGGAAATGGAACGCCCCGGCATCCTGACGGACCCGGGGCGCTCGCGTTGACCGGTTGGATCAGTAGCGGTAGGTATCGCTCTTGAAGGGGCCGTTCATCGGCACGCCGATGTACCTGGCCTGCTCCTCGGTGAGCTCCTCCAGCTCCACCCCGATCTTCTCCAGGTGAAGGCTGGCCACCATCTCATCGAGGTGCTTGGGCAGCACGTACACCTTGTTCTCGTACTTGTCGTGATGCTTCCACAGCTCGATCTGCGCCAGCGTCTGGTTGGTGAAGCTGTTGCTCATCACGAAGCTGGGGTGGCCCGTGGCACAGCCCAGGTTCACCAGACGGCCTTCGGCGAGGATGATCACGTCCTTGCCGTCGATCGTGTACTTGTCCACCTGCGGCTTGATCTCCACCTTGGTACCGCCGTAGGCCTTGTTCAGCCAGGCCATGTCGATCTCGTTGTCGAAGTGGCCGATGTTGCACACGATGGCCTTGTCCTTCATCTTCCGGAAGGCGGCCTCGGTGACGATGTTGAAGTTGCCCGTGGTGGTGATGATGATGTCGGCGCGGTGCACGTTGGGCACCAGCTTCTTCACCTCGAAGCCGTCCATGGCGGCCTGCAGGGCGCAGATCGGATCGATCTCCGTGACGATGACACGCGCACCGGCGCCACGCAGCGAGGCGGCCGTGCCCTTGCCCACATCACCGTAGCCGCACACGATGGCCACCTTGCCGGCCATCATGATGTCGGTGGCGCGGCGGATGGCGTCCACGGCGCTCTCCTTGCATCCGTACTTGTTGTCGAACTTGCTCTTGGTGACGCTGTCGTTGACGTTGATCGCCGGCATCACCAGCGTGCCGTTCTTTTCCCGGTCCTTCAGGCGGAGCACACCGGTGGTGGTCTCCTCGCTGAGGCCACGGATGCCCTTGACCAGCTCGGGGTACTTGTCGAACACCATGTTGGTGAGGTCGCCACCGTCATCGAGGATCATGTTCAGCGGCTGGCCGCCCTCGAAGGCGAAGAGCGTCTGCTCGATGCACCAGTCGAACTCCTCGTTGTTCATGCCCTTCCAGGCGTACACCGGGATACCGGCCTTCGCGATGGCGGCGGCGGCGTGGTCCTGCGTGCTGAAGATGTTGCAGCTGCTCCAGCTCACCTCGGCGCCGAGCTCCTTGAGGGTCTCGATCAGCACGGCCGTCTGGATGGTCATGTGCAGGCAGCCGGCGATGCGGGCTCCCTTCAGCGGCTTCTCCTTGCCGTACTTGGTGCGCAGGGCCATCAGGCCGGGCATTTCGGCCTCGGCCAGCTCGATCTCCTTGCGACCCCACTCGGCGAGGGCCATGTCCTTCACTTTGTACTTCAACTGTTCGGCGGTCTTGGTGCTCATGGTGCTGATCTAGGCGAGGGCTCGGCCCGTTCGCGGCGGCAAAGGTAGCGGTTCGGAGGGCTGAAGGCCAGCGCTGTTGACTATGTTCGCACCGATGGGCGCCGTGGTGGAACAGCTTGAGGACGCGAAGGTTCGCGGGCGCAAGCTCCTGGCCGTGCTCATCGACCCCGACTTCGGGCAGGACGAGGCCTTGTTGGAACGCACCGTGCAGAGCGCCTGCATGGCCAAGGCCGATCTGCTCTTCGTGGGCGGCAGCCTGCTCACCTCGGCATCGTTCGACCGCTGCGTGGACCTGGTGAAGCGCTGGAGCACGAGCCCCGTGGTGCTGTTCCCGGGCAGCCCGGCGCAGCTCAGCCGCCATGCCGATGCGGTGCTCTTCCTCAGCTTGATCAGCGGCCGCAACCCCGAACTGCTCATCGGCCACCACGTCACCGCCGCCCCCACCATCAAGGCCCTGGGGCTCGAGGCCATCCCCACCGGCTACATGCTGGTGGACGGCGGCGCTCCCACCACGGTGAGCTACGTGAGCCAGACGGTGCCGATCCCACACGACAAGCCGGGCATCGCCGCCGCCACGGCCCTGGCGGGCGAACTGCTCGGCCTGCGCACCATCTACCTGGACACGGGAAGCGGCGCCCGGCGCACGGTGAGCCCGGCGATGATCGCCTCCGTCCGCGAGGCCGTGGACCTACCGATCATCGTGGGCGGAGGCATCCGCGATGCGGCCACCGCACGCGGCCTGTGCGACGCCGGGGCGGACGTGGTGGTGGTGGGCACCGCCTTCGAGCAGGACCCCGAGCTCATCTTCGCCCTGAGCGAAGCGGTGCACGGATGATCACCGCTTGACGAAGCGCGCCGTGCGGACCTCCCCGTCCTCATCGGTCACGCGCAGCAGATGGACCCCGGGGAGCAGGGCGCTGATGTCCAACCGTCCTTGGTGCGCGGTGGAGGCCAGGACGATGCGGCCATCCGACCCGTACACCTCAAGCCGTGCTCCGGTCCTCGCACCCTGCACGAACAGCTGCTCCTCCGCCGGCACCGGGTACGTCGTCAGCGCCAACGCCTCCGGTGCATCGGCCATTCCCAGGGCGAGCGCGCAATCGCCCACTCCGCCCACGTTCGGGCCCCATTGCACCGTATCGCTCGCGGTCATGCACACCAGTTCGCCCAGGCCGGAAACGCTGCCGCACACCGCCATCTGAAGCAGCCCCTCGGTGCAGCCGATGCCCTGGATCCAGTGGATCCCCGTGGGCCCCGTCATGCCGAGGCATTCCAGCTCCACCCTCCGTCGCTCCGTGCCATTGATCGTCACCGTATCCACCGCGAAGACACGCACATCCTGCGGATACAGTCCATGCACATCGTACAGGGTGTCGCCGGGAATCACATCAAAGTCGTAGAGCAGCACTGGATCGGCAGCGCCAGGCTCCCAGTAGCTCACCTGGCCCAGTTCGTTGTCGTACAGGGCTCCGCCATACACCGCAGGGTAGATGGATCCGTCGATGGAGGTGGCGACCAGCAGCTTCTTATACACCGTGCCGTTGTACACGGTATCCGGGGAGACCGCATCGTAGGTGTAGTGGTAACCTTCATACGGATACCCCGGGCCGACCCAGAAGGAGGTGGTCCACGAGGCGTTCGCACCCGGCAAGGCATCGAACTGGGCGTGAAGCTGGATGACGATGAGGCCGGCGATCAGCAGGTGGAGTGCGCGTACCATGGGGCGGTGGTGTTGGTCCGAACAGAGGACATTGTTCGGCCAAGGAACGCTGCCCAAGCTACGACCGGGCAGCACGATGCACCTTCGCGTCGTCCCTTGTACAACCCCATGTCCATGCGCGCCCAGTTGCTTCTGCCGTGCCTTCTCGCGTTCACTGCCCAGGCCCAGTTCCCCCTCAGCCAGCCCGCCACCGGCGACACCCTGTACTCCGGCACTGACCTGCTGACACCTGTGGCCTGCTGGCCGTGGAACGGTGGCGCCCTGCTGCCGATGCAAGCCAACCCGGGCACACGCCTGGTGCGGCTCGCCGACGACGGCACCTGGCTCGGAGTGGAAGCCCTGCCGGCGGCCTTCGCTCATGTGTTCGGCAGCACCGACGGAAGCCCCGCTCCCGTGATCGTGGGGCGCACCATGGACCAGCGCGCTTACATCGCCCGCTTGAACAGCACGGCGGACGGTGTGCTCTGGGCCGACTCCCTGATGGTGAACAACGAGACCTACTTCAGCAACGCCACGGTGCTCGGCAACGGCGACCTGCTCACCTGCGGTACGTCGTACGTCACCCCCATGGACCTGCGGCCCATCGTTCGGCGCTACGGCCCGGGCGGGCAGTTGCTGTGGACCTACAGCCTGCCCGGACAAGCCATCACCCGGGCGGTGCATGGCCGTGAAGTGGCTGACGGGGCTTTGATCGTCACCGGGCTCAGCGGACCGGCGACCCCATCCGCCATCGAGGTGCTGTGCATGCGTTTCAGCGCCGGTGGCGCACCCGAGGCCACCCAGACCCTGGGCGTTGGCGGCTTTCAGCAAGGCCTGAAGGTGCTGGAACGGCCCGCCGGTGGATCCATGATCTTCGGCAAGCAGGACAGCCCGGTGAACGGGGTAGTGCTGCACGTGGACGACCAATGCGCGCTGCAAACCGAGCGCTACCATCCCGGCCTCGCCGTGTACGACGTGTGCCTCGATCCAGCGACGGACAGCTACTACGCCACCGGCCACCGCGATGGCTTCTGCCTGGTGGCCCGGTTCGATGACCAGGGCGATACGCTTTGGACCCGCACATACGCCGAAGGGATCGGTCGGCACATCCGGCCTGACGGACATGGGGGCTTCCTGGTGAGCGGCACAGCGGTGGACAGCGTCACCGGCCTCTTTCTTCGGCCCTACCTGCTCCGCGTGGACGGGGATGGTTCCATGGTGGGCGTGGTGACGGTCGGTGCAGCAGCAGGCACGGCGTACCTGCTCGACGTCGATGCGGACGGTGGTGCGCGGATCCATGTGGCCGCTCCCTGCCGCTGGATGCTGCTGGACGCCACGGGGCGGCTGGTCGATGAAGGCCGGATCGCTCAGGCCGGGCGGGCCTGGATCCCCGCGCCCCGCAGCAAGGGGCTGGTGCTGTTGCAGTTGCGCGATGACCAGGGCCGCACCGAGGTGCTGCGCTGGACGAGGCCCTGAGCGAGCGGATGCGTCTAGCGGGTCTATCTTCCCCGGCCCGCATGCGCCTTTTCATCACCCTTGCGCTCTGCCTGCTCGCCACGGCCGGCCGGCCCCAGAGCGACTCGCTGTGGAGCGTCTGGCGCAACGAGGCCCTGCCTGACACCGCCCGGCTGAAGGCCATCGCCGCCCTTTCCTGGAAGGCGGTCTTCGAACAGCCGGACAGCGGGATCACGCTGGCGCGGATGCAGTTGGACCTGGCCCGGCGCGGCGGAGCGCCCAGGGCGCTCTACACGGCCTACAACACGCTGGCCGTGGGGTACAAGCTCCGCAGCGACCTGCCGGCGGCGCTCGATCATTTCAACCGCGCCCTGGAGGTGGCCCGCGCCATGAAAGACCATGGTCGCATGGCCAACACCTACAGTAACATGAGCACCGTGCATAAGGACCTGGGTGACCTGGCAAAAGCGCTGGATCTATTGCACAGGAGCCTACGGATCGATGAAGGGCTCAGGAACAAGGAGGGAATGGCCGGCACCTACAACAACATCGGCAACACGTACAAGCGGCTGAACGAGTTCGACAAGGCGTTGGAGAACTACGAACGGAGCGCGGCGCTGTACAACGAGCTGGGCAACGCCAAGGGCCGCGCCAGTGCCCTGGTGAGCATCGGCACCACGCACAGCGATCTGGGGGAGCGCGAAAAGGCGGTGCGGGAGCTGGAGGAGGCCATCGCCATCTACCGCGACCTGGGCAGCCGGATGGACCGGGGCAAGGCGCACAACAACCTGGGCCAGGTGCTCACGCGGATGGGACGCAGCGCCGAAGCGCACGCCCACTTCGATACGGCCCGGACCGTGTTCATCGAGCTCGATGCCAAGGACCCGCTGAGCCGCAACTTCTACTACTCGGGCGAGGCCTACCTGGCGGAAGGCCGTTCGGCCGAAGCCCTGCGGGCCTGCCGGCAGGGCCTGGCCCTGGCCGACAGCCTGGGCCTGCTCGCCCAGCTCAAGGAATGCACCGATTGCGTGATGCGTGCCCTCGCGCTCACCGGTGACTACCGCGGGGCGTACGAGGCGCAGCGATCGTTCCTGTCGCTGGACGACACGCTGGACAAGGTGAACAACGGGCGGGAGGTGCTGCGGCTGGAACTGGTGCGCGACTTCGAGCAGCAGCAGATCGCCGACAGCCTGGCCCGGGTGAAGGAGACCTTTGAACAGCAGTTGGCCTTCGACCGCCGCATGGCCGACGAACGCGGTCGCAGGGGCATGCTCATCGCGGGCATCCTGCTGGCCCTCGTGATCGCCGGTGCCCTGCTCAACCGCCTGCGCTACACCCAGCGCTCCAAGAAGGCCATCGAGCAGGAGAAGGAACGCAGCGACGAGCTGCTGCACAATATCCTGCCGGTGGAGGTGGCCGCCGAACTGAAGGCCAAGGGCCGCGCCGAGGCGCGCACCTACGCCAACGCCACGGTGCTGTTCACGGATTTCAAGGGCTTCACCCAGCTCAGCGAACAGCTCAGCGCCACGGAGCTCGTGGACGAGATCGATGCCTGCTTCAAGGGGCTCGACGCCATCGTGGGGAAGTACCACGTGGAGAAGATCAAGACCATCGGCGACGCTTACATGGCCGCCGCCGGGCTGCCCGACCCGCAGGCGTCGAGCGCTGCGGACATCGTGCTGGCCGCGCTGGACATGCGGGACCATATCGCGCAGCGCCGCACCGAACGGCTCCGCGCCGGCAAGCCCGCCTTCGAGATGCGCATCGGGCTGCACAGCGGTCCGGTGATCGCCGGCATCGTCGGCGTGCGCAAGTTCGCCTACGACATCTGGGGCGACACCGTGAACACCGCGGCCCGCATGGAGAGCAGCGGCGAACCCGGCCGGGTGAACATCAGCGCCACCACCTACGAGCTGGTGAAGGACACGCCCGGCCTGCGCTTCGAGGCACGCGGGCTGGTGCACGCCAAGGGCAAGGGCGACCTGCGGATGTACTTCGTGGAGCGCGCCTGAGGCCGCTCAGCGCACCATCAATCGCTCCACCCACGAGGTGCCGCCTGCCGTCAACCGCACGAGGTACAGCCCGGACCCGGTGACCCCGTCCAGCTCCAAGGACAGGGGCACAGCGTCCGTCACCGTCACCGTGCGCTGGGAAAGGACTCGGCCCGTCAGGTCGATCAGCTCCACCTGTGCGGGGCCATCGATGCTCTCCGGGACCAGGGTCACCACCGCGCCCTCCGCAGGGTTGGGGAACAGGCTGAAGCCCGACCCGACCGGTCCATCGGCGAGCTCCATGTCCCGGGATGCGGCGAGCGGATAGCGCGTGCGGATGGTGCACGACGGGCCGAAGGGGCAGTACGTGGCACCACCATCGAAGCTCACCCGCACCTCCACGGTGTAGATGCGGCCCGGCTTCAGCGGCAGGGTGGCCCAGGGGTTCAAGGTCAACGTGGGCGTGCTGGAGGCGATGCGGCGCAGGTAGGTGCCGTAGCTGAACTGGAACTGATAGTGCGTGGCGCCGGGCACGGCACGCGCCTGGATGCTGCTGGTGCCATTGAGGAAGACCTGCGTGCCGCAACTCGGCGTGGCATCGTCCGCGTTGGTCAGTTGCGTCACCGCACAGCCGTCCGCGCCGGTGCGCACGGCATCGTCGTAACTGCTGGTGAAGGAAGCTCCATCCAGGTCGATCAGCGTCTCGCCCAGGGCGATCACCTTCACATAGCCGGGCAGCGCACGCGCATCCATGCCGTTCCCACCGCTGTCATCCACGCGCAGGGCATAGCACGCGGTGGGATCCAGGTCCACCCAGCTGCGCTCCACGGCTTCGGCGTTCGTGTACGGTCCGCCCGTGGCCACGGCAACTCCCGTGGCGTCCTTCAGGCTCCAGGTGGTCTCCTGCGGATCGCCATCGGTGCGTACCTCCACGAGCACGCGGTAGCTGTCACCCTCCACGCTCTCGCCCTGCACCGTACGGGTGATCACGTTGCCCGTTGACACCTCATCGGGTTGCGTGTTCACGGTGGTGATCCGGAACTCCAGCTCATCGCCGGGCTGCAGGCCGGTGATGGTCGGCAGCGCAGGCTTGCGCACCTCGCCGGTGAGCGCGGGCACGGCCAGCACCCAGTTGAAGGTGTTGTCGGCGAGTCCGTTCTTCAGGATGTCGATGTCGCAGCTCGTCATCGTTTCCCCACCCGTGTTCTGGATGCGCAGCACCGGGGTGATGCTTCCGTCGCAGGTGCGGTCGAGGCCCTCGTAGCTGAGGATGGTGGCATCGAAGCTCTGGGCGCTCAGCAGGGTGGGCGCCAGGGTGGCGGCGATGAAAAGGGTTCTGGTGCGCATGGCCGGAGTCGTTGGGTGAACAAACGTAGGGCGGTGAGACTGAATCGGCATGGTAACCTTCGTTACCCTGAACGGCCGTGCGCGCTCACCACCGCACCGTCACCGCGCTTAAGGCGACACCACCACCCGCTCGTGGAACACCCCGTCGGGCCCGGTGAGCTTCAGCAGGTAAACGCCCTGTCCGAAACGCCCCAGGTCGATGTCCTCGCTGGTGGCGCCGCTGGGCAGCGGACGCTGGAACAGGAGCCGACCCCGGCCGTCGTACACGCTGTAGAAGCTGTCCGCACGGAGCGGGTCGGTGAAGGTCATGGTGATCGCAGCGGTGGTGGGGTTGGGCCGCACCTGCATCCGGCGCGCTGCGGGCTCCTCATGCACCGGGACCATCAGGCAGTGGTCGTACACGCCGACTGGCGGATAGATGGTATCCAGCAGGTTGGCCGTGTGGGCGACCGCCCCATCCACGGATGTCAGCGTGAAGCTGCTGTCCGTGGGGAAGAGGTCCATCATCTGCACCGGTTGCGTCCGTTCCGCGCAGGCGAAATGCCCGAGCGAATCGGCTTTGAATATGAAGGGTAACGCTGTTTGTTGTTCAGGTAGGTTCCCCAGTACCCCGCCGCTGATCAAGTAACTACCATCCGAATGCGCTAAGAGATCTCGAATTCCGTAATTAAACTCCGCAGATCCCACAGAGCGTGTCCATACGGTATCGCCGTTCCCGTCTGTCTTCATCAGGAATGGCCGGCCTTCGAAGTTATAATTCATACCGTTCTCCTCAGCACCCACTGTGGCGCATACCGCAAGCTGCCCGTCCAGCGTCCGCTCGATCCGAGAATAGTACGTAGGTAGCGTGTACCAACGTTGAGGGTCGTTCGTATAGCCTTTGCACCACTGCACCACACCTGCGCCATCCAGCTTCATCATGAAAAGCCTGGGATGAAAGCTCGATGGTAAGGGGTTGAACAACGACTGCGTGGTGGACTCGGTGACCCCCGTGACGATCACCGACCCATCAGCCTCCACCACCGCATCGTGCACCCGTCCGACCGGTCGGAAATAGCTCTTGCACCACAGCAGATCGCCGTTGGCATCAAGGCGGGCCACCACCGCCCCAGCAGTGTCTTTGTTGAGCCCAACCAGCAGATCGCTGTTCGACAGTTCCTTCACGAACTGGAAGCCGCCGCTCTGTACGAAATACTTCGCCCAGACAGGAGCTAGCGTGGAATCCACTCTCATGATGAACAGCTCGTCTGGATCTCCCCGTCCAACGTCGCCCCAACCTACAACCGCCCTATCTTGGGTAACGAGCACATCATATAGATAGTTTCTACATCCGCTATCGATTTCATAGTAATTCAAATTAAGAATGTTACCCAATTGGTCAATCTTAGCTAAGGCTGGATGGTAACACAGGACACCAAAACTATTTGTATCTTTGACAATACCAACAGCAACGATGTATTCAGTATTGTTATATTTTTTTATCCCGCCGAATCCGGATATAATATTTACTGGGTCAGACCAGTAAGTATGAGTGAAATAGATATCACCAGTACTATTCATCCATGAAATCGCCCTAGTCCTACCAAGGCCGACGAGAATCGAATCCGGTCTTAGTTCCACCATGCTGAACTTAGCTGAAGCCATTTTCGTGTATACGGAACTGAACATCTGTTGCGGCAATACATCAAATGGAATGGCGGCCAATAATAAGACCAAGATATTCCGTTTCATGATCAGTTCAGGATGAGTTTCTTTGTCCTTGGCATACTGCTGCTGGAGCACCTAATCCAGTACGCGCCCTTGGCCAGTCCGTTCACATCAAGCTGCACCCTGGCTGCATTCAATTGAGATCGGGTTGTGATCACCCGCCCTGTCAGATCCAGGATGCTGATCTCCTCCAGCAGGTGGTCTACGGATTCCACATGGACGATGTCGGTCGCCGGGTTCGGGTAGATCGTGACATCCCATGACCCCTCAAATACGGCTGCCTCCGGTTCCGCATGTGCATCACCGCTCTTCACGAACGGTTCCGGGGTGATGATGAAGGCATAGTCCGTGTGCAGGGTGTCGATGTAGTTGTTGACGTAGCCGCCGAGTGGCGCGGTGGATAGGTCGAGGGTCACGGAACCTGTTTGCGAACCATCCACCGCATCCGTTGGGGCGATCACGGTGTTGGTATGCGTGGGGAACCAGGTGATGTAATAGTCCGTGCCGGAGGCCAGATTGCTGATGGTGATGGATTGGGGGGGGCTGGGCGCCACAGACCCCAGCATGTTGTGCCTGTCGCTGCGCAGGTAAAAGCTGTTCATCAACCAGGCATAGCGGTTGTGCACCCAACCGATCACGGTGGAGTTGGCCGCATCCTTGAGGTAATAGGCTTCTATGTCCCCTGCCGGGCTGATCACCTTGTTCGCCGTGTAGCTCTCGCTGAGCAAAGCTGCAGGTACCCCACTGCTGTGTTGGATCAGATCACGCAACGGAAGAAAGTGATGGTGGATGGGTTTATTCTGAACAGGTACAGGAGCATTGCTGACAATTAGATTGTTTGTTTCACCAACATCCGCAGATACTCCATCCGGATTGTTCGTGACCCAATCAGGGTTGTTCTCATCTGAGGGTCCCGGCTTCTGAGAATCCTGCCACCAGAACACGCGGTCCCAATTCCAGCTGAGACCTGTGGCAAAGTTGCCGGAGAAAGCAGAGGCCCACAGCTCGTTGTGGAAGGAGACATCGTAGTTGTGGAAGAGGCCCTCGAGCAGCCATTTCTCGCTGCCCAGCGTCATCTCCGTGAGGTGGCTGAGCTCACCGATGTTAAAGGGTTTGCGGTCGACCACCGGAAAGAGGGAAGGAAAGCCTTGGCGGAACTGTTGGGTCCGATCGAATGTGCTCTCCATGAACGCGTCCGGCTGTCCTTCGAGGCCCAGGATGTTCCCCGGATAGCGATGGGCATCGATGAGGTCCACATCCGCATTGGTGAAGGGCAGGTAATAGGCCGTGTTCCACTGCTGGGTGTTCGGATCCTTGGGGGGTACGGAGCCGCCAAAGCTGGCCAGGAAGAGCTGGCGGGTGTCGCCCAGGTTGGAATGGGCGGGATCGCTCGGGTCCACCGGCCCACGCACGTAGTCGGCGATGTCGGTGAACCACTGGCTCAATACGGCGGGAAGGTCGGGGTCCTCCGGCCACTCGATGCGGTTCTCCACGCACATCGAATAGTACTGCGTGGAGCTCACGTCCTGCAGGTTGATGTTGAGGTGGCGATACCTCAGCATCTGGTCCACCTCGTTGCCCGGCTCCAGCACGGCCAGGTTCACGGAGTAGCCCCACCGGGCGAGGAGGTACTTGTACTTGCGCTTCCAGTAGTAGAACACGGTGCCATCGGCGTGGTTGGCCGGATCACCGCCGCCGTAGAAGAATTCCTTCAGATCATACGGGCGCGTTGGACTGGAGGGCTCCACGAACTGGCGGACGTACGGATGTGTGCCCCACCCGTTGATCTCATAGGCGATGCCAGGGCCTTGGGGGTCGATGCAGAGCTGCAGGTACAGGCCGAGCTGCCTGGCGCGATCGACGACCTCATCGAACGACCAGGCCTGCCATTGTCCGCTTCCCACCCGGGTACTTCCGGGGCCGTTGAGGACATCCGCGCACGGCCGTGGCTCCAAGAACCGGTCGTAGACCCCGGGGTTCACCCACTCCGGCGCAAAGGAATTCTTCATCAACCAGACGCGGAGGTAGTTGCCTCCCACGGAGGCCAGCTGTTCCATGGACTCCAGCAGGACGTCGTGGTCCCGCTTGAAGAAATAGCCCTCGTGATAGGGTGTTCCTTGCAAGGCAACGGCTAGCGTGCCTTCTCTCCTGCGGATGTCCGCCATGTTCACCCCCATACCGAAGAAGGGAGTGCCATCCTGAAAGCGGAGCACGCGGCGGTTCGCTGTATTCACCTCCAGATAGCCGTGGTTGTCGGCTAGTGGTGGCGTGCAGTCGAAGCTGTGGTCCGCGTAGTGAAGGTCGGGCAGCGGGTCGTTCGTGGCGGACAGCGTGTGCGGTGCGCGAATGGTGATCGCAAACTGCCAGGTGCCCTCTTCATCCGGCGCGAAGCGAAAGCGAACGTTGTACAGGTCATGCGGACCTCCGCTGCTCTCCTCGCGAACGGATAAGGGATCGTTCGGGTCCACCCAGCGCCCTTCCTTCATGTAGAAGCCCCACTTCATCCGCTGGTCACCCGAAGGGTCGACGAGCGAAAGGACCAGGATGAGCGAATCGTCGGCATAGGGATTCAGGTCATGGGTGCGGTCAAGCAGGTTGGGCGTTACCGATTCTTCGGGTCCATTGCTGTAGTACCGGGTGTAGAACCCATTGATCGCATCCCGGTACATCTCGGGGAGTTGGAGGCCCAGTTCGAGCTTCTCCCATTTTGGCACATGCAGCACACCGCCGGTGACATGGGTGTCCGGATCCGGGGTGATGAGGACGAGGTCGCCCGCCGGCCCAACAGCGTCGTCGATGGTGGCCTGGAACCGCCCCTGTCCATTGAAGGTGCCCGCGTGGAAGCCGTCCATCAGTCTGACCTGGGTGGCCGAAACGAGCTCGGCATCAGCCGTACCGGCGATGGTCACCGGCGCGCTGGGGTCGCCGGGGGCGCGCAGCGCTTGCGCCACGACAACTTGGTGCGTTCCCGAATTCCAGGTCACATTCTGCACCACATGGTCCGGGAAGGGTGTCTGCGCCATGGTGTGGTAACCGGCCAAGGGGACCGCGCCGATCCAGAGAAAGGTACGACGAGCGGGACGCATCACCTGGACGTGTCGAGGGTCCTCAACCGCTGCTCCACCAGTCCCAGGCGCTCTTCGAGGTGCAGGATGTAAAGCGCCTGCTGCTCGATGGTCTCCAAAAGGCGGCGCTGGATATCGCCCACTTCCGCACCACCGCTGGCCTCCACCTCGGTCGCGGAGGGTATCCCCGGCAGGTGGTGGTTCTTCTGCAGGAAGGCCCGCAGTTCGTTCAAGGGCATCAGGCGGTATCCGCTTTGGAACACATGGTCCGGCCAGGTCCCGTGCTTCACCAGCACGTCCCGCGTCACAATGCCGTCCTCTACGAACACGCGGTACTGATCGATCGGCCCGATGGGTGGTATGGTTCCAATGCCGATCTTCCCATCGACCGTTACGCGCATTCGTTCGTCCAAGTTCGTGACAAAAAGCAAATCATAGGGTACATTAGTGCCGATCCGGTTGTTCGTATTATCCACATTATTGTTTCCACCCAAGAACCAGGGCAACGTCGTGCAGACCGGAAGGTCATTGCTGGGTGCGCTTTTCAGCAGACCTTGTTCATTGAGATAGAGTAGCTGGCAGCTGTTCGCGGTTCCAATACTATGGAACTTTATTTCCCCGTTTGCCAACAGACTAATGCGTTCGATCCCGTTCGTCCGGAGAACGAGATTCTTATTGTCGCTTGTACCGATGTACTGCGTGACGGGGTCCGTGCCCGCATTCCCGCTCATGGTCCAGTCGTTGCGCTGCGGTTCACGCAGGGTTACGGTCACCGGGGCCGCCTCACAGCCGTTCGCATCGCTCACCGTTACGGTATAGTCCCGCGCGCCCAGTCCGCTGCGGTCCTCCACAACAGCACCATCCCGCCAGGCATACGTGTAGGGTGCCACACCACCCGCCGCGCTCGCATCGATGCTGCCGTTGTAGCACGAGTGGCAGCTCACGTTGAAGTCGTTCGGGTATTCGAAGGCCGTGGCTGTCCCCACCAAGAGTTCCGGCTCGCTCAGGGTGATCTCCCGTTCCACATAGGCCGTGTCGCTGTCTTATACCGCCACGCGGTAGTACCCTGCGGCCACGCCGGAGATGTCCTGGGTATTGGCACCCGTGCTCCACTCGTAGGTGTAGGGCGGCGTGCCGCCGGAGACCGTGAGGTCGATGCTCCCATCCCTTCCGCCGAAGCAGGAGATGGCGAAGCCGTTGTGGTCGCTGGGGTCGAGTTGTACGCTGAGGGCTTGGCCGCTCATCCCTTCAGGGATCGCGAAAAGAAGCGCGAGGATCAGCGGACTTCCAGCTCCAATACCCCCCCCCATCCGTCCGCCGAACGCCGCGCACAACGGGCGTGTGTGCGCATGGTCCGGTCGTTTGATGCGGTGAATCTATTCGCCCCAGAACTGAGAACCAAATCGATCTGAGGAACGGTTTTCGGTCACTGGCCTCCAGCTTCCGACCACAGGCCTCCAGCTGAATGAACTGAACCACTGATGGACACCGATGGACACGGATGCTCGCTGGCGCTCGCCTCAAGCCACGAGCCAGCAGCTTCCGGCCACCAGCTTCCATAAGTATGATCTGAACCACAGATGGACACCGATGGACACAGATGCTCGCTGGTGCTCGCCTCAAGCCACGAGCCAGCAGCTTCCGGCCATAGGCCTCCCGCCGAATGCCAACATCCACAGATGATCGCCGATGGGCACAGATGCTCACTGGCGCCCGCCTCAAGCTTCCGGCCACCAGCTTCCGGCTGCCGTCCGCTCACCACCGCACCGTCACCCCGCCCAGCACGTGGATCGGGGCCTGTGGAAAGAGACCGACCAGCTCGCGGCGCGCGCCCCCCTCGATGAAGCTGTAGCTCCAGCCGTTGCTCTCGTACACCTCGTTGAGCACGTTGCGCACGGTGAGGTTCACCTCCACCATCGGGATGCCGAAGAGCGTGTGCAGGGATGCGTTGACGCGCACGTCGTTCACCACGAAGGCATCGAGCTTGCGGGCCTCGCTGCCGCTGTTGTCCAGGAACTGTTCACCCACGAACTTGGTCACCCACGCGATGTCCGCCCGGCCGCGGTCGGCCTTGTTCCACAGCGTGAAGGCGAGTTCGCTGCCCGCGATCCACTCCGGGCTGAAGGCGATGGGCGTCTCGGTGTAGCGCACGGCCTGCTGGCCACCCGTGTCCCAGTCATCCACGTATTCCACAAGATCGAGGATGCGGTTGCGGCTCCAGGTGGCGTTGCCCTTCCACAGGAGCCAGCGAAGGGGTTGTGCGGCCCAGGTGAGCTCCAGCCCGGCGCGGTAGCTCCGCGGCACGTTGGTGCGCAGTGCGGCGCCCACATCGTTCAATTCGCCGGTGAGCACCAGCTGGTCGGTGTAGTCCATGTAATAGGCGTTCAGGCCGATGGCCATGCGGCCGCTGCGGCGCTCGTAGCCCGCTTCGGTGTCGACGAGCTTCTCGTGCGTGGGGCGGCTCTCGGGGGTGGTCTCGGTGAAGTCGTCGCGGTTGGGCTCACGGTGGGTGATGGCCGCGCTGGCATACAACCGTCCGCCCTCATGCACCCGCCAGTCCACCCCGGCCTTCGGGTTGAAGAAGGTGAAGGCGGCGCGCTGCGTCACGTTGTCCAGCTCGTCGTCGAAGCCGAGAAAGTCGTAGTTCACCTGGCGCAGCTGCACATCGCCATGCAGCTGCACGCGGTCGCCGAGGCTGTAGATGAGCTTCGCGAAGGCGTTCGCATCGCGCTTGCGCGCATCGTTGCTGTAGTAGCGGTCCCCGATGTCGGTGTTGCCGGCGAAGCGCGCCCAGATGACCTCGCCGAAGTGGTCGCCGCGGTAGTCGGCGTAACTGCCGCCCACGATGAGGCGATGTGCGCGGAAGCTGTGCGTCAGCGACGCGTTGATGCCCAGCAGCGTGTTGTCCAGCCAGCGCCGTTGCACCAGGTCGCCGTTGGTGAGCGTGTCGCCGCCGATCACCGGGTCGCCGATGCCGAAGAAGCCGAGGTCCGCCTCGTCCTCGAAGCTCTCGAAGAAGCCGCGACCATCCACGCGGAAGCCGGTGAGGTTGATGGTGGTGCGCGCACCGAGCTGCTGATCGAAGAGCAGCTGATAGTGGGTCTGGCGGTAGTCGTCCACCTCGTTCTCGTACGTGTAGGGGTTATAGGTCCGGTTCGTATCGATGACCTCGCGCGGCACGCCGGCCCAGGCCTGGTAGGTGAGCTCACGCCCGCCGAAGGTGATGAAGCGAAGGCTGCGCTTCTTCCCGACCCAGGCAGCCTGCACGAAGTAGCTCTTGAGGTCGGCGGCGGCGCGATCGATGTAGCCGTCGCTGGCGATGTGGCTGAGGCGCGCGTCGAGGCTGAGGCCTGCGGCGGAGGTGCCCGTGCCGGCGCGGGCCATGAAGCGTCGCGTGTTGAAGGATCCGCCGAAGGCGCTGACCTCGCCGAAGGGCCGTTCGCTCACGGTGGTGGTGCGCAGGTTGATGCTGGCCCCGAACGCGCCGGGTCCGTTGGTGCTGGTGCCCACGCCGCGCTGCAGCTGCACGTCCTGCGCGCTGCTGGCCAGGTCGGGCATGTTCACCCAGAACACGGCCTGGCTTTCGGCGTCGTTGATGGGCACGCCATTGACGGTGACGTTGATGCGCGTGGGGTCGGTGCCGCGCACGCGCAGGCCGGTGTAGCCGATGCCCGTGCCCGCGTCCGTGGTGGTGACCACGCTGGGCTGCAGGTCGAGCAGGATGGGCAGGTCCACACCGGTGTTGATGCGCTGGATCTCGTCGCGCGTCAGCGTGCTCTGGGCCACCGGGGCGCGCTCACCGGCGCGTATCGCCACCACTTCGGCACTGCGCAGCAGGCGGGCCTGCGGTCGCAGCATCAGGTCCAGCTGCTGCTCCCCTTCGCCCAAGGTGAGCACCGTGTCCACCGATGCGAAGCCGAGGTGGGCGAACCGGAAGCGCTCCGGTCCTGCGCGCAGGCCGGTGAGCACGTAACGGCCCTGTGCATCGGCGCTCATTCCGAATCGTTGGTCGGCACCGACCACCAGGGTGGCTCCCGGGAGCGGCTGGCCTTGGTCATCGGTGAGGGTGCCGCGCAGGGTGGCCTGGGCCGATGCGATCAGCGGGGCCAACGCGGCACTGAGGACAAGGGTGCGGACGAGGTGCATGGGCTTCTCCGGGTATGCGTGTCGTGGCGCGGAGAAGCCCCTTCTCGGGCTGGATCCCTTCGCAGCATTACCTGCGCAGGTTCATCGGGTCTGATCTCAGCACCCGCCCGAAGGCGGGGCACCCCGTTGCACGACGGGGCGAAGGTAAGGTCGTACGCGCGACCCTTGGTCCAAGTGTTCAGATGGGCACCTGCTCCTGCCCGACGCGCCGCCTGAACGATGGTCGCACCGCCCGCAGGTCCAGCAGGTCCACGCTCATCGGCAGGTCGCTCTCCTGGAAGGCATGGCGCAGATCGGCGAGGGTGGCCAGATCCAGTTCGGACCCGGCGTCGATGGCCAGGTCGAGGTCGCTGAAGCGCCGCGCCGTGCCCTTCACGCGCGAACCGAAGGCCCAGGCTTTCGCACCCGGCACTCGCTCGGCCAGGATGCGCCGCACCTCGGCGCGATGATCGGGATGCAGATCAAGCATGGTGCTCCTTCAGCCTCCGCATGAGCGTGGCCGTATCCTTCACGAAGGCGCCGAGCAACGCGGTCACCTTGCGTGCGCTGACCTCATCGTAGGTGTGGCTGGTGAGGTTGCGGGCCTCGTGATAGGCGAACCACCGGGTCGGGTCGTCGATGAGCGAGGCGCGCGCGGCAAGGCGGAACAGCTCACGACGGGGCACGTTGTCCAGGTCCTGCGCACCGGCCCATTGCAGGTGTCGGCGCATCATCTTCCACGACATCTCGTACGTGAACTCGAACCGCTTGACGGCCGCATCGCGGACCACATCGTCCTCCAGGTCCATGCGGGTCACCTTCCGCAGCGCGCTGAGCGAGCGGCGCAGGGGACCGAGGTCGAGCTTGCCGGAAGCCATGCGCGGTCGAAGATACCGGGTCAACGCCGCCTGCGCCGCAGCAGATCATCCACCACCAGGGTGGCCACATCCATCCGCTGTGCGCGATCGCCCTCGATCACCGTGAAGGGCAGACCTCTCGACCGCAACTCGTTCATCCACACCTCGAACAGCCGGTCGCGGTCGTGCGGGTTCTCACGCAGGGGGTCGGGTTCCCAGGGGATGTCCGGTCGGCACAGCAGACGCCAGTCGTAGTGCACCTCGCCCACCAGCTGTTCGATCGCCGGATGCACGCGCCCGTACTTCTCGCGCGACCAGATGACGAAGTTCACCGTGTCGGTGTCGAAGAAGACAGGTTCCACCGGCGCGGTACCCAGGCCATCGGCACCGCCCGTCGCTTCCCAGTGCTCCGCTGCGAACAACGGTGCGTCCTGATGCATCTGTGCCTGGCCGCGCGCCATCTCCAGCACATCGTCCTCAGTATAAGGTCGGCCGAGCTCCTCGAGGTATTCGCGGGCCCCTTCGGTCACGTGACCGGCGAAGAAATGGTGCATCAACGCTTCACACAGCGTCGTCTTGCCGCTGCTCTCGGGCCCCACGATGGCGATGCGCACGAGCTCCATCCGCCGTGAAAGTAACGGTCCATCACCGGGCAGGCAGCGCTGCAACGGCGCGTCACCTCTATTGGACAACACGGACCAAGAAGAACGACCATGAACAGGACCTCCATACTCCCGATCTTCCTGCTGGGCACGCTTGCCCTGCAGGCGCAATTGGCCCCGCAACGAAGCGCACCGCTGTACGCACACCTGATGGAAGTGAACCGCCAATGGGCGACGATGGACCCTTCACCGGCGGGGGGAGCGGCCACGGTGTCCTTCCGCAGTGAAGCGGACCGCATCGCCACCCACCTGCGCCTGGTGCGCGAACACCTGCTGACCCGCGTGCCCGAAGGCCTTTCCGCCGCACAGGCGGACCAGCGTCATCGCCTCCTCGATGCACTGAGCGTGTACGCCGAAGGCCGCACCTTTCCGCAGAACCATGTGCTGCCCTATCGCAACCCGGTGTTCATCGACCCGCACCACACCGCCTGCGCGGTGGGCCAGTTGATGATCGAGAGCGGACACCGCGCGCTGGCCGAACGCATCGATGATGAGCAGGAGCTGGCGTACGTGGCCGACCTGCTGCGGTCGCCTTCGCTCGGGGCGCCGATCACCGGCTGGGCCGTGGACCACGGCTTCACCGCCGATGAGCTGGCCTGGATCCAGCCGGGCTATCCGCCGAGCATCCCCTGGAACACCCTGGGCACGGGCACGGACAGCAGCGTGACGGCGCTGCTCGCGCTGGGCAACGGCGACCTGCTGGTGGCCGGTGCCTTCACCACGGCCGGCGGCACCGCCGCCACGCGCGTGGCGCTGTGGAACGGGAGCAGCTACACAGCACTGGGCGGCGGCGTGAGCGGAGCGGCCGCTTGCGCGATCGAACACAACGGGCTCATCCATCTGGGCGGCACCTTCGAGAACGAGCAGGCCGACCTGGCCATCTGGAACGGAAGCACCTGGTCCTACACCAACCTGTTCCCCGGCATGGCCCCGCGCACCCATGCGCTGCATGTCCACAACGGCGTGCTGCACGCCGCAGGCGAGGCCAGTGGCTTTGCGGGCACGGACGACGTGGTGAAGCGGCTCGTGAACGGCTATTGGGAGCAGGTGGGCAGCCCCTTCGATGCCACGGTGATGGCCCTGGCCACGCACAACGGGCAGCTGGTGGCCGGTGGTGCGTTCACCACGCTGGAATCCCCCATCGAGCCTGTGCTGGTGCATTGCGCCACGATCGGCAGCGGCGACTGGCAGAACCTCGCCATCGGACTCGATGCGCCGGTGCGTGCGCTGCTGAGCGTGAACGACACCCTTTACGCCGCCGGTGACCTTTGGGCCAACATCGTACCCACATACGGTCTGGCACGGCTGGCACCGGGCTCCACCACCTGGGAGGAGCTTCTTCCGAACCACGACATGTACATGCCCGCCGGCGTGGGCCCCACCTACATCAGCAGCCTGGCGCATCATGCCGGTGCGATCTACTTCGGCGGTGTGTTCAGTCTGTACCAGATGCTGACCGACGGCACCCACATCGGCCGCTTCCTCGGCACACCCGACGCGGCCGAGCCCATGATCTGGCTGGAGGCCCCGGTGCATGCGGTGGCCGTGCTGGGCAACGCCCTGGTGATGGGCGGCGACTTCGCGATGGTGCACGCGCATGTGGCCATCACCGACCTCAGCGTGGGGCTGCCGGATGACGATCGGCCGATGCCGGGTCTCTTTCCCGTGCCCGCCGACGCGTCGGTGGATGTGACCCTGCCTGCACCCGTGGACGCAGGTGCCGTGCTGCGCATCACCGATGGCGCGGGACGGGTGGTGAAGGACCACCGCGCCGCCGCCGGTGACCGTCAACGCATCGATGTGCACGACCTGGCGCCGGGCGCGTACTGGCTGAGCGTGGGCGCCGATGGCCGCTGGCGGCCCGCGCCGTTCACCAAGCGCTGATCACACCGTACGACGAACGGGCCTCCGCGAACCGCCGCGGGGGCCCGTTCGTTCCTTTGCGCCCATGGGGAAGCCTGCGCGCGCCATCGTGGTCGGCACCGGTGTGGCCGGGCTGGCCGCCGCCGTGCGGCTTGCCCTGAAGGGCTATCGCGTGGATGCCTTTGAAGCCGCCGGCACACCCGGTGGCAAGTTGTCGGAACTCCAGCTCGGCGGTTACCGCTTCGACAAGGGACCCTCGCTCTTCACCATGCCCCATCTGGTGGAGGAGCTGTTCACGCTCGCCGGAACGCCCATGGCCCCGCACTTCAGCCATCGCCGACTGGAGGTCGCCTTCCGCTACTGGTGGGAGGACGGCACCCGCGTGACCGGGTGGAGCGATCCGGAGCGCCTCGCGGAGGAACTGGAACGCGTGCTGGACGTGCCCCGCGCAGCCACACGCTCGTACCTGCGCCGGGCCTCACTCCTGCTGGACCGCACGGGCCGCACCTTTCTGGAGCATTCGCTGCACCGGTGGAGCACCCTGTGGAAGGGCGGCGTGGCGCAGGCCCTTCTGGCGGCGCGTCCGCAGGAGCTGTTCGGCAGCCTGCACGACGTGAACGAACACGCGATGAAGCACCCGAAGGCCGTGCAGCTCTTCGACCGCTACGCCACCTACAACGGCAGCGATCCGCGCCGGACCCCGGGCATCATGCGGATGATCCCCGGGCTGGAGCATGGCCGCGGAGCCTACCACGCCGTGGGCGGCATGCGCCGCATCGTGACCGCGCTGCACGCCTTGGGCGAAGCGCTCGGGGTGCACTATCACTTCAACGCGCCGGTGGAGCGCATCCGACTCAGTGCCGACCGGCGTCGCGTCGTCGGTGTGCGCGTGAACGCGACCGATGTGGACGCCGATGTCGTGCTGTGCAACATGGATGTGGAACCGGCCTACCGCAGGCTGATGCCGGACCTCCCCGCCCCGGAGCGCACATTGCGGCAGGAGCGCAGCAGTTCGGCGCTGGTCTTCTACTGGGGCATCACGCGCAGCTTTCCCGAACTGGGCCTGCACAACATCCTGTTCAGCCGCGACCACCGCACCGAGTTCCACCACCTGTTCGACACGCTGGACCTGGGCGACGACCCCACGGTCTATATCAACATCACCAGCAAGGAGGATCCGCAGGACGCGCCACCGGGCTGCGAGAACTGGTTCGTGATGATCAATGCGCCGCGGCACGTGGGGCAGGACCGCGAGGCGCTCGTGGCCCACGCACGGCGCACGGTGCTGGCCAAGGTGAGGCGCACCCTGGGGGTGGATCCGGCGCCATTGATCGCCGTGGAGGACGTGCTGGACCCGGCGGGGATCGAAGCGGCCACCTTCAGCCATCAGGGATCGATCTACGGCACGAGCAGCAACACCCCGTGGGCGGCCTTCCTGCGCCACCCCAACGACCACCCGAGGGTGCGCGGCCTGCACTTCTGCGGCGGCAGCGTGCATCCCGGCGGCGGCATCCCGCTGAGCCTGCTGAGCGCCCGCATCGCCACCGCAACGATCGCCCCCGCGTGATGGACCGCCTGCTCCACCTGTTCACCCTGCCACGGGCCACCTTCATCATCGTGGTGCTGCAGACCGTGGGCCTGGCGGGGCTGGCCAGCCCGTGGGCCGAACACCTCGTGCCGCTCACGCCGGTGACGCTGCTCATCATCGCGCTGCTGCTGCTGCTGCACACCCGCCCCGACCGGCTCACGCTCGCCTTCGCCTGTGCCGTGCTCGTCCTCGGCTTCCTGGTGGAGATGGCCGGCGTGCGCACGGGGGTCATCTTCGGCCACTATCACTATGGCGACGCCCTGGGGCCGAAGCTCTGGGATACGCCCTTGATGATCGGCGTGAACTGGCTGCTCCTGGTGCTCTGCATCGGGCCGCTGATCGCCGGTGTCGCACTGCCCACCTGGGCCCGCATCACCGTGGCCTCCCTGGTGATGGTGGGCGTGGACCTGGTGATCGAGCCCGTGGCCATGCAGCTGGGCTTCTGGAACTGGGACGGCGGTGTGGTGCCCATGCGCAACTATGTGGCGTGGGGCCTGGTGAGCGCTGTCTTCTTCGCCGCCTACTTCACCCTGCCCGTGAAGCGAACGAACCCGCTGGCCCCGGTGGTGCTCGGCGCGCAGCTGTTCTTCTTCGCCGGCATCATCGGCATCGGCGCGCTGCAGGGCCGGGAGGCGTACACCTACCTGGCCCTCGACCTGTTCACGCTGAGCTTCCCCCTGCTGCGCAGCTTCGAGCCGCGTGTGCGCTACTGGCGCAAGTGGCCCGGCCTGTTCACCGGCACCGCCGTGATGGCCGCCACCTTCATCGCGTGGGATGCCATCTTCACCGCCACCGGCGTGTGGGGCTTCAACCCGCGCTACCTCACCGGGCCGCACATCGCCGGCCTGCCCATCGAGGAGTGGCTCTTCTTCCTCGTGGTGCCCTACTCCTGCACCTTCATCTACGAGGTGATGCGCTATTTCGTGCGGCGCGATGTGCTGGGGCCGGTGGCCCGTCCGCTGGCGATCATCCTCATCGGCGTGCTCACCCTCGTCGGCGGGCTCCACATCGACCGCATCTACACGGCGATCACCTTCCTGTGCACAGCGGCCCTGCTGGCCGTCCATGTGCTCGTGCTGCGCAGCCCCTACCTGGGCCGCTTCCTGCTGGCCTACGCGGTGAACCTGGTCCCCTTCATCCTGGTGAACGGGGTGCTCACCGGCACCCTGCTCGACGAACCCGTGGTGTGGTACAATGATGCGGAGAACCTCGGCATCCGCATCGGCACCATCCCGCTGGAGGACAGCATGTACCTGCTGTTCTTCCTGCTGCTCACCGTCACGTTCTACGAACGGCCGCTCCGCCGCGCGCACGGCGACCTGCCGCCGCCCGTGCCCGGCCACGGGGCGGACTGATCCCGCCGCAGGTTCAGGGACCCTGTGCCGCCCGCCACTGCCGGTGCCATCGGCGGAGGGCCGATGTGGACAGCCCCACGTAGATCGCGTAGAGACCCACATACCACCACAGGTCCAGCATGGCGTACAGCGCGATGGCCACGGCGTCGGCGACGATCCAGTAGGCCCAGTTCTCCAGCACCTTGCGCGCCAGCATCCAGGTGGCCAGCAGGCTGAAGGCCGTGGCGAAGCCATCCAACGCCACGTGCTGCGCCCCGGGGACCAGCCGCAGCGCCAGGGCCAGGACCAGGGTGCCCACCAGGCCCGCGGCGATGACGACCGCGTGGAAGCGCCCCCCGCGCCGGACGATCGGCAGCTCGGCGCCCTGTCCACGCCCCCAGGACCACCAGCCGTACGCCCCCATGCCCACGTAGATGGTGTTCAGTGCCACCTGCGCGAACACCTGCTGATGCAGAAAGAGCGCGATGCCCAGGGCCGAGGCCGCGATACCGAAGAGCCAGCCGATGCGTCGCTCGTAGAGCATGAGCACCGTGTAGGCCAGGTTGCCGCAGGCCGCCACGGCTTCGAGCAGGCTCCAGGCGAAGGGGCTCATGGGCGCCGCTCGCTCACATGCCGCAGTTACACGGCGCGCTGAACTGGATCTTGGCGCGCGGCCACAGCTCGGCGATCCGCTCCATCTCCTTGGGGCTGAACTGGATCACCCGCAGGTCCACGTAGCGCAGGGCCTCCAGCCCTTCCAGCTCCTCGGGGAAGGTGGCCAGGTCATTGCTCCACAGGTCGAGGCTGGTGAGCTCCTTGAGGCGCCCCAGGCAGGTAGGCAGACCGGTGAGCGCGTTGCGGCTCATGTCCAGGCGCTTCAGATGGCGCAGCCCGCAGATCACCTCGGGAAAGTCCACCAGCTTGTTGCCGCTCAGGGTGAGCTCCTGCAGGTTGGCCAGGTCGGTGAACCACGGGGGCAGCTCCTTCAGCTTGTTGCGGCCCAGGTCCAGGGCGTTGAGGTTGGGCAACCGCCGCAGCTCCTCGGGCACGGCCTTGAGCTTCTGCTTGCTGAGGTCCAGGCGGTGGACCTGCATGGGCTCGGCCAGGGCGCGCTCCAGGCTGCGGTAGGTGCGCACCGTGTCCAGCGTGGTCTGGGGCAGAGGCTGGGCCTTGGCCGAAGGGGTGAAGGAAAAAGGAAGAAGGAGGAAGAAGAAAGAACGAAGAACGAGGCGGCCAGCACGTGAGCGCCGGTGAGTGGTGGAGCTAAGGACGGGCATGGACATGGTGCAGGGCTATGACGCGGACAGGGCGTTCAGCGCCGCCTGGGCGGCCTCTCGGTCGCGGTGCAGCTGTTCCTTCAACGCATCGAGGCCGGGGAACGTGCGTTCGTCACGCAACCGGGCATGCAGGTGCAGCTCCATCGGTTCGCCGTACACCTCGTGGTCCAGCCCGAAGAGATGGGCCTCGATGGTGCGCTCGCCGTCGCGCACCGCGGTGGGACGCACGCCGATGTTCAGCATGCCCTCGAACCGCCGGCCACGCACGGTGGCCGTGATGGCGTACACACCGCTGGCCGGCACCAGCTTGAAGGGGTCCACCAGGCCCAGGTTGGCCGTGGGGAAGCCGATGCCGCGGCCGCGCTGATCGCCCTTCACCACCACCCCGCCCAGCGTGTAGGCGTAGCCCAGCAGGCTGGCGGCCGTGCGCACATCCCCTTCCAGCAAGGCCTGCCGCACCTTGGTGCTGCTCACCTGCACGTGGTCCACCTCGTGCGCGGGGATCTCCTCCACCTGGAAGTCGTACACCTCCCCCAATTGCCGCAGCAGATGGATATCGCCCTCGCGGTTGCGCCCGAACCGGTGGTCGTGGCCGATCACCAGGGCGTGCACCCCGATGGCCTCCACCAGCACATCCCGCACGTACTCCAAGGCCTTCAGGCGGCTGAAGGCCCGGCTGAAGGGGATCACCAGCAGGTGGTCCACCCCGGCGGCCTCCAGCAGGGCGATCTTCTCCTTCTGGGTGCTCAGCAGCTTCAGGTCGTTGTCCGTGGGGAAGAGCACCATCCGCGGGTGCGGGTGGAAGGTGAAGAGCACCGAGCTGCCCCCCTCGCGCCGCGCCACCTGGTTGAGGCGGTCGAGGATCACCCGGTGGCCCCGGTGCACCCCGTCGAAGGTGCCGGTGGTGAGCACGGGGCGCTCCACGCCCATGAAGCGTTCGAGGTCGGTGTGCACCTGCATCGGGGGCGAAGGTCGGAAGGGCGGGGGACGGCACGCACCCCTCCCCCATCAACACCTGTTGAGAACCCCCATTGGTCCATCCCCGGCGAAGCCCTACCTTCGCGGCCGCAAATCGGAGGCATTGCCCTCCCAACCGCTCAACCCCCTCATGGCCAAGCACATCGGAAAGGTCGTCCAGGTCATCGGACCGGTGGTCGACGTGCGCTTCGAAGGCGCCAGCTCGCTGCCCAACATCTACGACGCGCTGCACATCACCCGCCCGGACGGTACCATCCTGGTGCTGGAGACCCAGCAGCTGATCGGTGAGGACACCGTGCGCGCCATCAGCATGGAAAGCACCGACGGCCTCAACCGCGGCGCCGAGGTGCACGGCCAGGGCCAGCCCATCAGCATGCCCGTGGGCGACGCCATCAAGGGCCGCCTGTTCAACGTCACCGGCGCGGCCATCGACGGCATGAAGGAGGTGAACACTGGCAGGACCTATCCCATCCACCGCGAAGCCCCCAAGTTCGAGGAGCTCACCACCAGCACCGAAGTGCTGTTCACCGGCATCAAGGTGATCGACCTCATCGAGCCCTACGCCAAGGGCGGCAAGATCGGCCTGTTCGGCGGTGCCGGCGTGGGCAAGACCGTGCTGATCCAGGAGCTGATCAACAACATCGCCAAGGGCTACAGCGGCTACAGCGTGTTCGCCGGCGTGGGCGAGCGCACCCGCGAGGGCAACGACCTGCTCCGCGAGATGATCGAGGCCGGCATCATCAAGTACGGCGAAGGCTTCAAGCACAGCATGGAGGAGGGCGGCTGGGACCTGAGCAAGGTGAACTACGACGACCTCGCCACCAGCCAGGCCACCTTCATCTTCGGCCAGATGAACGAGCCCCCCGGTGCCCGCGCCCGCGTGGCCCTGAGCGGACTGACCCTGGCGGAGTACTTCCGCGACGGCGACGAGCAGAGCGGCGGCCGCGACATCCTGTTCTTCGTGGACAACATCTTCCGCTTCACCCAGGCGGGCTCCGAGGTGAGCGCCCTGCTGGGCCGGATGCCCAGCGCCGTGGGTTACCAGCCCACCCTGGCCACCGAGATGGGCGCCATGCAGGAGCGCATCACCTCCACCAAGCGCGGCTCCATCACCAGCGTGCAGGCCGTGTACGTGCCCGCGGATGACCTCACCGACCCCGCTCCCGCCACCACCTTCGCCCACCTCGATGCCACCACGGTGCTGAGCCGCAAGATCGCCGAGCTGGGCATCTACCCCTCGGTGGACCCCCTGGACAGCACCAGCCGCATCCTCACCCCCGCCATCGTGGGCGAGGAGCACTACACCTGCGCCCAGCGCGTGAAGGCCATCCTGCAGCGCTACAAGGAACTGCAGGACATCATCGCCATCCTGGGCATGGACGAACTGAGCGAGGACGACAAGCTCAGCGTGTTCCGCGCCCGGAAGGTGCAGCGCTTCCTGAGCCAGCCCTTCTTCGTGGCCGAGCAGTTCACCGGCCTCAAGGGCGTGATGGTGCCCATCGAGGAGACCATCAAGGGCTTCAACATGATCCTGGACGGCCAGATGGACGAGTACCCCGAGGCCGCCTTCAACCTGAAGGGCAACATCGAGGACGTGATCGCCGCCGGCAAGAAGATGCTGGCCGAAGCCGCGAAAGCCTAAGGAACCATGTGGCCATGTGCACATGTGCACATGGGCCCATGAGCACATGAGCACATGAGAGTCGAGATCATCACCCCCGACAAGGAGCTCTTCAAGGGCGAGGCCAGCTACGTGGGCGTGCCCGGCGTGGACGGCAGCATGGGCTTCCTGGAGAACCACGCCCCGCTGATCACCGTGCTGAAGGCCGGTGAGGTGAAGCTGCGCACGGACAAGGGCGAGAAGTCCTTCGCCGTGAAGGGCGGCGTGGTGGAGGTGAGCCGCAACACCGTGCTGGTCCTGGCGGAATAAGGCCGAGCACCCCTTCGGGCCACGGAACAGATGGCGAGCGGCGTCCTGCGGGGCGCCGTTCCTGCTTCTCGGACCTCGGTGGTCGGCTACGGTGTCCTCAGATGGCTCGAGCGCTCCCCGCCAGCGCGCAGGTACCGCGGTGCCACGGGCCTGGCACGTCCTTCAGCACGGACCGGTGCAGAACTCCGGCCGTCCGGACTGCCCGGTGCACGGGCCACGACCGAACTTGCACGGATAAACACAACCTGATGAAACACATTACTCTCGCATTCCTTCTACTTCCCGTTCTCTCCGTCGAAGCCCAACCCACGCTGGTCTCCGCCCTTGTCGAGCCGGGCGGGGTTCAGCTGGACATGTACGTGGTGACCAGCCCCGGGTCGGCCACCGAGCCCTCGGACGGCGCGAACCAGACCTGGGACCTGAGCAGCATGACCCTGCAGCCCATCGGCACGCTGGATTTCACCAACGCGGGCAACACGCCCTTTGCCGCCATGTACCCCTCGGCCAACTGGGCCTGGGTGCAGACCGTGACCGGTGTGGGCACCGACCACATGTACCTCACCATCGACATCAACGTGTTGGAGGTGGTGGCCACCGATGTACCGTCCGATCCGAACTACTACATCGATCCAAAGCGCATCCTCTCGTTCCCCATGGACCTCGGTCAGAGCCAGACCGACACTTACGAGGACAGCGATGGTCCCGGGACGGTGACCTGGACCTATTCGGGGCATGGAACGGCCATCACCCCGCTGGGCATCTTCGGGAACCTGGCGAAGGTGGCCAGCACCGAGGACGAGCTCACCCTTTGGAACACGGCACCGCTCCATCCCATCGTGATCGATGACGGGAACAACGTACTGGTCTTCGCGCCGGGCGATGTGGGCTTGAGCGAACGCGGCACCCTTCCCGTGCAGGCCTATCCGAACCCGTGCGCACAGGACCTCTTCGTGGAAGCCTATGCGGCGGACTGGCACATCACCGACCTGGCCGGGCGGGGCATGCTCGGTGGCCGGTTCCACGGCCCGGCCCTACAGCGGGTGGACGTGAGCCGGCTGGACCCCGGCACCTATGTGCTGGTGCTCGACCAGAACGGTCAGCGACGCACGGTGCGGTTCACCAAGGCGTGAGCCGAACGGGTCCTGGGCCTGCGGTGACCGGCGTCGGTCCTGGGGCATGCGAACGGCGTCCTGCGGGACGCCGTTCGTGCATCAGGAAGGTGGCAACCCTGTCCCATCCGCACGTCTAACCATCTACAAGGCATCACCTAGCACCTGTTCCCATGATCAGGAACCTGCGGTATTTCGCTCCTGTCCTGGGTCTGACCCTCGCCACCATCGTCGGAGGCCAGTCCTTCACCCCAGGCCGCCTCGCGGTCCTTGAATACACGACCGGCTCCCTGAGCGGAGCACCCTATGTGATCCGGGAGTTCACCGAGGACGGAACACCTACGGCCACGTTCCAAGTACCCAGCACAGGGCAGAACGCCGTGGTCGGCACCATGAACTGGACCACGGGTTCACAGTTGGCCCGCTCCCCATCAGGAGATGCCCTTTTCTTCACGGGTTTTGCCTCCACGGTGGCCTACCCCACAATTCTAACCTCCACCTCCTCCGCCCAGGTCCCCAGGGTGGTGGGCCGCATGGATGCAAGCGGTAACTGCACCCGGGAGCACGCGACCAATGCGCTGTTCAGTGCTGAGATCATGACGCAGATCGCGGTTGACGACAGCCACGTGTGGACCGGATCGCAATCAAGCGGTGTCTGCCTGTTCGGGCCCGGAACTCAGCAGGTCATCAACCCGATCGCATCCAGGGGCCTCCGGTTCGACAACGGTCAACTATACTCCTGCACGAGCTCGGGCACGGACGGCGTGCTGCAGATCGGTCAGGGCTCCCCCACGGCACCCGCTTCGGCCACTTCGTTGTTCCCCGTACCCAATGCGTTGGACGTCGAGTTCAGCCCGGACGGGAACACGGCCTACGCTGTCTATGGCCCCAACCGTGTTCGGAAAATGCTGTGGAACGGCAGCGTGTGGACCAATCCCTATGACCTGTTCTGTGCCCCGAGCAACGGGCTGGTCCGGATCGTGGTGGACTTCAACGATACCGTCCCTGTCATCTATGGGGTCCACAACATACCGACGAAGCTGGTCAAGTGGACCGATCTGGGAGCAGGCAGCCCCGAGGAACTGCTGTACCAAGCCACCGGCCAGGCCTTCTACTATGGCATCGCGTTCACGCCTGCGAATTGCACGCCCGGTACTGCCTGTGACGATGGCGACCCCGCAACCCCGAACGATGTGGTACGCGCGGATTGCACCTGCAGTGGTGACCTGATCCGCCTTTCCCTGAAGGTGTGGTTGGAGGGCCCGTACAACACCGGCAGCGGTGCCATGTTGGATGCGCTCCGTGGCCTGGCCGCCTTCCCCCAGAGCGAACCGTACTCCTCACTTGGTCTCCCCCCCACCTACGCTGCCGGAGACACGCTGTCCCCAGGCGTATTGACCATCACCGGGGTTAACGCCATCGTGGATTGGCTGCTTGTGGAGCTACGTGAGGCCTCCGACCCGGCGATCGTGGTGAGCCGAATACCAGCTTTGCTACAACGTGATGGCGACGTGGTCGCCTTGGACGGCATCAGTGAGCTGGCCATTCCGGGCTCCCCGGGGCAGTATCACGTGGCCGTCCGCCATCGGAACCATCTGCCTGTGATGACCCTTGGCCCGCTGGCTTTGGGCCCCTCCTCGACCTCGATCGATCTGACCCAGGCCACCACGCCAACCTATGGATCCAACGCCCGCAAACCGATCGGCAACACCCTGGTGCTCTGGGCAGGCGACCTCAACGGTGACGGACACGTGAAGTACACCGGGATCGGCAACGACCGCGACCCCGTCCTCAACGCCATCGGAGGTACCGTGCCGACCGCGACCCTTACCGGGCAGTACGGACAGGAAGACCTGAACCTCAACGGACTGGTCCGCTATACCGGTGGGAGCAACGACCGCGACCTCATCCTGCAGAACATCGGTGGGACGGTTCCAACGGCCGTCCGACATGCGCAATTGCCATAGGCCTGCGCACAACAGGTGAGCCCCTCACGGCCTCGTCCGCGCGTCGCGCTTCAGCACCTTCTCCTTGTCCTTGAAGTAGCCGCGGAAGAACCAGTTGCGCTGCAGCGCCCGCAGGTCCTCGTTGAGCAGGGCCGAACCGGTGTCCAGGCGAGAGAGGGTCCGCCGCAGGTCGAGCGTCAGCAGCGTGTCGGCCGTCAGGGTGTGCGCCATGCCGCCGGGTGTGTTCAGCGCCTCCGCGAAGCGGTTGATGCCCTCGGTGGCCGCATGCAGGGAATCGCTCACCTGCCGCAGGTTGCCCAAGAGGCCCCGCACCTGCTGTTCGCTGGCCGGGTCGCCCACCAGGGTGCCGAGCACGCCCTTGCCCTCGCGCACGTCGCCCATCAGCGCATCGATGCCCGCGGTGGCCGCGCGCGCATGCCCGGCCGCGATGCGGATCTCGCGCAGCGCGGCGCTCAGGTCGTGCGCCAGCACCGTGTCCGCCAGCAGGTCCACGGCGTTGCCCTTGGTGTTGAGGCGGGCGGCCAGCTCCCGCACATCGTCCGTGATGGCGGCCAGGTTGGCGTTGGTGCGGTCCAGGGTGCGCAGCATCAGGTCGGTGTCCAGCGGCACGCTGCTCGGCAGCACGACATCCTCCGACAGCGGGGCACCCTCCCCCGCTCCCGGCGCCAGGTTCACCAGGCGGTTGCCCATGAGCCCGTCGGTGCCCACGGTGGCCACGGCGTTGCTGCGGATGTGCCCGGCCGCCTCCTCGCGGATCGCCAGGCGCACACGCACCGTGGTGTCGCTGGTGATGGCGATGTCCTTCACCGTGCCCACATTGATGCCCATGTAGCGCACGTTGTTGCCCGGCCGCAGACCGCCCACCTGCTGGAACACGGCCTCCACCGTGATGGTGCTGCTGAACAGGTCGCGCTTGCTGCCCAGCAGGTAAAGGCCGATGACGAGCACCGCGGTGCCGGCCAGAACGAATAGACCAAGGCGAAGGGACTGTCCGGAGGTGCTGGGCATGGCTCACATGAAGATGAAGAACTCCTTGACGACGGGATCGTTGCTGGCGAGGAAGTCGGTGTACGAACCCTCGACGCGGTTGCGGCCCTCGTGCAGCAGCGCGATGCGGTTGGCGGCGAGCTTGGCCACGTTGAGGTCGTGCGAGATGATGATGCTGCTGGTGTTGTACTGCCGCTGGAGCTGCAGGATGAGCTCCACGATCTCGCGCCCGGTGATCGGGTCCAGGCCGGTGGTGGGCTCATCGTAGAGCACGATCTCCGGCTTGAGGATGAGGGTGCGCGCCAGGCCGATGCGGCGCTTCATGCCGCCGCTGAGCTCGCTGGGGTACATGGCGCGGGTGTGCGCCAGCCCCACGGCGGTGAGCACCTCGTCCACCAGCGCCTCGGTGGCCGCACGTGAGGTGGCCAGCCAATGGCGCCGGAGCGGGAACTCCAGGTTCTCCTGCACCGTCATGCTGTCGTACAGCGCGCTGCTCTGGAACAGGAAGCCGATGCGCACGCGCAGGTGGTCCAGCTGCTCCTGGTCGAGCGCCAGCACATCCTGTCCGAGGACTTCGATGCGGCCGGCATCGGGGCTCAGGAGCCGCACGATGCACTTGATGAGCACGCTCTTGCCGCTGCCGCTCTTGCCGAGCACCATCACGTTCTCGCCGCGGTACAGGTCGAGGTCGAAGCCGCGCAGCACCTTGTTGGTGCCGAAGGCGACCTGCAGATCGCGCACGGCGATCACGCGCTCGGCGACGGGCGGGGTGTCGGTGGCGGCCATCAGGTGAGCCCGAGCAGGTCGGTGATCTGCACGGCGATGAGGTCGAGGATGAAGATGAGCAGGCTGGCCACCACGACAGCGGTGTGCGCGCTGCGGCCCACCCCCTCGGTGCCCTTGGCCGTGGTGAAGCCCTTGAAGCAGCCCACCACCCCGATGGCGAAGCCGAAGAGGTAGCTCTTGGCGAAGGCGGGCAGGAAGTCGCCGTACTCGAGCGAATCGAACACCTGGCGGTAGAACAGCGGCCAGCTTACCGTGTCGCGGATGTTGACGCCCACCCAGCTGGCCCAGATGGCGATGGCGTCCGCCAGCACCACCAGCACCGGCAGCATCAATGTCGTGCTCCAGATGCGGGTGACGGCCAGGTACCGGAAGGGATTGGTGCCGCTCACCTCCATGGCGTCGATCTGCTCGGTGACCTTCATGCTGCCCAGCTCGGCCCCCATGCTGCTGCCGATCTTGCCCGCGCAGATCAGCGCGGTGATCACCGGGGCGATCTCGCGCACCACGCTGATGGCCACCATGGCCGGCAGCATGCTCTCCGCCCCGAAGCGCGCCAGCGTGGGCCGGCTCTGCACGGTGAGCACCAGCCCCATGATGAAGGCCGTGATGCCCACCAGCGGCAGGGACTGATAGCCGTTGATCGCGGCCTGCCGCACCAGTTCACGCCACTCGAACCGCGCGTGGAAGGCGTTGCGGAAGAAGCGCCCGGCGAAGCCGGCCAGCTCGCCCGCCTCCACCGCCAGCGCGTGGAACCCGCTCCGCTCCGCCATGCGAGCAAAGTAAGGCGCCCACTCCGTGCTTTGGCATGACGCTTGTCCTGCTGCCACCGTCCCGCACTACCTTGGGACCTCGTAACCCCAACAGCCCCCATCCCATGCGTACCCTGCTTCCCCTCCTCTTCCTGCTGTCCGGCCTCGGCGCCACCGCCCAGCGGGCCGGCGACAAGGTGCAGATCGAATCCGCCGGCGCCTGGTATCCGGGCAAGGTGCTGGAGGTGAAGGACGGCCAGTACTTCGTGAGCTATGATGGCTGGAGCGAGACCTTCAACGAGTGGGTGGGCCCCGACCGCATCAAGGGCGGCGCCACCGAAGCTCCGTCCGGCGGGCTCACCAAGTTCAAGGTGGGCGACAAGGTGGAGGTGGAGTACGGCATGGTGCCCGAACCTGCGACCGTGATCGAGGTGGGTGAGAACAAGTACCACATCAAGTTCGACAACGGCCTCTTCGGCGACAAGTGGGTCACCGAGAAGGAGATCAAGAAGCTCTGAGCCGGCCCGGGGCCCGAAGCGTGCGTGCGGGATCCGCTACCTTGGCGGAACATCCTCCCTGCCGATGCTCCGGACCCTGACCCTGGCCCTGGCCGCAGCCAGCCTCACCCACGCGCACGCTCAAGCCGTGCAGAAGTGCTGCGGCACCAGCAACAGCACCTTCCTGCTGGGTAACGTGGGCACCGCCCCGCACACCCAGTGCCTCTACCTGCCCGGCGACCTCACGAACGCCTCGGCGGGCGAGATCACCCGGCTCTATTACCGGTATGGCACCACCGGTGTGGCCAACGGCAACACCCTCGGCGCCCTGCTCGTGCGCATGGGCCAGACCACGGCCACCACCTTCACCGGCGGCAACACCTTCTTCACCGGGCTCGACACCGTGCTCCAGCTGGCCACCTTCGACATCCCCCCGGGCACCGCGGGCGACTGGTTCGTGATCCCCATGCAGACGCCCTTCCTCTTCGACCCCGCACAGACGCTGATCGTGGACATCCACTTCACCAACAGCACCACCACCAACTTCGGCTGTTACGGCACCACCAACACCGACCGAAAGCTGTACTCGCTGAACCCCACCGACCTGACGGGCAGCACCACGAGCACCACCTGGCAGGACATCGGCTTCGACCTGAACACGTCCACCGGGTTCGAGGAGCGAAATGGACTTCACGCCAGCGTATTCCCCAACCCGGCCGAGGGGACCGTGTACCTGAACGTGGAGGGTGGTGTGCCCGTGGAGGTGGAAGTGGCGGACGTGCAGGGTCGTCGAGTGCCGCTCCGGACCGGTACATCGCCCGGCATGCCCATGATGGTGGATGTAACCACCCTGCCACCGGGGCTTTACGTGGCGAGGGTCCGTTCAGCCGACGGTCGCACCGCGCAGGTGCGCTGGATGAAACGCTGAGGTCGGCCTGGCGGCCCGCCCGCACCATCTTCGCACCGTGGGCGCCCTGGGCTACTACGTCTCCCTGCCGTTCATCCATGCCGTGGCGTGGCTGCCCATGCCCCTGCTCTACCTGCTGAGCGATTGCACGTTCGTTCTGCTCTTTTACGTGCTGCGCTACCGCCGCGCCGTGGTGCGCACCAACCTGCGCAACAGCTTTCCGGACCTGGATGAAGCGGCCAGGGCCCGCATCGAGCGCGACTTCTACCGCTGGTTCTGCGACCTGACGTTGGAGACCCTGAAGACCCTGACCATCACCCCGGAGCAGGTGAAACGGCTGGTGCGCACCGAGGGCGAGGAGGTGCTGCGGCGGCATTACGAGGCCAGGCGCAGCATCATCATCGTGATGGGCCACTGGGGCAACTGGGAACTGGGCGGGGCGCGCTTCAGCCAGATCGGCCTGCACCGCCTGAACGTGATCTACCATCCCTTGCAGAACCCGCACTTCGACCGCCTCATCGTGCACATGCGCACCCGGCTCGGGAACGGACTTTACCCCATGGCCGACACCCTCAAATGCATGGTCCGGGACCGGCACCTGGTGACGGCGACGGCCTTCATCGCGGACCAGACCCCCCCGCCCGAGCGCGCCTTCTGGACCACCTTTCTGAACCAGGACACCCCGGTGTTCTGGGGTACGGAGAAGATCGCCCGGAAACTTGGACAGCCCATCGTGTACTGCGGGATCGACCGGGAGGCCCGGGGCCGCTACGTGATGCGCTTCGAGGACCTGGTGCCCGACCCCAAGGCCACACCGGAGGGTTTCATCAGCGAGGCCCACACCCGGCGGCTGGAGCAGGACATCCGCCGCAGGCCCGCCATCTGGCTCTGGTCCCACCGCCGCTGGAAACACGAACGACCCGCCACCTGACGAAAGGCTGACGGCAACTCGTGCGCGAGGGCTATTTTTGTTCCCATGCGCGACGGAAAGGACCTCATCCTGGCCACCCGCCCCTTCGCACACGAGATCCGGTGGAAGAGTTGGTGGCATGTGTTCACGAGCCTGGTGGTGCTGGCCGCGGGCTACACAGTGGTGTTCGGCACCGACCCCTGGTGGAGCCGGGCGCTCGGCAGCCTGCTGGTGGCCCTCACCCTCGGCCGGATGTTCGTGATCTACCACGACTACCTGCACCACGCCATCCTGCAGAAGTCCCACCTGGCCAAAGGCTTCTTCACCCTCTTCGGCCTGTTCATGCTCGCCCCGGTGAGCATCTGGGAGCGCAGCCACAACTACCACCACGCGCACAACAGCAAGCTGTACACGAGCAGCATCGGAAGCTACCCGGTGGTCACCACCGAGAAGTTCCTGTCGAGCTCGAAGTTCGAGCAGCGCGTCTACCTCTTCATCCGGCATCCGCTCACCATCGCCTTCGGCTACATCTTCATGTTCCTCTACGGCATGTGCATCCGCAGCCTGGTGAACAACACGGGCCGCCACTGGGACAGCATCATCGCGCTGATCCTGCATGTGGCCTTCGCCGTGGTGCTGGTGCTCTTCACCGGCTGGAGCGGCTTCCTCTTCGGCTTCATGCTCCCCTTCCTGCTGGTGCTGAGCCTGGGCGCCTACCTGTTCTACGCCCAGCATAATTTCCCGGGCGTCACCTTCGCCGACAAGGAGGGCTGGACCTACGCCAGCGCCGCGCTGGACAGCAGCAGCCACATGAAGATGAGCCCCGTGATGCGCTGGTTCCTGGCCAACATCGGCTACCACCACATCCACCACCTCAACCCGCGCATCCCCTTCTACCGCCTACCCGAGGTGCATGCCGCGATCCCCGAGCTGCAGCACGCCAAGACCACCAGTCTCTGGCCGTGGGACGTGGTGAAGTGCCTGCGGCTGAAGGTGTGGGACCCGGTGCAACAGCGCATGCTCACCATGCGCGAACTGCGCCGCGCCATGGCCACCACCTGATCCACGAGCGGCCGCCCGCCTCCATGGGCCGCCCGGTCCGCGCTGAACGGCCCGGCTATCTTCGTCGCCGCACCCAACCCCGGCGCACGACCCATGCTGACCTGTGAGCACATCGTGAAACGCTACGGCGCCCACACCGCGCTGGACGACGTCTCCCTCACCGTGCCCGCCGGCGGCATCTTCGGATTGCTGGGCCCCAATGGAGCGGGCAAGACCTCGCTCATCCGCATCATCACCCGCATCACCGCACCGGATTCGGGGCAGGTGCTGTTGGAAGGCCGGCCCATGACCCAGGCGGATGTGGCCCACATCGGCTACCTGCCCGAGGAGCGCGGCCTGTACAAGAAGATGAAGGTGGGCGAACAGGCCCTCTACCTCGCCCAGCTCAAAGGCCTGCACAAGGCCGAGGCCCGAAAGCGGCTCAAGGAATGGTTCGAGCGCTGGGAGATGACCGCCTGGTGGAACAAGAAGGTGGAGGAGCTCAGCAAGGGCATGGCGCAGAAGGTGCAGTTCGTGAGCACCGTGCTTCACGCGCCCAAGCTCCTCATCCTCGACGAGCCCTTCAGCGGTTTCGACCCCATCAACGCCGAGCTCGTCCGCCAGGAGATCCTGCGGCTGCGCAGCGAGGGCACCACCGTGATGCTGAGCACCCACAACATGGGCAGCGTGGAGGAGCTCTGCGACCACATCGCCCTCATCGACCGCAGCCGCAAGGTGCTGGACGGCCGCGTGCGCGACATCCGGCGGCAGTTCGCCACCCGCACCTACCGGATCGAGCACACCGGCAACAAGGTCGCCTTCGCCAACGCCCTCTCCTTCACCGGCGAACTGCTGGAGCACACCGAGGGCGAGGAATACAGCACCGCCCGTGTGCGCCTGCTGCACGACTCCACCGTGAACCACGTCCTCCGCCAGCTGCTGCCCGCCGTGGAGGTGCACGGCGTGCAGGAGGAGATCCCGCGCATGCACGACGTGTTCATCCGCGCCGTGCACGCCCATGGTGCCGTGCCCGCCGACATGACCGAATGAACCGCCCCACGCCATGAACAAGATCCTCCTCATCATCCGGCGCGAGTTCATCACCCGCGTGCGGAAACCGAGCTTCCTGATCATGACCATCCTGGGTCCGCTGCTGATCGCCGGCACCATGGTGGGCCTGGTCTATCTGGGCATGCAGGAGAGCGACGAGCACCTGGTGCTGGTGGTGGACAAGCCACACGTGGTGACCGGCAAGCTGCGCGACACCGACAAGGTGCGCTTCTTCTATGCGTACGACGAACTGGGCGACTCGGCCTTCAAAGCCTCGCCCTACACGCTGATGGTCGACGTGAACGAGGCCATCCTGGAGACCAACACCATCCAGCTCTTCTACAAGGACCTGCCCAGCATGAACGTGCAGCGCACGGTGCAGAGCGAACTGGAGCGCACGTTGGAACGGGAGAAGCTTCGCGTGAACCAGGTGGACCCCGACACCTACGCCCGCATCAAGACCGCGCTGAACGTGCAGCTCTTCGACATCGACAAGGCCGGTGAGGAGAGCTACGAGCAGGTGCTGGCCGCCGTGGGCTTCGGGTTCGGCTACATCATGTTCTTCTTCGTCTTCCTCTATGCCGTGCAGGTGATGCGCGGCGTGCTGGAGGAGAAGAGCAACCGCATCGTGGAGGTGCTCATCAGCAGCGTGAAGCCCTTCCAGCTGATGATGGGCAAGATCATCGGCATCGCGCTGGTGGGCCTGGCCCAGTTCACCATCTGGATCGCCCTCACCGCCACCCTGATGACCGCCGGCACCGCCCTGCTGATGAAGGACCGCCTGGACCCGCGCGAAGTGCTGGCCGAACAGCAGATGACCGGCGAACTGCAGGCCGAACTGATGAAGGAGGCCGGCGCCCAGGCCCCCGACCGCAACAAGGTGATGGAGGTGGTCAGCCGCCTCAACATCCCCTTCGTGCTGGGCATGTTCGTCTTCTACTTCCTGGCCGGATACCTGCTCTACAGCTCCCTCTTCGCCGCCGTGGGCAGCGCGGTGGACAGCGAGACCGACACGCAGCAGTTCATGTTCCCCGTGACCCTGCCCATGATCGTGGCCATCTTCATCGCGCAGATGGCCATCACCAACCCCGGCAGCCCGCTGGTGTTCTGGGGCTCCATCATCCCCTTCACCAGTCCCGTGGTGATGATGGTGCGTGTGGCCATGGGCAGCGTGCTCGAGACCCCCTGGCAGCTCATCCTCAGCATGGTGCTGCTGGTGGGCACCTTCCTGTTCACCACCTGGCTCGCCGGCCGCATCTACCGCACCGGCATCCTCATGTACGGCAAGAAGGTGAGCTGGCGCGAGATGGGCCGCTGGATGTTCTACAAGGGCTAGCCCATGTGCCCATGTGAGCATGTGTCCATGTGAGCATATGCCCATGCGCGTGACATGAGCGACCCGCCCATCGCGGTGCTCGACCTGGGCACCAACACCTTCAACCTGCTGGTGGCCGCACATGCGCCGAAGGGTGGCCTGAACGTGCTGCGCTCCGCCGAACTGCCCGTGTTCCTGGGCCGTGGGATCGAGGACGGCTCCCTTGCCGAGGATGCGATGGAACGCGGGCTGGACGCCCTGCGTGCGCATCTGACGACCGCGCGCGACCTCGGTGTGGAGCGCATGTCGGCCATCGGCACCTCCGCGCTCCGGAACGCCCGCGACCGCGGTGAGTTCCTGCGCCGTGCTCATGCCGCCTTCGCCCTCACCGTGGAGGTCGTGGACGGCGATACCGAGGCGGAGCTGATCCTGGACGGGGTGCGTCTGGCCGTCCCCTTCACCGACCGGCCCATGCTGGTGATGGACATCGGCGGCGGCAGCATCGAGTTCATCCTGGCCACGCGCCATGCCCTGATGTGGAAACGAAGCTTCGAACTGGGCGTCACCCGCCTGCGTTCACGTGTGCCCTTCAGCGAGCCGCCCACCCTGGAGGAGGAGCTGCGCCTGTCCGCCCATCTCGACGACCGGCTGGAACCGCTGTGGGCCGTCATCGAGCGCCACGAGCCGCATGTCCTGGTCGGCAGCGCAGGCAGCTTCGACAGCCTGGCCACCATGATCGCCCGGACCCGGGGTGGCACACTGCCAGAGGGGGCGCTCACCCTCGGCTTCGACGACCTGGCCTTCGCGCAGCTGAAGGACGGGTTGATGCGCATGGACCGCGACGCACGCAGCCGGGCGCCCGGTCTTCCCGCGCACCGCGTGGACCACATCGCCTATGGCCTGGTGGCGATCGACCGCGTGCTGACCGCCGGCGGCATCCGCCAGCTCGCGTGGAGCCGCTACGCCCTGAAGGAGGGGGCCGCCTGGCGAGTGCTGAACGGACTACCTTTTGTGCCGTGAAGTCGTCCCCGCGCCACGCCCTGATCCGCCAGCTGCCCGTGCCCTCCAGCGTGGGCAGCGAGCGGAGCCGCTACCGCAGGGCGCGCCGCCTGCACGCCCTGCGTGTGGCCTTCCGCCGCCGCGTGAAGGACGTGCTCTTCATGACGCTCGGGATCTTCAGCGCCGCCTTCGGCCTGGAGGGCTTCCTGATCCCCAACGCCTTCATCGACGGCGGCGCCACCGGCATCGCCCTGCTCGCCGTGAACCTCACCGGCCTGCCGCTGGCCCTGCTGCTCGTGGTGGTGAACGCGCCGTTCATGGTGGTGGCCTATCGCACCATCGGTCGTGAGTTCGCCCTGAAGACGATGGCCGCCATCGCGGGCCTGGCCCTGGTCACCGCCACGGTGCACTTCCCCGACGTGACGCACGACAAGCTGCTGGTGGCCGTGTTCGGCGGCTTCTTCCTCGGTGCCGGCATCGGGCTGGCCGTGCGCGGCGGCTCGGTGATCGATGGCACCGAAGTGCTCGCCCTGGCGCTCAGCCGGAAGCTCGGCACCACCATCGGCGACATCATCATGGTGATCAACCTGGTCATCTTCGGCGTGGCCGCCTGGCTGCTGGGAGTGGAGACCGCCCTGTACGCCATGGTGACCTACCTCGCCGCGAGCAAGACGGTGGACTTCGTGATCGAGGGCATCGAGGAGTACACCGGCCTCACCATCATCAGCCCGCACCACGAGGAGCTGCGCCACATGATCGGCACGGTGATGGGCCGTGGCCTCACGGTCTACACGGGCCGGCGCGGCTTCGGCAAGAACGGTCAAAGCTTCGACACGGAGATCATCTACTGCGTGATCACCCGCCTGGAGCTGAGCAAGATCCTCACCGAGATCGAGAAGATCGATCCCAACGCCTTCGTGGTGATGAGCCCCGTGAAGGACACCCGCGGCGGCATGATCAAGAAGCGGCCGCTCCAGCACTGAGCGTCCGCCCGGCTACGGCAGCTGCTCCAGCTTCGTGGCCGTGGGCACCGTGCCACCGATCACCTGCAGGATGAGGTCGCGGTCGTTCGCGCCACCGGCGTACTTGGTGGTACCGTCCAGGTTCACATCCTCAATGCGATAGCCCGCCGCCGTGGCCGTGGGCACCGTGCCACCGATGGCGGTGAGGATCACATCGCGGTCGTTGTTGCTGCCCGTGTACTTCACCACGTTGTCGCGCCGGGCATTGCCCGTCCACAGCGTGCTGCGCGCACCGTTCACCCGCCGGGCGTTGGTGCCGAAGGTGGCCGTGGCGTTGTTCGTGAAGTCCACCGCGGCCGCCGTACCGCTCAACGCGATGCTGGTGGCCGTCATGCACCCCAGGTGGTTGCGGTGGCGCACCGCCACGAAGTAATTGTCCGCGGCCACCGTGAAGGGCACGCTGGACACACCGTCCACGTCCACCACATCGCCATCACGCTGCACCAGCGCACTGCGCGTGCGCAGCACCGTGGCGCTGTTGTTCTTGTCGCGCAGCTCCAGCACCACCCAGTCCACGATGGCGTTGTTGCCGGTGACGGCCAGGACCGGGGCCGTGGTGCTTTCCCCTCCACCGCCCGCATGCGCGTAGCCGATGCCCGTGTAGGGCTCCACGGAGGGGATGATGCCCAGATTGCGCAGGTTGTCGTTCATCAATTGGGTGCCGCTCACGTACGGACCGTCGAGGAAGACCTTGGCCGCCACGCGCACCACGGCGCTGCCGGTGATCGTGAAGGGCACGCTCACCGGGGCATAGAACGCGCTCGGGGTGGTGACCCGGATCCTGTACCCCGCTCCCGGCGGCGTGTTGCCCGGGATGCTGCAGCTGATCGCGCCCGTCGCGGAGGTGCTGCCGATGAAGCCGATGTTCACCGGACTGGCGAAGCTGCCGTTGGCGTCGCTCAACTGCGCCGTGAAGAGCGTGCTCGTGGTGGGCACGCCACCCGTGCTGTAGTTCACCGTGATCAGCGCCGGATCCGTCCCGTTCAGCGCCACGCTGTTCACACTGGGCGTGGGTGTCACGTTGTAGATCAGTGCGATGTCGTCGTACAGGCTCTCGCTTCCAACTTGGGTGACCGTACTGTCGCCGCTCGTCAGGACCATCAGGATATGGCTCGGCGTGCCGCCGTTGTAATAGGTGAACGGCACGCTGAATCGGGTCCAAACTCCGACCGTGCTCGTAGGAGCGACCCATCGTGCTCGGCTTATCCAGTTCGGGAATGTGCTACCCGCAGGTAGTTGACCATTACTGATGTGCAGGATCGCCTCCACCTTTCCCTTGTCCCCAGGCTGTGGGGTTGCCTTGAACCAGCCCACCAGGCTGTCCGGCCGGCTGGTCATGGTCTGGTTCCACTGCGCGTCCGCCGCATCGGTGAAAACGTAGCCGTTTGCGGGGTTGAAATCGGCATGGACGCGCCCGCAGGTCAGTGTTCCGTTCGCCGCGATTCCGCCGAGCGCCGACTCAGTCCTTAACCGAACTGAGAAGCTCCCAGTATGAAAGTCAGCGCTTCGCCAGCACACCTGTGGAGCGAAAGTTCCGAGCTGATCAGCCGTCTTGATCGAGCTCCAGTCCGTAGGCTCCTCGGTGCCCGTGCCCAGGTTCTGCCAGGTCTCGAAGCCGGCGTTGTTCATCTGGGGCTGGGCCAGGGCCAGGGCGGGCGAAAGCGCGAGGGCAAGGAGGAGCGTGTGCTTCATGGTATCGAAAGAAGTCGACAAACCTAGCTCCCGCGGCCGGATGCACCAAACCTTTCGCCCCGCTGTTCCTTTGCACCGTGCGTGCCCTGACCTTCCCCGCCCTGCTGCTCGGCGTGGTCGCGCACGCCCAAACGGCCCACCTCATCCGCGGGCTCGACCACTATTTCCAGCCCGATACCCTGGTGATGGTGGTGGGGGACAGCGTGCGGTTCCAGACGCAGCAGATGCACAACATGCTGCAGGTGAGCGAGGCGGACTGGCTGCTCAACTTCGCCATCCCGAACGGCGGCTTCCAAACCATGCTCGGTCAGGACAGCACCTTCGCCATCGACAGCGCCGGTACGTACCACTTCGTCTGCGAACCCCACGGCTTCATGGGCATGAAGGGGGTGCTGCTGGTGGCGCCGAACCCGTCGACAACGGTGCATGCGCCGCAGGCGGAACCCGTCGGCGCCTACCCTGTTCCTGCGGATGATGTGTTGAACGTCCCCGTGGTCCGCGGCCCGGCCGTGGTGCGCTTACGCGGGGTGGACGGTCGCATCCTGCTGGAAGCCGTGCAGCAACACATCGGGCCGGCCTGCCTCAGGACCGGACACCTGCCTGCGGGGAACCACCTGCTGGAGGTGGAGGATGCACATGGGACCCGGCGCACGCGCATCACGGTGGTCCACTGAGGCACCGGCCTCACCGTGCGCCACACCTGAACGACGCTCCGGCGTGGCGCATCGATGAACGGATCGCCGACCTTCGGACACACCCGCACCATGTCCAACATCGGCCTCATCATCCCTGAACGTCCGCGTGACCTCGGCAACTTCCTCGTGGGGCGCCTGCTCCCCTTCCACAGCAAGCGCATGGTGGGGCCCTTCATCTTCATCGACCACATGGGGCCGGTGGCGATGAGCGAGCATGAGAACTTCGATGTAGGGCCCCATCCGCACATCGGGCTCAGCACCCTCACCTACCTCTTCGAGGGCGCGGTGATGCACCGCGACAGCCTGGGCACCGCCATGGAGATCACGCCCGGTGCGGTGAACTGGATGGTGGCCGGCAGCGGCATCGTGCACAGCGAGCGCACACCCGAACGCCTGCGCCATACGGACAAGCGCATGCACGGCCTGCAGATCTGGGTGGCCCTGCCGAAGCAGCTGGAGGACATCGCCCCCTCCTTCCACCACATCGATGCGAAGGACCTGCCGAGCTGGGAACAGGACGGTGCTCGCTTCCGCCTGATCGCCGGCGAGGTGATGGGGCACCGCTCGGCCGTTCCGGTGCACAGCCCTCTATACCTGCTTGAAGTGAGCACCACGGAAGGGGCCACCATCCGCATCGGGGAACAGCTGTTCGGTGAGAGCGGCCTGTACATCCTGGAAGGCACGGTGACCGACGACGGCATGGCGCACGGGCCTCGACAGCTGCTGGTGGCGAAGGACAGCACCCGATGCAGCTTCCAGTTGGCACCGGGCAGCACGGTGTACCTCTTCGGCGGCGAGCCCTTCCCCGAGGAGCGGTTCATCCACTGGAACTTCGTAGCCACCAGCCTGGAGCGCCTCGAAACGGCCAAGCAGCGATGGATGGCCGGTGGATTCCCCTTGATCGACGGGGAGCACGACCCCGTACCGCTTCCGGGCACCTCCTGGGATCGGACCGACCGTTAGGGCAGCTGCTGCACCCGTGTCGCCGTGGGCACCGTACCCCCGATCGTCTGCAGGATCACATCCCGGTCGTTGTTCGATCCGGTGTACTTGATGCTCCCGTCCAGGTTCACGTCGCGGCGGTCGTACACGCTGTTCACGGTGTTGGTGGGCGTCCCGCCGCCGATGGCGGTGAGGATGGCGTCGCGGTCGTTGGCCGAACCCGCATACTTCACCTGTCCGTTGCCGGTGGCATCGCCGGGCCAGAGCAGCCGGGTGGCCCCGCTGAAGGTGGTGGCCTGTGCCCCGCCGAAGGCCGCACCGACGAACCGGAAGTCTGTCACTGGACCAGGGCTCTGCTCCATTACCACCGGACCGCTGGTCATCACCCCCAAGTGATTGCGGTGCCTGAGCGCCAGCCGGTAAGGGCCGGCTGGAAGAACGCCAAAGTTGACGTACGGGTCACCATCGCTGTCGTGGATACTACCGTTGCGCAGAAGCAAGGCCGGTTTCGACCGCACCACCGTGTGGGGGAACCCGTTCTCCCGGACCTCCAGAACCACCCAGTCCACGATGGCCAGATCCCCGCTCACCCCCAGCATTGCGGGTTGAACACTGGCGCCTGCGCCAGGACCGATGTACGTGTAGCCAAGACCCGAATAAGGCTCAACGAGCGGAAGCAGCCCGGAGGTGCGCAGATCATCGCGCATCAACCCACTGGCATACGCACCCCCCAGTGCGGCACGCACATAGGCGTTCGCGCCACAATCCCCGACGCTGATGCCCAGGAAGAACGACTCGGCCCCCCCGTTCGTCGCCGGCCAAATGTTCCAGCACTCGATCCAGCTGCCCGTTCCGTCCTGACATGAAAGCTCCGCCTCTGGCACCGTCAACCGATATCGACCGGGGGGCAGGCCTGCGTTGAGTTCATACCCGTTGAACGCCCAGGTCCAATCATCGGCGAAACTGCCACTGGCGTATGGCTGGTAGGTTCCGTTCATCTGCACCTCGAGGGTGTAAGGCAGGTTCGCCGGATCACAGATCGGCATGCTGCATTCCATCCGCAACGAGGTAAGCCCAGTAACACAGGCCGTGGACCACGTGAACGTGCTGCTCTGGTGCGCATGGAACACTGGACTTGCCTCGACGGTCTGAGCCGTGCAGCCCGCCCCATCCGTTACGGACATCGTCACGTTCCACGAGGTCCCTTCGAAAACCCAGGAACCCTGCGCGTTCAAGGTGGTCTCTTGCAAGAGCTGTCCGTTGAAGTTCGTCACGGTGATGCTGTACGGCGGAGTGCCGTTGGTGATGGCGTAGTCCACCATATACGATCCGCACATCGCATTGTAGTTGGTGAGATCGGCTTGCATCACGCATTGCGCCAAGCCCATGGATGGAGTGGCCACGACACCGAGGAGGATGATGCGTTTCATGGCAATTGCTGGGTCCGTGTCGCCGTGGGCACCGTACCCCCGATCGTCTGCAGGATCACATCGCGGTCGTTCGCGCTGCCGGTGTACTTGATGCTGCCGTCCAGGTTCACGTCGCGGCGATCGTACACGCTGTTCACGGTGTTGGTGGGCGTCCCGCCGCCGATGGCGGTGAGGATGGCGTCGCGGTCGTTGCCGGCGCCGGTGTACTTGAGCGTCCCGTTGCCCGTCGCATCGCCGGCCCACATGCACCAGACACTTCCCTTCAGCACGCGGGCGTTCGTGCCGTAAGTGCCCATGAATGAGCTCCGGAGGTCGACAAGGGCCATGGTACCGTACGGATCGACACTGAGCGGAAGCGCATTCGCGGTCATGATCCCCAGATGATTGCGGTGCTTCACGGCAACGTGGTAGTCCCCTGCCGGAATGGGGCAGTTGACGTACACATTGCCGTCCGTATCGACCACATCGCCATCGCGTTGGAGCAGCGCGGGCTTGGAGTAGACGATGGTGGTGGGCGTGGCCGCGTTCCGCAGTTCCACGATCATCCAATCCACGATGGCATCGTTACCGGTCACCGCCAGCTGCGCCGGGGTGATGGTGATGTTGGTGGGTGAGCCCACGAACGTGTAGCCGAGCGCGGTGTACGGTTGCATCGTGGGGACCAGGTTCGCGGCCCGCAGACCGTCCGTCATCAAGCTGCCGCTGGGCAGTGCTCCATCAAGGGCCGCGCGCAGGCGGAAGTTCACCCCGCAATCGCCGGGAGAGATCTCGGTTACGTTCACGAACATGTTGCCCCAACATTCCAATGCGGAATTGCACGGCAGGTTGGTCCCGGAGAAAACGAAGTTGTATCCCCCGGAACCTAGCGCTTGGCCAAAGCGCCACACGCCACCGCCTTCGTTCACCCAGGAGGAGGACACCGCGCCCATGTTCGTTCCATTCACGGAACATGTGCGGCCGGGCCAATCGCAAGGTGCGTATGCAGCTCCACCGCCGTACCAATCGGTGAATCCTGTACAACGAAGGGTCGTCTGGCCGGTCGTGCAATCCAGGCTGGTGACGAATGTCGGCTGCACGGCATGCACCGCTGGCGTCATCGCCGATCCTTGGGCCGTGCAGCCGAGTGCGTCCGTAACGGTGATGGTGGTGCCAGGCGAGGCGGCCGCATAGCCGCCGGGAGCCGCACCACCGTTCAGCGAACTGGCAGGCACGTCCGTGAGCGCTGCCACCAGCGATCCTCCGTGGTACACCTGCGCATCATAGGGTGGTGTGCCATTCGAGATGCTCTGCACGGACCAGGATAACCCCCCACAATTCGACTGAGCATGGAACGCGATGGTCATGGAGCACTGGGAGCACGCAGAAGCCCATAGCAGGGCAAGCGAAGCCGTAATCAGTGCTCTCATGGCAATTGCTGGGTCCGTGTCGCCGTGGGCACGCTACCCCCTATCGTCTGCAGGATCACATCGCGGTCGTTGTTCGATCCGGTGTATTTGATGCTCCCGTCCAGGTTCACGTCGCGGCGGTCGTACACGCTGTTCACGGTGTTGGTGGGCGTCCCGCCGCCGATGGCGGTGAGGATGGCGTCGCGGTCGTTGGTGGCGCCGGCGTACTTCACCTGCCCGTTGCCGTTGGCATCGCCCGCCCACAGCGCTTTCCGGGTGCCGATCACGGCCAAGGCGTTCGATCCATAGGCGGTGGAACCCGCGGCCGTGAGGTCAATGGTCGTGCTGGTCGCGGTCAGAGGCACCGGCGTTGCGGTCATCACGCCCAAATGGTTGCGGTGACGGACAGCCACGTGGTAACTGCCCGGCGGCACCGGGATCCACAGCGGCGACAGGCGGTTCACATCCACCACGGACCCGTTGCGCAGCAGCACGCCCCGCTTGCTCGCGGCGATGAGCGCCGGGTTCAGCGCATCGCGCAGCTCCACCACCACCCAGTCCACCACCGATCCGTTCGAGGCATGCGCCATCACGTTGGAGGTGAAGGTACCTGGCGCACCACCGGCCGTGTAGGTATAGCCCAGTGCCGTGTAGGGTTCGGTCTGCGGCACCAGCGAAGCACGCCGGAGGGAGTCGTGCATGTTCTGCTGCGCGCTCACGTAGCAGCCCTGGAGGAAGACCTTGGGCTGCACACGCACCAGCGTTGGCGCCGGGGTGAATGTGACGAAGTTCCGCGTCTCGAACTGCATCGAGGTGTGGAACACGCCTCCTGCCAATAGACGCCCTCCACTGGCCGCCAACACCGAGACATCGTAAAGGACCCTGGGGTTCCATGAGGTGGCCGTGCCCGTCACCGCATCCACCACCACCAGGTACGAGTTGTAGGACTGCCCTCCAGCCCAGAGGAAGCCCCCACCCATGGCCACCTGCCCACCGATCACGGCCAGCGCGTTCACATACCCGTCCGGTTCAGGCTGCCAACCCGTGAGCGATCCCGCCGCCAGGGCCGCCGCGTATGATCGCGGGGTCCCGCCCACTTCGGTGAAATCCCCCCCCAGGTACAGCCGGCCGCCGGTCGTGGCCAGGGCCCATACCGGGGCGTTGGGCGGCTCCACATAGCTCGGTGTTGTCCCGGAGTTCAGGTCCACCCCGGCCAGGTAGGGACTGGGCAAGCCCCCGGCGATGGTGCTGAAGTACCCGCCCATGTACATCGTGTTGCCCAAGGGCTGCAGGGCCAGGACGTAGTCCGATGGCGCGGGGTTCCACGTGGTGAGGGCGCCCGTGCTTAGATCGAACGCTGCAGCGTAGTGCCTCGATACCCCGGCCACCTGCCAGAAAGTGCCGCCCACGAACAGCTTGCCTGCAGCGATGGCCATCGTCATTACGTTGGGTTGCAACCCTGGATCCCAGCTCTGTGCAATGCCGGATACCTTGTCAACAGCGGCCAAGCCTGGCCTGTTCAGACCTCCAACATTGTAGAATCCTCCGCCGAGGTACACGGAAGACGCTGTATGGGTGATGCTGTGCACATGATAGTCCGGATCCGGGTTCCATGAAAGTGGCTCACCCGTGGTCAGGTCGATCGCGGCCGCGTAGTTGCGCGCGACGGTCGTGAAGGGAGGATCCGGATCCGTCAGGCTGGTGAACAGGCCGCCGATGTAGGCCACGTTGTTGGCGCTGTCCACGGCGATGCAGAGCACGTGGCTATTGGGCCGCCACATGTTCAGCTCCGGGAGCATGTCCTGCCCGGAGCAGGATGGCGGCGTCATGCCGGCCAGGCAAAGGCACGTGCTCAACAGGAGCGGCGAGATCGTCCGCATGGGGGTCATGGCAGTTGTTGCGTTCGTGTCGACGTGGGCACCGTGCCTCCGATGGACTGCAGGATGATGTCGCGGTCGTTGTTGGTGCCCGTGTACTTGATGGTCCCATCCAGGTTCACATCCAGTGGGCTGTACACATTGCTCACCAGGTCGGTGGGTACAGTGCCTCCCACTGCGTTCAGGATCGGGTCGCGGTCGTTGGCGCTGCCGGCGTACTTCACCTGGCCGTCGAAGTTGGTGTCGCCGGGCCAGAGGCAGAAGTTGGCCCCATTGGGCTGCTGTGCGTTGGTGCCAAAGGTGGCGGTCTGACCGGAGCGTATATCGAGGAGGAGCGCGCCACCGGCCACCAGTGGATTGAGGTTCGTCCAGTGAGAGGTGGCCGTCATGACGCCCAGGTGGGTTCGGTGTCGAACAGCCACATGGTACAATTCGGGACCGAGCGGTGCGCGGAGGGTGGTGCTGCCGTTCAACCCCATGACCCGGCCATCGCGCCGCACCAGGGCCGGCATGGAGTGGACAATGGTCGATGGGGAGGTGGCGTCGCGCAGCTCCACCACCACCCAATCCACGATGGCTCCGGATCCGGTGGTGGTGAGCAACGCGGGGGCGATGGTCTGTCCGGCAGGTGTGCCAACGTAGGTGTAGCCCAGGGCGGTATATGGTTCGCTGATGGGCACAAGACCTTTCACGCGGAGACTGTCGCGCATCGTGAGGCCTGGGTTCGGTAGTGCGCCACCGAGCAACAGTCTCAGTTGGAACTGCTGTCCACAGCCTTCCGCACTGGGGTCCGTGATGGCGCCCTTGCTGCGGTAGCAATAGGTGACCGCTCCGTTCGTGCAGCCCACGGGGTTCCCGGTGGGGTGGATGAGCACGTAGTACGCTCCGTGGGGCAAAGGCGCATTGAAGCGCCAAAATCCGTTGGGGAGGAGCGTCCAGTTGGCGGTAAGGGCGCCGGTGCTGATCGTGGTTCCGCTCGTGGAGTTGGAGATCGTATACTGGAAGGAGGCGCTGTTGCACGGGTCGGGCAGGCCGCCGGTCAGGTTCCCCGAACCAGCGTGGTAGAACGTGCCGGTCCATAGCAGCGAGCTGGTGGTCGCGTCACAGGCCCTGTCGAACCACACCTCGGGCACACAAAGCGCATGCTGCGGAAAGCTGGCCGAAGCGCTGGCCGTGCATCCATCGGCATCGGTCACGACAAGGTCCACCGGAGGCGTCAGCACGTTGTTGATGAAGTCGCCCATATCGGTGACGAAAGCACCGTTGAACTCGCTCTGGCGCATCACCCAATTTCCGTTGGAGCCGGTAAAGAGCAGTTGGTACGGTGGCTGGCCGCCCTCCAGTACCACGGTCGCTTCCGGTCCGTCGAAAGCGCAGCTCGCTGTGACGGTAAAGTCCTCCACGCTGCATTGGGCAAGCCCCGCGCAGGGGCTCAACAGGAGGGCGGATAGGTAGACGCGGGATCTCATGGCAGCTGTTGCGTTCGTGTCGCCGTGGGCACCACGCCCCCGATGGTCTGCAGGATGAGGTCGCGGTCGTTGCTCGATCCGGTGTACTTGATGCTCCCGTCGAGGTTCACGTCGCGGCGGTCGTACACGTTGTTCACCGCGTTGGTGGGCGTGCCGCCGCCCACGGCGCCGAGGATGGCGTCGCGGTCGTTGGCCGCGCCGGCGTACTTCACCACACTATCGAAGGTGGCATCCCCCGGCCAGAGCACCATGGTGCCGTTCACGAGTTGCCGGGCATTGGTACCCCAGGTGGGCGTGGAAGGCAAGGTGAAGTCGATGGCGGCCGAAGTGCTTGAGAGGGCGATGGGTGCCGCGCTCATGCACGCCAGGTGGTTGCGGTGGCGGATGGCCACGTGGTAGTTGCCGCTACTGAACCCGAACTCAAGTTCGGGGGCGCCATCGGCCGAGATCACATCACCGTCCCGCTGGACCAGGCCGCATTGCGCGGCCAACACGGTCGCTGGCGAGCCGGGGTCGCGCAGTTCCACCACGACCCAATCCACGATGGCATCCGGACCCGTGGTGGTGAAGATCCCTGCAGTGGCCTGTTCGCCACCTCCGCCGACATGGACATAGCCCAACCCTGTATACGGTTCCGTCACGGGGATCAGCCCGGCCGTGCGCAACTGGTCCCGCATCAGACCGGTACCGCTCTCGAAGCTGCCTCCCAGGTGCACCCGGACGTCAAGCAAAAGCGGGTCGGCTTGCCCCCCGAAAAGGCGGGCCAGGAAATTCCGACCGGTGCCATCGTAGGCGGTGAACCGCCCACCGACCAACACACGACCATCGGGTTGTACGGCCAGGCAGTAGCCAATGCTCGTAAAGCCGGTGCCGGGATACTGCAGCCCGGCCCCAGGGTCGAAGCCCGCATCCGGTTGCCCGATGGCCGTAAGCAGCGCGATCCCGCTCCAACCATACCCGGCAGGTCCAACGAAGTTCCCGCTGACCACGATGCCGCCGGCAGCTGATGCGGCAATGGCCTCGATGGAGCTGCCGAAGTAGAGCCCATTGTTGAAGGTGGGGTCCAACGCACCGCTCGGCAGCAGGCACGACAGGTAGCCATAGTTGTGGGCCGTCAGGATGCGACCATCCGGCAACAGCGCCAGGCGCCCCACATGAGTGGCGATCAATGCGCTCGCGAAGGAGGGATCGAGGGACCCATCGCTGTTCAAGCGGATCAAGCGGGCCGTCGTGGTGCCGTTGTATTGATAGAACGAACCTCCGACAAGCACTTTGCCATCGGGTTGCACCAGCACGCACCAGGCCGTTCCGTTCAGGCCCGTCCCGGTGGTGAAGGTGGGGTCGAACTGTCCATCGGGCAGGAGCCTGGCGATACGCCCGACAGTGTTCCCGTCCACCGAGGTGAACTGTCCGCACACCAGCAGCCGGTCGCTGGCATCCCGGTCCATGTCCGTGATGGCGCCGGTGAAACCGCTGCCGGTCGTGAAGGACCCGTCCAAGCTGCCATCGAGGTTCATCCGTTGCACCAGATAGGTGGCGGATCCAAGGGGTTGGCGCATCACCACCACCTTGCCACTGCTTTGCGCCACGATACGCCGGGTATTCTCGATGGCGACCGGCACATAGGTGGTATCGAGCGTACCATCAGGCATGAACCTGGCCAGTCCACCCCGTGGCCGTCCGTTGGCGCCGGTGAAGTCACCCGCCACCGTGATCCTTCCATCGCTCAATAGGAGCAGGTCGTTCACTTGGTTATTGAGGCCCGTATGGCGATGGAAGTCCGCGTCCACCGATCCGTTCGGCAGCACGCGCGCCAGGTGCCTGCGCAGCTCGCCCGCATACCCGGTGAACAGTCCCGTGCACAGAACACGTCCCGCCATGTCCAGCACCATCCGTGTGGGGCCCACGGGGTTGAATCCACTGCCTACCTGGAAGGTCGGGTCGAGGGTGCCGTTGGAAAGCAGCTGTGCAAGCCCCGGTCGGGACGCCCCCTGCACCGAGGTGAAACTGCCCCCGATCAGGATGCGGCCATCGGGTCGCAAGGCGATGGTCTGGTAGGGGCCGGTCCCCGAGGCCGGTCCCGCATCGAAGCTCAGGTCCACGCTACCCGTGCTCTCCAAGCGGACGATGCGCTCCCGTTGTACACCATTGAAGGTGTTGAACGTGCCTGTGACCAGGATACGGCCATCCGGTTGGACCAGGATGTTCCCGATCCCTGAAGGACTGGGGCCCGGACCGGAGCTGAACGTAGGATCCACACTTCCGTCGCTGTTGAGCCGGATCAGTTGCGGTGATACGTCGGTCTGAAGCAGTATCCTTCCATCAGGCTGCAGGGCCATCGTGCTGATGAACGCCCCGGGGAAGGCAAAGCTGAACGAAGGGTCAAGGTCACCGTTGGAGAGGATGCGCACCAGGCCAGGAAATGAGGTCGTGTATACCACGATCCGTCCATCAGGCTGCAAGAGGATCTGCTCCGCATCACAGCACGCCATGTTGTTGAACGATGGGTCATATGTCCCATTCGACAACAGGCGCTGTACAGCGCCATTCACGACCAGGATCTTTCCGTCGGGTTGCTCAACGACCTGCCGGACAGCGTTGCTCGTGGGAGGCAGGAAAGCGTCGTCCACCGTGCCATCGGGCAGCAAGCGGACCAGGTTGGAGCGCGCCACGGTGTTGAACCTGGTGAACTGCCCTCCCAGCAGGATGCCCCCGTTGGCCTGGGCCACCACGGCGTAGGGGAACCCATTGTATCCTACTCCAGCGCCGAAGCCCATGTCGCCCGGGTTGAAGGACGCATCGTGATCGCCCGGCAGCTGGGCCAGGAGCGTTGCATTCAAGCAAAGTGCGCAGAGGAAGGGAATGGCTCTCATGGCAGTTGTTCGGTCCGCGTTGCCGTCGGCACCGAACCCCCGATGGCCTGCAGGACCACATCGCGGTCGTTGCTCGATCCGGTGTACTTGATGCTCCCGTCGAGGTTCACGTCGCGGCGGTCGTACACGTTGTTCACCGCGTTGGTGGGCGTGCCGCCGCCAATGGCAGTGAGGATGGCGTCGCGGTCGTTGCCGCCGCCGGTGTACTTCACCACGCCATCGCCCGTGGCCTCGCCGGGCCAGAGGCCCATCAAGCTCCCGGTCACACCGGGCACGGTCAACTGCCTGCGCGCGTTGGTCCCGTACGTGCCCGTGGCGGGCAACATGAGGTTCGGTCCGCGGCAGGGACTGGGGTCCAGGCCGTAGCTGGCGGAGGACATGCAGCCCAGGTGGTTGCGATGCCGCACCGCGATCTTGTAAAAGCCGGCGACCACCGGGAAGCTCACGTAGGGGTCGCCATCCAGGTCCACCACATCGCCGTCCCGCTGGAGGAGCGCCGGGCGCGAGGCGACCACGGTGTGCGGCGGCGCAGGGGTGCGCAGCTCCAGCACCACCCAGTCCACGATGGCGTCGTTGCCGGTGACGGCCAGTAGCGGAGCCGCCGTGGTCAGCCCCGGGGCCGCGCCCACGTAGGTGTAGCCCAGCGCCGAGTAGGGTTCGGCCAGGGGCAGCAGCCCGGCCGCACGCAGTCCATCGCTCATCAGGCCACCGCTGCCCAGCACCGAGGCCAGCGCCACCTTGACCTTCACGTTCGTCTGGCAGTCGTTGGCCTTGGGCACACAGAAGCTGTACACCGGATCCGCCGGGCAATATTGAACCGTCTGCCCGCTCCCCGTGGAGAGGTCCAGCTCCAGATCGTACTGCCCGTAGGTGAGCCCGCTGAACACCAGCCGGGCGGGGTTGGACTGCAGCACCGAGGCGAGGCTGCCGCTGGTGAGGACCGCACCGTCCTTGCGCAGCACATAGGTGTAGCCGGTGAGCGGTTCGTTGAAGAAGTTCGCCTCGTGCAACGTGTTGTCCGTGAACGTGGCGGTGAACTCGCCGAGGGCGCAGTTGGTGGCCGTGAGGGTATGCGTGAACATGCCGAGGGCACTGGCGATGGCCGTGTAGGTCCCCAGGTTCTGCATGGGAGCGACATCGAAGCAGGAGCCTCCATCCGTTATCGTGACGGTGGCTCCGGTGAGGTCGGCTGTATTCCCGATCAGGTGATCGTCGATGTATACCGGCGATACAGCGAAGCCACCCAGCTGGATGAGCAGATCGTTGCCCGTGATGATGATCGAAGTTGGAGAGCTCACCCCGGTCCAGTGCACCGCGCCGACCAGTTTGGCGGTTCCGTCCGCCCCACAGAAGGTGCTGAGATGGGCCCAGGTGATCTCGCATTGGGCGTGGGCCATGGGGCTGATGACCGAGCCGAAGAGCAGAAGGAACGCGTACCGCAGGTTCATGGCATTTCGAACGTTCGCCGCCCGGACCGTCCGGACAGCTTCCCTGTAGACGAGCGGATCGTGGCCGGTTGCCACCGCCCTGTTCCGGCACCATCGTTGCAGGCCTGCGCGCCGGTTCCCCCTCAAGTCCGCAACTTCACGCCCGCATCACCCTCCCATGGCCAAGATCCTGATCATCGACGACGAGAAAGCCATCCGCTCCGCCCTCAAGGACATCCTGGAGCACGAGAAACACACGGTGGACGAGGCCGAGGATGGCGCCGCGGGCCTGGACAAGGTGAAGAAGAACCGCTTCGACCTGGTGCTCTGCGACATCAAGATGCCCAAGATGGACGGCCTGGAGCTGCTGGACAAGCTGCAGGCCCACGACCCCGACCTGCCCGTGGTGATGATCAGTGGCCACGGCAGCATCGACACGGCGGTGGACGCCCTGAAGAAGGGCGCCTTCGACTTCATCCAGAAGCCGCCCGATATCAACCGGATCCTGGTGAGCGTGCGCAACGCGCTGGACCGCAACAGCCTGGTGCAGGAGACCAAGGTGCTGCGCAGCAAGGTGGGCAAGGCCCGGGGGAACGGCGTGCAGATGGTCGGTGAGAGCAGGGCGCTGCAGGAGATCCGCGCCATGATCGACAAGGTGGCGCCCAGCGATGCGCGTGTGCTGGTCACCGGCGGCAACGGCGCGGGCAAGGAAGGCGTGGCCCGGCTGCTGCACCAGAAGAGCCAGCGCGCCGAAGGCCCCTACATCGAGGTGAACTGCGCGGCCATCCCCGGCGAGCTGATCGAGAGCGAGCTCTTCGGCCACATGAAGGGCAGCTTCACCAGCGCCATCAAGGACCGCAAGGGCAAGTTCGAGCTGGCGCACGGGGGCACGCTCTTCCTGGACGAGATCGGCGACATGGCCCTGGCCGCGCAGGCCAAGGTGCTCCGGGCCCTGCAGGAAGGCCGCATCACCCCGGTGGGGGGCGACAAGGACGTGCAGGTGGACGTGCGCGTGATCGCCGCCACCAACAAGGACCTGAGGAAGGAGATCGCCGAGGGGCGCTTCCGCGAGGACCTCTTCCACCGTCTCAGCGTGATCCCCATCCACGTGCCCAGCCTCCATGAGCGCCTGGAGGACATCCCCCTGCTCGCCGACCACTTCATCCAGCAGGTCTGCACCGAACAGGGCATCGCGCCCAAGAAGATCGCGGACAAGGCCGTCAAGGAACTGCAGAAGCTGCCCTGGACCGGCAACGTGCGCGAGCTGCGCAACGTGATCGAGCGCCTGGTGATCCTCTCCGGCAAGGAGATCACCGAAGGGGATGTGAAAGCCTACGCCACCCCGCGGGCCTGAACGGTTGGTCCGGGGCCTGCGGACCACGCTCCTGGTGCTTCCGCCGCCGTTGGGCCGTTCCCCCGCTTGTCCCGGCCGTTGCCCGTCCGGGGTCCGGCCCGGGTACGGATCACCCGCCCGCCATCGTTCCTCCAGCAGCAGCACCCCCGGAATGCACCGCCGGCCGTTGATAGTCCCCCTTTCGTCGAATGCCACCCCCCTGCCCTTCCGGGCTATCGTTGCAGAGGCAACCTCCCCGCGCAGGAACCGTCTTACCTCCGAACCTGCCTCGGAAGAAGGCGCTAAACCGCAATAACCGATCGTCATGGAACCGATCACCAATGCCTTCATGAGCGTGCATGATGCGCTCTACGCCAGCATGGGCGACACCATGTACTATGTGCTCGTCTTCTTCGGCATCATCGCCTTGGTGGCCCAATGGAAGCTGTATGAGAAGGCGGGCCAGCCGGGCTACGCCGCCATCGTGCCCATCTGGAACTTCATCGTGTTCCTGAAGATCGTGGGCCGGCCGGCCAACCACCTGTGGCTCTTCTTCATCCCCATTTACGGGCAGTTCTACCTGCTGCCCAAGGTGTGGATCGAGGTGGCCGAGAGCTTTGGCAAGAGCTCCTTCCTGGACCATGTGCTGGTGATCCTGCTCAACGGCCTGTACATCCTGAACCTGGGCCTGAGCTACGAGACCCGCTACATGGGCCCGGTCTACGGCCGACCCGCCCCCGCCCCCAGCCGCCCTCTCGGGCCACGGCCTAGCCTCGCCTAAGGCGGGTCGCAAGGCGTGGGACAGGCCCGGCGGCCTTGCGAAGGACGTGGCGGCATCGCCGCCTGAGCCCGGATCACGGAACGGTGATCCAGGGACTTCCTGCACTCATCCCAGCAGTTCCGCCGCCTTCTTCAGTGCGTTCGGCATGCCACCGGGCTCCTTGCCGCCGGCCGTGGCCAGGTCGGGCTGGCCGCCACCGCCGCCTTTGATCTCGGGCCCGATCCGCTTGATGATGTCCACGGCCTTCAGGCCGCTGGTTTCCATGAAGGCCTTGCCGAGGGCCACCACCAGCTGGGGCTTGCCGTCCACCACCGAGCCGGCCACGAAGGCCAGGTCGGCGTTCTGGTCGCGGAGCTGCAGGCCGAGGTCCTTCAGGCCCTGCGCCTCGAGGTCGAGCTGCAGTACGAGCAGGCGGCCGCCCCTGCCACTGGCCTTCGCCTGGGCGGGCAGGCTCGCGGCCAGCCCCTTCACCTTCTCCTTGGCGAGCTTTTCCAGCTCCTTGCCCTGGGCACTGCTCTGATCCACCAGCTTCTGCACGGCCGCCACGATGTCCGCGGGGTTCTTCAGCAGCGCGCCGATGGCCTCCAGCTTCGCGAGCTTCTCGTTGATCATGCGTTCGGCCTCCACGCTGGTGATGGCCTCGATGCGGCGGATGCCGGCGGCCAGCGCGCTCTCGCTCACGATGCGGAAGGGGCCGATGACGCCGGTGCGCGGCACGTGCGTACCGCCGCAGAGCTCGATGCTGGGGCCGAACTTCACCACGCGCACGTTGTCGCCGTACTTCTCGCCGAAGAGCGCCATGGCGCCCATGGCCTTCGCCTCGGCGATGGGCACGTTGCGCTTGTCCTCGAACACGATGTCGTCGGTGATCATGGCGTTCACCTCGCGTTCGATGGTGGCCAGTTCCTCGGGCGTCACCTTGGCGAAGTGGCTGATGTCGAAGCGCAGGCGGTCGGGTGCCACGAGCGAGCCTTTCTGCTCCACGTGCGTGCCCAGGTGCTTGCGCAGGGCGTGGTGCAACAGGTGCGTGGCCGTGTGGTTGCGTGCGGTGAGGCCGCGGCGTTGGGTGCTCACCTGCGCGGTGAGCGGCTTGCTCACATCCTTCGGCAGCTCTTTGGTGAAGTGTACGATGAGCTGGTTCTCGCGCTTGGTGTCGTTCACCTCCACCTGGTCCGCGCCCTGGATCAGCCAGCCCTGGTCGCCCACCTGGCCGCCGCCTTCGGCATAGAACGGCGTGCGATCGAGCACGAGCTGGAACTGGTCACCGCCCTTACCGCTCACCTTGCGGTAGCGCAGGATGCGGGCCTCGGTGCTCAGCTCATCGTAGCCGATGAACGCGGTCTCGCCCTTCCCGAGCTCCACCCAATCCCCGGTGGTGACGGCCGTGGCGGCGCGGCTGCGTTCCTTCTGCTTCTGCAGTTCGGCCTCGAAGCCCTTCATGTCCACGTCCATCTTCTGCTCGCGCGCCATCAGCTGCGTGAGGTCGATGGGGAAACCGTAGGTGTCGAAGAGCTCGAAGGCGCGGTCACCAGCAAGCGTTCCCTTCGACTCGGCGAGGGCTTGCTCCAAACGCTTCGTGCCTTGCTCCAAGGTGCGCAGGAAGGCCTTCTCCTCCTCTTGCATCACGCTCTCAATGAGCTGTTGCTGCTTGCGCAGTTCGGGGAACTGGTCGCCCATCTCCTTCGCGAGCGTGGCCACCAGCGTGTGCATGAAGGGCTCGTTAAAGCCGAGGAAGCTGTAGCCGTAACGCACGGCCCGGCGCAGGATGCGGCGGATCACGTAGCCCGCGCCGGTGTTGCTGGGCAGCTGGCCGTCGGCAATGGCGAAGCTGATGGCGCGGAGGTGGTCGGCGCAGACCCGCATCGCGATGTCGGCCTTCTCCTCCTTGCCGTACTCCCTGCCGCAGCGCTTCGCGATCGCCTGGATCAACGGCTGGAACACGTCGGTGTCGTAGTTGCTGCGCTTGCCTTGCAGCACCATGCACAGGCGCTCGAAGCCCATGCCGGTGTCCACATGCTGCGCGGGCAGCTCCACGAGCGAGCCGTCGGCCTTGCGCTCGAACTGCATGAACACGTTGTTCCAGATCTCGATCACCTGCGGGTGGTCGTTGTTCACCAAGTCCCGGCCGAGCTTCTGCGCCTTCTCCTCCGCGGTGCGCACGTCCACGTGGATCTCGGTGCACGGCCCGCAGGGACCGGTGTCGCCCATCTCCCAGAAGTTGTCCTTGCGGCTGAAGGGCAGGATGCGCTCCTCCGGCAGGTACTGCTTCCAGAGCTCGCGGGTCTCCTCATCGGCAGGCAGACCATCGGTCGAATCGCCGCCGAAGTAGGTGACGTAGATGTCGGCCGTGTTGATCTTGTACTCGTCCACCAGCAGCTCCCACGCCCACTGGATCGCCTCCTTCTTGAAGTAGTCGCCGAAGCTCCAGTTGCCGAGCATCTCGAACATCGTGTGGTGGTAGGTGTCGATGCCCACCTCCTCCAGGTCGTTGTGCTTGCCGGAGACGCGCAGGCACTTCTGCGTGTCGGCGATGCGTTTGTGCTTCGCTTCGCGGTTGCCCAGGAAGAGGTCCTTGAACTGGTTCATGCCCGCGTTGGTGAACATCAACGTCGGGTCATCCTTCACGACCATGGGCGCGCTGGGCACGATCTGGTGACCGCGCCGGGCGAAATGGTCGAGGAACTTCTGGCGGATCTGCTGGCTGGTGAGCATGGCGGGGCGAAAGCGGCCGCAAAGGTCGCACTTGGGCCGGACAGGTCGGACCCGTGTCCACGCCATCCTGTGTATTTTCACGCCCCCCATGCCCGAGCACAAGTACCGGTTCAACCCGCAGACGCTCAACTTCGAGCGCATCCGGCTGACGGCCTGGCAGAAGGTGCGCCGGGTGTTCCTTGCGCTCACCCCCGGTCTGCTGGTGGGGTTCCTGGGCATCTTTCTGGTGTACCAGTTCGTGGACAGCCCCAAGGAATCCCTGTTGAAGCGGGAGAACCAGCAGCTGCTGACCCAGTACGAGCTGTTGAACCGCCAGCTGAGCGAGGTGGAGGAGGTGCTGCGCGATGTGCGGCGGCGGGACGACAACATCTACCGGGTGATCTTCGAGGCCGACCCCCTTCCGGAGAGCATGCGCCGGGCCGGCAGCGGCGGGGTGAACCGCTACCGCGACCTGGCGGGCTTCGCGGGCAGCGAGGTGGTGGTGGGCACCCGAAAGCGGCTGGACGCCCTCACCCGCCAGCTGATCGTGCAGAGCGAGAGCCTGGACGAGGTGGCCTCCCTGGCCCTCCGCAAGAAGGAGCTGCTCGCCAGCATCCCCGCCGTGCAGCCCATCAGCAACCGCGACCTCACCATGATCAGCAGCGGCTTCGGGGAACGGCTGCACCCCATCCACAAGATCGCCAAGTTCCACGCCGGCATGGACTTCACCGCACCGGTGGGCACGGAGATCTACGCCACCGGCGATGGCCGGGTGGAGTTCGCCGACTACGCCACCAACGGCTACGGCATCCACGTGGTGATCGACCACGGCTTCGATTACAAGACGCTCTACGGGCACCTGAGCACCCTGAAGGTGCGGCCCGGCCAGCAGGTGAAGCGCGGCGACCCCATCGGCCTGGTGGGCAACACCGGCCTCAGCGCCGGTCCCCACCTGCACTACGAGGTGCACAAGGGCGGCGCGCCGGTGGACCCCGCCAACTACTTCTTCAACGACCTGACGCCGGAGGAATACGCCCGCGTGCTGGAGATCTCACGCAACGCGGGGCAATCGCTGGATTGATGATCATGCCGTACAAGGAGCGAACGATCGGGAAGCTGTATTGGACCATCGGTGAGGTGGCCGTGGAACTGGGGGTGAACACCTCGCTGATCCGTTACTGGGAGAAGGAGTTCGGCACGCTGCGCCCCCGCCGCAACGGCAAGGGCGACCGCCTCTATACCCATAAGGACATCGACCAGCTGCGGCGCATCCACCACCTGGTGAAGGAGCAGGGCTTCACCCTCAACGGGGCCAAGGAGAAGCTGCGCGCCGCCGAGGAGGCACCCGACCGCTTCGCCGAGGTGCGCGAGCGGCTGCTCGTGGTGCGCCGTGCCCTCCTGGAGCTGCGTGAGCACGTCAACGAGCCGGTTCCGGCCTGAGGGCCGCTTCAGCTGTACTTCCCGGGCACCAGGTAGTTGCCCACGTAGTCCGCGATGCCGTCCTCCAGCGTGGTGAAGGGCTGGGCAAATCCGGCCCGCACCAGCTTGCCCATCCGCGCTTCGGTGAAGTACTGGTAGCGGTCGCGAATGTCGGCGGGCGTGTCGATGAAGGTGATGTGCTCCTCCCGACCCATGGCCCGGAAGGTGGCCCGCGCCAGGTCCAGAAAGGTGCGCGCGGTGCCGCTGCCCAGGTTGTACAGCCCGCTGTGCCGCCGGTCCTCCATCAGAAAGCGGCACACCGCGCACACATCCTTCACGTACACGAAATCGCGCAGCTGCTCGCCGTCCTTGTAGTCGGGCCGGTGGCTGCGGAAGAGCTTCATGCCGCCCGAGGCCTTGATCTGGTTGAAGGCGTGAAAGACCACACTGGCCATGCGGCCCTTGTGGTACTCGTTGGGGCCGTAAGCGTTGAAGAACTTCAGCCCCGCCCAGAAGTAGGGTTTCCGCTCCTGGGCCAGGGCCCACTTGTCGAAGTCGTTCTTGCTCTCCCCGTACGGGTTCAACGGGTGCAATCGGGCCGGCAGGGTGTCGTCCACGTCGTCGTAGCCCAGGGCCCCATCGCCGTAGGTGGCCGCCGAGCTGGCGTACACCAAGGGGATGCCGTGCTTCACGCAGGCCTCCCACATGCGCTGGCTGTAGTGCAGGTTGAGCCGGTCGAAGATGGAGCGGTCGAACTCCGTGGTGTCGGTGCGGGCGCCCAGGTGGAAGATGAACTGTACGAAGCGGTGGTTCTCCTCCAGCCAGGTGAAGAAGTGGTCGCGGTCCACCTTCCCGGTGAGCGCCTTCCCGGCCAGGTTGGGGGCCTTGTCCGCGCGGCTGAAGTCATCCACCGCCACGATGTCCTGCCAGCCCTCCCGGAGCAGGTCGCCCACCAGCGCGCTGCCGATGAAGCCTGCCGCCCCTGTGACCACGATCATGGCGGCAAAGTAACGCACACCCGCCACGGCCGCCGCTCGTTACCTTCGCCGGGCACCGAACATTCCGGTGCCTTCCGGCATTCCTCGCGCATGCCCATCGTGCACATCACCCGCCGCGAACGCTTCAGCGCCAGCCACCGCCTGGCGCGGCCCGACTGGAGCCTGGAGAAGAACCTGGCCGTCTTCGGCAAATGCGCCAATCCCAACGGCCACGGCCACAACTACGACCTGTGGGTGACCGTGAAGGGCGAGCCCGATCCGGAGACGAGCTTCGTGATCGACCTCAGCCTGTTGGGCCGCATCATCAAGGACCGCGTGATCCAGTACGTGGACCATCGCAACCTGGACGTGGACGTGCCCTTCATGCAGGGGCGCTACAGCAGCACGGAGAACCTGGCGATCGCCATCTGGGAGCAGCTGGAGGCGCCCATCCGTGAGGCCGGCGCCAGTTTGCATTGCGTGAAGCTGCAGGAGACCGAGAACAATCACGTGGAATACCATGGCGCGTAGGCCCGCACCCAAGCCCCCCCGCAAGCGCAACGCCGCCCCCGAAGGGGAGCACGAGCCCCAGGGCGAAGGCTACGAGCGCATCGACCTCTACGACGCGAAGGGCATCCGCCGCATCAGCGGCCACTATGGCGACATCCTGAAGGCCATCGGCGAGGACCCGGACCGCGAGGGGTTGAAGAAGACGCCCGAGCGCGTAGCGAAAGCGCTGCAATACCTCACCCACGGCTACGACCTGGACCCGGCGGCCATCCTGCGCAGCGCGATGTTCACCGAGCCATACAGCCAGATGGTGCTGGTGAAGGACATCGAGGTGTACAGCATGTGCGAGCACCACATGCTGCCCTTCTTCGGCAAGGCCCACGTGGCCTACATCCCCGACGGGCGCATCACCGGCCTCAGCAAGATCCCGCGTGTGGTGGACGCCTTCGCCCGCCGGCTGCAGGTGCAGGAACGCCTCACCGACCAGATCCGCGATTGCGTGCACGAGACCCTGCGTCCCCTCGGGGTGGCCGTGGTGCTGGAGTGCGCCCACCTGTGCATGCAGATGCGCGGCATCCAGAAGCAGAACTCGGTGACCACCACGTCGGCCTTCACCGGTATCTTTCTCACCGATCACCGCTCCCGCGAGGAGTTCATCAAGCTCACCAGCGCCAACCTCCATTGACCATGGAACAGCACAGCTACACCCCGCCCCTCCTCGGCACGCCGGACGTCGCCAGCGTGCGCACCTTCCTGGCCAACGTGTTCAGCTACATGGCCCTTGCCCTGGTGATCAGCGGCGTGATGGCGTGGTGGTTCGGCACCGACCCGGCCCTGTTCCAGCTGCTCTTCGACCCCGCCACCGGCCGCCAGACCTTCCTGGGCTGGGTGGTGCTGCTGGCCCCGCTGGGGCTGGTGCTGCTGATGGGTGGCCTGGTGCAGCGCATGAGCGGCATGGCCGTGCTGCTCACCTTCCTGGCCTTCAGCACCATCATGGGCATCAGCCTCAGCTACATCTTCCTCATCTACGCCATGTCGGCCATCGTCAACGTGTTCTTCCTGAGCGCCGCGGTGTTCGGTGTGATGGCCGTGGCCGGCTACACCACGCGCACCGACCTCACCAAGCTGGGCAGCATCCTCATGGTCGGCCTCATCGGCATCGTCATCGCGTCGGTCGTGAACTTCTGGTTGGAGAGCAGCACATTGGACCACGTCGTCAGCATCATCGGCGTGGTGGTGTTCACGGGCCTCACGGCCTATGATGTTCAGAAGCTCAAGCGCATGGGCGCGGTGGTGGCCACCGGCACCGAGGCCGCGCAGAAGATGGCCCTCATGGGCGCGCTCAGCCTCTACCTCGACTTCATCAACCTGTTCCTGATGCTGCTGCGCCTGTTCGGCGGCCGCAGGGACTGAGCCCCACCCATCACAACCGCATCCGCATGACCGCCACCGTATTCCCCGGCCAGGGCAGCCAGTTCCCCGGCATGGGCAAGGACCTGTACGATGCCGACAGCAACGCGCGCATCTGGTTCGAGCACGCCAACGACATCCTGGGCTTCAAGCTCACCGATGTGATGTTCAGCGGCACGGAGGCCGACCTGAAGCGCACCAACGTGACGCAACCCGCCATCTTCCTGCACAGCGTGGTGAAGGCCAAGGTGATGGGCGACGCGTTCCGGCCGTCCATGGCGGCGGGCCACAGCCTGGGTGAATTCAGCGCCCTGGTGGCCGCCGGGGCCATGGAGTTCGCCGATGGCATGAAGCTGGTGGCCGCGCGGGCCAACGCCATGCAGAAGGCCTGCGAGCTGCAGCCCAGCACCATGGCCGCCATCCTCGGCATGGACGATGCCAGGGTGGAGGAGGTGTGCGCGGACATCACGGCCCGGGGCGGCAAGGGCGTGGTGGTGGCCGCCAACTACAACTGCCCCGGCCAGCTGGTGATCAGCGGCACCATCGATGCGGTCAATGCCGCGTGCGAGGCCCTGAAGACCGCCGGCGCGAAGCGTGCGCTGGTGCTGCCCGTGGGCGGCGCCTTCCACAGCCCGCTGATGGAGCCCGCCCGCGTGGAGCTGGAGACCGCCATCGCCTACACGCCCATCGTGAACCCGCGCTGCCCGGTGTACCAGAACGTGGACGCGCGGCCACACACCGATCCCGCCCGCATCAAGGCCAACCTCTTCGCCCAGCTCACCGCGCCCGTGCGCTGGACGCAGACCATGCAGGCCATGCTCGCCGATGGCGCCACCAAGGTGGTGGAGGTGGGCCCCGGCAACGTGCTCCAAGGCCTGTTCAAGAAGGTGAGCAAGGAGGTGGAGACGGTGGCCGGATAGGCGTCACAACCCCGCGTTCATCAACTTCCCGCTGTCGACCAGCTTGTGCAGGTAGGGCTCGGTGAGGGTGTCGCGCAGGGCGAGCACATGGTCCATGCGGTGGCAGTCGCTGCCGATGAGCTCGTACCAGCCCCGGTCGATGAACTTCTCGGCCTGCTTGCGCACCGAGGGTCCATAACCGCCCATCAACGCGATGGTGTTGAGCTGGAAGAGCACGCCGCGCTCCTTGAGCTGCTCGCAGCGCGAAAGGTCCTGGTTCCAGAAGCCGTAGCGCTCGGGGTGGGCCAGCACCGGCCGGTAGCCCTGCGTCTGCATGGCGAAGACCAGCTGCAGCAGGATCGATGGCTCGCTCATGAAGGGCAGCTCGAACAGCAGCAGGTCCTTTCCGAAGGTGAGCACCTTACGCTCCATCACCTTCTGCTCCAGCTCGTGGTCCAGGTAGTACTCGGCGGCGGCCTCCACTTCGATGTCAAGGCCCTGCGCGGTCACTTCGCGCCGCAGCACGTCCAGCCCGCCCAGGATGATCTCCGGGGTGTTCCGGTAGCCATCGCTCATCACGTGCGGCGTGGTGATCACCTTGGTGAAGCCCAGGTCGCGCATGGCGCGCAGCAGTTCCATGGCCGCCTCCAATGTGGGTGCCCCATCGTCGATGCCCGGGATGAAATGGCTGTGCACGTCGCACTTCAGCGCTGACAGCTCCACCGGTCCCAACCGGGGTGCCTTCCGGCCGAACAGGGAGGAGAAGAGGCCCATGGGGGTGCAACAGTGCGAGGGAGGAGCGGTGCGAAGGTGCGAGGGGCTATGGTGCGAGGGCGTCGGTGTCCCTCATCGCGCGGCGTAGTGCTCCATGTAGTACTGCTGGTAGGCGCCGCTCGTCACATGGTCCAGCCATTCGGTGTTGGCCAGGTACCAGTCCACGGTGCGCTCCAGACCCTCCTCGAAGGTGATGCTCGGCCGCCACCCCAGCTCGCGCTCGATCTTGCCGGCATCGATCGCGTAGCGCAGGTCGTGCCCGGCGCGGTCGGTGACGTAGGTGATGAGCTTCGCGCTCTCCCCTTCGGTCCGGCCCAGTTTGCGGTCCATGATGCGGCAGAGCAGGTGCACCAGGTCGATGTTCTTCCACTCGTTGTGGCCGCCGATGTTGTAGGTCTCGCCGTCCACGCCGGTGTGGAAGATGGTATCGATGGCGGACGCGTGATCTTCCACCCAGAGCCAGTCGCGCACGTTCTCGCCCTTGCCATAGACCGGCAGCGGCTTGTTGTTGCGGATGTTGTTGATCATGAGCGGGATCAGCTTCTCCGGGAAGTGGTGGCTGCCGTAGTTGTTGCTGCAGTTGCTCACCACGAAGGGCAGCTTGTACGTGTTGCCGTAGGCGCGCACGAAGTGGTCGCTGCTGGCCTTGCTGGCGCTGTACGGGCTCTGCGGATCGTAGGGCGTGGTCTCCAGGAAGAGGCTGTCGTCGTGGAGCGATCCGTACACCTCGTCGGTGCTCACGTGGTAGAAGCGCTTGCCTTCGAAGCGGCCTTTCCATGCATCCTTGGCCGCGTTCAGCAACGTGACGGTACCGAACACGTTGGTGCGCACGAAGGCGAGCGGATCGGTGATGCTGCGGTCCACGTGGCTTTCGGCCGCGAGGTGGATCACCCCGTCGATGGCGAAGTCCTTGAACACCTTGGAGACCGCTTCGGCATCGCAGATATCGGCCTTCACGAAGGTGTAGTTCGGCGCGTGCTCGATGTCGCGCAGGTTCTCCAGGTTGCCCGCGTAGGTGAGCGCATCCAGGTTGATGATGCGGTACTGCGGGTACCTGGTGACGAACCGGCGCACCACGTGGCTGCCGATGAAGCCGGCACCGCCGGTGATGAGGATGTTGCGGGTCTGCACCATTTCAACCACGGATGAACGCGGATGGACACGGATGACCTATCGAGAGGGAGGGTTGGAGCCTATCCGTCCTCATCAGTGTCCATCTGTGGATCATGCTCACAGGCTCCAATAGTTCAAGCTCTTCACCTTCTTGCGGAAGATGCCCTTGAGGTCCACCAGCACGCCCTTGGGGGTCATCATGCCCTTGAACCAGGCCTCGTCCTTGGCCGCGTACTCCGTATGGTTCACGGCCACCACGATGGCGTCGTAGGGCCCCTTCATCTCCGCGGCGAGCGTGTAGCCGTACTCGTGCTTCACCTCGTCGCCGTCGGCATGCGGGTCGGTGACGTCCACGTGGCAGCTGAAGCTCTGCAGCTCCTTCACCACGTCGGCCACCTTGCTGTTGCGGATGTCGGTGACGTTCTCCTTGAAGGTGGCGCCCATCACGAGCACCCGGGCCTCGGCGGGGTTCTTCCCCGCGGCGATGATCTTCTTCACCGTCTGCTTGGCCACATAGCCGCCCATGCTGTCGTTCACGAAACGACCGGCATCGATGATCTGCGCGTGGTAGCCCAGCTCCTTGGCCTTGTACACCAGGTAGTAGGGGTCCACCCCGATGCAGTGGCCGCCCACCAGGCCCGGCTGGAACTTGAGGAAGTTCCATTTGGTGCCCGCGGCCTCCAGCACATCGTAGGTGTTGATGCCCACCCGGTTGAAGATGATCGAGAGCTCGTTGATCAGGGCGATGTTCACATCGCGCTGCGTGTTCTCGATGATCTTGGCCGCCTCGGCCACCTTGATGCTCGCGGCCCGGTGCACGCCGGCCTTCACCACCAGCTCGTACACCTTCGCCACGGTCTCCGCGCTCTCCGCATCGCAGCCGCTGGTCACCTTCACGATGCGCTCCAGGGTGTGCTCCTTGTCGCCGGGGTTGATGCGTTCGGGGCTGTAGCCCACCTTGAAGTCCGTGCTGAACTTGAGCCCGCTGAGGCTCTCCAGCAGGGGCACGCAGTCCTCCTCGGTGCAGCCGGGGTACACGGTGCTCTCGTACACCACGTGGTCGCCGGCCTTCAGCACCTGCCCCACCGTGCGCGTGGCGCCCAGCAACGGCCGCAGGTCGGGGATGTTCTGGTCGTCGATGGGCGTGGGCACCGCCACGATGAAGAACTCCACGTCCTTCAGGTCGTTGATGTCGGCGGTGAAGTGGATGTCGCAGCCCTCGAACTCGGACGGGGCGAGCTCGTTGCTCGGGTCCTCGTTGCGGCGCATCATGTCCACGCGCTTCTGGTTGATGTCGAAGCCCACGACCTTCAGCTTGCGCGCGAAGGCCAGCGCGATGGGAAGCCCCACGTAGCCCAGGCCGATCACGGCCAGCCTGGCCTCCTTCCGCACTAGGCGGTCATACAGACTGCTGCTCATCCCTCTTCTCGTAGATGCGTTCGATGATCTCGACCACCTTCAGGCCCTCGAGGGCGTTGGTGGTCATGGTGTTGCTTCCCTTGATGGTCTCCACCACGTTGCGGATGATGTAGTGGTGGTTCTGCGCGCTGCCCTTGTAGGCCCCGTAGTCGTTGGCGGGGTTGGTGGGCGCGAGCTCGGGCATCGTGTAGTCCTTGATGTGGCACACCTCCACCTGGTCCATGTACTGCCCGCCGATCTTCACGCTCCCCTTGGACCCGATGATCGTCATGCTGCTCTCCAGGTTCCGGTCCCACACGCTGGTGCTGTAGTTCAGGCAGCCCATGCCGCCGTTCAGGAACCGGAAGTTCACCAGCCCGCTGTCCTCGAACTCGGTGAGCCCTGCATGGTTGAAGTCGGCGAAGCGGCCCTGGATGTCGGTGATGTCGCCGAAGAGCCAGTACAGGATGTCGATGAAGTGGCTGAACTGGGTGAACAGCGTGCCTCCGTCGAGCTGCGCGGTGCCCTTCCAGCCGCCCGGCTTGTAATAGCGCGCATCGCGGTTCCAGTAACAGTTCACCTGCACCAGATAGATCTCGCCCAACAGCCCGCGGTCCACCACGCCCTTGATCCACTGGCTGGGCGGGCTGTAGCGGTTCTGCATCACGCCGAAGACGTGGCGGTGCATCTGGAGCGCCTTGTAGATCACGGCCTCGCAGTCGGCCTTGCTGAGGCCCATGGGCTTCTCGCACACCACGTGCTTGCGGTGCTCCAGCGCCAGCAGGCTGTGGCGCGCATGCAGGCCGTTGGGGCTGCACACGTTCACCACATCGATGCCGGGCACATCGCGCAGCATCGCCTCGGGATCGGAGAAGAAGGGCACATCGTGGCCATCGAGGCCGAGCTCGCTCTTCGCACGCACATCACACAGGGCCACCAGCTCCCCCTCGGGGTCGCGTTGGATCATCTCCGCATGCCGCTTGCCGATGTGGCCGCAGCCGATCACGGCGAAGCGCACCTTGTCGTGGGGACCGCTGCTCATGGGGTTCAGGCGATGCGCGATACGCGTCCTTCCTTCAGTTGATAGCGCTGACCGCTCTCCGGGCAGGTGGCTTCACCCGTCTCGTTGAAGCTCAGCTTGTGGCCGTACTCGCTCATCCAACCGGTGCGCCGGGCGGGGTTGCCCACCACCAGGGCGAAGGCGGGCACCTCCTTGGTCACCACCGCACCGGCGCCGATGAAGGCGAACTCGCCGATGTCGTGCCCGCAGACGATGGTGGCGTTGGCGCCGATGCTGGCCCCCCGCCCCACCCGCGTGCGCAGGTATTGGTCGCGGCGGGCCACGGCGCTGCGCGGGTTGATCACGTTGGTGAACACCATGCTCGGACCCAGGAACACGTCGTCGCCGCATTCCACGCCGGTGTAGATGCTCACGTTGTTCTGCACCTTCACGTTGCGGCCCAGCTTCACGCCAGGGCTCACCACCACGTTCTGGCCGATGTTGCAGCCCTCGCCGATCTCGCAGCCGGGCATGATGTGGCTGAAGTGCCAGATGCGCGTGCCCGCACCGATGGTCGCTCCTTCGTCGATGACGGCGGTGGGGTGGGCGGAGAAGTCCATGTGCGCCTGTGGTCATGTGCCCATGTGCCCATGGACGCATGCCGGAAGGGCTGCGAAGGTACCGCTTCCGAACGACCGGCGAGCGCTCTGACCCCCAGCGGGTTAGCCAGGTCGCCCGGTGCTCATGTACACCGCTTCCAGGTTCGCGCCCCCCGATACGAGGCCCAGGCTTTGGAGCGTACCGAGCAGGGGCTTCAAGGCGTTGGGTCGAGGCCGCCCCACCCGCCACCGCACATGCTCCAGCCATTCCCGAGCCAGCTCTTCGCGGAAACCCGCGTTCCGCATCACCAGCTCCACGGTGTGCGCACTCGGGTCCAGACCGCGCACCGCACTGTCCAACACGGCCAAAGTCTCCCGCATGGCGCCCGGATGCGTGCGAGCGAACGCCTCGCGCACCACGATCACAAAGCCCGGCCAGTCGCCGCGCACCTCGTCCACCCGGCGCATCACGCCGGCCTCCACGTAGCGTGAGGTGACGTAGGTCTCCCACAGGAAGATCACGGGACTTCCCTCGGCCATGCGGGCGGCCGCGCCCTCCATGTTGTGCACCACCACCAGGTCATCCAGGCCCGGCCGCCAGCCGAGGCGTTCGGCGTAGAGCATGGCCATGATGTGGCTGCCGCTGCCAGGCCGGCTGATGGCAAAGGGGACACCCTTCAGCTGGGCCGCCTCCCGGAGGTCCGACCGCGCCGGCACATGCACGCCCCACGGCAACGGGCTCTCCACGAAGGTGCTCACGATGCGGTGCGGGCCGCCATCCAGGATGTCGCGCACAGCACCTTCGGTGACCAGCACGGCCATGTCGAGCTCATCGTCGCGGAGCATCCGGCACATGCGGCCGGTGCCTTCAGGCACGGTGTGCCACTGCACATCGATGCCCGCCTGTGCGAACCGGCCCTGCTCCATGGCCAGGTGCCAGGGCAGGTTGTAGGGTTCGGGAACACCGGCGATGCGGAGAGAGGTCGGAGAAAGCTCCAAGGCTCAAGGTTCACGTCACAAGCTACAATGCAGCACGTTGCGTCTTGAAGCTTGGGACTTGTGCATTGGAGCTTGACTACTTCCGCGCGTAGCCCTCGAAGCTGAAGTGCTCCTTCTCGTTGAGCTCCTCCGGGGTGAGGCCCTTGAAGTAGTCGTAGGTGATCTTCAGCCCTTCGGCGCGGCTCACCTTGGGCTCCCAGCCCAACAGCTTGCGGGCCAGGGTGATGTCCGGCTGGCGCTGCATGGGGTCGTCCTTGGGCAATGGCTTGTACACCACCTTTTGCGTGGTGCCCGTGAGCTTGATGATCTCCTCGGCGAACTGCGCGATGGTGATCTCGCCGGGGTTGCCCACGTTCACCGGACCGGCATGGTCGCTGAGGAGCAGGCGGTGGATCCCTTCGATGAGGTCGTCCACGTAGCAGAAGCTGCGCGTCTGTGAGCCATCGCCGAACACGGTGAGGTCCTCGCCACGCAGGGCCTGGCCGATGAAGGCGGGCAGCACGCGGCCGTCGTTGAGGCGCATGCGCGGACCGTAGGTGTTGAAGATGCGCACGATGCGCGTCTCCAGCCCGTGGTAGGTGTGGTAGGCCATGGTGATGGCCTCCTGGAAGCGCTTGGCCTCATCGTACACCCCGCGCGGACCGATGGGGTTCACATGGCCCCAGTAGTCCTCGGTCTGCGGGTGCACCTGCGGATCGCCGTAGACCTCGCTGGTGCTGGCCACCAGGATGCGCGCGCCCTTGGCCTTGGCCAGGCCGAGGAGGTTGTGCGTGCCCAGGGAGCCCACCTTCAGGGTCTGGATGGGGATCTTCAGGTAGTCGATCGGCGAGGCGGGCGAAGCGAAGTGCAGGATGTACTTCAGCTCGCCGGGCACGTGCACGAACTTCGAGACGTCGTGGTGATAGAACTCGAACTGCTCCAGCTTGAAGAGGTGCTCGATGTTCTTGAGCCGGCCGGTGATGAGGTTGTCCATGCCGATGACATGGCAGCCCTCCTTGATGAAGCGGTCGCAGAGGTGTGAGCCCAGGAAGCCTGCGGCTCCGGTGATGAGTACGCGTTCGCGTGCCATGGTGGGTCCTAGGCGTTCACCGGCTTCTTCGCCCCGACGGTCTGCCGGCCCACGCTCACGTAGGTGAAGCCGTTGTCCTGCATGTGGTCGAGGTCGTAGAGGTTGCGGCCGTCGAAGATGAGCTTCTCCTTGAGCAGCTCGGCCACGCGCTTCAGGTCGGGCGTGCGGAACTCGGCCCATTCGGTGGCGATGAGCAGGGCATCCGCCCCGTTCAGCGCCTCGTACTCGTCGGCGGCGAAGGTGACACGCTCACCCAGCAGGCGCTGTACGTTCGGCATGGCCTCCGGATCGAAGGCCGCCACCTGGGCGCCCTCCTTGAGCAGGCCTTCGATGATGTAGAGCGCCGGTGCTTCGCGGATGTCGTCGGTGTCCGGCTTGAAGGCCAGGCCCCACAGGGCGAAGCGCCGCCCCTTGAGCGAGCCGCCGTAGTGCGCCTTCACCTTGTCCACCAGGCTCGTCTTCTGCCGTTCGTTCACCGCCATCACGCTGCGGATGATCTCGAAGGTGTAGCCGGCCTCGTCGCCGCTGTGGGCCAGGGCCTGCACATCCTTGGGGAAGCAGCTGCCGCCGTAGCCGATGCCGGGGAAGAGGAAGCGCTTGCCGATGCGCGTGTCCGTGCCGATGCCGATGCGCACCTTGTCCACGTCCGCACCCACCTTCTCGCAGAAGTTCGCGATCTCGTTCATGAACGTGATCTTGGTGGCCAGGAAGGCGTTGGCCGCGTACTTGGTCAGTTCGGCGCTGCGCTCGTCCATGAAGATGATGGGGTTGCCCTGGCGCACGAAGGGCTTGTAGAGGTCCTCCATCACCTTGCGGGCGCGTTCGCTGCTGGTGCCCACCACCACGCGGTCCGGCTTCAGGAAGTCGTCCACCGCGAAGCCTTCGCGCAGGAACTCGGGGTTGCTCACCACATCGAAAAGGTCCTCCTTGGCGTTCCTCGCCAAGGCGGCGTGCACCTTCTCGGCGGTGCCCACGGGCACGGTGCTCTTGTCCACGATCACTTTGTAGTCCGTGATGATGCGGCCCAGGTCGTCGGCCACGCCCAGCACGTACTTCAGGTCGGCGCTGCCGTCCTCACCGGGCGGCGTGGGCAGGGCCAGGAAGATGACCTGCGCCTGGGCCACGGCCTCCTTCAGGTCGGTGGTGAACCGCAGGCGGCCCTGCCGGATGTTGCGCTCGAAGAGCACGTCCAGATGGGGCTCGTAAATGGGTACCTGGCCGGCCTTCAGCTGGCGCACCTTCTCCTCGTTGATGTCCACGCACACCACGTGGTTGCCGGTCTCGGCGAAGCAGGTGCCGGTGACCAGCCCCACGTATCCTGTTCCTACGACTGCGATGTTCATTCGGCGGTTGATTGGGGCGCTCGACGCCCGGTCGTCTCAGTTGAAGAAGGCCTTCACGGCCCCGGTGATGTGCTCCAGTTGTTCGCTGTCCAGTTCGGTGCTCATGGGCAGGCTCAGCACTTCGTGGACGAGGCGTTCCGTCACCGGCAGCGACCCTTCGGCGAAGCGGGGGCTCTTGTACGCGTTCTGCAGGTGACAGGGTACAGGATAGTAGATCATCGCAGGTATCCCCCGGTCCTCCAGGTGTTTGCGCAGGGCATCACGACGGCCATCGGCCACCCGGAGCGTGTACTGGTGGAACACGTGCGTGCTGAACGCGCTGCGGGTCGGGATCGTGAGCCCGGGCACCCCGGCGAAGGCCGCGTCGTAATGCGCCGCCGCCGCCCGCCGCGCCCCGGCATAGGCGTCCAGATGCCGCAGCTTGATGCGCAGCACGGCGGCCTGCAGGCTGTCCAACCGGCTGTTCACCCCCACCACCTCGTGGTAGTAGCGCACCTCGCTGCCGTGGTTGCACACCCGCCGCAGCTTCTTCGCCAGCGCGTCGTCATTGGTGAACAGCGCGCCGCCATCACCATAGCAGCCCAGGTTCTTGCTGGGGAAGAAGCTGGTGGTGCCGATGTGGCCGATGGTGCCGCTCTTGCGCACGGCGCCCCCGGCCGACCGGTGATCGCTGCCGATCGCCTGGCAGTTGTCCTCGATCACGAACAGGTCGTGCTCCGCGGCGATCGCCATGATGGCATCCATGTCCGCCGTCTGCCCGAACAGATGCACAGGCACGATGGCCTTGGTGCGCGGGGTGATCTTGCGGCGCACGTCCTCGGGGTCCATGTTGAAACTGTCCGGCAGCACATCGGCGAACACCGGCACGATGCCCAGCAGGGCCACCACCTCCACGGTGGCCACGAAGGTGAACGAGGGGGTGATCACCTCATCACCCGGCTTCAGGTCCAGGGCCATCATGGCGATCTGCAGCGCGTCGGTGCCGTTGGCGCAGCCGATGACGTGCCTGGCGCCCAGGTAGGCCGCCAGCTCCTGCTCGAACGCCTTCACCTCCGGACCGTTGATGAAGGCGGCGCTCCCGATCACGCGCTCGAACGCGGCGTCCACCTCGGGCTTGATGCGGGCGTACTGGCCGACGAGGTCGACCATTTGGATGGGCTTCATGGATGCGGGGATGCGCCTGTGGCGCGGCGGCGAAGATAGCCATCGGCCCACGCCGCCGGGCCGCGATCGGCGGGCCCTTGCCGCACATCGCCACCCCGCGCAAGCCCCTACCTTCGCGCGTCCATGACCGCGTTCCGCAGCGTCCTCCTCCCCTTCCTCCTCGTGCTCGCCGTGGCACCCGTGGCCGCGCAACGCAGCGTGCGCGACTCGTCCATCGTGCTGGTGCCGGTGACCGTGAGCTACAGCTATCAGGTGCCCGGAGGATCGCTGTCCACCCGCTTCGGGCACAACAGCAACCTGGGCCTCAGCGCGGTGGTGAAGCTGCGCAGCAATTATTTCCTGGGTGTGGAGGGCGGCTTCCTGTTCGGGAACAAGGTGGTGGAGCCCGGTCTGCTGAGCGGTGTGCGCAACGCCGCCGGCCAGGTGCTCGACCAGAACGGCCAGCCCGCCACCGTGTTCACCTACCAGCGCGGCTACACGGCCATGGCCGTGGTGGGCAAGATCATGCCCATCGTGGGGCCCAATCCCAACAGCGGCCTCCTGCTGAAACTGATGGGCGGTTACATGCGCCACAAGATCCGCATCGAGACCCAGAACAACACGGTGCCCCAGCTGGAAGGCGAGTACCTGGAGGGCTATGACCGCCTGGCCGCCGGACCGGCCTTCGGCTTCGCCTTCGGCTACCAGCACCTCGGCAACCGCCGCTTCATCAACTTCCACGTCGCCTTCGAGATGATCGTGGGCCTCACCACCCCGCTGCGCGCCATGAACTTCGACACGGGCACCCGCGAGACCGACCGCCGCACCGACGTGCTCACCGGCCTGCGCGCCGGCTGGACCGTGCCCATCTACCGGCGCAAGGCGGACAGCTTCTACATCTACTGATGGCGTCCCTGGCGCATCTGGTACCGGCGTGCTACACGGCCCTGGTGCACCTGGCCGCGCCCTTCCATCCCAAGGCCCGCGCCTGGGTGAACGGACGCCGTGGGCTTTGGGAACGACTGGAGGCGAAGGCGCCACAGCTGCAAGGCTGCATCTGGATGCACTGCGCCAGCGTGGGCGAGTTCGAGCAGGGCCGTCCCGTGCTGGAAGCCCTGCACACCGCACACCCCGGTCGGCCCATCCTCGTCACCTTCTTCAGCCCCAGCGGCTACGAGGCCCGCAAGGACCTGCCCCTGGCCACCCACGTGGACTACCTGCCCGTGGACAACGCCGCCAACGGCGCGCGCTTCGTGGAGCTGGTGCGGCCTGCCGCGGTGCTGTGGGTGAAGTACGAGTTCTGGCCGGGCATGCTGGGCGCACTGCACGCGGCGCGGGTGCCCACCTTCCTGGTGAGCGCCATCTTCCGCCCGGACCAACCCTTCTTCCGCTGGTACGGCGCCGCGTGGAGAAACATGCTGCGCGGCCTCACCCACCTGTTCGTGCAGGACGAGGCCTCGCGAGCGCTCCTGCACGGCATCGACATCCGCCACGTGACGGTGAGCGGCGACACACGCTTCGACCGGGTGCGCGCCATCGTGGAGGCGAACGAGGAGCTGCCCACGGCGATCGCCTTCCGCGGCGGGGGTCCGGTGCTGGTGTGCGGCAGCACCTGGCCCGCAGATGAGGAGCAGCTGGAGCGGGCGTTGGCCGACCAAGGTCGGCCGGTGAAATGCCTGGCGGTGCCGCACGAGCTTTCCGAGCCCGGGTTGGCGGCCACCGAAGCGCGGTTCCCCAAGCCCCTGGTGCGCTGGAGCGAGCTGGAGCGCACGCCCGCGGCGAACGTGGCCGCGATGCTGGGCCGCACGGAGGCCGGCACCCTGCTGGTGGACCGCATGGGCCTGCTGGCGCGCCTCTACCGGCACGGCGATGTGGCCTACGTGGGCGGCGGGTTCGGGGATGGCATCCACAGCCTGCTGGAGCCCGCCGCCTGGGGCCTGCCGGTGATCTTCGGTCCACACCACAGCAAGTTCGCCGAGGCCCATGGCCTGATCGCGGCCGGTGGCGGCTTCGCCGTGCGCAATAGCGCTGAACTGCGCGCCCTTCTCCACCGCCTGCTGACCGATCCCGAAGCCCGCCGCACCGCCGGGGAGGCCGCCGCACGCTATGTGCGCGAGCAGGCCGGTGCCACGGCGCGGGTGGTGGCATCCGTGGAAGCCACGCTCGGGGGAACACGCTGACCGACGAACGCGAGGCAGCGTTCGGGCCGACCCTTCGTCTTTCCCCGGCCCCGCTACCTTGGCGCCCCCAACATGAGGATCCTCGGCATCTCCGCCTTCTACCACGACAGCGCCGCCGCCCTGCTGCAGGACGGCCGCATCATCGCCGCCGCCCAGGAGGAACGCTTCACCCGCAAGAAGCACGACCCCGGCTTCCCCACCCACGCCGTACGCTACTGCCTGGACGAGGCCGGCGTGCGGCTCGAGGACCTGGACGCCATCGCCTTCTATGACAAGCCCCTGCTGAAGTTCGAGCGCCTGCTGGAGACCTACTACGGCTTCGCCCCCAAGGGCATCCGCTCCTTCCTGATGAGCATGCCCGTGTGGATGAAGGAGAAGCTCTTCCTGAAGAAGCTCATCCGCGACGAACTGAAGGCCTTCGGCGACCCCGGGCCCGTGATGCGCAAGTTGCTCTTCCCGGAGCACCACCTGAGCCACGCGGCCAGCGCCTACTACGCCTCGCCGCACACCGACGCCGCCGTGCTCACCATCGACGGCGTGGGCGAGTGGGCCACCGCCAGCATCTGCCACGGCAAAGGGAAGGACATGACCATCCTGCGCGAGCTGCACTTCCCGCACAGCCTGGGCCTGCTGTATTCGGCGTTCACCTACTTCTGCGGCTTCCGCGTGAACAGCGGCGAGTACAAGCTGATGGGCCTGGCCCCCTACGGCCGTGCCGGATCGGCCGAGGTGGAGCGCTACCGCGAACTGATCCTCAAGGAGCTGGTGCGCCTGAACGACGACGGATCGATCTGGCTCGATCAGCGCTATTTCGACTACGCCACAGGACTGCGCATGGCCGATGATGCGGCATGGGCGAAGCTGTTCGGCTTCCCGCGCCGCGAGCCCGAGAAGGACGAGCTGGCCCAGCACCACTGCGACCTGGCCCTGGCCATCCAGCTGGTGACCGAGGAGGCCGTGCTGCGCATGGCCCGCGAGGCGAAACGGCTCACCGGCAGCGACCACCTCTGCCTGGCCGGTGGTGTGGCCCTCAACTGCGTGGCCAACGGCAAGCTGCTCGAGAGCGGCCTGTTCAAGGACCTCTTCATCCAGCCTGCTGCGGGTGACGCCGGCGGCGCCCTCGGCGCCGCGTATGCCGCGCACCACATCCACCACGGCGCCGCACGCGACACCGCCGAACAGCCCGATGCCATGCGCGGCGGCTACCTCGGTCCGGCCATCACCACGCAGGACGTGGAGCGCACCGCGCGCCGCTACGGCGCCCCCTTCCACACGTTCGCCGACCCGCAGCAGCTGGTGGACCGCGCCGCCGCCCTGCTGGCCGAGGGCAAGGTGGTGGGCTGGGTGAACGGCCGCATGGAGTTCGGCCCGCGCGCCCTCGGCGCCCGCAGCATCCTGGGCGATCCGCGCGACACCGAGATGCAGAAGAAGCTCAACCTCAAGATCAAGTACCGCGAGAGCTTCCGCCCCTTCGCCCCCGCCGTGCTCGCCGAGGACGCCCCCCGCTACTTCGACATCCACACCCGCTCGCCGTACATGCTGCTCGTGCGACCCGTGCAGCACGACCTCCGCAAGCCGCTGCCGGCCGACTACCCGCAGTTCGGCATCCGCGAGAAGCTCTACCACGAACGCTCCAGCCTGCCGGCCATCACCCACGTGGACTTCAGCGCGCGCGTGCAGACCGTGCACCGCGAGACCAACCCGCGGTTCCACGCCCTCATCAGCGCCTTCAAGGTCCGCACCGGCGTAGGCGTGCTGGTGAACACCAGCTTCAATGTGCGCGGCGAACCGATCGTGTGCACGCCGGAGGACGCCTACCGCTGCTTCATGCGCACCGAGATGGACGCCCTGGTGGTGGGCGACCATCTCTTCCTGAAACCCGAGCAGCCTGCCTGGCAGCGCACGGACAACTGGAAGGAGGAGTTCGTGCTCGACTGACCATGGCGCGGCGCGTCGGCACCGCCCTGTTGCTGCTGGTGTTCACCGTGGGCGCCGCCGAGGTGCTGCTCCGGCTGTGGCCCCCGCTGGGCATCCGCGTGCAGGGAGACCGCATCGTGCTGCCCACCGATGTGGACGATGTGATCCGCGGCTCCACGCTACCGGGTACGGACGCGACGATCCACCTGCACCGCAACCACCTTGGGCTTCGCGGGCCCGACCTGCCGCATGACACCACCGGGCTCCTGCGCATCGTGGCCGTGGGCGGCAGCACCACCGAGTGCATGTACCTGAGCGACGGCCAGGACTGGCCCACACTGCTCGGTACGCAGCTGTCCCGGGAGGTCGAGGCCGTATGGGTGAACAACGCCGGGCTGGACGGCCACAGCACCTTCGGCCACGCCATCCTGTTGAAGGACCTGGTGCTTCCGCTGCGCCCGCACGTGGTGCTGCTGCTGGTGGGCGCCAACGACCTGGGGCGAAGCGACCTGGGCCGGCATGACCGCGCACAATGGCGCCGGACGCCCGCGCCCTGGTCCGGGCGCAGCGCCATCGTGCGCACCTGGCGCGCCTGGCGGCAGGCACGCAGCGTGCGTGAGGCCGGTATCGGACACCGGGCGCTGGAGCTCTCCGCCGACCCCGCACCCACCGCACCGGACAGCGCTCGCATGCAGGTATCCCGGGAAAGGGCCCTGCTCCCGAACTACCGTTCCCGGCTGGAGGAGCTGATCGCGCTGTGCCGCACGCAGGGTGCCCTGCCCGTGCTGCTCACGCAACCCTGCATCGCCGCCAACGTCATGGACACGGCGCTCGCGCGAAGGCTGCAGGACCTGCCCCTGCTCACCGGGACCGATGGGCGCACCCTGCTCGAACGCCTCGACCTCATCAACAGCGTGACGCGCGCCGTGGCCACCGAACAGGACCTGCTGCTGATCGATCTGGCCCGGGAACTGCCCGGCGGGCCGGCGAACTTCTACGACGCGTTCCACTTCACCAAGGCCGGATCGGCCGCCGTCGCCGCCCTGTGCGCGGATCGGCTCACCGGCTACCTTTCGGCCCGCTTTCCGCAACACCTGACGCACTGACCGCATGGACTTTCTGAAGGACCTCTGGGGCTTCCTGTGGAGCCGCAAGAAGTGGTGGCTCGCTCCCGTGATCATCGTGCTGCTCCTGCTGGGCGTGCTGCTCGTCATCGGCGGCGGATCGGCGGTGGCGCCCTTCATCTACACCCTGTTCTGAGCCATGAGCGCCCCGGCCCGTCCCGAGGAACGCACCGACGCCAGCATGCTGGCCATCACCACGGGCTTCCTGGTGCTGTATTTCATCTTCAACAAGCCCTGGATGCTGACGGTGGCGGTGTGCGCCGGGCTCATCGGCCTGCTGCTGCCCCCGGTGGCCCGGTTGGTGCATCAGGGCTGGATGAAACTCGCTCACGCCCTGGGCTGGTTCAACGGCCGTGTGCTGCTCAGCGCCGTGTTCTTCGCGTTGCTGACGCCCATCGCGCTCTTGCGTCGGATGGGTCGCTCCGATGGCCTGGCCCTGCGCAAGCCCACCGGCAGCGTGTGGACCGTGCGTGACCACACTTACGTGGCCAAGGACCTGGAGACACCCTGGTAGATCCCCCGGGCGGTCAGCCCTTCAGCTTGGGGTTGGTCCGGTGCCGGTCGGCATCGCGCGCGGTCGTGTCCGCCATGCGGCGTTCCCACGCCGCGTCCAGTTCCGTGCCGGTCTGGTTGGCCAGGCACAGCACCACGAAGAGAACGTCGGCCAGCTCCGCTCCGAGATCCTTTGTCCGGTCGCTCTCCTTCTCGCTCTGTTCGCCATAGCGGCGGGCCATGATCCGCGCCACCTCGCCCACCTCCTCGGCCAGCATGGCCATGTTGGTGAGCGGATCGAAGTAACGAACCCCCACTGTCGCGATCCAGCGGTCCACCTCGGCCTGAAGGCTGCGGAGCGTCATGCCGCCCATTGATCCCGAACTCGTATCTTCCACCGCCATGTTCAGCCGACTTTTGCACAAAGGTGTGTGGATCGCGCTTGTTCTGTGCTTCACCCTGCCGGTGGCCGCACAGGAGGAGCGCCATCAGGTGCAGGCCGTGATCGAAGGGGTGCGCACCCCGCAACACGCCCATCAGGCCGCCGTGCTGATCCGCCAGTTGCCCGGGGTTGACATGGGTCGTGTGGACCACAACACGCGCAACCTGCTCCTCCACCTGGACCCAGCAAGCCCCGTCACCCAGGCGCAGCTCGAACAGGTGATCGCGCCGTTGGGCATGAGCCTGCGCTGCTATCGGCGCGGCCCGATCGAGGGCGCGCCCTTCCGCCACCTCGACCCCCGCACCTGCGGACAAGCCCCTGCCGACCGATGAAGGCCCTCCGGACCCTGCTGGTGGCCGCGCTCCTGCTGGGAGCCGGGGTTGAGCGGCTGTCCGCGCAATGCACGACCTACACCATCACCGTGGGCGGCGGCACCTGGGACATCGAGATCGACTGGGAACTGGTGAACGACCTGGGCGTGACCGTGGCGAGCGGCTTTGCCCCGCAGACCGTGAGCGTATGCCTTCCCAACGGCTGCTACACCATGTACATGTACGACACCTTCGGCGATGGCTGGAACGGCGCCAGCTTCGTGGTGCGCGTGCAGCCGGCCAACACCATCGTCAGCTCCGGAACGCTGGCCAACGGGAGCTTCGGCACGGCGCAAGTGAACCTGGGGGGCGGTTGCGGTGGCGCCAACTGCAGCAACTACACCCTCACGGTCACCGGTGGCACCTTCCCCACCGAGGTCAGTTGGAACCTGGTGAGCGGCGTGCAGATCGTGGGCACCGGTTTCGCCCCCAGTTCACAGGTGCTCTGCCTGGACACCGGGTGCTTCGTGATGCAGATGTTCGACTCCTTCGGCGATGGATGGAACGGGGCCACCTGGACCCTGACCAACAGCGGTGGCACCACGGTGGGCACGGGCACCCTGGCCACCGGCAGCATCGGCCAGCAGGTGATCGACCTGAGCCCGACCACCAACTGCACCGTCAACAGCGGACCGGTGACGGCCAGCGACTGCCCCCAGGCCGTGAACATCTGCACGAACTACGCCTTCCAGATCGACCCCAACGGCATCGGCAGCCTCAACGAGATCCCTCCGCTCGGCTCACTGGGCAATCCCGACCTGTTGCTGGGCGACCTGGCCTACAGCACCTGGGGCAGCGACAATTGGGGTTGCCTGCGCAACAACGAGCTCAACAGCACCTGGATGGTGATCAACGTGAGCGGCGGGGGCTCGCTGGAGTTCACCTTCGGCGGGCTCGGCAGCCAGGCGGGTTTCTATGACTGGATCATGTACCCGTACACACCGGGGGCTTGTGCCGCCATCACCGCCAATACCCTCGCGCCCATCCGCTGCAACTGGAACAACGTATCCTTCGGTGGCACCGGTCTCGCAGCCGCCACGCCACCCGGGGGCGATGCCGGCAACTTCGAGCCCCCGCTCAACGTGCTCGCCGGCCAGCAGTACATCATCTGCTTCAGCAACTGGAGCAGCATCACCACCTTGGTGCCCCTGGAGTTCGGCGGCACGGCCACGGTGAGCTGCGATCCCATCGTGCTGCCCATCACCCTCACCGGCTTCACCGCCGATCCGGTGGACGCCGGGATCGCATTGTCCTGGCAGACCTCCAGTGAGGAAGGGGTGCGCTCCTTCCTGGTCGACCATGGCACAGGGCCCGATGCGTGGACCACCGTGATCGAGGTCGAGGCCACCGGCTCCGCTGCGCAGGAGACCCGCTACGCGTGGACACACCCGGAACCCGGACCGGGCACCAATTTCTACCGGCTGCGGATCGTCCATCACGACGGCACCATCGCCACCGGACCCACGGTGAGCGCCGAATGGTCGGCTCCGTTGCTGGATGTGGTGCCCAACCCATCCACCGGCCGCTTCACCGTGGCCTGCAAGGGAGCGCCGATCCAGGTGTTCGATGCGCTGGGGCGTGCCGTGGCCTTCGATCGCCGCCCTGCCGGACCGGGGCGCTCCGAGGTGGAGCTCGACCGCCATGCCCAAGGCCTGCATCTGCTGGTGGTGGGCGAAGGCGACGGTCGCCGCTCCACCCGCGTGCTGGTGGACCGCTCCCTTACTCCCTGAGCCGGCTGTCGATGAGGATGGTCACCGGACCATCGTTCACCAGTTCCACCTGCATGTCAGCGCCGAACTCACCGGTGCGCACCGGTCGTCCCGTCGACTCCATGAGCAGCTGCTTGGCCCGCAGATACAGCGGAACGGCCTCTTCGGGTCGCGCCGCGCGGATGTAGCTCGGGCGATTGCCCTTGGCCGTCCCGGCGTGCAGGGTGAACTGGCTCACGAGCAACAGCTCGCCACCCACCTGGACCAGGTCGAGGTTCATCACCCCGTCCGCATCGGGGAAGATCCGCAGGCGGGCGACCTTGCCGCACAGCCACTCCGCATCAGCCGGAGTATCCCCCACCTCGACGCCGAGCAGCACCAGCAGCCCGCGGCCGATGCGCGCATGCTCCGCCCCGCCGATGTGCACCGACGCACCGCTCACCCGTTGCACCACCGCGCGCATGCTCAGCGTGTCCGTTGCTCGATGAAGGTCCCCACCCGGTCGCGCTTCTCCACCGCCGTGCCCTTGCCGGTGATGCCATCGCGCCAGTAGCCGTATGTGGCGTTGGGCAGCAGGATGAAGTCCTTCGCCAATCGCGCGGACATCATGTACATGGATGGCAGACCCATCTCAGCGCTGCGATCCTTCAGCACCTGCTCGAAGTCCGTGAGCTGGTCGCCCACCAGCAGCACCACGCGATGGGCCCGGCCCACGTCTTCCCGCCGCGCGGTCTTGTCGCTGGTGCCCTCCATGGTGCGCACATGCGCACTGTCCGCCATGGGGAAGCCCAGGCGGGCGAGGTTCGCGATGGTGGCCCCCTTTTCGTCGGCATCGCGGTTGGTGATGTAGTACACGGCACAGCCACGCGAGGCCGCATAGGTGAGGAAGTCCAGTGCACCGGGGCAGGCCCTCGCCTCGGCTCGCGCGGTCCACGCCTTCCACGTGGAGGGGCTGTAGCTGCGGCCCGCACGGATGTTCTCCAGCTCGTACGGGCTGTTGTCAAGCACGGTCTCATCCACGTCCACGATCACCGCCGGGGGCAGGCTGTCGGGGACGCTCAGGTTGGCGTCCAGCTTCACCCGCGCGAAGGCGTAGCCCTGTTCGTACAGCCAGGCCACCTCGGCGGAGGCGTTCTGGAACAGGGTGGCGTTCACGTTCTGCGTGACGAGCTCCCGTGCGGCAGCGGTCTCCGGGTCATCGGCAAGGGGACGTGAGGCGGTGCAGGCCCACAGGCCCAGCACGGGCCCCAAGAGCAGGATGGTCGGTGCGCGCATCGGTGGTCGGTTCAATCCAGACGGTAGGGGCTTTCCTCATCAATGCCCTCCAGCATGTCGCGGTAGCTGCGATAGCGGCTTTCGGCCAGTTCACCCGCCTCCACGGCGGCCCGCACGGCACAGCCCGGTTCGTCCTTGTGCATGCAGTTATTGAATCGGCATCCGCTCTTCAGCCGGAAGATCTCGGGGAACTGGTCCCCGATGTCCTCGGCCTCCAGGTCCACCAGCCCGAAGCCCTTGATGCCGGGCGTGTCGATGATGAAGGTGGGTGGGATCCCGGCCTGAGTGGCGAGTGGCGAGTGGCGAGTGGCAGTCGCATCCGGCTGTTCACTCGTCACTCGCAACTCATCACTCGCCACTCCCAATTCGAACATCTCGGCGTAGGTGGTGGTGTGCTGGCCCTTCTCACTGGCCTCGCTGATCACGGCGGTGTGCAGGTCGAGGGCGGGGTCGATGGCGTTGATGAGGGTGCTCTTGCCCACCCCGCTGTGGCCGGCCACCAGGGTCACCTGCCCGGCGAGCAGTGTCCGCACCGCGTCCACCCCGGCCCCGGTGCGGGCCGAGGTCATGAGCACCGGGTACCCGGCCTGCTGGTAGGTGTCCACCAGTTCGGCCAGGTCCTCCATTTCCGCATCGGCCAGGTCGTCCACCTTGTTCACCACCAGCACCACCGGCACTTCATAGGCTTCGGCGGTCACCAGGAAGCGGTCGATGAAGCCGTAGGAGGTGCGCGGCCGGGCCACGGTCACCATCAGCAGCGCCTGGTCCAGGTTGGCGGCGATCACGTGCTTGTGGTGGCTCAGGTTCACACTGCGGCGAACCAGGTAGTTCCGTCGGTCGTGCAGATCGGTGATGGCCCCGGGATGATCGGCCTCCTCCTGGGGGGTGTACTCCACCCGATCGCCCACCGCCACCGGGTTGGTGCTCTTCCACCCCTTGATGCGCAGGTTGCCCTTCGCCACGCACTCGTGCTTCGAACCGTCGTCGCCACGCACCAGGTAGCGGCTGCCGGTGGAGCGCATCACAAGGCCGCTGGGCATGGGACAAAGATGGCGGGTTCGGTTGCCCGTGCGACCATGGGCTCATGCGACCATGTGCACATGAGCACACGAGCACACGGGGCGAAGGTCAGCGCGGGAGGGCACGTGCTACCTTCGCCGCATGTCCATCTCCGTACGCGGCATCACCAAGGTCTACGGCCCGCAGAAGGCGCTGGACGACGTGAGCTTCGTGTTGGCGAAGCCGGGCGTGGTGGGCTTCCTGGGGCCGAACGGCGCCGGCAAGAGCACGATGATGAAGGTGCTCACCTGCTACCTGCCGCCCACCAGCGGTGAAGCCAGCGTGTGCGGGCACGACATCCGCTCGGCCAGCATGCAGGTGCGCCGCAACGTGGGCTACCTGCCGGAGCACAACCCGCTCTACGTCGACCTGTACGTGCGCGAGTACCTGGAGTTCGTGGCCGGCATCCACGGGTTGAAGGGGAAGGAGGCCCGGGTGCGGGAGATGATCGGCCTGGTGGGCCTGGAACGCGAGCAGCACAAGCGGATCGGTGCCCTCAGCAAGGGCTACCGCCAGCGCGTGGGCCTGGCCCAGGCCCTGATCCACGATCCGCAGGTGCTGATCCTGGATGAGCCCACCAGCGGCCTCGACCCCAACCAACTGGAGGAGGTGCGCGGCCTCATCCGCACCGTGGGCCGCGAGAAGACCGTGCTGCTCAGCACCCACATCATGCAGGAGGTGGAGGCCATCTGCGAACGGGTCATCATCATCGACCGCGGGCGGATCGTGGCCGATGACCGGGCCGACCGCCTGCGCAGCACCCAGCGCGATCTGGAGGTGCTGGAGGTGGAGTTCGATGGCGGCGTGGAGATGCGGCAGCTGCTGGCCATCCCCGGCGTGGTGCAGGCCCGCCAGGAAGGCCCCGTGCGATGGGCCATCGGACACGCCCGCGATCAGGACGTGCGGCCCGCCGTGTTCCAGTTCGCCGTGGACCAGGGCCGCAAGGTGCTCACCCTGCAGAAGAGCACGCGGGGCCTGGAAGAGGTGTTCAAGGAGCTCACCAAGGGGTGAGCCGACGCCACACCTCAGAACTTCAGCTGCAGACCGCCGGTGAGGAAGGACGTATCGTAGCCCACCTCGGCGAAGACGCCCAGGAAGTCCGTGAAGTAGTAGCGCGTGCCCACGAACAGCGAGGAACGCACCGGGCTTCGGGCGTTGAAGTTCCGACGGTACAGGTTCTCGTAGTACGTGGAGGAATACGTGGAACGGTCGGAGTAGGTGGTGACGGTGAAGCCCAGGCCGATGCCCGCGTACACGTCCCAGTTCTCCACCTTGTGCCAGCTGTTCCAGTGGTAGGTGCCGCGGAAACCGAAGCTCCAGAAATCGTAGCGCTTATCCTCCACCCAATAGACGTAGTCCTCGTAGATCCGGCGGTTGGTGTAGGAGAAGTAGCCGCCGATGCCGAGCACCCCGGGACCGACCGGCACCGCGGTGCCCCGGTCGTACATCAGGGAGAGCGTGGGGCGGAAACCGTAGTAGCTGCCATAGCGGTAATAGTTGCCCCCCACCCCCACGCCAACACCGACGGCATTGTCGCCTGCTTGAAAAGCCTGCGCGTTCAAAGGACCGTTCGGGAGGACCAACAGCAGGAGGGCGGCGAGCAGGGTTCTGAACATGGCGATCGGTTCGGTGGGTCAAAAGTAGAGGTCGGGCTGAGGCCGGAGGTCCGGCCCGCACCCGGGGCTTACCAACAACCGTTCCTTGAAGCCGCCACCACCGGGAGGCACGATGGATCCCCGTGAAACCCCGTTCTTTGCCGCCGCTTACCCAAGCCCCATGCCCTACCTCTTCACCTCCGAGTCCGTCAGCGAAGGCCACCCCGACAAGGTCGCCGACCAGATCAGCGATGCCCTCATTGACCATTTCCTCGCCTTCGACCCCAACAGCAAGGTGGCCTGCGAAACGTTGGTGACCACCGGTCAGGTGGTGCTCGCCGGCGAGGTGAAGAGCGAAGCGTACCTCGACGTGCAGCAGATCGCCCGCGAGGTGATCGACCGTATCGGCTACACCAAGAGCGAGTACATGTTCGAGGCGCACAGCTGCGGCGTGCTCAGCGCCATCCACGAGCAGAGCCCCGACATCAATCAGGGGGTGGAACGCAGGAAGCCCGAGGAGCAGGGCGCCGGCGACCAGGGCATGATGTTCGGCTACGCCTGCCGCGACACCGACACCTACATGCCGCTGCCGCTGGAGCTGAGCCACCTGCTGCTGCGCGAGCTCGCCGCCATCCGCCGCGAGAAGAACAGCAAAATGCCTTACCTGCGCCCCGATGCCAAGAGCCAGGTGACCATCGAGTACAACGACGACCACACCCCCAAGCGCATCGACGCCATCGTGGTGAGCACCCAGCACGACGACTTCGACAAGGAGGCGAAGATGCTCGCGCGGATCAAGAAGGACGTGATCGAGATCCTGATCCCCCGGGTGATGAAGAAGCTGCCCAAGCGGGTGCAAGCCCTTTTCGGCAAGGACATCGCCTACCACATCAACCCCACCGGCAAGTTCGTGATCGGCGGTCCGCACGGCGACACCGGCCTCACCGGCCGCAAGATCATCGTGGACACTTACGGCGGCAAGGGCGCCCACGGTGGCGGCGCCTTCAGCGGCAAGGACCCCAGCAAGGTGGACCGCAGCGCGGCCTACGCGGCGCGCCACGTGGCCAAGCACCTGGTGGCGGCCGGCGTGTGTGACGAGTGCCTCGTGCAGGTGGCCTACGCCATCGGCGTGGCCAAGCCTGTGGGCTTCTACGTGAACACCTACGGCACCGCCAAGGTGAAGATGAGCGACGGCCAGATCGCCAAGGTGATCGGCGGCATGAAGGAGTTCGACATGCGCCCCTACTTCATCGAGCAGCGCTTCAAGCTGCGCACCCCCATCTACAGCGAGACCGCCGCTTACGGGCACATGGGCCGGGAATGCCGGGAGGTGACCAAGACCTTCAGCAACGCCGGACAGAAGGCCACCGTGAAGGTGAAGCTGTTCCCCTGGGAGGAGCTTAACGCCGTGGAGGCGGTGCGCAAGGCGTTCAAGCTGTAAGCAGGTACCCAAGTAGCGAGTCGCGAGTGGCGAGTGGCGGGTCTGCCACTGTCACTCGCGATCGCATTTCATGGCCTTCGTATTCACCGTGTGATCCACGATCTTCACCACTCACCACTCGCCACTCGCCACTCGCCACTCGCCACTCGCCCACTCGCCCACTCGTCACTAACCACTCGTCACTCACCTCCCCTTCCCATGAAGAGCTTCGAAGAATCCAAGGCCTGGCAGAAAGCCATGGACCTGAACGAAGCGGTCGACATTGCCTTGGCTGAGAACCGGAACTGGGGCTTCAAGGACCAACTGTTCAGGGCGGCCCTTTCCATCTGCAACAACATCGCGGAGGGCTATGAGATGCCCACCAACGCACATCAGCTCCGCTATCTATGGATCGCCAAGGGCTCGTGCAACGAGGTATGCTCCATGCTCCACCTCGCCCGGAGACGGAGGTATTTCCCCAACGAACAGATCGACAGGATGATGAACCTCCAGGATGAAACGGCACGGCTGCTGCGCACCTACATCAAGTCAAAGACGACCGGTTGGAGGAAATTGCCGGGTGCGATGGCACTCCTCGGACTTTGGATCAACATGACCACTCCGTACTTCCTTCGCTGACACGACTTCACATCCTCTTCCCCGATCGCCGCGCTCCGCTCGACACTCAACACTCACCACTCCCTACTCCCCACTCGCCACTCACCACTCGCCACTCCCCACTCGCCACTCCCCACTCGCCACTCCCCACTCGCCACTCACCACTCGCCACTCACCACTCGCCACTCCCCACTCGCCACTCACCACCCACCTCTAGAGAGCGATCAGTCAACTCCATCACATAACCAGCTCATTTTCAGGCAATTGAACAAGCATCCGAACTCCATCTCCCATCGATACTGGATTTCGTACTACTTTCGCAGCCCATTTCGGAGAACATGTACGCCATCGTCAACATCCTCGGCCAGCAATACAAGGTGCAGGGCGGCCAGAAGCTGAAGGTGCACCGCCTCGAGGCCGAGGCCGGCAAGCACGTGGAACTGGACCAGGTGCTGTTGGTGAGCAACGGCTCCACCGTGAGCGTGGGCACTCCCACCGTGGACGGCGCCCGCGTGGCCGCCAAGGTGCTGGCGCACAGCAAGGGCGACACCGTGCTGGTGTTCAAGAAGAAGCGCCGCAAGGGCTACCAGAAGATGAACGGCCACCGCCAGGCCATCACCGAACTGTGGATCGAGGCCATCCTCGGCAAAGGCGAGAAGTTCGACGCCAGCAAGAGCACGGCGCCCGCCCCCAAGGCCGTGAAGGCCGCCGAGCCCAAGGCGAAGAAGGAGGCCGCCCCCAAGGCCGCCAAGGCGCCCGCCAAGAAGGCCGCCCCGGCCAAGAAAGCCGCGCCCGCCAAGAAGGCCGCCCCGGCCAAGAAGGCGCCGGCCAAGAAAGCCGCCCCCAAGAAGGACAGCAAGAACTAAGCGCCACCCAGGCACCATCGCTCAATCCCTGACCAGCCATGGCACACAAGAAAGGTGAAGGCAGCACCAGCAACGGTCGCGAAAGCCACAGCAAACGCCTCGGCGTGAAGATCTACGGCGGCCAGCAGGCCACCGCCGGCAACATCCTCGTCCGCCAGCGCGGCACCAAGCACCACCCCGGCAAGAACGTGGGTATCGGCGTGGACCACACCCTGTACGCCCTCGTGGACGGCGTGGTGGAGTTCCGCACCAAGCGCGGCGAACGCAGCTTCGTCAGCGTGCTCCCCGCCGAGAAGGCCAAGGCCTGATCCCCGACCATCCGTTGCGAACGACCTCCGGCGACCCCGGAGGTCGTTCGCGTTCCGGGGCCGGCGGTCCGGCCTCCCCGCGGCCCCACCCGCTACCTTTGTCCATCCCACTGCCCGCATGCTCGAACTGACCTTCCTGCGCAACCAGGCCGACGAGGCCGAACGACGCCTCGCGAAACGGAACATCGATGCCCGCGCCGCGCTGGACCGCGCCCGCCAACTGGATGAGGCCCGCCGGGCCGCCCAGGTGGCCATGGACGACCGCCAGGCCGAGATCAACACGCTGAGCCGGTCCATCGGCGACCTGATGAAAGCCGGCCAGAAGGCCGAGGCCGAGGACGCCAGGGCACGCAGCACCACGCTCAAAGAAGGGCTGGACGCGTTGCGTACCACCATGGAGGCCGCCGAACGCGCGCTCACCGACCACCTCCTCACCCTCCCCAACGCCCCCGCCGACCGCGTGCCCGCCGGCCGCACGCCGGAGGACAACGTGGTGGTGGTGCAGGAGGGCGCCATCCCCGAGCTGGGCCCCGGCGCCAAGCCCCACTGGGAGCTGGGCGAGGAGTACGGCATCCTGCACATGGACCTGGGCGTGAAGCTCACCGGCGCCGGATTCCCGGTGTACAGCGGACAGGGTGCCCGGCTGCAGCGCGCCCTCATCGCCTTCTTCCTGGACCGCGCCACCGCCGCAGGCTACCGCGAGATCATCCCGCCCCACCTGGTGAACAGCGCCAGCGCCTACGCCACGGGCCAGCTGCCCGACAAGGAGGGCCAGATGTACCACGCCACGGTGGACGACCTCTACCTGATCCCCACCGCCGAGGTGCCCATCACCAACCTGTACCGCGACGAGATCGTGGACGCCGCGCGGCTGCCCATCCGCAACGTGGGCTACACCCCCTGTTTCCGCCGTGAGGCCGGCAGCTATGGCGCCCATGTGCGCGGCCTCAACCGCGTGCACCAGTTCGACAAGGTGGAGATCGTGCGCGTGGAACGGCCCGAGGACAGCTATGCCGCGCTGGAGGAGATGGTGGAGCACGTGAAGGGCCTGCTGCGCGACCTGGAGCTGCCCTTCCGCCAGCTGCTGCTCTGCGGCGGCGACATGGGCTTCGCCAGCGCGCTCACCTACGACATGGAGGTGTTCAGCGCCGCCCAGCAACGCTGGCTGGAGGTGAGCAGCATCAGCAACTTCGAGACCTTCCAGAGCAACCGCCTGAAGCTGCGCTACCGCGGCGAGGACAAGAAGCCCCGCCTGGCACACACCTTGAACGGCAGCGCGCTGGCCCTCGCCCGCATCGTGGCCGCCCTGCTGGAGAACAACCAGACACCGGACGGCATCCGCATCCCCAAGGCCCTGCAGCCCTACACCGGCTTCGACCGCATCACCCGATGAACGCCCGCACACCGATCCTCCTCCTGGCCGCGTTGGTGCTTGCGCTGGGCGCCTGCACGCGCAACGCCCACCCCGAGCTGCTGGCCGAAGTGGATGCGATGCTCCATCGTGCGGACAGCCTGAGGCAGCTCGTGGACACCATCGACCTGGCCGCGTACGACCGCATGGACTCGGTGTTCCGCGGCCAGCGCAGCGCCTTGGAGGAACTGCTCAAGGACACCCTCGCCAAGGAGCAGGCCGTGCCCATCGGCAACTACTACCGCGCCATGGACCGCTCCCTGGGCCGCGTGCGCAAGCAGACCACCGACCTGCGCACGGAGCTGGAGCGAAGCCGCACCCAGCTCACCGACCTCCGCCACGACATCGCGCGCGACCGGCTCCCCGAGGGACCCCGCACCACCTACCTGCAGCAGGAGCGCCTGATGCTGGACCAGCTGGAGAAGGGGGTGACCACCGTGCTCCGCAGCGCCGGCACCTGTCAGCGCGAATGGCAGGCCCAACACCGCGCCATCGCCGAACTGCTGGCCCCGCCCGACCCCGTCCCATGATGCGCCCACTGCCGCTCCTGCTCGCGCTGCTCCTGGCAGCATCCGCCGTGCCTGTGGCCGCACAGGACGGTACGGATGAGCAGCTGGCCGCCCAGTACTTCCAATCCGGCGACCACGAGAAGGCCATCCTGTACTACGAACGCCTCTACCGCAAGCAAGCCACCCCCTTTTACTACGAGCAGCTCTACAAGAGCTATGTGGCCCTGAAGGACCTGCCCCGTGCCGAGAAACTGGCCCGCGAACAGATGAAGCGCGACAGTGATCCGCGGTACGCCGTGGACCTGGGCATGGTGCTGCGCCTGGCCGGTGAGGAGGACAAAGCGCGGCAGCAGTTCGAGAAGGTGCTGCGCGGCATGCGCCCCGAACAGAACAGCATCCGCCAGGTGGCCAACGCCTTCACCCGGCACAACGAGCACGACCTGGCCCTGGAGGCTTACCAGCGCGGGCAGCGCCTCATGAAGGAAGGTCCCGGCTTCCAGTTCGAGATCGCCAACCTCTACGCCCTGAAGGGCGATGTGCCCGCCATGACCAGCGCCTACCTGGACCTGCTGGTCGTGAACGAGGGCTACATCCAAGCGGTGCAGAACGGCCTGTCGCGCGCCATGGACTTCACGCGCCGCGATGCCGCCACCGAGGCCCTGCGCACCGAGCTGCTGCGGCGTATCCAGCGCAACCCCGAGCGCTCCATCTTCCAGGAACTGCTGATCTGGATGTACATCCAGCAGAAGGACCTGGACGGCGCCTTCGTGCAATGCAAGGCCCTGGACAAGCGCTTCGACGAGGGCGGCACGCGGCTGATGGACCTGGCGGAGATCGCCCTGAGCAACGACGAGCACGCCACCGCCATGAAGTGCTACGACCACGTGGTGGGCCTGGGGCGGCGTGACGGCCTGTACGCCAAGGCCCGCATGGGCCAGGTGCGCACCGAGATGGCCCGCCTCACCGCGATGGCCGAGCCGCCGGCCGCCGACCTCGCCGCGCTGCGCACCCGCTACGAGGCCACCCTCGACGAGCTGGGCCGCAACAAAGGCACCGTGGACCTGATGGAGGACCTCGCCCGGATGCAGGCCTACTACCTCAACGACCGCGCCGCGGCCTCCGCCCTGCTGGAACAGGCCCTGGACCTGCCCGACATCGATGCCGCCACCCGTGGACGCATCAAGCTCGCGCTGGCCGATGTGCACCTCTTCGACGGCGACATCTGGGAGGCCTCACTCCTCTACAGCCAGGTGGACCTCGACTTCAAGTACGACCCGCTGGGCCACGAGGCCCGCTTGCGCAACGCGAAGGTGAGCTTCTACGCCGGCGATTTCCTCTGGGCCAAAGGACAGCTTGATGTGCTCAAGGCCTCCACCTCGAAGCTGATCGCCAACGACGCCATGGAGCTCAGCCTGCTGATCACCGACCACATCGGGGCCGACAGCAACAGCACGCCGCTCTCCCTCTTCGCCCAGGCCGACCTGCTCACCTTCCAACGGCGCTACACCGAGGCCATCGACGTGCTCGACACCCTGGACGCGGCCTTCCCCATGGACGGCATCGCCGACGACGTGCTCTTCCTGCGCCACCGCATCGCCCGCGACCGCAAGGAGTACGCGCAGGCCGCCGGCTTCCTGGAACGCATCGTCGCCGAGCATCCACTGGACATCCTGATGGACAACGCCCTCTTCGAACTGGGCCGCCTGCACGAGGAGCAGCTGAAGGATCCCGGCAAGGCCATGCCGTTCTATGAGAAGCTGCTGTTCGAGCAGCCGGGCAGCATCTTCGTCCCGGAGGCACGCGCCCGTTTCCGCCGCCTGCGCGGCGACGCCCCCGACACCGAGCCGGCCGACGGAGGCACCACCCCGCCCCAATGATCATCTACAACGTCACCGTGAACGTGGATGCCGACGTGGCCGAGGAGTGGCTGCGGTGGATGCATCAGGTGCATGTGCCCGAGGTGATGGCCACGGGCCTGTTCCTCGACAGCCGCATCATGCGCGTGCTGGCCGAGGAGGATGGCGGGCTCACCTACGCGGTGCAGTACACCTGCGCCGACATGGCCACCTACGAACGGTACCGGGAGGAGCACGCCCCGCGCCTGCAGGCCGAGACGCAGAATCGCTATGCCGGCCGGTTCGCCGCCTTCCGCACCCTGCTGGAAGTGCTGCACACCGCCTGACCCGCGCCCCCCCGATGCACGTCCGCCCCAAGAAACACCTGGGCCAGCACTTCCTGAAGGAGGACGCCATCGCGCAGCGCATCGCCGAGGCCCTCACCCACCATGGCGGCTACCGCCGTGTGCTGGAGGTGGGGCCCGGTACCGGCGCGCTCACCAGCCACCTGCTGCGGCGCACGGACATCGACCTCACGGCCATCGAGGTGGACACCGAGAGCCTGGCACACCTGCGCGCGCACCATCCCGATCTCCAGCTCATCGAGGGCGACTTCCTCCGCCTCGACCTCGATGCGCTGGGCGATGGACCCTTCGCCGTCATCGGCAACTTCCCCTACAACATCAGCACGCAGATCGTCTTCAAGGTGATCGAGCACCGCGACCGGTGCACGGAGGTGGTGGGCATGTTCCAGAAGGAGGTGGCCGACCGCATCCGTGCCGGGCATGGCAGCAAGGTGTACGGCATCACCAGCGTGCTGGCGCAGGCCTACTACGATGTGGAGCTCCTCTTCCACGTGGAGCCCGGCTCCTTCATCCCGCCGCCCAAGGTGCGCAGCTCGGTGATCCGCCTGCGGCGCAACGCCACCGCGCGGCTGGCCTGCGATGAGGCTGTGTTCCACCGCCTGGTGAAGGCTGCGTTCAACCAGCGGCGCAAGACGCTGACCAACGCGCTGCGCCACTTCCCCGGGCTGGAGGGCGGCCTGCCCCCGGAGCTGGCGACACGCCGGGCGGAGCAGCTGCCCGTGGAGGCCTTCGTGGCCCTTGCCGCCGCCGCCGGCCGCGCCACCGCATGAGCCGCCGGCCCCTTCGTAGCTTTGAGCGCCCCGCTGCCGGGGCCCCCATGGACCACCCACCGGCATGTCGTTCGAGCTCACCAAAGGCCTTCTGGACCGCATCCAGAACGATGTGGAGGTGGGCCGCGACCAGGACATCCTGGCCGTGGTCAGCGAACTGCACCCCTCCGACATCGGGGGTGTGCTGGGTCGACTAAGGATCGACGAGGCGCGCTACGTGCTGCGCCTGCTGGAGGAGGAGACCGCCGCCGAGGCCATCCTTGAACTGGACGAGGACCTCCGCGAGCGCCTGCTCGAAGGCCTCACCAGCCAGGAGATCGCCGACAAGGTGATCGGACACATCGATTCGGACGATGCCGCCGACGTGATGGCCGACCTCCCCGAGGCGAAGGCCAAGGAGGTGCTCGACCTGCTGGACGATGAGGAGCAGGCCGATGACATCGAGGAACTGCTCCGTTACCAGGAAGGTACGGCCGGAGCGTTGATGGCCAAGGAGCTTGTGAGCGTGCGCGCGGACGCCACAGTGGCCCGCGCCATCGTGGAGATGCGCCAGCAGGCCCGCGAGGTCGACCACGTGTACACCGTGTACGTGGTGGACAAGGACGACCGCCTCATCGGCACCCTGCCCCTCAAGGAGCTCCTCTTCTCCGCCGAGAGCACACGCACCCTCATCAAGCACATCTGCGACACCGATGTGGTGAGCGTGAGGGTGGACACGGATGCCGAGCAGGTGGTGAACCTCATGAAGAAGTACGATGTGGTGGTGCTCCCGGTGGTGGACGCCACCGGCTGCCTGGTAGGCCGCATCACCGTGGACGATGTCATGGATGTGATGCAGGAGGAGGCCGAGGAGGACTACCAGCTCGCCAGCGGCATCAGCGAGGACGTGGACGCCACGGACAGCCCGCTTGTACAGACACGGGCACGTCTCCCCTGGCTGTTGATCGGCCTGGCCGGCGGGGTGCTCAGCTCCCAGATCATCGGCCTCTACGAGGAGGAGCTGCGCATCGACCCGAAGATGGCCTTCTTCATGCCGCTCATCGCCGCCACCGCCGGCAACGTGGGTGTGCAGTCCAGTGCCATCGTGGTGCAGGGCCTCGCCGCCGGCACCCTCCAGAACATGCGCGTGGGAGCCCGCCTCTGGAAGGAGCTGCGCGTGGCCGTGCTCACCGCCCTCATCTGCGGCACCCTGATCTTCGCGGTCAACCTCGCCCTCCGCCAGAGCCAGGCCCTCAGCTACACCGTCAGCATCGCCCTGTGCACGGTGATCCTCACCGCCGCCCTCTTCGGCACCCTCATCCCCCTGGTGCTCGACCGCATCAAGGTGGACCCCGCCCTGGCCACCGGGCCCTTCGTCACCACCCTCAACGACATCTTCGGCCTGCTCACCTACTTCTCCGTGGGCCACATCATGTACGACCTCTTCCACTGACCATGCGGATCCACTTCCTGGATGAGGTCCATCCCGTGCTCGTGGAACGGCTCACCGCCGCCGGCCATGCCTGCATCGCGCACGACCATCCGGACGCGCCGGTGCTGGACCACTGCGATGGCCTCGTGGTGCGCAGCGGACGCGTGGGCCAGGACGTGCTGGACCGCGCCCCGGGCCTTCGCTTCGTGGCGCGCGTGGGCTCCGGCCTGGAGAACATCGACACGAGCGCCTGCGCGGCCCGCGGTGTGGAGGTGATCAACTCGCCCGAAGGCAACCGTGATGGCGTGGCCGAGCACACCCTGCTGCTGGTGCTGGCCCTGCTGAAGCACCTGCCGCGCGCCGATCGCCAGGTGCATGCGGGCCAGTGGTGCCGCGAGGAGAACCGCGGCACCGACCTGCACGGCCTCACCGTGGGCATCATCGGCCTTGGCCACATGGGCCTCGCCTTCGCCGAGCGCCTCCAGGGCTTCGGGGTGCGCGTGCTGGGCCACGACAAATACCGCAGCGGCCACACCCCGCCTCACGTGGAGCAGTGCGACCTAGCCACCCTGCAGCGCGCGAGCGACATCGTGAGCCTTCACCTGCCGCTGACCGACGAGACCCATCACTACGCCGGCGCCGGGTTGCTCTCGGGCTTCGCCAGACCCATCCGCCTGGTGAACACCAGCCGGGGACCCGTGGTGCACACCGCCGCCCTGCTCGATGCGCTCGACAGCGGCCGCGTGCTGGCCGCCGGCCTCGATGTGCTGGAGTTCGAGCGCCCCGACCTCTCCGGCCTCGACCCCGGCACCGAGGAGCCCGTCCTGGAGCGCCTGCTGGCCCACGATCGCGTGATCCTCACCCCCCACATCGCCGGGGTCACCCATGAAGGACGCTTCAAGATGGCCGCGGTGCTCGCCGACAAGATCCTCACCCGCTTCCCCCATGCCGAACCTTAGGGCCCTGCCCACGCTCGCCCTCCTGCTCTCCGCCTGCATGACCTCCGCCCCCGAACCACCCGAAGTGCACGGCCACCGCGGTTGTCGCGGCTTGGAGCCCGAGAACACCATCGCCGCCTTCCAACGCGCCGCCCGGCTGGGCTGCACCTGGCTCGAGCTGGATGTGGTGCTCACCGGCGACGGGCATGTGCTCGTGAGCCATGAGCCCTGGATGGACCATCGCATCTGCACCGGGCCGAACGGCGAAGCCCTCACCGAGGCGCAGGGCCTGGCGCTCAACATCCACCGGATGACCCTGGCGGAGGCCCAGGCGTGCGATTGCGGCTCGCTGACGCATCCGGACTTCCCCGATCAGGAGAGCCGCCGCGCGATGAAGCCCACGCTCGTCGAGGTGGTGTCGGCCATCGAGGAGCTCACGCTCACCGAGGGCGCAGGACCCATCGCCTACAACATCGAGATCAAGAGCGACCCCGCCTGGTACGGCACCTATCAACCGGCGCCGGACATGCTGGCCGCAGCCGTGCTGCGCACCCTCGGCGAGCTGCAGCTCGGCGCCAACTGCCTGGTGCAGAGCTTCGACCCCGCCGTGCTGGAGGCCGTCCACGCCCAGGACCCCGGCCTGCGCACCGCCCTGCTGGTGGAAGCGGGCACCGACCCGGATGTGGAGCTCGGCCGGCTCAGCTACACACCTGACGTCTACAGCCCCCAGTTCAACCTGGTGGACCCCCGCTCCGTGCGCGCGCTCCAGGACCGCAACATCGAGGTGGTGGTGTGGACCGTGAACGAGGAGGCTGACATCCGGCGGATGATCGCCCTCGGGGTGGACGGGATCATCAGCGACTTTCCGGACCGCGTGCTGCGGATCCTGGAGGAGGCGGAGTAAAGGACCGGGCGGAGGCCAGCTCGACTAGCCCAGCACGAACCGGGCGGTGGTGCGGCTCCGCTGCTCCAGGAGCACCTCCTTTCCCGCCGTCAGGGCCGCCAGCGTGGCGTCATCGTAGTGCCTTACGGTGACCAGTTCGCAGCCCTCATTGTACCGCACTTCATAGCCGTTCCGCAGCTCCTCGATCAGCTGGCGGCTGCGCGGCGTGTCGTCCACCACCACGCTGAAGGCCAGGGCACTGTTCTGCATCAGGTCGATGCGTACGTTGTGCCGGGCGAACAGCCAGAAGATGCCGCTGAGGTTCTCCTCCACGATGAAGCTGAGGTCGCGCGGGGTGATGCTGATGAGCAGCTGCTTCGGCTTCACGATGAAGGAGGGGATCAGCGAGTCGCTCTCGCTCCGATCGTCGATGGTGCTGCCGGGTGCGCCCAGATCCATGAAGGACCGTACATAGAGCGGGATGTGCTTGCGCTGCAGGGGCTGCAGGGTGCGCGGGTGGATCACGCTCGCCCCGAAGTAGCTGAGCTCGATGGCCTCGCGGTAGCTGATGTGGCTGAGCAGCTTGGTGTCCGGAAAACGCTTCGGGTCGGCGTTGAGCATACCGGGCACATCCTTCCAAATGGTCACGCTCTCCGCATCGAGCAGGTAGGCGAAGATGGCCGCGCTGAAGTCGGAGCCCTCGCGTCCCAGGGTCGTGGTCCGCCCGTCCGCCGTGCGCCCGATGAAGCCCTGGGTGAGCACGCGACCCGGCTTCTCCTGATACAGCGGCTTCAGGTAGCGCGCCACCAGGTTCTCGCTGGCCTGCCACTCCACCTTCGCCGCCCGGTACCTGTGGTCCGTGCGCACCACGGTGCGCGCATCGAACCACGTGTTCGTGTGGCCGGCATGCTTCAGATGCGCACCCACCACCAGGGTGCTCCACACCTCGCCAACGGAGACGATCTGGTCGTAGTCCTCGTCCACCCGTCCGCTGGAGCGCTGGGCCAGCGTGCGCTGCAGGTCCCGGAAGGAGGTCTCCAAGGCCGTGCGTGCACCCTGATCACCCGGGGCCACCTCCTGCAGCACCCCGAAATGCGTGGCCCGCAAGGCCTCAACCAACGGCCTGGTATCACGTCCCTCACCATGGGCCCACACCACCTCCTCCAAGGCGTTGGTGGTCTTGCCCATGGCGCTCACCACGATGAGCAGATCGTCATCGGGGAACTGCGCGAGCACCTTCGCCACGTTGCGCACACCGGCCGCGTCCTTCACACTGGCCCCGCCGAACTTGAAGACCTTCATGATCGAATGCGTCGTAAGTCGGAAGTCATCTGAGTTCATCAGTCCGTCCGCAGCCTGTTGATCAAGCTGCTAGAGGAACTTCTTCGGGTTGTTCGCCATGAAGTTGAGCAAGCTACCGACCTCCTCGGAGAGTGCGTACAGCTCATCATTCTCCTGCTGATGGAGGTATTCGCAAGCCAACGCGAAGTCCAACCAGACCTGGGTCTCGCAAAGCTCCGTCTCACAATCGTTCAGCTTCGCCTCGGAGTATTTCTGCGAACGACGACGGCGATACGCCTCAGCCAGGTTGGTGACCACGGACCTTGAGCTTCGCCGGATCTGATCCGTCATGCTGTACTGCTCCTCCTTGGGGAATTTCTTGGTCCGGTGGAAGATGGCCATCGAGAGCTTGAAGCCTTTCTGGTATGCGAAGAGGTCCTGCACCTTGCCCATGGGTCGTTGTGTTTGTGGATATCGCTAACCTAACGCGCAACCCGACTCCCGACTCAGAAGACTCAGCGAACTCACGACTCAGTAGACTCCCGACCCACCCCCACTCCCCAGCAACCGCTCCATCTCCTCCCGCGTCATCCGTCCGTTCACCCATTTCGGGTCGAAGGTCGCGCCCAGCCGGGTATAGAACCGCATGGCCTCCGTGTTCCAGTCGAGTACCTGCCAGAGCATGTGGTGATGCCCCTGATCCAGCGCGAACGCGGCGCAGGCCTTGAACAACTTCTCCCCCACGCGCCGTCCGCGCACCGCCTCTGTCACCACGATGTCCTCCAGGTACAGGCAGCGGCCGCGCCATGTGGAATAGCGCGTGTAACACACGGCCATACCGATGATCCCTCCCTCGAGCTCAGCGACCCATCCGAACCAGACCGGTTCCGCCCCGAAGCCGGCATCCAGCATTTCCGCTTCGGTGACGGTCACCGCATCGGGCTCCTTCTCGAACGTGGCCAGCTCCTTCACCAAAGCCAGCATCTGTGGCACATCACGGCGCTCGGCCCTGCGAATGACGATCTGCATGGATGCAAAGGAAAGGGCGCATCATCTTTGCGGCATGTCAGACATCAAGACCCTCTCCGAATTCATCGTCGAGCGCCAGGCCGAATTCCCGGGGTCCAGTGGCGACCTCAGCAGCCTGCTCACCGCCTTCCGCCTGGCCGCCAAGATCGTGAGCCGCGAGGCCAACAAAGCAGGCCTAATGGCCGACATCCTCGGCGCGGCCGGGAATGAGAACGTACAGGGCGAGCAGCAGCAGAAACTGGACGTGTACGCCAACAACCTCTTCATCCGCATGATGAGGACACAGGGCGCGGTGTGCGCGGTGGCCAGCGAGGAGAACGACGACATCGTGCACTTCGACAACGGCGGCAAGTACGTGGTGACCATGGATCCGCTCGATGGCAGCAGCAACATCGACGTGAACGTGAGCATCGGCACCATCTTCAGCATCTACAAGCGCATCAGCACCGGCCCCAAGGCCACCTTGGAGGACTTCCTGCAGCCCGGCAGCGCTCAGGTGGCGGCCGGCTACATCGTGTACGGAAGCAGCACCATGCTCGTGTACAGCACCGGTCACGGCGTCAACGGCTTCACGCTCGACCCCAGCATCGGCACCTTCTGCCTGAGCCCCCCCGACATGAAGACGCCCGCCGACGGGAAGATCTACTCCATCAACGAGGGCAACTGGTTCGAGTTCAGCGATGGCGTGCGCAACTACATCGACGCCTGCAAGCAGCAGAAGATGAGCGCGCGCTACATCGGCAGCCTGGTGGCCGACTTCCACCGCAACCTGCTGAAGGGCGGCATCTACCTGTACCCTGCCACCGCCAAGGCACCCAAGGGCAAACTGCGGCTGCTGTACGAGGCCAACCCGCTCGCCATGATCGCCGAGCAGGCCAGCGGCCTGGCCACCGATGGCACACAGCGCATCCTGGACATCGTGCCCACCGAGCTGCACCAGCGCTGCCCGTTGTACATCGGCAGCCGGAACATGGTGGAGGCCGCGATGAAGGGTTAGATCGACCGCCCCATGCTCCTCACCTGGCGCTTGTGCCTGCATCGATGAAGGTCGTTCCGTGCTCAACCGCCCGGCAGGAAGGAACGCCATGACCGACCCCAAGACCCTGCTGACCGTGGTGGATGATTGGTTCCATGACCAAGGTTTCACGCAGGTGGACTTCAAGGGACCGACCGAACGCATCACCACCTTCCACATGGGTCACACGTTGGTGTTCAAGCTTCACCAGCGGCAGGGCCATGCCACCTACTACAAGGAAGCCTCAGGTGGTTCGCTCATCGTTTTCGAGGTAACCGATAGAGAAGGCAAGGTGAGTTACAGCGGCTATTGCCCGCTGCTGCTCTTTGGCATTTGGGAACAGAAGCTGTCCTTCAAAGCGGATGCAGGCCTGCTCGCGCCTTATCGGAAGGAAGGGTTCGAGGCGGCGCAGCGGTTCAAGCGGATGTTGGAGGAGCAATAGCTGTAATGGGCCGGTCGCGCTTGTGAGGAGTACAGGTAGACCTCCCGTAGCTTCGCGCCGTTCCCGAACCCGATGCCCGCGAAGTGCGGCGTTGGGTTTCGGGCTTTTCCGCGTCCATGCCCATCACCTCCCTCCCCGACCTCCTCTCCCTCTACCGCTCCGACGCCCGCGTGGCCCGCGTGGCCGATGGCCTGCGCGAGAAAGCCGCACGCGTGCAGATCGCCGGCACCGTTGGTTCGTCGCAAGCGTTCATCGCTAATGCCGTGATCGAACAGCACGGCGGCGTGCATGTGTTCGTGCTCACCGATCGCGAGGAGGCTGCGTATTTCATGAACGACATGGAGGCGCTGGCCGGCGGTACTGCACCACGTTCCAGTGGCGCACCTGTAGCGTCGACCCACCGGGTCGACCAACGTGCGACAACCCAGCTGTTCTTCTATCCCGCACCCTCGCGTTCGGCCTACGATCCCGAAGGGCACCATGACGGCGAGCGGGTGACGCGCACGGAGGTGCTGGAGGCATTGATGAAGGTGAATAGTGAATGGCGAATGGCGAATGGTGCGGATGCGCATTCCCCATTCACCAACTCCCATTCACCATTCACCAACAAACTCATCATCATCACCTACCCGGATGCCCTAGTGCCGTTGGTGATGGGCAAGGAGGAGATGGCGAAGAACACCCTCACCGTCAAGCGCAACGAGGAACTGCCGATCGACACGCTCCAGGAATGGCTGGAGGAGACCGGTTTCAGCCGCGTGGAGTTCGTGTACGAGCCGGGGCAGTACAGCATCCGCGGCGGCATCGTGGACGTCTTCAGCTACGGAAGCGACAAGCCCTACCGCATCGAGCTCTATGGCGACACCGTGGAGAGCGTGCGCCGTTTCGACCCGCAGGACCAGCTCACCATCGAGTTCCTCGCCGAGGCGGTGATCGTGCCCGACCTCCAGGATGAGGATGCCGCGCGCCAGCAGACCTTCTTCGCCCAACTGCCCGAGGACACCGTGCTCTGGCTCCGCGATCTGCAGGCCATCGGCGATGCGGCCAAGAAGCAGCTCAAGCTCCTCTCCGAGGCTTACGATCGACTGTCCGACAAGGACGAGCACCCCACCCCCGAGGAACTGCTCGCCACCGATACGGAGCTGGTGAAGGGGACGTTGGGGTTCAGGAAGGTGTTCTGGGCTGCTGGCCACTTGCCGCTGGATTCTGGCCACTCGGATGAGCGGCCAGAAGCCAGCAGCCAACGGCAAGTGGCGCATTCCGTCGACTTCGCCCAACGCCCCCAACCCACGTTCGCCAAAGAATTCAAGGTTCTGTCCGGTGATCTGCACAACAAGCAGAACGCGGGCTACACCAACCTCATCGCCTGCAACAGCGCCAAGCAGAGCGAGCGCCTCTACGCCATCTTCAACGACATGGAGCACGAGGTGGCGTTCACGCCGCTGGTGCTCGACCTGCACGAAGGCTTCATCGATCCCGAGCTGAAGCTGGCGCTCTACACCGACCACCAGATCTTCGAGCGCTACCACCGCTTCCGGCTGAAGGAAGGCTTCCGGAAGAACGCGCAGGCCCTCACGCTGAAGGAGCTCACGCAGCTGAAGCCCGGCGACCTGGTGGTGCACATCGACCACGGTATCGGCGTGTTCAGCGGCCTGGAGACCATCGATGCCGGCGGCAGCAAGCAGGAGGCCATCCGCCTGAAGTACCGTGACAACGACATCCTCTACGTGGGCATCCACAGCCTGCACCGCGTGAGCAAGTACAGCGGCGAGGAGGGCGGCAAGGCGCCGAACATCAGCAAGCTCGGCACGCCGGCGTGGAAGAACCTGAAGGAGAAGACCAAGGCCAAGGTGAAGGCCCTCGCCTTCGACCTGATCAAGCTCTACGCGCAACGCAAGAGCAAGCCGGGCTTCGCGTACCAGCCGGACAACTACCTGCAACACGAACTGGAGGCCAGCTTCATCTACGAGGACACGCCCGACCAGCTGAAGGCCACGCAGGACGTGAAGCGCGACATGGAGAAGGCCACGCCCATGGACCGACTGGTCTGCGGCGACGTGGGGTTCGGCAAGACGGAGGTGGCCATCCGTGCGGCCTTCAAGGCGGCCTGCGATGGCAAGCAGGTGGCCGTGCTCGTGCCCACGACGATCCTCGCGCTGCAGCACTGGAAGAGCTTCAGCAACCGCATGCAGGGCCTGCCCGTGCGCGTGGACTACATCAACCGCTTCCGCAGCAGCGCGCAGCAGACACAGATCCTCAAGGACCTGAAGGAAGGGAAGATCGACATCCTCATCGGCACGCACCGGCTGGTGAGCAAGGACGTGGTGTGGAAGGACCTCGGCCTGATGATCATCGACGAGGAGCAAAAGTTCGGCGTGAACGTGAAGGATAAGTTGAAGACCATCCGCGCCAACGTGGACACGCTCACCCTCACCGCCACGCCCATCCCGCGCACGCTGCAGTTCAGCCTCATGGGCGCGCGCGACCTCAGCATCATCAGCACGCCGCCGCCCAACCGCTACCCGGTGAGCACCATGCTCCAGCCGTACGACGAGGTGACCATCCGCGGCGCCATCGAGTACGAGCTCAGTCGCGGCGGCCAGGTATACTTCCTGCACGACAAGGTGAAGAACATCGAGTTCATCGCCGACATGATCCGCAAGCTGGTGCCGGGCTGCCGCGTGGGCGTGGGCCACGGACAGCTCGAAGGCCACAAGCTCGAAGAGGTGATGCTCGACTTCATCGAGGGCAACACCGATGTGCTCGTCTGCACCACCATCGTGGAGAACGGCCTGGACATCCCGAACGCGAACACGATCATCGTGAACGAGGCGCAGAATTTCGGCCTCAGCGACCTGCACCAGCTGCGCGGTCGCGTGGGCCGGAGCAACAAGAAGGCCTATTGCTACCTGCTCGCGCCAAGTCCGCACCTGCTGCCCGACCTGAGCCGCAAGCGCCTGCAGGCCATCGAGCAGTTCAGCGACCTGGGCAGCGGCATCCACATCGCCATGAAGGACCTCGATATCCGCGGCGCGGGTGACCTGCTCGGCGCGGAGCAGAGCGGATTCATCAACGACATCGGCTTCGAGACCTACCACAAGATCCTGGAGGAGGCCGTGCGCGAGCTGAAGGACGAGCACTTCAAGGAGCTCTTCGCCGATGCGCAGGAGGGCAGCAGTGCCCTGGCCCGTGGCTCACGCCGCGACCAGAGCGACGACTGCATCATCGAGACCGACCTCACCATGCTGATCCCCAACAGCTACGTGAGCGAGACCGCCGAACGCCTCGCGCTCTACCGCCGCCTCGACGACATCAAGGACGAGGCCGAACTGGAGAAGTTCACCGCCGAGATCACCGACCGCTTCGGCCCCATCCCGCCACTGGTGAACGAGCTGCTCGAAGGCATCCGCCTCCGCTGGCTGGGCCAACGCATGGGGTTGGAGAAGATGGTGCTGAAGAAGGGCACGCTCATCGGCACCTTCATCGCGGACCAGAAGCACCCCTTCTTCGAGGGGGACGGTTTCAATGCGGTACTGCGCGCGGTGCAGGCCCAGCCGCGCCGCTTCAAGGTCTATGAGAAGGCGGGGACGCTGCGGATCAGTGTGCAGGATGTGAAGAACGTGCAGGTGGCGAAGGAGGCGATGGAGGGGGTGGTGGGGGTCGCAGCCTGATCCGCAGCAGCGGATCGCGGTTGAGCCACGTCCCGTTGACGTACTTTCACCAAGGGATGAACATCAGGCCGAGCCTCGTGATCAGCAGCGCGCTCATTGCCGCCTCGTTGCCTGCGCAGATCGCCTTCGCGCCGATCGGTGCGAAGTGGTCGTACAAGCAGGCTCATTGGGGCGGTCCCGATACCGCCTTGATGGTGATCGAGGTGACGGGCGATACGCTCATTGATGGACGCACATGCAGGAAGCTCCAGATCAATGAGGGCATGCATCTGGGCTGTCATCAACTTGCCCAGTTCCTGTCGGAGTCGCAGGATTCACTGTTCTACTTCGCATCGACGACGGGCCAGCACCATCTGGTCTTTCGATGGAACGCGGTCATTGGGGATTCGTGGTCCACACCAGTGCACCAGTTCGGCCAGCACGATACCTTGGATTGGACGGTGCTGGATACAAGCCTCGTCCTGGTGGATGGGCTCCTGCTGCGCAGCCTTGAAGTGAACGTGGGATCAAGGCAGTGGTCGAGCTTCGGTTTCGGTGGTACGGTCACGGAGCGGCTTGGAAACCTGATCGCCCCGTTCGCCTGGCTCTATGGCGTCTGCGACGGCGAGATCTTCGCGGGTCTTCGGTGTTACGAGGATGCGGATATCATATGGCAGAACCCGGAGGTCGCAAAATGCACGCTGGGTGTGGGGTTGGATGAGCACGCTGGGCCCCGAACGGTGATCCACCCTACCATGGTCCGTGCGAGTGAGCCCATCATGATCACTGGAACTGTAGGCTCCGTCGCAGTGCATGACGCCACCGGGCGGCGGTTGAGCACGTACTCGATCAATGGCGATCGGACCATTTCGCTTGATCGACCCGGTATGTATTCATTGTGGTTCACGACGACCATTGGTGAGATGGCTGTGGGGCGGATACTGGTGCACTGATAGAAAGCACACACGCACCACAGACCATGTACACCCAGCGGCATGGTTCGTTCACGTGCGAAATTCACCATCGACCATCGCAACGCCTGGGTTGTCCTCGGTGCGGTACAGCGCACCAGCGGGATACGACCGCAGAAATCCACGATCGATGAGGACGGAGGGACCTTGCGCATCAGCGTGCAGCATCCCGCTGTGGTGGGACAGGTCGCGAAGAACCCCGCCATCGCATCGCAAAGCCTCACACGCGCGGGGCAAGCTGTTCTCGTAACGAAGGAGGCGATGGAGCGTGTGGCGAGGGTTGCGGAAAAGAGGACTACCTGCCCAGCCTACACCACCTTCACCACCACCTTCCCCTTGGCCCGACCGGCCTCCAGATAAGCCAGTGCCTCCTTGGTCTCGTGAAAGGGGAAGACCTTGTCCATCACCGGACGGATCGCTCCGGCATCAATGAGCGCCGTGATGCGTGCCAGCTGATCGCCGTTCGCTTTCATGAAGAGGAAGGCGTAGTCCACCTTCAACCGCTTCGCCTTCCGCCGCACGCCCGCGCTCAGGACCTTCATGAGCAGTTCCACGTACCACGGTGCGCCGAGCTCCCTTGCGAAGGCGGCATCAGGCGGGCCGGTGATGGAGATGAGCTTACCGCAGGGCTTGAGGATGCGGAGCGACTTCTCCAGCGTCTTCGCGTCCTGGCTGTTCAGCACCACATCGTAGCCGCTGAGCAGGGTCTCGAAGTCATCCTTCTTGTAGTCGATCACCACGTCGGCGCCGAGGCGCTTGACCAGCTCGACATTCGCCGCACTGGTGGTGGTGGCCACCGTGGCCCCGAGGTGCTTCGCCAGTTGGATCGCGAAAGTGCCCACCCCACCGGAACCCGCCTGGATGAAGACCTTCTGGCCCTTCTTCAGATCGGCGATCTGGACCAGCGCCTGCCAGGCGGTCAGGCCGACAAGCGGGATGCCTGCCGCTTCCTCCATATTGATCGACCGCGGCTTCAGGGCCACGTCCGCCTCGTCCATGGCGATGTACTCGGCGAAGGTGCCGATTCGGTCCTTGTCGGGTCGCGCATACACTTCATCGCCGACCTTGAAGCGGCGCACTTGGGAGCCCACCTTCACCACCACCCCGGCGACGTCATTGCCCAAGATGAGCGGGAAGCGGTAGGGCAGCACGAGCTTGAACTCACCGGTCCTGATCTTGGCGTCCAGGATGTTCAAGCCGGCCACGTGGACCCGCACCAGCACATCCCCGGGCCGCAGTTCAGGCTCCGGCACATCGGCGATGCGGCCGCCGTCGGTGCTCTTGTACTTATCGATGATGAAGGCTTTCATGGTTGGCAGCTTCGGGTGATCGAAGTATGTTTGCTTGCGTTTTGCAAGTGCAAACATAGTGTTTCACTTGCGTTTTGCAAGTTGCTTTGAAACCAAGCCCCTCACGAGCATGAAAAGCCAACGATCCGATTGCCCCGTGAGCCAGTCCCTCGACGTCTGGGGGGACAAGTGGTCCTTGCTGATCATCCGGGACCTGATGTTCGCCAAGCAGCTTACCTACGGGGACTTCCTGAAGGCGCCGGAAGGGATCTCCACGAACATCCTGGCAACGCGGCTGCTGCAGCTGGAAGAGCACGGGCTGATCGAAAAGCTCGACCACCCGGACAGCAAGGCCAAGGTGCTCTACCGCTTGACCGGCAAAGGGATCGACCTGGTGCCCGTGATGATCGAGATCAACCTGTGGGCCGAGAAGTACTTCACGATCCCCGCGGACCGCAAGGCCATGCTGAAGGAAGTGAAGAAGGACAAGGACGGCTTCATCAAGGCCGGTATGAAGGAGTTGAGGAAGGGGTGAGCGCTGGGCGTGCGGGATATCCCCGGGGACTTACCCTGGCAGTACCGCTTGGGTCCATAAGGGATGAACGCATGCATCGCTCCATGGACGGTACTCCCTTCATGCAGTGCACTATTGAGCTTTGCACCTCAGCCCGACACCATGCAAGCCGCCCTCGCCACCGCCTACGGAGGTCCTGATGTGATCCGGATCGCCGAAGTGCCCACCCCTTCGCCGAAGAAGAACGAAGTGCTCATCCGCATCCATGCCTCTGCAGTGAACGCGGCGGACTGGCGGCTGCGGCGCGCCGATCCCTGGTTCGTGCGGCTGGTCTTCGGGCCGTTCAAGCCGCGCAGGGCGATCCTGGGCGTGGTGTTCGCTGGGGAAGTGGTGCAAGCCGGCGCGGACGTGACCAAATACAAGAAGGGCGACCGGCTGTTCGGCTGGACGAGCATCATGGGACTGGGTGGCCACGCGGAGTACATCGCGCTGAAGGAGAACGGCGCCTTCGCCCGCATGCCCGATGCCCTATCCTATACTGATGCCGCCGCGATCCCCTTCGGCTTCGGCACCGCACGGCACTTCCTGCACAAGGCCAAGGTGGACAAGGGACTACGCGTGCTCATCTACGGTGCCTCGGGCGCCGTGGGCAGCGCTGCTGTGCAATTGGCGCACGTCATGGGTGCCGAAGTGACCGGCGTGTGCAGCACGCGCAACGTGGAGCTGGTGCGCTCGCTTGGCGCCACGGAAGTGCTGGACTACACCAAGGACGACCTGTCCGCTCAACGCGACCACTTCGACGTGGTCTTCGAAACGGTGGGCAAGCTGCCGTTCAAAGACAGCCTGACGCTTGTGAAGCCGCAAGGCACCATCATCACAGGATCGGAAATGCCTGCCCAGATGCTCACACGTGCTTTCGCAGGCAAGAGTGGCAAGCAGGTGACCGTGATCAGCGGAACGGCCGTGGAAAGCGCAGCCGACATGCAGCTGCTCGCGGACCTCTGGCAGCGCCAGGAGATCCGCCCGGTGATCGACAGCACCTTCCCCCTGGCGCGGATACAAGAGGCGCACGCGCTGGCGGAGAGCGGGAGGAAGGTCGGGAATGTAGTGATCACGCTCCGCTGAACGATCCCCCCGGAACGAGCTTAGCGCCACCCCCCGCCCAGCGCGCGGTACATGTCCACCATCGCGTTCATCTGGCGTTTGCGCGTCTCCACCAGCTCCACCTTCGACTCCAGCGCTTCACGCTGGGTCAGCAGCACTTCCATGTAGTCGGCCCGGGCCGAGCGGAAGAGGTTGTTCGAGATGGTGATGGAGCTGCTGAGGACATCCACCTGCTGCCGGCGCAGGTCGTAGCTGGCCTCCAGGTTGTTGATGTTCGAGAGCTCGTTCGCCACTTCGACATAGGCGTTCAGCAGGGTGCGCTCGTAGGCGTGGACGGCCTGAAGCTGACGGGCGGTGGCGCTCGCATACTGCGCCTTGATGGCATTGCGGTTCACCAGGGGTGTCACCAGATCGCCGGCAAGGCCATACATCAGCGAAGCGGGCGACTCCAGCAGCAGCATCGGATCGAAGGCGTTGAAGCCCACACCCGCCCGGATCCCCACGGACGGGTAGAAGCTCGCCCGTGCCGCCTTCACATCCAGCTTCGCCGCCTCCAACTCCAGCTCGGCCTGCCGGATGTCCGGTCGGTTGGTGAGCAACTGCGCCGGAAGCCCGCTCTGCAGGGCCACCGGGGAGATCCCGGCGAACGCGTCCCTACGCCGTTGCACCGGCTGCGGATAGCGCCCCACCAGAAAGTTGATGCGGTTCTCCGTCTGCGTGATGCGCTGTTGCACATCGAACAGCGCGCTCCGGTTCTTGAGCACTTCAGCCTCGAAACGCCGCACCGCCAGCTCCGTGACCTTCGCGGCCTGCTTCTGCAGCTTCACCACCTCCAACGCATCCTGCTGGATGGCGATGTTGGCCTGCAGGATCTCCAGCTGGTTGTCCAGGGCGAGAAGCTCATAGTAGCTGTTCGCGATCTCCGCCACCAGGTTGGTCACCATGAAGTTCCGGCCCTCCATCCCGCCGAGGTACCGCAGCGTGGCCGCCTTCCGTGCGTTCCGCAGCCTCTTCCACACATCCAGCTCCCAGCTGGCGCGCAGACCGGCCCCGTAGTTGGACAGCGGTTCCGGGAAGTGCGTGCCCTCCTTGACATCGAGATTGTGCTCCACGGCACCGTTGCGGGTGAACTCACCGACCTTCTCCACGTCAGCGCCAAGACCAAGGCCCACGAAGGGCAGGTACTCCGCCTTGCGCGCCCGCGCTTCGTTGCGCAGCACCTCCACCTCCTGCAACAGGATGCTCAGCTCCTGGTTGTTCGCCAGGGCCGTGTCGATGAGGGCGCGCAGGTCCGGATCGGCAATGAAGAGCGCCCTGGGCAGGGATGCGCTGTTGGTCGTATCGGCACTTCCCGCGTAGGTGCCGGGCGTGCCCTTCCGGGCTTCCCGCACCTTCAGCGCCGGCACGCAGGAGGTGATCGCAAGCATCAGGAACAGGCCCGATGCGAACAGGGAATGGATCGGTCGTTGCATGGTCCGCGTCGGCATCAGTCCTTCCTGCGTTTCAACAGTTCGTTCACCCGGTCCCGCAGCGTGCGGATCGTCTCCTTCGACTCGCTCTCCTCCTGCACGTGACGCACATACTGCTCGGACATCGGTTCATCGCGTTCATCGCCGATGAGCTTGCGGCCCTGGATCAGCGTGGCGAACACATAGTAGAGGCCAGGGATCACCAGCACACCAAGGACCGTGCCCACCAGCATGCCGCCGAGCGCCGATGAGCCGATGGTGCGGTTGCCGATGGCGCCCGCACCCGAAGCGACCACCAGTGGAATGAGCCCCGCGACGAAGGCGAACGAGGTCATCAGGATCGGGCGGAAGCGCGCCCTGGCGCCCTCGATGGCCGCCTCCAGCACGGTGGCCCCCGCGCGCTGCTTCTGCACGGCGAACTCCACGATGAGCACGGCGTTCTTGCCCAGCAGGCCGATGAGCATGATGATGCCGATCTGCGCGTACACATCGTTCGCCAGGCCCATCGCCTTCAGCATGAGAAAGGAGCCCAGGACCCCGACCGGCAGGGACAGGATCACCACCAGCGGCAGCACGAAGCTTTCATACTGCGCGGCCAGCACGAGGTACACGAAGACCAGCACCACGATGAAGATGTACACGGCCTCATTGCCCCGCCGGGCCTCGTCATAGGACAGGCCCTCCCACGCGATGTCGTAACCGCGGGGCAGCGTCCCCCTGGCCACCTCCTGGATCGCCTTGATGGCATCACCGCTGGTGTACCCCTCCACCGACAGGCCGCGGATGGTGGCCGAGTTGTACATGTTGTAGCGCGTGATCTCGTTCGGACCGAGGCGCTTCTCGAAGCGCATGAAGGAGGAGTAAGGCACCATCTCCCCTGCTTCGTTCTTCACGAACAGCCCGGTGAGGTCGGACGGATAGCGGCGGTACTCCGGACCGGCCTGGGTGTACACCTTGAAGAAGCGGCCGAAGCGGATGAAGCCCTGCTCATAGGTGCTCCCGATGAGGATGTTCAGGTTCTCCACGGCCTTGCCGATGCTCACCCCCTTCTGCATGGCCAGGTCGTTGTCGATGATCATCTCGTACTGCGGGAAGTTGGCCGCGTAGAAGGTGAACAGGCCGGTGAGCTCCTTCCGCTTCCGCAGCGCGTCCATGAATTCGTTGTTGATGCGCTCGAACTCGTGGTAGTCGGTACCGTTCGTCTTGTCCAGCATGCGCAGCGAGAAGCCGGCGGATGAACCGAAGCCGGGCACCGCGGGCGGTTCGAAGAACTCGATCACCGCGCCCAGGTCCTTCGTCCTCTCCTCCAGCTCCTCCATCACCTCGTTCACGTTCTTCTCGCGCTCGTCCCAGCGCTTGAGGTCGATCAGGCAGGTGCCCGCGTTGGAGCCCCGCCCTTCCGTCATGATCTCATAACCGGCCAGCGACGACACCGACTCCACCTCGGGGATCTCCTCGCAGATCCTCTGCAGCTCACGCGCCACCTCGTTCGTGGTCTCCAGGGTGGAGCCCGGCGGCGTCTGCACGATGGCGTAGATGGTGCCCTGGTCCTCGCTGGGGATGAAGCCGGCCGGCAGCACCTCGTTGCTCACATAGATCGCCACGCAGAAGCCGGCGAGCAGGCCGAAGGTGAGCAGCCGGCGGACCACGATCCGGTCCAGCACCGCCACGTACCGACCCGTGAGCCGCTCGAACCAGCGGTTGAAGGCATCGATGCCGCGATCAAGAACGGACCTCCTCCGTGCGCCGTTGTGCGGCTTCATCAGCATGGCGCACAGCACCGGCGTGAGCGTGAGGGCCACGATGGCCGAGATGATGATGGATCCCGCCATGGTGATGGAGAACTGCCGGTAGAACACGCCCACGGGTCCGGTCATGAAGGAGATGGGGATGAACACCGAGACCATCACCAGCGTGATCGCGATGATGGCGCCGCCGATCTCGCCCATCACCTGCTTCACCGCGGCGTACGGTGTCAGTGCATGATCCGCCTCCATCTTCGCATGGACGGCCTCCACCACCACGATCGCGTTGTCCACCACGATGCCGATGGCGAGCACCAGCGCGAAGAGCGTGATGAGGTTGATCGACAGGTCGAACAACTGCATCACGAAGAAGGCGCCGATCAGGGAAACGGGAACGGCCAGGATGGGGATCAGCGTGCTGCGCCAGTCGCCCAGGAAGATGAAGACCACCAGCGCCACCAGAATGAAGGCATCGCGCAGGGTGTGCAACACCTGTTCGATGGACGCGTCCAGGAAGGTGCTCACGTCATAGCTCACCTTGTAGTCCACCCCCGGCGGCATGAACTCCGCCTGCTCCCTGAGCTTCTCCTTCACCTCCGCGATCACGTCGGTGGCGTTGCTGCCCAGCGTCTGCTTCAGCACGATCGACGCGGAGGGACGGCCATCGAGGTTGGAGTAGATGTCGAAGAACTCGCTGCCCAGTTCCACATCGGCGACATCCTTCAGCCGGATGAGCTCGCCTTCCTCGTTCGCGCGGACGATGATGTCCCGGTACTGCTCGGGCTTGTTGAACTGGCCCTGGTAGACGAGCACGTACTCCAGCGCCTGCGCGTTGATGCCCGAGCTCTGGCCCAGGCGGCCCGGACGCGCGATGAGGCTCTGCTCCTCCATGGCCTTCATCACCTCCTCGGCGCTGATGGCGTACGCACGCATGCGATCGGGCTTCAGCCACACGCGCATGGCGTACTTGCGGCTGCCCAGGATCTGCGCCTGCGCCACACCGGTGATCCGCTGGATCTCCGGGATGAGCTGCGTGTACGCATAGTTGTACAGGAACAGCTCGTCCGCATCCTCGCCGTTGCCGTAGAGGTTCACGTACATGAGCATGCTGGGCTGCACCGGGGTGATGATCACCCCCTCCCGCTGCACGAGCAGGGGCAGGTTGGGCATCACCTGGTCCACGCGCGTCTTCACGCGCACCACGGCCTCGTCGGGATCGGTGCCCGGTTCGAAGATCACGCGGATGGTGCCCTCGCCCGCGCTGGTGGCGTCGGAGGCCAGGTAGCGCATGCCCTGCACACCGTTGATGGCGGTCTCCAGCTGGATGATGGTGCTCTTGGTGAGCACGTCCGCGCTGGCCCCGGGATAAGCGATGAAGATGTTCACCGTGGTGGGCGCGATCTCCGGGAACTGCGCGGTGGGCAGCTGCCGCATGGCCAGCCCGCCCACGAAGAGGATCAGCACCGAGATGACGATGGCGAAGACCGGGCGCTGGATGAAGTTCTTGAACATGGTGCGGGGAGGTTACCGTCCGATCACTCGGCGTACAGGTCCAGGTGCTTGATCACCGAATCCGGGACGAGCAGCTCGCACTCGAGCTTGTCGCCGTCCTTCACCTTGCGCAGGCCCTCCAGCAGGAAACGATCGTCCTTGTTCAGGCCCTTCTCCACCACGAACAGATGCTGCAGCTCCGGTCCCACTTCGATCCGCGTGGTGCGCAGCGTGCCGTCCTTCTCCAGCTTGAACACGTAGCGGTGGTCCAGCACCTCGAAGGTGGCCTTCTGCGGAATGAGCAGCACGCCCCTCAGCCGCGAGTCCATCAGGATGTTGCCGGTCTCCCCGTGCCGCAGCAATCCCTGCGGATTGCGGAAGGTGGCGCGGAAGGCGATGTTGCCCGTGGTGTTGTTGAAATCGCTCTCGATGGCGGTGATCTCACCTTCCTGGTCGAACCGCTCGCCATTGGCCATCATCAGGCCCACCTTGGTGCCGGTGCCGGCCAGCGAGCGCTTCCTGTACTCCAGGTATTCGGCCTCCGGCACGTTGAAGTAGACCCACATCTCGCTGTTGTCCGAGAGCTCCGTGAGCAGCTCGCCCTCATCCAGCAAGCTGCCCTTCCGCACGTGGAAGCGACCGACGATGCCATCGAACGGTGCGGCGATCTCCGTGAACCCGAGATGGGCCTGGGCCGCGTTCAGCTCGGCCACCGCCTTGTCGTACCGGGCCCTGGCCAGGGCCAGCTCATTGGGTGATACCACGTTGCTGTCCGCCAGCACCTGGGTGTTGCGGTACTCGATACGGGCGAACTCCGCCTCGGCCTGGGCTCGCTGCACCTCGGCCTGGTACAGCACCGGCCTGATCCTGAACATCACCTGACCCTCCCGCACCTGCTGCCCCTCGTCCACCAGGATCTCCTGCAGGTAGCCCTTCTCCAGGGCCCTCACCTCGATGTGCTGGATCGAATGGATCTGGCAGACGTAATCCTTCTGGACCACGGTATCCGTGAACATCGGGGTGGTGGCCGGATAGCGGCCCTGCGCGTGCGCCTCGTGATGCGCCTCCTCGGCGTGCCCTCCACATCCGGCGAGGAACGGAAGCCAGAGCAGCAGGAGCGCGGCGATCGGGGTGTGCGGCCGGTTTGGGGTGAACGGGCCTGTGTGGCCGGGGGATCGGAACATGGTGAAGGGGATCGGAAGTGGAAAGGGCCGGACGGTGCGCTCCACCGCGACGAGGCGGCCGGCGCTCGATGGTCGGTCCACGGCCGGGGCCGTGTGACCGGGATGCGCGCATCCCTGGCGCGTGCCCGTTCAGCACGTCACCATGCCCGGCCATAAGGCCGGGCGGTCGACGAGATCAGGGCGCCGAAGGATGGAGGCCGGAGGCCGGCAGCATCGCGCATCCCGGCCGGTCGGCCTCCGTTGCGCGACGTGGTGCGGGATCGCAGGCCCGATGATGCGGCAGCAGCGGCTCGAACGGCGATGTCGCCGGTCCGTCAGCCGCGTCCGGGTCCGGATCACCGCAGGCATCCTCCGCCGCGGGCGCGTTCAGCTCCGCGAGCGGCGTACCATGACCTGCATGCACCGTCGGCGGTACGATGAACTGCAAGGCCAGCACCACGGTGCAGACCCTCATCAGGTCCATGATCCGAAAACGCTGCATCAGTGGCATGGGGCTCGACCAGCGGCGAACGTAGAACGGTCCGCAAGCGCCGCCGACGGAATTAACAGATCATTAGCAAGGTTCACCCGCCCGCGCCGGGGACCGATCCGCCCCGGAGGCCCGTCCCCGACCTTCGCACGCCGGTCAAGGCCGCACCGACCGCATCACCGCCACCCCATCGGCATGGATCACACGGACCAGCACCATCCCTGCACGGGTGTCCAGCGCGATGTGCGTCAGTGAAGCGGGCACCGGCCGGCCCTCGGCCAGCAGGGATCCCCGCGCATCCAGCACCTCGTAACGCACACCCTGTAGCACGCTCGCACGAAGGTCCAACCACACCCCATCGGCATCGCACCAGGCGCGCAAGCCGTCCTTGGTGCCCACGTCGGCCAGGCCCGTGCTCACCTCCACCACGATGCCCGAATCCACCGGTGCGTAGTAGGGCGAGGGCGTGGTGACGCGGATCCGGTATCCGGTGCCCGGCACCGTGCCGGCCGGGATGGTGCAGGCGATGACGCCGGTGGGTTGGTCGCTGTTCAACGTGCCGATGGATACCGGGGCGCTGAAGTCGCCGTTCGCATCGCTCAGCTCAGCCGTGAAGTCCACGGTGGACGTGGGCACACCACCGGTGCTGTACGCCACGTTCAGGTCGAACCCGTCCTGCGCCGTCACGGTGGCCACCGCCGCATCCGGCACCGCGGCCAGGTTGTAGATGAGCGCCAGGTCGTCGAACCACACTTCCGTGCCCACCTGGCTCGAGGTGCTGTCCCCGCTCGTCATGATCATCAGGAGGTGCTCCGGTTCGCGGTTGTCCGTGTACACAAAGGGTGTGGCGAACCGCGTCCATGCGCCCACTGTCGCGCTGGCTGAGGTCCAATCCGCCCCGCCCACCCAGTTCAACTCCGTACCGAAGGCCGGGAGCCGGGCATCATCCACGTGCATCAGCACCCCGATCACCGCCTGGTCGCCCGGCTGCGGGGTGTACTTGTACCAGCCGATCAGGCTGTCGGGCCGCGAGGCGCAGGGCGTGCTCCAGTCCGCGTTGAGCGTGTCGGTGAACACATAGCTGTTCTCCACCTGAAGCTCGGCGTGCACGCGGCCATTGGTGAGCAGCCCCGTGGCCGGACCCAGAAAGGACGACACCGTGCGGATGTTCACCGAATACGACCCGCTGTGCGCATCGCTGCTCCGCCACACCATCTGGGGCGCGAGGTTGTTGATGAGCGTGCCGCCATCGCTGGTCTTCACCGAGCTCCATTCCGTGGGCTCCTCGGTCCCGGAGCCCACGTTCTGCCAGGCCTCGAAGCCGGGGTTGTCGAGCTGGGGCTGGGCGATCAACGGCAGGGTGGCGAGGAGGGTGAAGGCGAGGGTCGTGTGGCGCATGGGCGGTGATCGAGGGCGCGAACATAGCACAGCTTCCCACAGGGCTACCTTCGCCGGCCATGCCCCCCCAGGACCCCAAGCACATCGACCTGCGCTTTCTGGAGGGACCGCGCTCGCGGTGGCGGGAGTTCAGGAGCGTGGTCTCGATCCTGCGCGAGTTCATCCGCGGTTTCCGCAAGCTGCACTTCGTGGGCCCCTGTGTCACCTTCTTCGGCAGCGCCCGCTTCCAGGAGGATCATCCCTACTACGAGGCGGCCCGCGAACTGGCCCGGCGCATCGGGCGCGTGGGCTTCAGCATCATGACCGGCGGGGGCCCCGGCATCATGGAGGCCGCGAACCGGGGTGCCCGTGATGTGGGCGCACGCAGCATCGGCTGCAACATCGTGCTGCCCCACGAACAGAAGGCCAACCCCTATCTCGATGTCAGCCTCACCTTCGAACGCTTCTTCGTGCGCAAGGTGCTGCTGGTGAAGTACAGCATCTGCTTCGTGGTGATGCCCGGGGGCGCCGGCACGGTCGATGAGCTTTTCGAGACCATCACCCTCATCCAGACCGGCAAGGTGAAGGACTTCCCCATCCTGCTCTATGGCCGCGACTACTGGGGCCCACTGCTGGACCAGATCGACCGCATGGTGGCGGAGGGGACCATCGGCCGCAAGGAGCTGGAGTTCGTCTTCGTGGCCGACAGTGTGGAGGAGGCCACCGACCTGCTCCAGGACCGGTTGGTGGTGATGTGGCAACAGGCCAGGAAACGGCAGGACGCCCCCAAGTGGTGGTTCCTGGAGGAGCGGGTGAACGGTCGGCGGGACCGCTGATCCCTCACGGGTTGGCCATGCTCAGTTCTTGATCCACTTGATCGCCGTGCGCCCCATGCCATCCTGTATCTCGATCAGGTAGGTGCCCGGTGGCCACGCGGCCGTTCGGACCGATGAGCGGGCGGTGGCAATGACACCCTGCCAGACCGGCCTTCCCAGAAGATCGCGGATGCCGACGTCCGCGCGCCGCTCGACACCACCGCGATGCTCCATCATGATCTCGTCCGATCCGGGATTGGGAAAGACCGACCACGGAGCCACGGCCTCCTCTTCGATCGCATCAATGTTCATGCTCGAACAGGTGACGGAGATGACATACTCGCCGTCCACGGAATTGAGCGTGTCATACAGCAGCGGGAGGTAATAAAGACCCGGCGCGGACGGGTAGAACGAGTGGTCGGCGTTGCCATCGGAACAAAGCGGGAATGGCACGTAGCTCGTCAGGACCTCATCTCCAGGGCAGTCGGTGGCAAGGACATCCAGGGTGTTCGACCATGGAGGTAATGTGCCACAGTAGGAGACGGTCAGGAAACTGCACGGCACCTGAATATCGAAGGCGTACCACTTCATCGGCAGACCCGCCAACGGCGATGTCGACACGAAATCATCGTCGCTCGTAGCTCCCAATAGGGTGCCGGCCAGTTCGATCGAACCATAGCCGAACTCGATGGGCACGACATCAGCACAGTGATCCCGCACCCCGCCCACATCACGATAGGCCATTGTGTGCGAACCGAAGTCCCCTCCCACTCCGGAAACCTTCAGGTACAGGTGACCGGTGAACGATGCGAGATGGTACAGACGAGCACCGCTTTCTTCCCAAGATCCGGGAGTGATCGCTCCACAGGTGTCATCGAACAACTCCAACTGCGTCCAATGATCAGCCGAGGCACCGTTGCCGAACTCGGTCTGGAAGACATAGGTGTGCCCCTGCTCCACATTCACCTTATACAGCCAGCATCCATCATTGAAATAGCTACCCGACGAGGTCTGCCAGCTACTGTCGGGGGTGACCTCTGAATCGAATGCGGGACAGGTGATGCAGGTGCCGCTGCGTCGGTGGGCGAGGGTGTAGAACCCCTCCTGCCCCGATGCCCCTCTCACCTTCAAGTACACAAAGCCCGTGGACGTGGCCGTGTGCCCAATGATCGACCTTCCACTCTCACACCCATCATCATCCGTCATTAGTGGATCGCACACCTCATCCATCAATTCCAGGAACGTGTCGTGGTCCGCGGTGCCACCGTTACCACATCCGGTCTTGAACGTGTAATGGTAACCGTCGGTCACCGAGACGCGGTAGATCTGGCACCCACCGGCGAGGTAGCTGGACGCGGACGTGGCCCAGTTCGCTCCGGGGGTGATATTGAAGTCCTGGCCCGGGCAGGTTCCGCATGCGCTTCCATTGCCGCCACTTCGCCGATAGGCCATGGTGAACGCCCCAGCCGAACCTCCCACACCGCTGACCTTGACGTACAGGGCTCCGTTGTTCAGTGCCGTCCATGTCACGAGCGAACGCCCGGACTCGCACGTATTGTCATCCGTGCTCAGGGCGATGCACCCCGCCCCGAAAAGCTCGAGCCGGGTATCGTGATCTGAACTGGCCCCGTCGCCACAGCCCGTTTTGAACGTGTACTCCATACCGGCCGTGGCGAACACCCGATACACCTTGCAGCCGTTGGCCCCGTATGCGGAATCGGTGAGCTGCCACAAACTGGACGGGAACAGTTGCGCGTCGTAGGAAGGGCATGTGTTGCACTGGCCCGGTGCTCCCCCGATGCTCCGGTAGGCGAGCGTGAACGAACCGCCAGCGCCCTGGGCTCCACGGACCCTGATCCAGAGGGCCGTACCATCCGAGAAGAAAGAGTTGAAGCTCAGCTCGGACCGGGCGCTATCGCAGCCATCATCGTTGCTCATGATTACAGTACAGACCGGGGTCATCCACTCAATGACCGTATTGTGATCGGCAGTGGCCCCGTCGCCGCAGCCAGTCTTGAACATGTAATCGACATCCAGGTCCATGGTGACCTCATAGATCGCCCACTCATTGGCACCATAGCTTCCAGAGACCGTCTGCCATGTGTCCAAGGGGTTCAGCACGGCCTGTGGCGTGCATGGGAACTGGGCGCGAACTCCGCCGCAGATGAACACGAACAGGGTCAAAAGGAAATTGCCGCGTGCCATGATGTCGAAAGTTAGCGATGGGAACCCGAAGAGGGACGCTTCACTCCCGTTCGTGGACGAGCAACCGGTTGATACCGCTGCCTCAGCGCATCAATTCAAGTACCACCGCATAGCGCGCCGCCTTGCCCATGAACATCAGCAGCGCGGTGGGCCCCCAAGGGGCTCCGACCGCTCCAAGGGCCACCGCGATGGCATCGCCCACCACGGGCAGCCAGGTGAGCAGGGCCGCCCAAGGCCCCCAGCGCCGCGTCCGCGCCACCCATGCCGCATCGCGATCCCCCGCGGAAACGCCGCGCGCAGTGAACCGACGGCCCAGGCGCCCGAGCGCATAGCTGCTCACCCCACCGAGCGTATTGCCGATGCTCGCCGTCAACCAGAGCGCCGTCCACGACCACGGGCCCAAGGCCATGGCCACCAGCAACGCCTCACTGCTGAAGGGCAGGATGGTGGCCGCCAGGAAGCTCGCCAGGAACAGGCCCGGCAGCCCCAGGCTTTCCCACATCGGTCCGAGCTCCATGCCGCGAAGAACGGCGATCGGCTCAGTCGAGCACGAACCGGCGCGCTCCAAGCCCCTCCACGTGCAGCACGTGCACGCCCGGCGACAGGCCTTCGATCGAGAGCGGTTCCCCGCTGCGACCCCGGGCCACCATGCGCCCATCAACCGCGTGTACCGATACCCGGCGCACAGGACCGCGCTCCACCTGCACACTCACCGTGCCGGCCGTACGGTCCAGGATCAGGTGGAACGGCGGCTCGTCCGTGTCGGGCCCCTCCGGCAGCGAGGCCGTGCATGTGGTGGTGCAGAATCCGCGAACGCGCAGCTCGCACAGCAGCGTCCCGTAGGCCGGCTTCAGCGCGCCGCTCCCCGGCCACGTGCGCAGGCCCAGCGTGCGGTGGAACTCCACGTACGGCGTGGTGGTCAGGCCATAGTAAGCCGCCAGGTCCAGGGCCGTGGTGCTGTCCACATCCGTCAACATGCTCACCGACAGGTAGGGGATCCGGGTCCAGTGGTTGTCCCACGCCGTGAACATCGCGCTGATGAACGCGCTCTGCAACGCCTCACTGCTCGCGTTGAACGGGCTCGTCGGGTAACCGCACTCCTGCACCATCACCGGCTTGGTCCCCGGGTACAGGGCCATCAGGGCATCGAAGTCCGCGATCACCTGGGCGGGCGGCTTCACCGTGAACCCGAACACCACGCCATAGTACGTGAGGCTGATGTGGTCGAGCGGTGCGTTCAGCCCCTGGCACAGCGTGGCGCTCACCGGGTTGGTGAGGCCCGCCCACGTCATGGTGGTGCCCACGCTCAGGTCCGTGCCGTGCAAGGCCTGGTATCGCTGTTTCGCGTGCGGGATCACCTGCGCGAGGAAGGCCCCGAACCGCTGGTACTGCACGGCATCGCCGCCCCACATGATGTCGCTCTCCATGCCGATGTTCAGGTACACCAGGGGCATGTCCGGGATGTGGGCGAAGAGCGTGTCCAGAAAGACCTGGAACGCCGCCACCATCGCGGGATGGTCGTAGGGATACCCGTTCAGCTCGGCCGGCACCTCGTTGCGCGCCGTGTTGGTGACCGCGATCTGCAGCGAGCGCGGCACGCTCTGCACGGCCGACTGCAGGTTGAGCATGTCCAGGGCCATCAGCTGCCCCGCATCCCAGGTCCCGATGGCCGGCTGAACGGCGGACCACAGGATGGTCTTGTGCGCGCCTTCCACACAGGCCGCTTCCGCCAGACCCAGGGCCGCGCCCACGTTCCCGTCCTCGGCCGTGTTCATCAGGTAGCCGATGCGGCGGCCGTTCGCCGGCACCTGGGCATGCAGGTGCAGCAGCGTGATGCTGCAGGTGAGCGTGAGGAAGGAACGGATCATGGCTTCGTGTCCCGGTCGTGTGCGCGGTATACGCCGGCCGGCCGAACAGGGTTCGGGACCGGTACATGGTCGGTCCGAGCTACCTTCACGTTCCACATCCATCGATCATGCTGCGTCCGCTCATCCCCACGTTCCCGCTCCTCCTCCTGTTGCCGATCGCACGGGGCCAGGTGCTCGTCGACAGCATCCCCTACCCCGGCCAGGGCACCGGCGTCTGGGGCATCCATGTCACAGCGGACACCATCTTCCTGGGCAGCGACCTCACGGGGAACATCCGCTTCAGCGACCACAACGGGGTCATCCTCGGGGAGCTCACCACCCCCTTCGACTTCAACCACGGCCTGATCCGCCGTCCCACCTCGTACCTCATCGCCGAGGACTACACCACCAGCGGCGCCGGCCTCTACGAGATCGACCTGGCAGGCAACCTGCTTGGCTCCTGGACCTTCCCGAACGTCATCGGCGGCCCCTCCTCCGGCATCGGTGACCTGGAGGCCGATGGCAATGCCGTGTGGTACACCATGTACTTCCCCGACTTCAACACCTATCCGTTCGCCTACGCCTACAAGTGGGTGCCGGGCGACCCCGCCCCGATCGATACCGTGCCGCTCCAGGGCGAACAGCCCTACGGCATCGCGCTCAAGGGCGACACGCTCCTCTACGTCACCGACAACCTGAACGGAGATCAGGAGCGGATCTACGCGTACGACCTCACCAATGAGCAGGACCTGGGCTGGATCGAACTGCCGGACACGCCCATCGACAACGACCAGCGGCCGCAGGGCATGCATTACGACGGTGAGCTCCTCCATCTGGTGGCCAACCGGCAGGGTGGCAGCGCCTTCGCCTACCAGACCATCTTCACCTACGCCTTCGACCTGAACACCGCCGTGTTCACACGTAATGAGGCCCTGTCCCTGCAGCTTCACCCATGTCCCGCCAGCGATGTGGTCCATGTGCGGCGGGCGGACGGCGCCGTGCAACCCTATGCCGTGTTCGATGCAAGCGGGCGTCAGGTCGGTTCGGGCACCCTGAACGCGCAACCATCCACGCTCAACGTGTCGGACTGGACGCCGGGCATCTATACCCTCAGGGCCGGCACAGCGGTGCGCCGCTTCCAGGTATTGCGCTGATCAGGCCAAACGCGCCCCGTTCGGCAGCGGTCGCTCCACCGCCGTGAGCACGATGTCGCCGTTCGCGTCGGGGAAGCCCGTGACGAGGCACTCGCTCATCACGCTGCCGATCTGCTTGGCCGGGAAGTTGATCACCGCAACCACCTGGCGTCCGATCAACTCCTCCTTGGTGTAGTGCCTGGTGATCTGTGCGCTGCTGCGCTTCACCCCGTGTGGACCGAAGTCGATGGTGAGCACATAGGCCGGCTTGCGGGCATTAGGCAGATCCTCTGCAGAGAGCACGGTGCCCACACAGAGGTGGACCTTCTCGAAGTCGGGCCAGGTGAGGGGGTGCATGGCTCAATAGCCCCCACCCCCACCCTGCCCCCGCTCGATCGGGTGCCAGGTGGTCTTCACCTCCTGGGTGTCGAGGATGGCGTAGGGAGACTGCGCTTCTTCGCTCATCCAGTCCTTCACCTTCGGGTACACCACCCGCTTCAAGTTGCAGCTGGCCTCCTGGTCGAGCATCGTGCGCTCCTCCTTCGACGCATCAGCCACCACCACGGCGTTGATGTCCATGTGCGCCACAAGCGGTTTGAGGAGCTCACTGCGGAAGCCGGTCATCAGGTTCACCACGCCGCCGGGCAGGTCGCTGGTGGCGAGCACTTCGGTGAAGGTGAC
>CALMPI010000008.1 GCA_937872175.1 uncultured Flavobacteriales bacterium | reverse complement strand
GTGGTTTCCTCGTTCATCAATTATGCGGCATGACTGGGTTGATACCTCCCCCGGCCCCTCCTTGCCCGGCGCGTGGAGCGTTCCACGCGCAGGAGGGGAGTTCACGCCATCAAGCCCCCTCCTGAGCAGCGATCGCCTTCTCCTGCCGTCGTCGCGAGCAGCCCGGAGGGATGCGTGGCGATCGCCCTGGCCAGTGATCGGTGCCCTGCGAGGGAGATCGCTTCGGCGTCAAAGCCCGCCTCGCGAAGACGTGTTGGGAGGGGAGATGCGGTTGACCTCAGAACGAGCGCGAGGGTGCAGGAGATCCCCACACCCTCGCACCATGTTCTTCGCCGTCCTTAGTTCTTCACCGGAGCGGGCGCGGGCGCCACCTCCGCCTTGGGCTCCTCCTTGGGGCCCTGCACCAGCGTCATCTCGTTCACCAGGTGGCCGGCCCCGGCGAACTTGTCGATGGTCCACAGCACGTAGCGGATGTCCACGCTGATGGTGCGCTGCAGCTCGGGCTCGAAGGCGATGTCGCCGCTCATGGCCTCCCAGTTGCCGTCGAAGGCGATGCCGATGAGCTCGCCGTAGGCGTTCAGCACCGGGCTGCCGCTGTTGCCGCCCGTGATGTCGTTGTTGCTGATGAAGCAGGTGATCAGCTCGCCGTTCGCGTCGGCGTAGCGGCCGTAGTCCTTCTTCAGGAGCAGCTCCTTCTGGCGCGCCGGCACGATGAACTCGTCGTTCGTGGGGTCCTCCTTCTCCAGGATGCCGTTGGCCGTGGTGACGTGCTTGTAGAAGGCGGCGTCCATGGGCACGTAGCTGCCCACGGTGCCGTAGGTGAGGCGCATGGTGCTGTTGGCGTTGGGGTACCAGCTGCGGGCGGGGTCCTTCTCGCGCAGGGCGGCCACCATCAGGCGGTAGCCCTTGTCGATGTCGGTCTGCGGCGCATCGCTCATGGGGCCGATCACACCGCGGAAGTGCGTGAGGCAGCTCTCCATGGCCTGGATGCCCAGGTCCTTCTCCATCACCTTCAACGTGGGCTTCGCCAGGAAGGCATCGAGCCGCTTGCGGTCGGTGAGGATGCTGGTGCTGAACAGCGCCTTGGCCCACGCGTCGAAGTCGCCCTTGTACTTGGTCTGGATGGTCTTCATCACGCTGGGGTGCAGCGCGGGGTCCACATCGTCGTGGATCAGCTTGAACATCGCCGCGGTGACCTCCTGGTCCGTGGCGGGGTCGTAGTCCTTCCAGAACTCCTCGGCCGAGGCCTGCACACGCGCCACGGCGGCGGCCACCTTCTCGGCGTCCTTCGCATCGGTGCGCAACTGGTTCAGCAGGCCAAAGCTGCGGAAGCCGAACACCACCACCTCGCTGCCGAAGGCCGCCTCCTGCATGTAGGTGCTGGCCTTCTCCACCTTGGCGCGCTCGCTGTAGCCCTTGTCCAGCAGGCTCACGATCTCTCCGTATTTGGCCTTGCGGTCGGGCGAGGCGTTCACCCAGGCCATCAGCTCATCCTCTTGGGCCTTCTTCTTGTCGTACACCTTCAGGCGCTTCAGGCCGCGCTGCTGGCCGATGAAGTACTTCCAGTAGTTGCTCACCTGGGCGTGCTTGCTGGCGTATTTGATGCGCACGGCGTTGTCGGCGGCCTGGTGCTTCTCGTAGATGTCCAGCTTCACGCGGCGCACCTTCACCCGGCTGGGCTGCTCCACGTCGAGGGCCAGCTTCACGCCGTGGCTGCTCAGGAAGCGGTCGGTGCTGCCCGGATAGCCCATCACCATGGCGAAGTCGCCCTCCTTCACACCGTTGAGGCTCACCGGGAAGTGGTGCGCGGGCTTGAAGGGGATGTTGGCCTCGCTGGGGTCGGCCGGTTCGCCGTCGGGGCCGGTGTACACGCGGAACATGCAGAAGTCGCCGGTGTGGCGCGGCCACATCCAGTTGTCGGTGTCGCCGCCGAACTTGCCGATCGCACTGGGGGGCACGCCCACCAGGCGCACGTCGCGGTAGGTCTTGTACACGAAGAGGTAGAACTCGTTGCCCTCGAACATGGTCTTCAGGCTGGCGCTGATGCCTTTGGCGGCGTCGGCGGCCTCCTTCTCCAGGCGCTGACCCACCTCGGCGATCTTGGCCTGGCGGTCGCCCTCGCTCATGCCGTCGTTCAGCTCGGCGAGCACCGTGGCGGACACATCATCGATGCGCTGCAGGAAGCTCACGTTGAAGCCGGCGGGCAGCTCGTCCTTGCGGGTCATGGCCCAGAATCCGTCCGTGAGGTAGTCGTGCTCCACACTGCTGAGGCCCTGCACCGCGTCGTAGCCGCAGTGATGGTTGGTGAGGAAGAGGCCCTCGGCGCTCACCATCTCGCCGCTGCAGAAGCCGCCACCCAGCCGCACCACGGCGTCCTTCAGGCCGCTGCGGTTGATGGCGTAGATGTCGTCGGCCGACAGCTTGAAGCCGAGCTTCTGCATCTCGGCCTCGTTGATCTGTTTGAGCTTGTTGAGCAGCCACATGCCCTCGTGGGCGGTGCTCAGACCGGCGGTGAACAAGGCGGCCGCCAGCAGGGACAGGAGTTTCTTCATCATCGGGGAAGGGGTTCTAGAGCGCTGAAAGGGGCCCAAATGTAGCAGGATCACCGGGCGGGGACGGACGGTTGAAGTGACCAACGGCGCGGGACGTGACGGCCTCAGTGTGCGGCGGGCACGGGGCGCCAGTCGGCGGGCAGCAGCAGGCTGTCGGCCTTCAGCGCGAAGGCCTTCAGCGCGGGGGGCACCCCGGTGCGGGCGAGGATGGACTTGTCGCGGGTGCCGCTCACCATCCGCAGGCGCGTGCTGGGGATGTCGGTCACCGGCCGGTCGTAGCTATCCTGCAGGTCGAAGAAGCCGATGGCCTCGGCCTCGCGCAGCAGGGCCTCCAGCACCTGCCGGTCCAGCGTGGCCTGGTGCGGGCCCTTGCGCTCCACGTGGCTGATGCCCTCGTAGGTGGCGCGGCCCGTGGCGTACACCCGGATGCGGTAGGCCGGGCAGGTGCCCAGGCAGGGCGTGCGTTCCAGGCTGAAGAAGAGGCTGTCCGTGGCGCTGCCGAAGCGGGCGTCGCGCGGGGTGGCGCCCCCGTCGCCGGTGGCGGGGCGTTGCCCGTTGCAGGCGGCGAATAGCCCGAGCAGGGGCAGGGCGATCAGCAGGGCACGGCGCATGGGCACGGGATCAGCGGCGGCGGGCCTGCTGCTGTTGCTTCTGCAGCTCGTCCAGCCGCTGCTGCCACTTGCTCTTCTTGCGCGGCGTCTTCATGTTCTGCACCAGCTGCGCGCGGATCTTGGCCTCGTCCACGAACCAGTTCTTCATCACCGTCATCTGCAGGATGCTGATGAGGTTGGCCAGCAGGTAGTAGTAGCTCAGCCCCGCGCTGAAGCTGTTCATGAAGAAGAGCATCATGATGGGGAACATCCAGATCATGAGCTTCATGCTGGGCATGCCCTGCTGCTGCGGCATCTGCTGCTGGTTGATCAGCGAGTACACGATGGTGCTGGCGGCCATCAGCAGGGTGAAGAGGCTCACGTGGTCGCCGTAGAACGGGATGGTGAAGGGCAGGTTGAGGATGCTGTCGTAGCTGCTCAGGTCGTCCGCCCACAGGAAGGCCTCCTGCCGCAGCTCGATGCTGCTGGGGAAGAAGCGGAACATGGCATAGAGGATGGGCAGCTGGATCAGCATGGGCACGCAGCCGCTCGCCGGGTTCACGCCGGCCTTGCGGTACAGGTCCATCACGGCCTGCTGCTTCTTCAGCGGGTCGGCGTCCTTGTGCTTGGTGTTGATGGCGTCCATCTCCGGCTTCAGGGCGCGCATGCGGGCGCTGGAGACGAAGTTCTTCCAGGTGAGCGGCATCAGCAGCAGCTTGATGGCGATGGTGAGCACCAGGATGATGATGCCGTAGCTGAGCTCGAAGCGGTCCAGGAAGTTGAAGATGGGGATCACCAGCCAGCGGTTCATCCAGCCGAAGATGCCCCAGCCCAGGTCGATGATGCGGTCGAACTGCTCGATGCCCGTGCGCCGCAGGGTGTTGTAGTGGTTGGGCCCCAGGTAGAGGCGCATGGGCAGCTCCACGGTGGCGGCGCGCGGGTGGTCGAAGAAGAGCTTGGCGTGGTAGCGCTTGCTGTACGCGGTGTCGGCCTCGTTCCACGCCACGGCGATCTCCGAGCCGCTGCCGCTGAAGCCCTTGTCGCTCACCAGGGCCACGGTGAAGAAGTCCTGCTTGAAGGCCACCCAGTTGGTGCGCCCCTGCAGCGTGGCGGCGTCCTCCTCCTCGGTCTCGCTCAGGTAGTCGCGGTCGTCGTTGAAGTACTTGTAGTAGATGCTGCTCTTCTGCCGCTCGGAGGGCAGGTGCTTCTCGTGCGGCTGGCCGTAGAGGTCCCACTGGAAGAAGAGGCTCGCGGGGTCCACCTCCTGCTCCAGGCCCACCAGCTTGAGGTCGGTGTGCAGGAAGTGGCCGCTGCTGTCCAGGCTGTAGGTGAGCAGCAGGTACTTGGCGGGATCGGTGGTGGCGGCCTTGAGCTGCACGGCGCCCGGCCCCAGCTGCCGCGGGGTGAAGTGCAGGTCGGCGGTGCTCAGGTCCAGGTTGCCCAGGAAGAAGCGGTAGGCGTAGCTGCCCGTGTCGGGGTCCTGCAGCAGCAGCGGTTGTCCAGAGTAGGTGCGGTAGTCCTTCAGGCGGATCACCTCGGGGCGGCCGCCGTGGGTGTTGATGCCGATCTGCAGCTTGTCGTTCTCGATCAGCACCTGCTCGGTGGGGCCGCTCACCGCGGGATGGAAGATGCCGTAGCGCTGCACCAGGGCCAGGTCGCGCAGGCTGTCCACGTTCACGCTGTCGCGCAGGCTGTCGGGCACGGCGGCCAGCAAGGCGTCCACCGGGGGCACCACGGGCTCCACGCGGGCGGCCTGTTCGGCCTCGGCGGCCTTCTTCTCCAGTTCAAGCTGCGCCAGGCTGTCCTGTTCGCGCTGGGCGCGGGCCAGCTCCTCGCTGCTGGGGGCCGTCCACACCGTGTAGCCGATGAGGATGGCGGCGATGAGGGCGAAGCCGATGATCGAATTGCGGTCCATGGGGGCGGCTGGCGGAAAAGGCGCCGTTCGGGGGGCGGCAAAGATAGCCGGACGGGGGGATGGTCATTCCGCACGCGCCCGGACCGGTCCGCCATCTGTCCATGTGCTCATGTGAGCATGTGCCCATGTGCTCCACCCGCAAGCTCTCACGCCATCCCGCTAGGGCGGGACAGGTCGTGTTCATGTCGCCCGCCGACAAGGCCGCTTTTCAAGTGAGGCAAGGTGCGCTACTGGCCTACCTGCCTTCTCCGACCAGATCCAACAGCAAAAGGTTTACTACGTGGGCGGTCCGATCGCCAAACCCATCTCACCCAGCTTAAGGCGATGGGCCGAACACGATCGTGGTGGCCGAATGTTGACCCTCAGCGAGAAGGAGGTGCAGGGTATAGAACCCGTCACACAGATCCCCGCGAGGGATGAACAAGGTTTGATCATTGCCAATTTCGAATGAGCGCTTTAGCGATCCGACCACGTCGAACAGGTGAATGGTCGATCCAGGTCCTGACGATCGAGGAAGTGCGATGTTGAGCCCATCAGCGGCCGGGTTGGGCCATGCGACCAAATGGCTCCGATCCGTGTTACCCGTCTCGACCTGTCCCACCCCATTTGACGGGATCGGCCAGTGCAGCGTGGGCAGGTTCAACACGTCGAACGCGATGGTGCGGCCTCCGGACAGGGGGATGGCGTTCGGTCGATAGTCGCATGCGGTGCCAAGTGCCTCAGGGGCCATGATCACCGCAAGATGGGTGCTGTCCATATGCCCGCGTGCCACGTAGATGCGGTCGTCCGGCCCGAGTTGGAGCTTCCCGACAGGCTGCTCCTCAGGAAGGGAATCGGCCACTGATCGTCGCGAGGTGTTCACGGCAGCATGGTTCCAAAGTGACAGGTCGAACTGCAGAACGTCCGTGATGCGTGGAGTGATGGAGTAGTTGACCGCTACGTATAACACGGTGCCGGATGGAGCGAACTCGATACCAGTGATGCCGACGATGTCCGCCATCCAAACGGTCAGGGTATCAGTAAGCAGACCGCTCGTCCTGTCGAAACGGAACAGGTCCAGCCGTTGATCATATTGGGTATTGGCCGCCACCCGACTTCCACTCCGGTCCACCTTCATCAGATGGCTGTTGCCGGTTGGTTCTGCTCCTTGAAGGGACAGCACTGCTTGACCGGGACCGTTCACGGTCCAGGGATAGGCGTAGTATGAACCTGTGGCAGGTTCATTGGCCAGGATCCAGGTCGTATCCGTCGTGATGGCTGGTATTGGAGTCCATTTCAGACCGCGTTCTGGTGCGAACAATGCAGCAGGAGCGATCACGTCGCCTAGCCCGTTCGCTAGGTCCATGTCCACTGTCGCCGACCATAGCCCGGCAGAAGGCGGACCATTCGATTCGGCGAAAAAGATCAGGATGTGCTTGTCCGGTTCAGCGCTCAGGGTGACCACCTGTGGTGAGCCTCCGATACTGGAGAAACTGCCCACGTTGTTCGCCAAGGGCTGATGATCCGCGTTCCATAATGTGACCAGATCGCCGTAAAAGAGCAGGTCTCCGCTGCTCGGATCGGACATCGCCACAGATTTGAATGTCAGTGGAAGTGGACTGCCAGGAAGAGTTACCACGGTATCGTTCACGAAGTGCCAACCGTTGTTCTCGCCCCAATACCAATGATCCCATCGGTGATCGACCATCGATTGGCCATTGGCCGTTCGGCCCGCTGCGATCAGCAGGAACACACCCATCCAGGTCGCCCGGTGAACGGTCATGGGATGAAGATCGTGCATTCCCGATCGTCGCACGTGAAGTACTGGCAGCCTGGGTCGAGGCAATGGCTGAAATCAACACCGACCTCATAGCTCACGCAATTCGCGTAACCAGAGTCGAAGATCCTTCCCGTGCATTGATCCCAAACCAATGGGGAGGGGTCATTCGTTACGCCGACGCAATAGACCCGGACCTCGATGATATCATAGACCGTGGTGATGAGGGTCATACCGGGTGCGCACGTGGTGGTGGACGACTGATTGCCACCATCATACTTGATCGCCACATCCCAAGAGTCGCTCGTTGTGTTGTACACCGTGTACTGAGCTGCGCAGTGATCCTCGGTGATCGCGAGGAAAATGAAGAACAGGAAAACTGACCAGCTACGCGTCCGCGTGGCGTGCGAGGGCGTTGGGCGTTGGGCGTTCCATGATGCTTGAGTTTCCGGAAAGGTACTCAACCCGATCGAATGATCCGGTCCATGGGCCGCTCGCTCATGTGCACGTCCGTATGGTCTATACTCCATGTGCCCATGTGGTCCACCCGCTAGGCCCACGCTCGGTTCGCTTGGTCACATGGTCACATGGGCACATGTTCACATGAGCACATGCTCACATGAGCACATGCTCACATGAGCACATGAGCACATGCGCACCCGCTAGGCTTCCGCCCGCTGCGCCACCTGGGCCCGTTCCTTCACCGCGGCTTGGACGAAGGCCACAAAGAGCGGGTGCGGTTTGGCCACGGTGCTGCGGTACTCGGGGTGGAACTGCACCCCCACGAACCAGGGATGGTCCTTCAGCTCCACGATCTCCACCAGCTTGCCCTGCGGGTTCATGCCGGTGGCCAGCATGCCGGCGTCGCGGTAGGCGTCGAGGTAGGCGTTGTTGAACTCGAACCGGTGGCGGTGCCGCTCGCTCACCTGCTTCTTCCGGTAGATGCGCGATGCCAGCGACCCTTCGGTGATGGCGCAGGGATAGGCCCCCAGGCGCATGGTGCCGCCCTTGTTCACGATGGCCTTCTGCTCCTCCATCATGGCGATCACCGGGTGCGTGGTGTCGGCGTTCATCTCGGTGCTGTTGGCATCGGCATGGCCCAGGACGTGGCGGGCGAACTCGATCACCGCGCACTGCATGCCCAGGCAGATCCCGAGGAAGGGCACCTTGTTCTCGCGGGCGTATTTGATCGCTTCGATCTTGCCTTCGATGCCGCGGTTGCCGAAGCCGGGCGCCACCAGGATGCCGCTGAGGCCGCCGAGCTGCTTCACCACGTTCTTGGCCGTGAGCTTCTCGCTGTGCACCCACTTGATGTGCACCTTGGTCTCGCTCTCGGCACCGGCGTGCTCCAGCGCCTCCTTGATGCTCTTGTAGGCGTCCTTCAGCTCCACGTACTTGCCCACCAGGCCGATGTGCACCTCTCCCTTGGGCTCCTTGTAGCGCCGCAGAAAGTCCTTCCAGGCCGTGAGGTCGGCAGCGGGGTAGGTGGACACGCCGAGCTTCTGCAGCACCACCTCGTCCAGCTTCTCCTCCAGCATCAGCAGGGGCACGTCGTAGATGGTGTCGGCATCGCGGCTCTCGATCACGGCCTGCGCGTCCACGTTGCAGAACAGGGCGATCTTGTCCTTCATTCCCTTGTGCATGGGGTGCTCGGTGCGGCACACCAGCACGTCCGGCTGCACGCCCAGGCTCAGCAGCTCCTTCACGCTGTGCTGGGTGGGCTTGGTCTTCAGTTCGCCGGTGGTGTGCAGGAAGGGCAGCAGGGTGAGGTGCACCACCAGGCAGTCGCGGCCCTTCTCCCACTTCAGCTGGCGGATGGCCTCCACGTACGGCAGGCTCTCGATGTCGCCCACCGTGCCGCCCACCTCGGTGATCACGAAGTCGTAGATGCCACGGCGGCCCAGGGCCTGGATGTGCCGCTTGATCTCGTCGGTGATGTGCGGGATCACCTGCACGGTCTTGCCCAGGTATTCGCCCTGCCGCTCCTTGTTGATGACGTTCTGGTAGATGCGCCCCGTGGTGACGTTGTTCGCCTTGGTGGTGGGCACATCGAGGAAGCGCTCGTAGTGACCGAGGTCCAGGTCCGTTTCGGCGCCATCCTCCGTCACGAAGCACTCGCCATGCTCGTAGGGGTTCAGGGTGCCGGGATCGACGTTGATGTAGGGGTCGAGCTTCTGGATGGTGACCGTGAAGCCGCGCGCCTGCAGCAGCTTGGCCAGGCTGGCGCTGATGATGCCTTTGCCGAGGCTGCTGGTCACCCCGCCGGTGACGAAGATGTACTTGGTGGAACCCGTCATCGCCTTGTGGACCGCACCGATGATGGATCGGCGATCACGGGGTGTAAAGGTAGTCGGCGTCGGCGCAGTTCGGCTATCCGGCGTCAGGAACGGGCTTCCTGCTTCCAGCCTCCAGCTTCCGGCCTCCAGCTTCCAGCCTTCGGCCTCCAGCCTTCAGCCTCCAGCTTCCAGCCTTCAGCCTCCAGCTTCCAGCCTCCAGCTTCCAGCCTCCAGCTTCCAGCCTCCAGCTTCCAGCCTCCAGCCTCCAGCTTCCAGCCTTCAGCTTCCAGCTTTCAGCCTCCAGCTTCGAGCCCCCAGCTTCCAGCCTCCAGCTTCCAGCCTCCAGCCTCCAGCTTCCAGCCTCCAGCCTCCAGCTTCCAGCCTCCAGCTTCCAGC
>CALMPI010000007.1 GCA_937872175.1 uncultured Flavobacteriales bacterium | reverse complement strand
CCATGACCATCAAACAGATCTACACCGGGTGCATCGCCCACGCAGCGTACTACCTGGAGAGCAATGGCGAGGCGGCCATCTTCGACCCGCTTCGCGAAGTGCAGCCCTACATCGACCGCGCCACGGCGGACAAGGCGAAGATCAAGTACGTTTTCGAGACGCACTTCCACGCCGACTTCGTGAGCGGACACCTCGACCTGGCGAAGAAGACGGGCGCCACCATCGTGTACGGCCCCACGGCCAAGCCCGGCTTTGCGGCGCATGTGGCCACGGACGGTGAGCTGTTCCAGGTGGGCAATACGAAGGTGAAGGCGATCCACACGCCCGGCCATACCATGGAGAGCACCACCTACCTGGTGATCGATGAGAACGGCAGGGAGCACGGCCTCATCACCGGCGACACGCTCTTCATCGGCGATGTGGGACGCCCCGACCTGGCCCAGCACGTGATCGCGGACCTCACGGAGGACAAGCTCGCGGGGCACCTCTACGACTCGCTGCGCAACAAGATCATGCCGTTGAGCGATGACCTGATCGTGTACCCCAACCACGGGGCCGGCAGTGCGTGCGGCAAGATGATGAGCAAGGAGACCACGGATACCCTGGGCAACCAGAAGCGGACCAACTATGCGCTCAACCCGGCCCTCACCAAGGACGAGTTCAAGAAGGCGCTGCTCACCGGCCTGACGCCGCCGCCGGGCTACTTCCCCAAGAACGTGCTCATGAACATCCAGGGCTATGAGAGCCTGGACACCGTGATGGAGCGCGGCAAGCGTGCGCTCAGCGTGCACGACTTCGAGGTCGTGGCCACTGAGGAGCGCCCGCTGGTGCTGGACACGCGTCCAGCGGCCGAGTTCGCGAAGGGCTTCGTCCCCAACAGCATCAACATCGGGCTGGACAGCAACTTCGCCATGTGGGTGGGCGAGATGATCCCGGACATCAAGCAGGCGATCCTCCTGGTCACCGAGCCGGGCAAGGAGGAGGAGAGCATCATCCGCCTCAGCCGGGTGGGCTACGATCACACCATCGGCCACCTCGCCGGCGGGTTCGACGCCTGGAAGGCCGCGGGCAAGGAGGTGGACAGGGTATCGCGCATCAGTGCGGATGAGTTCGCCAAGCGCTACGCCACCGAGCCGCTGGTGTTCGACGTGCGCAAGAAGAGCGAGTACGATAGCGAGCATGTGGAAGGCGCCATCAACGTGCCGCTCAACCGCATCAACGAGCACCTTGCCGAGTTCCCGAAGGACAAGCCCTTCATCCTGCACTGCGCCGGCGGCTACCGCAGCATGATCGCCGCCAGCATCCTGAAGCAGCGCGGGTGGGACGACTTCGTGGACGTGGAGACCGGCTTCAATGGCATCAAGAAGACCGGCGTGAAGGTGACGGAGTACGTGTGCCCGACGACGCTGTTGTAAGTCGTCCAGCATCAACGTGAAGCCCCGGTCGGAAGGCCGGGGCTTCTGCATTTCCGGCCGGACGGTGCACGTCGCAGGGTCCAACATCGTTCCCGGTCTGGGCTGGAGCGTCGCCAGGCGGCACCGACCCGGATGGGGGACCTTTTTCCCCCGTGCGAGGCACATGCACCGCAGCGGTCGTGATGTGCGGACAAGTGCCTGCGAAGCCGTTCCCTCGACAGGACATCCGCTCGCTCGGATGCACCGGTGCACACGGTCGCCGCACCACACTTTCGTGATCCAGAACCCACCACCCCCATGGACCGTTCAGCTGCGCAGGCATCCTCCCTTGTCATGTTCCTCCTTCTCACCGTCGCGCAGGCCGACGGGCAGCATGAAGGGTTCATGGCCAATCATGGCCAAGTGCGCGATCAGGACCTGGAACCTGTGCCCCAGGTGAAGTACATGCTGGCACGGCCGGGCCTCAACGTGCGGTTGCAGGGGGATGGGATCACATACGACACCTATCGGGTGGAGGAACATCCGGCCAAGGATGCGGAGCCGCTCGATGAAAGCCAGGGACGGACCTTCCGCTTTCATCGCATCGACCTGCGCTTCGTGAACGGTGATCCGCATGTCGGCCTGGAGCCCGGTGGCACGAGCGAGGACCATCTGAATTTCTACTCCGAAGCCATTGGTGAGGGCGGCGCGACCGATGTCCACCACTGCTCGACGGTGACCTACACCGGTCCATGGCCCGGGGTCGACCTGCGCTGCATGATGGAGGATGACCGGTTCAAGTACGAGGTCATCGTGCATCCCGGTGGGCGCTTGAGCGATGTGCGGTTCAAGGTGGACGGCGCGGTTCTTTCACTGGATCCGGACGGTGCGCTGGTGTTCGCGTGGGGGGAAGGACGGATGCGGGAGGTGCTGCCGATGAGCTGGTCGGAGGTGAACGGCCGGAAGACCCGCGCGGATGTGCGATATCGGGTCCATGAGGACGGCTCCTTCGGATTCGTTCGCGAGGATGATCGACCGGGCACATTGGTGATCGATCCCGTACCCGTGGTGAGCTGGAGCACCTTCTACGGTGGAAGCCTTGCGGACAATGTCGCCGGTGTGGCGAACGACCCGGCGGGCAACGTCTACGCCACGGGTGAGACGCTCTCGGCCAACAACATCGCCACCACCGGCGCGTTCGACCAGTTCTATTCAGGCTACCCCGGAGCGATGCTCGTGAAGTTCAATGCGAACGGTATCCGCCAGTGGGCCACCTATTTCGGCAATGATGGCGGGAAGCCCTGTCGTGCGGTCACCTGCTCGGCGAACTCCACCAGCGTGGCGATCGCCGGGTACACGAAGAACCCGGGCCTGGGCACGGCAGGGACCTTTCAACCCGCCCTCGCCGGCACGGTGGACGGGTTCATCGCCCGCTTCAGCAGCTCCGGCGCGCTGCAATGGTGCACCTATTATGGCGGCCCCGCGTACGATCTGATCCATGACATCTCCTTGAATGAAAGCGGCGTGAGCACCGTGGTCGGAAGCACCAGTAACGCCACAGGGATGGCCACCACGGGTGACATCACCTTCGGCGGCGGAACGGATGCCTTCGTGGCCCGCTTCGACGATGCCGGCGGGCGGATATGGAGCACGTACATCGGCGGCACCCAGAGCGATGAGGCCTTGGGAGTGAATGTCCGTACGTTCCTGGGCAGCACGTCGATCATCGTTTCGGGCACGACATCGTCACCTGCGGGGGTGGCCACCACCGGTGCGTGGGACACCGCCTTGGGAGGCTCGTCCGATGCCTTCCTGGCGCGATTGAGCGTCTCCGGCCAGATGCAGTGGTGCACCTATTTCGGCGGTCCGGGCGCAGAGACCGGGACCAGTGCGGCGTTCCTCGCCTTGGACCGCATCGCACTTGTGGGGCGCACCACATCCACCACCGGGCTGGGAACGTCCGGTGTGGCGCAATCCGCTCCGGGATACATCGGTGGCAGCGTGGGCGATGGCTATCTGGCCTCCTTCTCGATCAGCGGCACGCGCCAATGGGCCACCTACGTCGGCAGTTACTACACCGCGGTCGACGACGTGGTCAATGACGTGGTGGGCACCAGCGATGGCACCGCGATCATCACCGGCGGTGCAGGTGGATCGCTGGGCACTTCCGGCTCGTGGGACCCCACGTGGAACGGTTCGCAGGATGCCTTCGTGGGCGCCTATTCCAGCAGCGGGGCGAAGCTCTGGTCGGGGTACATCGGCGGCGACCAGACCGACCAGGGCGCGGCGGTGAGCCTGCGTACCAGTGGTTCGGACGTCAGCATCATCGTGGGAGGGTTCACGTTCTCAGAGACCAACGTGGCCACCAATCCTTCGCATCAGTCATCGATCGGCGGATCCCAGGATGGGTTCGTGACCAGGCTCAACTGGAACACGGCCAGCGGAATGGTGACCATGGATGATCCGGCCACGGCCGGATCCGGGGCGCGCTTCGTTGTGGATCTGAACACGGTCCACGTGGAGGACCTGCCGCAAGGGGCGTCCGGACCCTCGACCATGCAGGTGTTCGACATGCAGGGGCGGCACCTCGGGACCGCACGAGGCGCGAACGGCGTATCGTTCAACGGTCTTGGGGCGGGTGTCTATCTGTTCGTGGTCGACGATGGTGCGCACCGGTCCGCGGCGCGCGTCGTCGTTCCATGAGCAACGACCGGACCTCCGGCGGGCGCGCACTGGATCGGCCGCAACGCGCATCGCCATCCCCTCGATCCGGATGCTCCGCGTTGGACCCAGGACCTGATGGTGGTCAGCGGTGCGCCAAGTTCCCCGCACCTACCTTCGTCCACGCATGACCCCCTGGCTGCGCATCGCCCTCGTTCTCTGGCTCCAAGCGCATCTGTTGAGCCCGGAGCTGGGCCGGTTGCCCATGCTCTTCCTCCACTTTGCCCACCACCTTCAGCAGGAGCAGGACCTTACGTTCTCCGGTTACCTGGTGGAGCATTACGCCGATGATGCCCACGAGGAGAGCGATCACGGCGAACACGGTTCACTTCCGTATCATCACCACCATCACGGCATGGTGGCCGACCACTGCGTCACCAAGATCATCAGTTCCGAGGCCCTGGCGGTGGTGAGCTTCCCCGAGGCCGCCGCCGATCGCGATCGGCCCCTGCCGGTCGCCGGTAGGCCGCTTCGTGGCCACGTGGGCGCGCTCTTGAGGCCCCCTCGTCCCCTGGCCTGATCCCAGGCCGCACCTTCCTGTTCCTGCTGGTCCGGCCGGACCGATGAACCGCCACACGCGGTGCACCGGTGCCTTTCACACCCATTCCGCATCCTCATGCTGGACCGCATCATCGCCTTCTCCATCCAACAGAAGCTCATCGTGGGCCTGCTGGTACTGGGCCTCATCGCCACCGGGGCCTATCAGGTCACGCGGCTGCCCATCGACGCCGTACCCGACATCACCAACAACCAGGTGCAGGTGATCACGGTGAGCCCTGCGCTGGGCGCCGGTGATATCGAGCGCCTCATCACCTTCCCCATCGAGCAGGCCACGCGCAACGTGCCCGGCATCATCGAGCAGCGCAGCTTCAGCCGCTTCGGGCTCAGCGTGGTCACCATCGTCTTCGACGATGCCACCGATGTGTACTGGGCGCGGCAGCAGGTCACCGAGCGCCTCACGCAGCTCACCATCCCCGAGCACCTCGGCAAGCCCGAGCTCGGTCCGGTGACCACCGGCCTGGGCGAGATCTACCAGTACGTGGTGAAGCCCAGGCCCGGCTACGAGGGCCGCTACAGCCCCATGGAGCTCCGCACCATCCAGGACTGGATCGTGCGCCGGCAGCTCATCGGCACCGAGGGCGTGGCCGACGTGAGCAGCTTCGGCGGGCTGTTGAAGCAGGTCGAGATCGCCGTGGACCCCGAGCGGCTCGGCGCCATGGGCATCACGCTCGCCGACGTGTTCGATGCCGTGGCCCGCAACAACGCCAACACCGGCGGCGCTTACATCGAGAAGGGGCCACAGCTCCTGTTCATCCGCACCGAGGGCCTGCTGGAGGACATGGACGGCATCCGTGCGATCCAGGTGAAGGTGTTGCCCGACCACACGCCCGTGCTGCTGCGCGATGTGGCCGAGGTGCGTCTGGGCACCGCCACCCGCTACGGAGCCTTGGTGCACGACCAGGAGGAGGCCACCGGCGCCATCGTGATGATGCTGAAGGGCGCCAACTCCAGCGAAGTGGTGAGGAACGTCAAGGAGCGCATCGCGCAGATCGCCAAGACCCTGCCGGAAGGCGTGGTGATCGAGCCCTTCCTGGACCGCACCAAGATGGTGAACAACGCCATCCACACCGTGGAGACCAACCTGATGGAAGGCGCGCTGATCGTGGTGCTGATCCTGGTGCTCTTCCTCGCCAACCTGCGGGCCGGCCTGGTGGTGGCCTCGGTGATCCCGCTGGCCATGCTCTTCGCCGTGATCATGATGAACCTGTTCGGCGTGAGCGGCAACCTCATGAGCCTGGGTGCGCTCGACTTCGGCCTCATCGTGGACGGTGCGGTGATCATCGTGGAGGCGGTGCTGCACCACATGCACGGCGGCGCACATCGCGGCACCGGGCGGCTTGACCAGGCGCGGATGGACGAGGTGGTGCGCAGCAGCGCCAGCCGCATGATGAACTCCGCCATGTTCGGCCAGGTGATCATCCTCATCGTGTACCTGCCCATCCTCTCGCTGCAGGGGATCGAGGGCAAGATGTTCAAGCCCATGGCACAGACCGTGGCCTTCGCCGTGCTGGGCGCCGCCATCCTCTCCCTCACCTACGTGCCCATGATGAGCGCCTTGTTCCTGAGCAAGCGCACCGATGCGCCGGCCACCCGGACCGACCGCATGATGGAACGCCTGGGCCGTGGTTATCGCCGCTGGCTCGACACCGCCATCGCGAAACCCCTGCGGCTCGTGGTGGGCGCGCTGGTGCTGCTGCTGCTGGCCGGCGGCATCCTGGGCTCCATGGGCGGCGAGTTCATCCCCGAGCTGGAGGAGGGCGACTTCGCCGTGGAGACGCGCCTGCTCACCGGCAGCTCGCTGTCCGCCTCGGTGGATGCCTGCAAGAAAGGTGCGGGCATCCTGAAGGCGCAGTTCCCTGAAGTGGTGAAGGTGGTGAGCAAGATCGGCAGCGGCGAGATCCCCACCGATCCCATGCCCATCGAGGCCGCCGACATGATGGTGATCCTGAAGCCCAAGAAGGAATGGACCAGCGCGGAGAGCTTCGATGAGCTCGCCGAGAAGATGGGCAGCGCACTGAGCGCGGTCCCCGGCGTGAGCTTCGGCTTCCAATTCCCCGTGCAGATGCGCTTCAACGAACTGATGACCGGTGCGCGCCAGGACGTGGTGTGCAAGATCTTCGGCGAGGACCTCGACACCCTGGCGCGTTACGGCGAGAAGCTCGGCACGCTCGTGAACGGTGTGGAAGGCGCGAAGGACCTGTACGTGGAGCGCGTGGGCGGCCTGCCGCAGATCGTGGTGAAGCACGACCGCGACGCGCTCGCGCGCTACGCCCTCGACGTGGAGGCCGTGAACGACGTGGTGCGCACGGCCTTCGCCGGCAGCGTGGCCGGGCAGGTGTTCGAGGGCGAGCGCCGCTTCGACCTGGTGGTGCGCGCCCGGGAACAGAGCCGCACCGAACTGACGGATGTGCAGCGCCTGCTGGTGCCCACACCCATGGGCAAGCCCGTGCCCCTGAGCCTGCTGGCCAAGGTGGACGTGATCGACGGGCCCAACCAGGTGCAGCGGGAGGACGCCAAGCGCCGCATCACCGTGGGCTTCAACGTGCGCGGCCGCGACGTGCAGAGCATCGTGACCGACCTGCAGGGCAAGGTGGACGCGGAGCTGAAGCTGCCCGCCGGCTACTTCATCACCTACGGTGGCACCTTCGAGAACCTCATCGAGGCCAAGCAGCGCCTCAGCGTGGTCGTGCCCATCGCGCTGCTGCTGATCCTGCTCCTGCTCTACTTCGCCTTCGGCAGCCTGAAGTTGAGCCTGCTCGTGTTCAGCGCGGTGCCGCTCAGCGCCATCGGCGGCGTGTTCGCCCTGTGGGGCCGCGGCATGCCCTTCAGCATCTCGGCCGGTGTGGGCTTCATCGCCCTCTTCGGCGTGGCGGTGCTCAACGGCATCGTGCTCATCAGCGAGTTCGAGCACCTGCGCAAGGACGGGATGAAGGACGTGGCCGCGCGCATCCGCACCGGCACCGCCAACCGCCTGCGCCCGGTGCTGATGACGGCCAGTGTGGCCTCGCTCGGCTTCCTGCCCATGGCCCTGAGCAACGGCAGCGGCGCCGAGGTGCAACGCCCCCTGGCCACCGTGGTGATCGGTGGCCTCATCACCGCCACGGTCCTCACGCTCTTCGTACTGCCCGCCCTGTACATGCTCGTCTTCCGCACGCGGAACAAGCGCACCAGCGGAGGAGGTGCTCTGGCCGCCGCGACGGTGGTGCTGCTCCTCTTCATCCCCTCATGGTCCCACGGGCAAGCGACCGAGCAGGTGCTCACCGTGGAACAGGCCGTGGACAGCGCGCTGCGGAACAACCTGATGCTGCGCGGGGCCGCCCTGCGCACCGACGCCGGTGAACGGATGATCGGCGAGGCCTGGGACCTGCCGCGCACCGCCGTGACCTACGAGTACGGCCAGCTCAACACCAACGCCAACGACGACCGTATCGCCATCGACCAGAGCCTCGCCTTCCCCAGTGTGTACGCCCAGCGCCGGAAGATGTTGAAGCACACGGCGGCCGGGCTGCGCTGGGAACAGGCGTTGCGCGAACGCGAGCTGCGTGTGCATGTGCGGCGGACCTACCACGAAGTGCGCGTGCTCGAGCGCATGCGCACCGAGCTGACGACCGCCGACAGCATACACCGCGCGGCCGTGGCCGGTGAGCAGCAGCGCTTCGATCGGGGTGCGGCCAACGCCCTGCAGCGGGCCACAGCCCGCTCACAGGCCATGCTGATCCACGCGCGGCTGCAGGAGGTGGAGGCCGCATGGGCGCAGGCCAACGCGCGCCTGCAGCAACTGGTCAACAGTTCCGTGCCCGTGCGCACGGTGCCCGGCGATCTGAAGCTGCTGCCTTCGGCGATCCCCGGGGACAGCGCCGTGGCCAGGCATCCGTTGGTGCGCGCCATGCGGGAACAGGAGCGCTCGGCGGAGGCGCGCTGGCGGTCCGAACGCTCCAGCATGCTGCCCGGCCTCACGTTCGGCGTGTCGTCCATGACCCTGAACGCGTCGCCTTCCGTACCCGACGGCGCCGTGATCTACGACCGGGGCGACCGCTTCACCACCGTGAAGGCCGGCATCGGTGTGCCGCTGTTCTTCGGCGCGCAGGACGCCCGCACGAAGGCCGCACGCATCGATCATGAGCGCGCGCTGAACGAGGTGGACGCGCTGGAGCTGGAGATCCGCACGCAGCTGCGGCAACTGCGTGAACGCTACACCGCCCAGCTGGGCCGCGTGGAAGCACTGGAACAAGGCGGCACCGTGGAGGCCGTCCAGCTCCGCAAGGCTGCGGAGGAAGCCTTCTCCAACGGCCAGATCGATCGCCTGGAATGGAGCCTGCTGAACGGACAGGCCATCCAACTCACCCTGGAGCACCTCGATGCGCTCCTGGCCCTGGGCCGCATCAGCATCGAGCTCGAGTCCTACGACCAACAATGACCCCCTCGCATCCCATGCGCACCCATGCCATCCCCACGAACACGGCCTGCGCGCCCGTCGTGCTTCTCCTCCTGCTCGCCACCGCCTGTTCCACCGCGCCCGAGCAAGCCGCGGAAGAGACCCCGCCCACCAGCGCGCACAACGTCAGGCTCACGCCGGAGCAGCGCACGAACGCCGGTGTGGCCACCTCCACCATGGAACGCCGCTCGCTCGGCGTGCTGCTGCCCGTGCAGGGCGTGATCGAAGTGCCGCCGCAGAACCTGGTGAGCGTGAGCGCACCGCTCGGAGGCTACCTGCGCAGCACCGACCTGCTCCCCGGCATGGAGGTGCAGCAGGGCCAGGCGCTCGCCCTGCTCGAGGATGCGCGCTTCATCCAACTGCAACAGGACTACCTGGTGGCGCAAGGCCGCGTGGACCTGCTCCGCCTGGACTTCGAGCGGCAGAAGGCCCTGAACGCATCGAAGACCACAAGCGACAAGGTGTTCCAGGAGGTGTCCACCGAACTGAACACCCAGACCGTGACGCTGCGCGCGCTCGCCGAGCAACTGCGCCTCATCGGCATCGACCCCGCCAAGCTCACCGCCGACAACATCTCCCGCAGCGTGGCGCTGCGCTCGCCCATCCACGGGTGGGTGAGCAGTGTGAAGGTCAACATCGGCCGGTACGTTCAGCCCACGGACGTGCTCTTCGAACTGGTGGACCCGAAGGACATCCACCTTGCGCTCACCGTGTTCGAGAAGGACCTGCCGAAGGTGCGCGAAGGCCAGGAGGTGCACGCGCGGCCCACGGCACACCCGCAGGACGAGTACGAGGCCGAGGTGATCCTGGTGGGCCGCAGCCTGGACAGCGACCGCAGCACGGTGGTGCACTGCCACTTCACCAAGGCCCCGCGCGACCTGGTGCCGGGCATGGCCATGAGCGCCACGCTGGAGAGCCGCACGGACAGCGTGTGGTGCGTTCCGGAGGGCGCCGTGGTGCGCACCGGCGAAGGCCAGGCCGTGTTCATCGCGAACGCCGACAGCAGTTACACGCTGGTCCCTGTGACCACCGGGGCGCAGGAGTACGGGTTCCTCGAGCTCCTGGAACCGCCCGCGGAACTGCGCGGGAGGCCTGTGGTGGTGGAGGGCGCGTACACGCTGCTGTCGGTCCTGATGAACAGCGGCGAGGAGGAGTAGGCGGATGCCTACGGGGCGCGCTTCACCTTCCGCAGGTCCAGGTTGCACACCACCGCCAGGTGCAGCGTGCTGTTCAGCTCGATGAGGTCGGCGCCGTTCGCCGCCCCCGGCCGTTGGATGGTCTGGTACAGGTAGCCGAGCAGCACGTTCACCGGCTTGCTCACCTGGTACCCGAAGAGAAGGGAGATCCGGTTCTGCTGGATCAGGTCGAGCCGCTGGCTGTCGCCGAAGTTCAGGAACACCTCATCGTACAGGTTGGCCATGAAGGCGCCGGGTTCCACGGTGGGGCGGTTCAGCGGCACGGTCACCCACACGCGGTAGCGGAAGCGGCTCTGGTACACGTATCGGTCGAACACCGCCGTGTTCGGGTCATCCGATGAAGGCACCAGGCGGGCGATGAAGCGCTCCTCCATGCGGAAGCGGTGTTGCAGGCCCACGCGGCCGATGGGCTGGGTGAGCTGCACCTGCTGGTAGAGGTGGTGCTCGTGGTTCGCGAAGCGGATGGGGTGGGTGCCGTAGCTGTGGTTCTCGTAATAGCTGTAGCCCTGGGTGAGCAGCACCTGGTCGTGCAGGTGGAAGTTGACCGCAGGCCGCAGCAGCAGCTGTTGCGCATGCTCGCCCAGCCCCGCCCGGCGCCAGTGGCCCTCGGTGTGCACGCTCCACCGGGCGGCCAGCCGGTGATCGCCCCAGTGGGAGAGCCATAGGTTGGCATTCGCGCTGGTGACGCGCTGGGCCGCTGCCGCGAGGCCGATCGGACCGAGGGAAAGGAGGAGCAGGAGGCGCCGCATCGCGCTGCGAAGGAACGGCGGACCGCGGCCGCTTGCGATCTTCGCGGGCCCCAACGGGCGTCCTTCGTCCGGAACCCATGAGCATCCACCGCACCGTCCGCGTCACCAAGCGCTTCACCTTCGAGATGGCCCACGCCCTGCGCTGCCACGATGGCTTGTGCGCGAACATCCACGGCCACAGCTACGTGCTGGACATCACCATCGCCGGCACGCCCACCGTGGCGCCCGGCCACCCCAAGGACGGCATGGTGATCGACTTCGCCGACCTCAAGCGCCTAGTGAAGCCCATCGTGGACCGCTACGACCATGCGCTCTTCCTGCACGAGCAGGAGCGCGGCACGGTGGATGCGGCCAACCCGCTCTTCGGCCGGGTGATCCTCACCCCCTGGCAGCCCACGTGCGAGAACATCCTCCTGGCCATCGTGGAGGAGTTGGCGCCGCAGCTACCGGCCGGGGTGCTGCTGGCGGCGGCCCGCCTGCAGGAGACGGCCACCAGCTGGGCCGAGTGGGAGGCGCGCTGAGGACGCACGTACCCCCCGCCGTCCTCGCGAGGCCGGCGTTGCGGGCGAAGCGATCGCCCTTTCCCCCGCTGTCATCGCGACGCTACCCGCACGCCATGAACCCCCCTCCTGCGCGTGGATCGCTCCACGCGCCGTGCAAGGAGGGGCCGGGGGAGGTTTCAACTCAGTCACGCCGCATTCTTCATGGAAAGCGGAAACCACCCCGTTCCCCTCCTTGTGCGGAGCAGCGAGCGTTCGCTGCTCAGGAGGGGGCTTGCACGCGTCCTGTACTGTCCGGATCAAGGAGATCGCCGCGCTGGCCCTGCGGGACCGTCTCCCGAGGACCGTCAGGGGAGAGCGCCACTCATCCCTTAGGGCGGTGCGCGATGATGGTCCATGGGGTGGCGATCGTCATACAAGGCTGCCGGGGCCTGCATAGTTTTACCGCCCCAATAACCCCCTCCATGCGCATCCTTCTCCCCCTCCTGCTTGCCCTGTTGCCGCTGTTCGCCCACGCACAATCGGGAAAGGTGGACATCGTGCACATGCTCAACGGCACCGAGCACCGGGGCAAGGTGACGAAAGTGACGGAGGCGGGGATCGGTTTCGTGCATGAGGACGAGGTGGTGGAGTACAGCTACAAGCGTGACGAGATCTTCAAGATCGACTTCGCCAGCGGTCGGCAGGAGGTCTTCAACGCGATGCAGAGCACCGAGGGCGGTGCGTCGGCGATGAGCCCGGTTCGCTCTGATAAGGCTGCCGCCAATTCCGTGGCGATCCTGCCGTTCCGCTTCATCTCGGACGCCAGCCCGGCCCCGAACCCCGAGTTGGCGCGGCAGATCCAGGACGAGTGCTTCCGGCTGTTCAACAGCGCGCCGAGCGGCAACGTGTACCAGGATCCCATGAAGACCAACGCGCTGCTCCTGAAGCACGGCATCCCACTGGATGAGGTACGCGACCACCTCTCCGATGAACTGTGCTCGATCCTGGGCGTGGAAAAAGTGGTGATGGGCGTGGTGGCCCGCAACACAAAGGGGACCTCGACCAATACCACCAAGGGAGGCTACACGGGTATCAGGGAAAAGTCGGACACGAAGACGAACATTTGGAACGTGCAGACCGGCAACTCCACCACCACGGTGAACTACGAGACCTCGATCACCATGACATTGATGGACCGGGACGGCAACCGGCTCTACGACAAGGAACGCACCTCGTTCTGGAACACGAGCGACGCCTATAAGGTGACGCTGAGCTACCTGTGGAAGCGCTCGCCGTTGTACATCAAGCCTTGAGCACGGCGCTCAATAGGTCCAGGTGCGACAGGGCGCGAAGGTGTCGTGAAAGATGAGCAGGTCGTGGCCGGATGGGGCGAGATCCGTGGGGGGCACAACGCTCGGGTTTGACGGGTAGCCATCCGCCCCATGGTGCAGGATCCTCCACCGGCCCCCGTTGGAGACCATGAGGTCACGCCATCCATCGGTGCGCGTGCTGGTCGCGAACAGCGGGGGATCCGTCACCGTGAACCGGGTGAGGATGGTCCACTGGTCGTCGAGCAGGAGCAGGGTGCATCCACCCGAGCCGCAGAACCAGGGGGACATGAACCGGATGAAGCGCTCGGGCCTTCCATCGTCGTTCAGGTCCACCGGAAGCACTTGGAAGCGCCGGTCCGTCGCGCTCATTGCGGGCAGATCGTCCCGCAGGCTGCGAAGGAGGTAGGCGGCCGTGGAGTCCGCCAGCACCTGGTCATCGCTGGTCGGCAGCACTGGCGACCCGTCCGGCAGCGCGGTCGTGTCGCGTTGCGCCAGATGAACGGGTTCCGCGGTCGGCCGTTGCACCGAGACGGGAGCGGGACGGTTGGTTGCCTCGGGGGAGGAAGACCCGGTTCCACAGGCGGCGAGGCCGAGCACACCAACGATGCATCTGAAGGCGGTCGGTGCCGTGGCCATGTCGAAAGGTAACGGAAACCCTAAGCTTCGTCACACGGCCGCGAACATGGACCTGCCTACTTTGGGCGTTCGCAGCGCATGGCCCCTCGATCGTTCCGTCCCCTTCGGCTGGTGCTTCGTGCGCTGGCCTGGCTGGTCGCGGTCTTGCTGGCCCTGCTGATGCTGTTCGGCGTGGCCCTGTACGTGCCTGCGGTGCAGAACGCGGCTCGCAAGCCCTTGCTCAGCTGGCTCAGGAATACGTTGGACACCCGGGTTGAGCTGGGGGCCCTGCACCTGCGGTTCCCGATCGGGGTCTCGCTGCACGGCCTGAAGGTCTTCACCCCTCCGGGCGATACGCTGCTCGTCGCCGGCCGCATCGCAGCCCGGTTGGACGTGCCGGCCCTGCTGGACAGGAACGTCCGCATCGCTGACATCCACCTGGACGATGTGGTGGCCGAGCTGATGCAGGACCAGGAAGGCCGGTTCAACTTCCAGTTCATCGTGGATGCCTTCAGCTCCGGATCGGCCCCGGCCGACACCACGACAGGCCCTTCGGCGTGGTCGGTGTCGTTCGCGGACCTGCACGTGCGGCGGCTGCGGTACCGCATGGAGATGGAGCCCTCCGCGCTGGGCCTGGCGGTGCGGCTGGATACGCTGGACATCGACCTGGAGGCCGGTGAGCTCGCTCCGCTCCGGTTCCGGGCGCACACCATCCGCCTGCGGGGTGCCGATGTGGCCATGCACATGGTCCCGGGGGAGGACACCCCGGACACGTATCCGGACCTGGAGCCGATCCTCACCGGCATCGATGTCGGCGCCCGCCGGGCCGAGCTGGGCGATCTGCGGTTCACCCTGGTCGATCGGAGTTCCGGTGGGCGCTTGAGCACCGGGTTGGCGGAGGCGCACATCGCGATGACCGACATGGACCTGGGGCGCAGCATGATCGCGGTGGACGAGGCCGTGGTGCGCGGCCCGTGGTTGACGATCGCCGGCGATACGACCCGTCCGGCAGCCACGACGGTTCCGGCGCCTGCCCCCTGGCGGGGACGGAACGATGGCTTCCGCTACTGGGTGCGCGACATGGCCATCACCTGTGGCCGCCTGCACCTCTCCGAAGGCCGCCTGGCGCTCCATAGCGGTCCGGAGGCCACGCCCACCGGTCCTGCGGATGCCGACCACCTCGTGTGGAACGCGATCGCGCTCGACGCATCCGGGGCGCGCTACAGGAACGACGGCATCGCCGTCTCGGTGGACCGGCTGCAGGCCACCCCGCAGGTGGGTCCGGTGGTGGAGCTGCGCCTGCAGGCCGACCTGCGGCCCGATCGGATGCGTGTCGATAACGGGTCCGTACACCTGAGCGATGTGGATCTCGACTTCGCCGCGGATGTGCGTCCCGGATCCCTGGAAGCGTTGCTCGACAGCCTGCCCGTGGTACCCGCGCGCATCACGGTGGACGCGGACCTGGTCGCCAGCGCCGCACAGACGCACCTGGAAGCGTTCGGCATCCACCTGGGTGATGCGCACCTGCCGGCCCGCCGGCTGCAGCTGCACGCCATGGCCGAAGGCGGTTTGCAGCGTGTGGACAGTCTCCGGCTTGCGATGGATGGTGATGAAGGGACCCGCGTTCGGCTCCGGGGGTCGGCCACCGGTCTGGACGATCCGGCGCGGAGCACGTTCCACGCGGACATCGACCCGGTGCGCTGCGGTGAGGTGCCGCTGGCCTACATCGCGTCGGTGTGGCCCGAGGGAGGGCGTTCCCCCCGGCGTGCCGTGGTGGAGGGTCGGGTCCGGTACCAGGCCGGCGATGGCGAGGTGGACCTGCACGTGCGCAGCGACGTGGGCGACCTCGATGTGGCCGCAGCGTTCGATGGATCGCCCGGCGAAGTGCCGGCCTCCGCCACCGCCCGTATCGACCTGCGCCACATGGCGGTGCACCGGATCACCGGGGACACCGCTGTGGCGCCCTTGGATGCATCGCTCGCTTTTCAGGGGACCGATCTCGGTTCACCCCGACGCGTCGCCACGCTGGATGGCCGGATCGGTGACATCAAGATATCCGGGAACCAGCTGGGTGGGATCGACGTGCACGGGTGGGCCGCGGGCGATTCGTTGCGGCTCCTCGTTGCGGACACCACGGCGCCGCTCGACTTCGCCCTGGACGTCCGCGCTTCGCTCAACACCCTGCCGGACAGCCTGCACCTCGCCGCCCGGCTGGACGCCGGCCTGGTGGACCTGCAGCAGGCCGGCCTGATGGAGCGTCCGCTCGCCTTCAGCGGCCCGATCGACCTGGACGTGCGTTGGGCCTCGGACAGCACGCTGCTGCTGGGCCTGTCCAGCGACACGGTGTTGCTTCATCGAACGGGTGAACGCGCCACCATCGCGGGGCTCGATCTGCGGTTCCAGCAGCGGCCCGGCGCGATGACCCTCGAGCTCGAGAGCGACGCGCTTCGGGCCAGTGCGTTCAGTTCCGCGGATCCGGGCGCCGTGGCCGACCTGCTGAAGCGTTGGCCCGCCAGTGGCTTCGCCGGTGACGCGCTCTGCCTGGAGGAGGGCGGGGAGATGCAGGTGGATGTCGAACTCCCTCGTACCGACTGGCTCACCCGTGTCGTGGCTCCCGAGGTACGGTCCATCCGGCTCTCCACCTGCCATGCGGCCCTTGACGCCACCACTGGCGAGATGGACATCGACCTTCAACTCGATGAGCTCGACATCGACGATCTGCGCGTCGATTCCCTGAAGGTGATGGGAAGCAGCGACGGGCATGAACCCCGGTTCGAGGTGCGCCTCGGACGTGCCGCATACGGCGAACAGAGCGTCGGTCCTCTGGTGCTTCGCGGCGCACCCGAAGCGGATTCCCTCACCGTGGACCTCCAGGTGCCGGATACTTCGGGGATGTTCCGCTACCGGGTGATGGCGAGGATCGCGGCGGCCGGAGAAGAGCTCGGACTGCGTGTGGGACCCGAAGCGCCGATCCTCGCCGGAAGGACCTGGCGCGTGGAACAAGGCGGCAGCTTCAAGCGCTCCGCGCAAGGCCTCCGGTTGGAGGACCTCGTGCTGACGAACGGGACCGAGCGTGTGGAAGCGGCACTGGATGAACAGGAAGGCCATGTCAAGCTCTCCGCCCTGCGGCTGGGGACCGTGCTCGACCTGATCACCCGAACGGATTCGCTGCCCACGATCGACGGGATCCTGGATGGAACGGTGGCGTGGCGCGCCGACGGACGATTGAACGCCGCGTTGGACGCCAACGGCATCACCTGGTTGTCGCAGGAACTGGGGGCGGTCCGCGTAAAGGCCGAAGGGAACCTCAACGGTGCGGTGCAGGTGCAGGCCGCTTCGACCCTGGAACGCAACCGGATCCAGGCCGAGGGCACGGTCGACCTGGGCGGCGAGGCTGTGGACGCGCGTGGCGCGCTCGCCGTCGCGATCGAGGACCTGGCACCCTACGCCGTGGTGATGCGGGATCAGGTAAGGGAGGTGGGCGGCGGCCTGCGCGGCGAGGTCCGCCTGGAGGGACTTCTGCCGCGCCCGCGGCTGAACGGGACCCTGACCACGGACCGGATGCGGGTGCGACCCGTGTTCACCGGATCGCTGTACACCCTGCCTGCGGAACAGCTGCGGGTGGACGCTCGAGGAGTGGCGCTCGATCGGGTGACCATCATGGACACCTTGGGCGGACGCTTCATCGCCGATGGTCGCGTGGGTGTGCTCGATGGGGCGCAAGGCGCCCTGGACCTGTCCCTGACCACCGATCGGTTCGAGCTGGTGGATGCGGCGGTGGAGGACAGCCTCGACTACTACGGCAGATTGCTGCTCGGTCTGGACCTGGAGGTGGGCGGCACCCTGGCCGGACCGGTGGTGCGCGGCTCCACGCGGCTGCTCGGCGGAAGTGCGTTCAGCATTGTGCTGCCGGAGCAGGACGTTGAGCTGGAGACGGCCGACGGCGTGGTGGAATTCCGCTCCCGCACCGGTGCGGAGGCGGAGGCGGACCGTCCCCACGCGCTGGAGGCCTTGAACGACACCCTGCAGGCCCTGTTCGGAAGTGTGGACGTGGACGTGCGCGTGTTGGTGGAACCGGGCGGACAATACGGGGTCGTGCTCGATCGCGCGACGGGCGACTCGGCGGCGTTCTCCGGAAGGGCGGACCTGCGGGTGCGCCTCAACGAGCGCATGCCGCTCACCCTCGACGGCCGCTTCAATATCCTCAACGGTTCCTACGCCGTCGAACTGTACGGATTGGTGAAGCGACAATTCAGCCTGGACAGCACCAGCTACATGGTCTGGGACGGAGACCCGCTCACGGGGCGGATGCGGTTGAACGCCCATCATCCGGTGACCACCAGTGCGCTGCCGCTGGTGTCGAGCGCGAACGGTGCCGAGATGACCGAGGGCATGCGCAACCGCCTTCAGGCCCCGCTGCCGTTCGATGTCGTGGTCCACATCGAAGGAACGGTGTCCAGCCCGGAGATCGGGTTCTCCCTGGGTCTGGACGAGCAGTACCGGCGGACCTATCCGGAGGTGAGCGACCGGCTGGACCAACTGGCCCGTCCCGAGCAGGATGAGGAGCGCGACCGGCAGGTGTTCGCGCTGCTGGTGCTGGGCGGCTTCATCGAAGGGGGTGGAGCAGCGGATGCGGGTGAATGGGCCGCCCGTGCCTCGCGGAGCACCTTGAACAACATCCTGAGCGAACAGCTCAACCGGTTCGCGGGCGAGCACATCAAGGGGATCCGCACCAACATCGGCATCAACACCTACGACCAGGTGCAGGGGCAGAGCACCTACCAGCGCACCGCCGTGGACCTCAGCGTGGGCAAGCAGTTCCTCGATGGTCGCCTGGATGTGCAGGTCGGCAGCACCCTTGGCATCGACCAGGTGAGCGACCAGACCGGAACGGTGCACTCCACGCAGACCCTGAACTATGCGGTGACCTACCTGCTGACGCCGAACGGTCGGTATCGGCTCAAGGGCTTCCAGCGCAACGCCTACGACCTGTTCGACGGCGACATCATGGAGGGTGGATTGGGGGTGATCTACAGCGTGGAACTGGAGGAGAACCAGCGGGCCCGCGATCGTGATCGGAAGCAGGCGGCCGGCGAGCGCAAGCTGGTGGAGGATGCCGAACGCCGCAAGGAGGAGGAGCAACGGCGGTTAAGGCGGAGCGGCACGGAAAGCACACCATCCGGACCATGAGCACGGTGCGGCATCACCTTCTGGCGATCGGTGCGATCGCGTTCCTCCTTTCCGGATGCCGCGGCCTGCGGGACATCACACCGGAGGATCCCCTCTTCGTCGGGCACACCGTGCACTGGGAGGGCGCGGCCCCCGGGGACCGGAAGGCCCTCGAACGTCAACTGGAGGGGCTCATCGCGCCCTCGCCGAACCTGAGCTTTCTGGGGATGCGGCCGCGTGTGGTGCTGCACAATGCGATCCGTCGGGAACCGCGGCGCAAGCGGGGCCTGTCCTATCACCTGAAGTACCGGGTGGGCCATGCGCCGGTGCGGCTCTCGAAGCTCAAGCTTGATCCCATCCGTGCGGCGCAGGAGAACCGACTCCAGAACCATGGCTTCTTCGAGGCCAGGGTCGAATACGAAGTGCACATGAAGGGCCGGACCAGCACGGTCGACTTCCATGTGAACGCCGGTCCGGCCCATCGCTACCGCACGGTGGTGCCGCCAGGCGGCGAGGACACCCTGCGCAGCGCCGTGCGCGAACAGCTGGCCAACGGCGCGGTGAAAGCGGGGGACCGCTATGACCTGGACCTGCTGCGGTCAGAGCGTGCGCGGATCGTGCAGGCCTTGCAGGACCGCGGGTGGTGGCGCCTTCGTGCCGAGAACCTCCTTTGGGTGGCCGATACGCTGCGAGGCGATACCGCCATCGACCTCCGCATCGTGCTGGATAGCACGGGCGGACCGGAGCCCTTCATCCGCTACCGCATCGGCGAGGTGTACGTGCATGGCGATCACGATGCCTTGCTCGCCCCGAACGACACGGTGCTGGTGGACGGCGTGCACTACATCAGCTACCTGAACTACTACCGGCCGCGCACCATCCTCAACGGCGTCTTCATCCGCCCGGGTGACCGGTACTCGCGGCGCAGGGTGGCCCGCACGTCATCCTACCTGTCCAGCTACGGCGTCTTCCAGAGCGTGGACGTGGACCTGGCCGCGGACAGCCTGCGGAGCGGGATCGTGGACGTGGATCTGCGCCTGACGCCGGTGCGGCGCTGGTCCTTGTTCGCGGAGCAGGATGTGCTGGCCAAGAGCAATCAGTTCGCCGGGCCGGCGCTGCGCGTGGGCTTCAAGGACCGCGATGTGTTCCGGGGTGCCGAGGTGCTTTCCACGGACCTCAAGGTCGGGTTCGAGGCGCAGATCGGACGGGGGCGTACAGGCACCTATGCCTTCCTCACCGAGGCCACCATCTCACTGATGGTGCCGCGCATCGAACCGTTCCACCTCAAGAAGGTCTCGCGCAGCTATGTTCCGCACACCAAGGTGGATCTGAAGGTGGGCACCTTCGACCGGATCGACCTCTACGGCCTCACCACGCTGGGCACCACGTTCGGCTACGGCTATCGGCAGACCCGCCGCCTCTGGCACGACCTCACGGTGGTGGACCTTGGCATCAGCCAGCTGAGCCGCAGTTCCTCGGTGTTCGAGGAGTTCCTCGCAGAGAACCCGGTGATCCGCCGCAGCTTCCAGGAGCAGTTCATCCTGGGTTCCGGCTACACCATCACCTACGCCTATCCGGCCGATCGGACCAGGCGCTACCACGGGGACCTGCGCGGCGGCGTCGAGGTGGCCGGCAATCTGCTGCACACCATCCTGCGCGCGGTGGAGCCTGCTGACGGCGATGCGCAACGGGTCTTTGGGATCCCGATCTCACGCTTTGTGCGCTTCATGCCCGAGGCCCGTCTCCGGTGGGCTGTCGGTCGCCGCCAGGATGTGCTGGCCTTCCGTCTTCTTGCCGGTGTCGGCATCCCCATCGGCGAGGATGCCGTGATGCCCTACTCCCGTCAGTTCTTCGTGGGCGGTCCTTACAGCCTGCGCGCCTTCCGGTCCCGTGGGGTGGGGCCCGGCGCCTACGACGCGGCGAACTCGCCCGCCAACACCCTCATCGACCAGGTGGGCGACATCAAGTTCGAGGTGAACGCGGAATACCGGTTCGGGCTCATCGGCTACTTCAAGGGCGCGCTCTTCGTGGATGCCGGCAACGTGTGGTTGCTCCGTGAGGATCCGCAGCGACCCGGCGGCTCCTTCGCGTGGGACCGCATGCTGGACGAATTGGCGGTGGGGGCGGGTGCCGGCCTGCGGTTCGACGCGGATTTCATCGTCGCACGCCTCGACCTGGGAGTGCCCCTGCGCAGACCCTCCCTGCCCGCCGGCGATCGCTGGACCTTCGATGATCAGGACCCACGCCTGTTCCGGAACGTGGTCTTCAACCTGGCCATCGGCTACCCGTTCTGAGCGTCGATCGGTGTCAATTGCCGATCGGGTCGGGCGGATTACATTCGGGCACCTTTAGAACCCATGAGACACACCTTCCCCTTGATCGCCTTGGGCACCTGTTTGCTGGGTGCTGTTGGCTGTTCCAGCCCCCAGGCCGCCGCTCCGGATCATGCCGGCTACGTGCCGCAGGCCATGGTCGACAGCCTGGAGCGTGAGAACAAGCGCACCCACAACGAGCTCGCCTACGTGTCGCACTTGCTGGAGACCTGCATGGCCCCGCAGGCCTTGGTGCTGGCCGAGTACCACGTGGAGCGCGGCGAGCACAGCAAGGCGGCGCCCCACATCGAAAAGGCCAAGGCCCATGGCGGCGAGCACGCCAAGAAGGCCGCCGACCTGGAGAAGCGCATGACCACGACCTCCACGGAGACCGTGGCCAAGACCGACCTCAACGAGCACATCGAGGTGGTGAAGGATGAAGCCGACGGCATCACCTGGTACTACGACCGCCGCGTAGCGCGCCGGCTGGATACCACGGCCTTCTACCTCTACATCGGTCACAAGGCGACGGGTGCGCCCTGGCTCCGCATGCACACCCAATACGCCGGCAACCACTGGCTGTACATCAACTCCTTCGTGCTGCGTTCCGGCCGCGTCGATTTCGTGCGGCACCCGGACCCCACGCTCATGTTCAGCAAGGCCGGCGATCTCACGGTCACAGAGTGGAACGATACCCCGCCTTCCTTGGAGGACCTTCGCGTGATCCGCGAGATCATCGGATCGCCCGACGCGGAGATCTCCTTCGTGGGCACCAAGGAGACCTACACGCGGAAGATCACCGATGTGGAGCGCGAGGCCTTTGCGAACATCCTGAAGTACTACCAGTTGATGGGCCGGGTGGACGAGGACAAGATGATGTGACCGGTTTGGCCATCGTGATGAACGACCCTGGGGGAGAACCTCAGGGTCGTTCGTTGTTATGACAAATGTCAAGTCCGCATCCGGACCGCATGCGCAGCTTCACTTAACCAAAACCAGAACGACATGGAGGTAAGGACAATGTTGACCGGCTGGGCCGGTCTAATGGGCCTACTTGTGCATGCACAAGTAGGCCAGAACCTGGTGGTGAACCCAGGCTTCGAGAACATCACCAAGAAAGTGGTCACCTGGGATCAGCTCTCCCACGCACCGGACTGGTCCAACGCCAATCTTGGCACGGCGGACCTGTTCAGTCCGGATGGCACGGCCAAGAACGTGGGCATCCCGACCAACTTCCTAGGCACGGCTGCGCCGCATGAAGGGAATCACTACGCGGGTTTCATCGCCTACAACCAGGAGAACGCGCACTGGGTGGCCCGGAAACGAGGTCCGGTGAACGAGAGCAAGGACCTGTGGGACAAGTATGCCGAGTACGTACAGGCCCCGCTGAGCGCGGCCTTGGAGGCGGGCAAGCTCTACGACGTCAGCTTCTGGGTCCATCTCGCGTCCTCCAGCGATCGGGCGGTGAGCGGCCTCGGTGCCTTGCTCACCAAGGAACAGGTAAAACATGCGAATAACCGCTTCCTGGATGAGAAGCCTCAGATCCATGAGGGTCAGGTGCTTCAGAACAGTGGGAAGTGGGTGCAGGTGAGGGGGTCGATGATCGCGGCCGGAGGCGAGCGTTTCATCACCGTGGGGGCCTTCCCCGCCGCCGGGATGCGCAAGGTCGACATCATCAGCGGACCCGACAATCAGCACGCGTACTACTACGTTGACCTGGTGAGCGTGGAGCTTGTTCCGGACACTGACGGTGACGGCTTGGTGGACCGGGAGGATGCCTGCCCGAAGGAGGCCGGTCCCAAGGCGCTGAAAGGCTGCCCGGACCGGGATGGCGACGGCCTTGCCGACAAGGAGGATGCCTGCCCGGACAAGGCGGGCCCCATCGCGGATAAGGGCTGCCCGGATACGGATGGTGACCGGATCGCCGATAACGTGGACCGCTGCCCGATGGTGGCCGGTGTTCCAGCGCTCCAGGGTTGCCCGGAGCCCAAGCCCATCGTGAAGACGTTGTTCGAGCGGGCCATGTACGGGATCCAGTTCGAGACCGGAAAAGCCACGATCAAGAAGAAGAGCTATCCCATCCTGGACGAGGTGGTCGCGGCGATGAAAGAGAACCCCGACTATCTCCTCGACATCGCCGGTCATACGGACAATGTGGGCGACGACAACTTCAACCTGGACTTGAGCAAGCAACGGGCGGCCGCGGTGGAGAAGTACCTCGAGGACAAAGGGATCGAACATGCCCGGATCATGTCCGAGGGACTTGGGGAGACCAAGCCCATCGCTGACAACGCGACCAAGCAGGGTCGTGCCAAGAACCGCCGTGTCGAGTTCACGGTGAAGTACTGGCGATAGTCGCCGGCCGAAAAAGGAGCGGGGCGGTGTTCGTCGAACACCGCCCCGCTCCTTTTTCGGAATGGCTTAGTTCACGAACAGCTCGGCGGCCAGCCGTGCGTCGCGGCCATACACGTCGTCCCTGAAGTTCAACCGCCCCTGGCCGTCCACCCAGGCGGTGAGGTATACGATATGCACGGGCACCGGCCGGGTGACGGGGATGGCGCGTTCCGCACCACCGTGCATGGCCGCTTGGATGGCCTCCGGCGTCCATTCCGCCCGGTCGCGGAGCAGGTAGGCCGCCAGCTTCGCAGGCTCCTTCAGCCGCACACAGCCATGGCTGAAGGCGCGATCGGGGCGCTCGAAGAGGCCCTTGCTCGGCGTGTCGTGCATGTAGATGCTGTAGCTGTTCGGGAACAGGAACTTGGCCAGCCCGAGCGAATTGAACTCACCCGGCTTCTGCCGCACCTGCAGCGGATGCTCGGACACCACTTCCAGATGCAGCCGCTTCACGTAGTTCGGGTCGCGGCGCATGCCGGGGATCACGTCCTTGTCCAGGATGCTCTGCGGGATGTTCCAGTAGGGGGCCAGCACCACGGTGGACAGGTTGCCGCTGAAGACCTCCGTGCGCGTGGCCGGCTTGCCCACCACCACCACCATGTCCCACACTTCCCGGCCACCCTCGAACACGTGCAGCCTGTACTCCGGGATGTTCACCAGCAGGAAGTCGTCCGGGGCATGCCCGTCCAGCCAGCGCAGCCGCTCCATGTTGAGCATGATCTGCCGCACCCGGTCCCCGATGGGCCGGTTCATCTCCTGCACGAGCGCCTCGTCGATCCGGCCTGTGGTATCCATCCCGTTGCGCACCTGATAGCGCTTCACGCCGGCCTCGAGCCCGGTGTCGAAGTCCGCGCTGCGGTCGTCCCGGGCGATGTCGCCCGTGGCCGTCAACCGCTTGCGCACGCTGCTGACGGCCGGGTCGCTGTCGCCCTTGTGCAGGGGGGCCTTGGGAACGGGTACCGGTTCCCATCCGCCTTTGAGCTCCAGGGCGCGATACGTGCGGAGCATCCTCCGGAGGGCCTGGTACTGGGGATGCACCGGCTCGTAGGGCGCGAGGTCGGTGCTGTCCGCTGTCAGGGCCTCCAACATCGCGGAGGCGTCCTTTTTGTGCGTGGGGATGAACCAGTGCAGGGAGCGCGTCCGGTCGGCGTCCACCCCTTCGTACCGTTCCTGGGCGAAGGGGAAGAACGCCGCGGTGAGCGCCAGCTCGGAGCCCAGGGGATCCGGCAGCCGGATCTGCCCCGGCTCCCCGGCCCTGGAAACAAGGCCCTGCACGGTGGTGTCGTGATGGAGCCGCATGCCGTGCAGCAGGCTGTCCGAGGTGCTGGTCAGGTGGAGGAAGACCTCGCCCGCATGGGTGAGGTGGCCGTCATCCGTGACCCAACCGCCCACGAAGCGGCGATGGCGATAGTGGTCCATGAAGCCCGCCGAGTCCGTTGCACGGCGGTCCCATCCGGCGATGTACGCGGCCACGGCCGCGCTGTCCACCTCCAGGCCCGCCACCGGTTCGGCCGATCGGAACGGCTCCACCGGGGCGGGCGTTGAAGGGGCTTCGTTCGTGTGCTCGCTGCGCTTCACGTCGGCGCAGCCGTTCAGCAGGAGCGCCAGGAGCAGACCGCCCGGCACGGATGATCGAGGTGTGGCCATGGCTCGCTGGTCGCTGGTCCGTTCCTTCGGCTCAGGCGTTCTTCTGGTGCTTGTGATGCTTGTTCCGCCAGATGATGGCCTCCACCTCGAGGTTCTCCACTTCCTCCATGGTGTAGTCCGCCTTGGCGGGATCGACCACCCGCATGCGGTACACGATGTTCGACTCCTCGGAGTAGAGGAAGACGTGGCCTTTGCGGGCCATGTGTTTCAGCTCGTGGCGCAGCTTGCGGGCCTCATGCCCCTTCATGCCGGGGCGCACATTGTACTGGTCCACATGATCCTTGTGCAGGAAGGCCACATGCTGCACATGCTTCGGATCCATCGGGTCCGTGACGATGTGCATGGCCTCCACGCCTTTCTTCTCATAGGCGATCAGGGTCACCTGGTCGGTCTCCTTCACGTCCATCAGCTCCTTGTGCGGGGGCATGATGTGGGCGGAGACGAGGCGCGGGGCCACCGGCGCATGCTCCTGGAGCACCAGTGCCGAATCAAGATGGGTGTGCATCACGGTCACGTACGGCTCGTTCGCTGCGCGCACAGGGGCCGGCTCCTTCCGGTGGGCGGCCACATGGTGCGCATGGTCCATGGGGATGTTGAGGCACACGTCCTCGGTGATGATCAGCGGGGCCACCTCGGTGGGTGTGGCCTCGGCGGTGGGCGGTGGCGTGGGCTCGGCCACCTGTTCGGCCGGTGCGGGCTCTCCGCAGGAACTCAGGGCGGCTAGCGCCGCAAGCGCAAGGAACTGGATCTTCATGGGGTTGGTTTTGGTGAAGAGCGCGAAAGCTAACCATCCATCCCGGTCGTAGTGATTACATTCGTTCGCAACGGTGGTGGCCATGCGGAGGCGCTTCAGGTGGTGGTGGACGGGCGGCCTCGGTGTCCTGCTCTTCCTGCTGTTCGTCCTCACCGGCGCGCTCGACCGATGGTCGTCCGCCCAGGCGCGGAAGCTGTTGGTCGCTGCGTTGAGCGAAGGCGGCCACGTGGTGGACGAGCGGGCGCTGGTGGTGCGCGCACATCTCCTCCGGGGGCGGCTGGACGTGAAGGACCTGCTGGTGCGGACGGACAGTGCGGAGGCGGTGGCCCGTGGGCAGCACATGCTGCTGTCCCTGGCCGTGCCCGAGTTCGGCATGCGCCTCAGGCCCCTTGCCCTCCTGTCCGGCGACCTGCGTTTGGAGGACGTGCATTTCGCCGGGGCCCGGGTCGCGCTCGTCGATCGGGGTGACGTTGCGCCCCGGAAACAGGCGGGTTTCCTGCAGATGCTGCGCGATCTGCGCGGTGGGCTTGCCGGCTATCTGCACAGCATCGGCCTGGAGGACCTGCGGATCAGCGACGGTACCGTGACGTACGCCGTGCAGGGCGCGGCGGATGGCCGCGCCTTGGAGCTGGCCGGCGTGGAACTGGAGGTGCGCGGCCTGCAGGTCGATACAGCGGTCCTGGCGGATCCCCTGCACATACCGCTGGAGGAGTTCCACCTGGCCTTCCGCGACCAGCGCTTCCATACCCCGGATGGCCGGTCCGCGTATCGCATGGACCACTTCGCCATCAGCCTGCAGGGGGATTCCCTGGCCATCGATGGATTGGAGGTGACGACCCGCTCCGCCGATGGCCAGGGGCGCGGGGTGCAGGCCCGGGTGGACCGGCTGGCCCTGCACGGCCTCGATCATGAAGGGCTCCGCGAGGACGACACGTTGGAGCTCCGTCGTCTCGAGGTCGATCGGCCGCAGGTGCAGGCCGCCTTTCAGGTCCCCCACGGCGGCCATCACGACCCCGAACAGCCGCTCCGCCTCGATCCAGCCCTGCTGGCCCTGCTCCCACATCTGCAGGTGGACACTTTCGTGCTGCGCGATGGTCGTCTGGACCTGGCCGGGGATACCACGCTCGAACTCCATGTGGACCGGGTGGATGCCGAGGTGATCGGGTTCAGCGCCGGGCCGGACACGGTGACGGGTCGATTCCGGTATCATGCGCCGACCGACGGCCGGGTGCGGATGGACGGTCTCGCCTTCCGGTCGAGGAGCGTGCAGGTGCTTGGCGGTCATGTGGACCTGGACATCGCCAGCCGATCGCTGCGGATGGACAGCGTGTACTACGACAGTCCGGTGCTCCCGGAGCCGGTGAGCATGGGGCACCTGCGCTTGCTGGATCTCGACATTCCGGCATGGACGCAGCAGCGGTCCGTGCGGGCGGGCGCCGTGGAAGTGCTCGAACTGGACCTGGACGCGCGGCTTCGCGGCCATCGGGGAACGAAGCACCGGCCACGGCCCGCTCCGGGCAAGGCGCGCATTCCGCTTCCGCGCCTGCTGGCGCAGGCCGGCATCGCCGCCTTGGTGCTGGACCGCGTGGAACTGAACGGTTCCGCAGCGGTCTCCGGCGGGGACACGCGGATCTCCGTGGGGAACCTGCGGTTCAGGGCGATCGGCGTGCGCTGCCCGGAAGCCCCGGGCGAACCGCACCGCGATCTGTACGCGGACGGTGCGGTGCTGTACATCGAGGACCTTGCGTTGGCCACACCGGCCACGCACGGGGAGGTCACCGCACGGATGATCCGCGCGCGTGTGCCAGAACGCAATGTGCATGTCGAAGGCTTGCGGTGGAGCGGCGACACCCTCCACGAGGGGGAGGTCAACATCACCATGTTCGACCTGGCCGGGTTCGATCTTCCAACGCTGCTGGAGGGTGGTGAACTGCGGGCCCGGCACCTGGAGCTGGCCCGTACCGAGGCGACGATCGAGCTTCCCGCGGGGAACGCCCGGCCCGCTTCCGGGCCGCGCAAAGGGCCGCCCCAGTTCCGGCTCGATACCGTGTCGATCTCCGACGTGAAGCTCCTGGTCCATGTGGGCCAGGCCGTGGAGCTGGCGGTCGATTCCCTGGACCTGCGGATCATCGGACTGCGCCCCGATCGCGAGGCGTTCCTTCGCGGGGAACCGTCGTATCTCCGCGATGCGGAACGTGTAGCGGGCCGACGGCTCCGGTTGCGGACGGCCGCCGGGCTGGAGGCTTCGATCGATCGGTTCCACATCGATCCGGCGGAGGCGCGTTCCATCGCTGCGGGCCTGCGGCTGCAGCGGAAGGGCCCGGGACCCGCGATGGTGCTTCACCTGGACAGCATCGTGGGCCGTGGCTACGACCCGGAGCTGCTGCGGACCACGTCCGTCGTGGAGCTGGGCCACCTCCGGCTGCACGGCGCCCGCGTGGCGATGAGCGCCGGCGGCGCCGAAGGCACATCGCCTCCGAAGGCCCGCGAACAGCATCGCTCCCCGCCTCGGGCCGGGATGGCCTGGGGCGTTCATGCGGCGTCGGTGGACCTGGATGACGGGCGATTCCGCCAGGAGGGTGCGGGGACCTTCGCCGGGGCCTTCCGCATGCATGCCGGCGAGCTCTGGTTGCGGCAGGCGGAACAGGGGCTGTCCGTCACCGCCGGTCCATCGCGGATCGAGGCCGTGGGCTTCCGTGGTGCGGCCGCCGACAGCGCCTGGGCCACTTCCATGGACAGCGTGCGGGTGACCTTGGACGGGCTGGAGTGGGCCGGTCAGGGTGGGCCCGACCTGCGCGGACTGCGGATGGAGACCGTCGGTGCGGACCTGCGTCTGGCTCGCGCGGGGACCGTGCTCGATGCGGCCCGCATCGCACTCGATGCCGACAAGGGATCCATCGACATCCGCGACCTGCACTTCGCACCGCTGGCCGACCAGGGTGCCCATGCTGGAGCAGGCCCGTACCGCAAGGATGCCATCCTCCTGGATGTGCCCTGGGTGAAGGTCCGCGGCCTCGACCTGCACGCCGCGCTGCGCGAACGACGATACCGGGTGCGCTCGGTCGAGCTGGTGGACCCCCTGCTGGATGACCTGCGCGACCATCGCCTGCCGCGGCCTCCGTTCCGCTACAAACCGCTGCCGCCCACGATGCTCGATTCGTTGCAGGCCCACCTGCGGGTGGACAGCATCCGGATCACCGGCGGGCGGGCCACCTATACCGAGATCCATCCCACCGGCCCGGCCACCATCCGCTTCACCGCGCTGAACGCGCACATCACGCGGATCGCGACCCCCGCCGCCGCAGCAGCGGACACCTTGAGCATGGAGGCCACGGGCCTCCTGGAGGATGCCGGCCGCTTTCACCTGAAGGTGGGCTTCCTTCCCGATGCGCCACGTGACGACTTCCGCTACCGCCTGCACGTGGGGCCGATGGACCTGCGCACGCTGAACCCGATGCTCGCGCACGCGGCGCAGGTGAAGGTGGTGAAGGGCCGGTTGGACACCCTGCGGATCACCAGCGAAGCGAACGACGATGTGGCCATCGGCGAGCTCCACCTGGCGCATCGGGGACTGAGGCTCTGGGTGCTTCCACGGGGCCACGATCACGGCACCGACCCCCTCGCCGCCCTGGAGACCTCGATCGCGGAGGCGCTGCTGCTGGCCGACGGCGTGCTGGGAGCGCGCAAGCGTCCGTCCGCGATCTACCAGGAACGCTACAAGGACCGCAGCCTGCTGAACTACATCTACAAGCAGAGCATCGCCGCACTGCCTGGAAGCATGCGCCTGCCGGGGAAGAAGGGAAAGGCGAAGCATAGTCCCGAACAGGAGCTCCTGCGACGCTTGGATCACGACGTGGCGCCATGAACCGGACGCACTTCGCTTCGATACCTTGCGCCGCCGTGCCAGCCATGAGGTCCCGTCATCCATCGATGCTTCGCTTCGCGATGGTGCTTGGGCTGTTCCTCGCGGGGGTGATGGCTGTGGCCGCCGGCCCGGAGGACGTGCTGGAGCCGCGGCACCTGGCCCTGCGCATCAGCCGGGCCAAGCAATTGCACGCACAGGCGCTGCCACTTCCCGATACCGCCGCCGTGGGTGCGGGGGTGCGGGATGGGCAGCGCATGCTGGACCGGTTGCACCGCCAGCTGCAAGGCGTGGAAGGCAGCCTGATGCTGCGCGGACTTCGTGCGATCCGTTCCGCCGCCGAGCGCGTGCGCGGGGTGGCCGAGGGCGACATTGCTCCGTTGCAGGCCAGGGCCGGCGAACTCGCCGACATCCGGACCGAACTGGTCGGCATGCGCCGTGAGGTCGAAGCCGCCGCCGCCGCCGACAGCGCCCTGGCGGAGCTGTACGCCCGGGAGCGGTCCATCCTGGATACGCTGGTGAACGCCACGGTCCGATTGTGCGACGAACGCACCTTCGCCATCATCCGCGTGGTGGATGCGGGCCTCGACCTCAGCGTGCGTGCCGTCACCATGCGCGATGCGATCGCCGCCCGGATCGTGGCGGAGGAGCGGACCCTGGTCGAACGGCGACATGGGCCGGTGTGGGCGAAGGCCGATCCTCCCTATGCGCCGTTCGGCGACGTGGTGGCGCGCACGGGGCGCTCCATCCTCCTCACCGTGGCCGTGGTGTGGGACCACCTGCCGCGGCAGTTGCTGCCATCGCGTGTGCTGCTGCTCGCGCTCCTGCTGCTGCCCGTGTTCATCGCCGCCCAACAACGGGGCCGGGACACCGTGGGGCGCACCCTGTTCCACGAACATGGCGGGGCGCTGGCCCTGCTCGCCATGGCCATCGTGGCGCCCTTCACCGTGGTCCGCGCCCCGCAGCTGTTCCACGACCTGGCGCTGATCGCGGCCATCCCCCTGCTCGCCTGGCTGCTGCAGCACGAATATCCCGGGCTTGATCGCCGCCGCCTCTGGGCCGCCATGGCCCTCGTGCTGCTGGTGAAGGTGAGCAACCTGCTCGTGGAACCGACCCTCATGCGGCGCTGGCTGCTGGTCGGGTGCATCGTTTTCCTGCCGCTCATGCTCCGCCTGCGGAACGTGTTGATCCGAGGAGGCTACCCGCATCCCCGCCGGCTCCGGATGCTCGTCGGCGTGTCCATCGCCATGCTGGCGGGCGGCTGGGTCCTGAACGTGATGGGCTGGTACCGGCTGGGGAGCAACCTTGTCGGGGTCTCCCTGGACGGGCTCATCATCGCCATCGCCCTGGCCCTGATGGTGCGGCTGGCCATGGACGGCCTCACCTTGCTGACCGGAGTGCTGGAGGAACGCACCGGACGGGCACGGTTCGATCCGGAGCGGGCACGACCGCGCCTGGTCGGTCTGCTCAACCTGTTCGGGCTGCTCGTCTGGGCCTACGCGGTGCTCAACGGCATGGACCTTTGGGATGTGCTGTGGGTGCGGCTGGGCGAGTTCCTGGAGGCACCGCGGGCCTTGTTGGGCGTGGGCTTCACGTGGATGGCCGTGGTGGCCTTCTTCGGCAGTTTCGCCCTGGCCATCGTGCTCTCCGAATTGGTGAAGGACCTGTTCTCCGAAGAGGATGCAGGGCGCTTGAACGCCCGCAAGCAGGGGGGGACGGTGTTGCTGGTGCGCCTCGCCCTGCTGGTCGCCGGGGGCGCCCTGGCGCTGTGGTCGTCGGGCATCCCGGTGGACCGCTTGGTGGTGTTGATGGGGGCGTTCGGTCTCGGCATCGGGCTCGGCTTCCAGCAACTGGCCAACAACCTCGTTTCAGGCATCATGCTCGCCATGGAGCGGCCCGTGCGCCCGGGCGATGAGATCCTCGTGCAAGGGCGGCTGGGCATCATCCGCGACATCGGCCTGCGCAGCACCCGCGTGTCCACCTACGCAGGCAGCACGCTCGTGGTCCCCAATGCCATGCTGGTGAGCGACCTGGTGGAGAACCGGACCATGAACGACCCCAGCGGAAGGCTCAACCTCCACATCAACATCCCGCTGGACAACGACCTGCGGGCCGCGCATGCGGCCATGGCGCAGGTGCTGGAGGGCATGGCCGAACCGGGCCTCACCGCGCCGCAGGTGCACCTGGTGGAGATGGACCGCTACTGGGCGCGCTTCGAGGTGCTGCTCTGGGTGGGCAACATCACCCGGCCGTATGAGAAGCGCGATGCGGTGCTGGCCGCCCTGGCGCATGCCCTGCGCGAGCACGGGATCACGTGGAACCTTCGCGATCCGGCACGGCTGGACAACCGGGAAAGCGAACGGCCCGCGGCCGGATAGCACCGGTCACGGGCCGCTTGAAGGTCGGTCCGCTCAGAGGCCGATGCGCACGCCGAGCCGGGCGAAGAACATGTTGTAGCGCGTGGGGTCGGCCGGGTCGCTGAAGATCGGCGACAGCCCGAACTCATAACCGGCGTCCAGGAAAAGGAACAGCACGTCCACTCCGAGGCCCACGTCGGCACCCATGAACAGGTTCTTGAAGTCGTCCTTGTCCAGGTCGATCTTGTCGCTGCCGTCCTTCACGCTGAGGACATGGTTGCCGGTGATGCCGCCGAAGATGCGCACGTCCACGATGCGTTCGGCCATGGTGGGCAGCAGCCGCAGGCCTACGCGCACCGGCACGGAAATGACGCTCACGGAGGGTTCGTCCTCCAGCTTCACCCCCGTGGTCTGGTTGGTGTTGATGGTCTTGGCGCTGATGGTCTGCCAGTACACACCGGGCTGCACGTAGAAGCGGTGCCCGATGGAGACACCGAGCCCGGCCTGGTAGCCCACGTTGCCTTTCACATTGCGGTCGTGGGTCTGGCCGTCGATGACCACGGTGCTGGCCCCGCCGTGCGTGAGCTCGATGAGGTTGATGCCGCCGTAACCGCGGAGCTCGACCATTTTCTGGGCGGAACTGGTCAGCGCGGAGAGGGAGAGGATCGAAAGAAGGAAGGTCGGGCGCATAGGGTCGGGTTTTGCCCAAACCTCGCTACTGACCTTCACGGCGGTCCTGACCGATATCAGGTGGCTGAGCGACCGCCTCCGGACCATGCAGCACGAAGCGCTTGAAGTAGGCGATGGCCACGGTGGTGAGCGGCAGGGCCAGCACCATGCCGATGAGCCCGAGCAAGCTGCCCCAGATGGAAAGGGCGAGCAACACGATGGCGGGCGGCAGGCCGGTGGCCTTGCCCAGGATGCGCGGGGTGAGCACGATGTTGTCCGCCACCACGGCCACCGCGTACACGATGCCCACCTGGGCCATGATCGCACCGAAGGCGGATCCGGTCTCCATGGCCAGCAGCGCCGCGCTCAGGGTGGCGGGCACGATGCTGAGCAGGGCCATATAGGGCACCATGTTCAGCAGCCCGGCCAGCAGGCCGATGCCGATGCCCACCGGCAGGCCGATCAGCTTGAAGCCCGTGGCATAGATCAACGCCAGCGCCAGGCTCACCTTGAACTGCCCCTTGAAATAGAGGTTGAGGTCGCGGGCCAGGTCGGTCACCACATCGCGCATCAGGCCATGCGCACGCGTGGGGAACAGGCTTTTCACGCTCGCGAGGATGCGCTCCAGGTCCAGCAGGATGAAGAAGGTGTAGAGGGTGACGGCGAGCACGGTGCCCAGGGTGGCGAGCACGCCGAAGACACCCGCAAGCCCGTGCATGAAGCCGGGCATGAGGCTTTTGCCCACCTCGCCCAGCCGCTCCGGGGAAAGGAACGCACGCACACGCTCGGGGTCCACGCTGCCCAGCAGGCGCGTTTCCACCCGCTCCAGGTCCTGCATCAGCGCGCCCGGGTGAAGGTGCGTGGACAGCAGTGCCTGGAGGTGGCTCAATTCCGCAGCGAGGATCTCCGCCACCAGCGTCACCATGCCGCCGATCACGGCCAGGGCGAGCAGGGTGGTGGCCAGGGCGGCCAGCCCGCGCGACCGGACGAAGCGCTCAATGGCGTGCATCAGCGGGCGGAAGAGGTAGGCGATGCCGAGGGCCACCACGAAGGGAAGCAGCACATCACGCAACGCGTACAGCAGCAGGTAGGTGATCACCAGGATGGCCGACACCACCACGATGAACAGGAAGCGTTCGAGAGGGATCCGTGCGCGCATGGGTCGTTGTGCGCCAAGGTAGCCACCTGCATGCTGTCCGACAGGTATTTTCGCCGGCATGCCATCGCCAAGCCCGGTCCTTCGAGCCCTCCTGTGCGGGATCCTGCTCGCCGGTGGCGGCGACACGGCCGGCCAGGCCGTGGAACCGCCGAAGGACAGCGCGCAGGTGGAGCCGGCGCCCCGCTGGAAGAACTATTTCGAACCGATGAACCACCTGGTGGCCCTGCGGGTGGCGCTCACCGATGATCCGGAGGTCTTCGACCTGCAGGCGGGCGACGTGCGCTACGCGATCGACCCGAACATCCGCACCGCGCTCAAGTTCTCCTTCGCCTACCGCGTGGTCTCGTTCTCCGCCGGATGGGCCCCCACCTTTTTACCGGGCAACGCGGACAATGCGCTCCGCGGTCGCACGCGCCACCACCGGTATGCCTTCACGCTGATGCCGGGCCATCTGACGCAGGTGCTGGCCTATACCCGCACCAAGGGCTACTACCTCGCCAACACCAGCGACTTCATTCCCGGTTGGCGAAAGGATGTCGACCCGTACATCCAGTTCCCCGACCTGGTGTACACCTCGTTCTTCGGGCAGACCGGCTACCGGACGGACCGCCGCTTGTCGTTCAATGCCCTGGTGAGCCAGGGGGAGCGCCAGCGCAAAAGCGCGGGCACCTTCATGCCGCTGCTCAGCTACCACTACTACGAACTGGACGACCGCACCTACCTCACCGGAACGAACAGCAGCCAGCGATCGCGCAACATCGAGGTGGTGTTGTCCGCCACCTACGTGCATTGCTTCGTCTTTCTGCGCAACGCCTATGTGGCGCTGGGCGGCGGTCCGGGCATCGGCTACCTCCACACGGACCTGCTCACGCGCCTGCCCTCCGGGGATGTGGATTCCGATCAGCGGAACATCCTTTACCGCGCTGACCTTTCCGCCGCCCTGGGCTACAATGGAGAACGCTTCTTCGGAGGTGGTCAGTTCGTCGGGTCCCGCGAGCAGTACGATCAGGAGAACACCGTGGCCGTGGTGATCAAGGACCGGTACTACTTCCAGGTCTTCCTCGGCGTCCGGTTCGGTGCGCCGCGCCCCTTGCGGTGGATGGTCGATCGTGCCGAAGAGCAGGAACGCCGCGGCATGGAGCGCCTCAAACGCATGTTCGGCCGGAAACCCTGACCGGAGCGCAGATGCGCCGCCGCGCTGAACTTCCCGCATGGTCTTCGCGGGCACGGCTCCGCGGGCGAAGCGATCTCCCTTTCCCACGCCGTCATCGCGACCCTACCCGCACGCCATGACCCCCCCTCCTGAGCAGCGAGCGTTCGCTGCTCAGGAGGGGGGGTGCACGCGTCCTGTACCCGACCGGATCAGGAGGAGGATCGTCACGCCGGCCCTGCGGGTCCGGTGGGCCGCAGCCGTCGGCCGCGCGCATGGTCCAGCACATACCGGCCCATGAACAGCAGGAGGGCCAGCGCGATGAGGCTGTTCTCCACCCAATGCTCCAGCGGATGCACCCAGATCTCCTTGAAGAGGCCCCAGCGGCCGGCCACCTCCACGAAGTTCCAGAAGATCACCACGGTGGGCACGGCATAGCGCACGGCGTGGTCGAACGCGTGGATCCGCAGCAGGCGCGCGATCAGCCAGGCCGACCAGGCCAGGGAGCCGAAGGCCACCAGCCAGGTGAGGGGATGCCGATCGCCGGCCAGGTCCGGATCGTACGCCAGCAGCAGCAGCAGGTAGAAGGTCCAGATGATCATCACCGTTTCGATGAAGGTGACCAGCGCCACCGGTCGCCCTGGGCCGGGCCCGCTGCGCGCACCGGCCTGCCTGTTCACGCGCAGCTGCCGCTGGAACCAGAGGAACAGGGTGCAGCGGGTGCTGGTGAACAGGAAGAAGAGCAGCATGCACCCCAGAAGGCCCAGGGAGGACACCATCACGAGGTACTCCGGCCGGGTGGCCACCTCATCGCCGTCCATCAGGGGGGCCACCCCATGTTTTTCCGCGATCCACACGAAGGAGAACTCCACCCAGCCGGTCCACACCAGGATGCCCGCGACCAGGCCGAGCAGGGTCGCGCTCAGCGCGTTCCGGTTCAGGCGCACACCCAGCAGCAGCAGCAGCGCGCCCAGGGTGCCCAGGCTGCCCGCCCCCACCAGCTTGGAGGCCCCCAGCACCGCTTCGTTCAACACCATCAGCGCATGGCCGATGGGCATGAAGAGCAGCACGATCACGAAGGCCAGCGCACCCGTCAGGCGTCCGCCCTTCACCACCTTCCTGCTCGTTCCTTCTGGTCCTGTGCGCATGCGCCGCGTGTACGTGTTGTCGGGCTGCGAAGGTGAAGGCGCGGTCCGGGCAGGGCAATACCGCAATTGCGGTAGGCGCGGTCCGTGAGCGCGTGCGGGCTGGATCCACCCTCACCGCCCCCCGCACAACCACCACGTCCGCCCGAAGCCGAGGTCACGAAGGATCTGCGCGGCCTGGGCACTGCGCCCGCCGCCCGTGGCGCATACGGTGATGATCCGCTCCCGCGGCGACCAGCTGCGTGTGCGTTCCAGCAGCTCGGTGAGGGGGATGTTGATCGCCTCGGGCAAATGGCCGCTTTCATACTCCTCCGGGCTGCGCACATCCACCACGCGCACACCGGCCCTGTTCAGCAGCGGCTTCAGATCCTCAGGTTCCAGGCATTCCCGCTCGCTTGGCATGCGCAGCCACACCACCAAACCACTGAGCACCGTGACCGCTCCAATGGCCAGGATGGAGACCGTGATGCCGAAGCGGTCGGCGAGGAGGCCGGTGAGCAGCGCGCCGATGGCATAGCCCAGGTCGCGCCACAGGCGGAACACGCCCACGGCCTCGCTGCGCTGCTGCGGATGGGTGTGCGCGGCCAGCACGGCCAGGAAGGTGGGGTAAACCAGCGCGGTGCCCAGGCCGAGCGCGGCGCTGAGCGCGATGTAGGCGCCTTGCGCGTGCACGAAGGGCAGCCCCAGGATGGCGATGCCTTGCAGCACCATGCCGAGCATGAGCAGGGTGCGGCGGTTCGCATGGTCGGCGAGGGTGCCGGTGAAGAGCTGCCCGATGCCCCACACGGCCGGGTACACCGCCGCGATGAGGCCGATGCGCTCCTGTCCGAGGCCCTCGTTGAAGAGCAGCACCGGCAGCAGGCCCCACAGCATACCGTCGTTCAGGTTGTTCACCAGCCCGGCCTGTGTCACAGGGCCCAGGGTGCGGTGCGTGAGGCTGGTCTCCACGAACACGCGCTTCAGCTTGGGGATGGCGCTCGTCGCACCCTCGGCCGCCACGTGGTGCACGGTGTCCTTCACCCACAGCAGCGTCAGCAACAGCCCGATCACCGCGATGCCGATGCCCACTTGGAAGGGTACCGGTCGCGGTCCGTAGTGCGCGGCGAGGTAACCCGTGAGGAAGGCCATCAACCCCACCGCGAGGTAACCGGCGAACTCGTTCAGGCCCATCGCCAGGCCGCGGTCCTTCTCGCCCACCAGGTCCATCTTCATCACCACGGTGCTGCTCCACGCAAAGCCTTGGTGGATACCCAGCAGGATGTTCGCCGCCACGATCCATGCCCAAACATCGGCGTAGATCAGCATGAAGGGCACAGGTAGCGCGAGGGTCCATCCGGTCACGAGCAAGGCCTTGCGGCCGTACCGCCCCGCGAGCCTTCCGGTGAAGTAGTTCGCCAACGCCTTGCTGATACCGAAGGCCATGATGAAGCTGAGCGCCGCCGCATGCGAGGCGATGCCGAACTCCACTTCCGCCAGCAGCGGCAACACGGTGCGTTCGATGCCCACCATGCCGCCCACGAAGGCGTTCACGATCACAAGCAGCGTGAACTGCTTCCAGTTCTGGCGGAGGCCGAGGGTGGGAGTGGTGTTCACGATCCTGCTTGGATGGGATGATCGAGGTTCCAGTTCCGCAACAGGTTCATCGGGTAACCTTCAGCTTCAGCGTCCGCACGAAATAGCTGCCGAGCATATGTTGCATGGCCGCACCCTTTCCCGAGTCACCTGCGGTAAGCATGAGCTGTAATTCCACTTCCGCATCGCGCGCATCGTCCAACGGCATCACCGTCATGGGCAGCACGGTGATGTTGGCATCCTCGAAGCCCGGTAACTGGTCGCCCACAAGTCTGCAGGACATTTGCAGGTCCACGGCCCAGCCTGGAGCGAATTTCGAGATGGAGCCGGTGCCAATGCGCAGTGGATCGATGTAGGTCCAACCGTGACGATTGGGGACAGCAAGCGAGTCGGACTTCGGGCGGCCGATCACGGTAAGCACCGTGCGGCGATGTCCGCGCATCACTTCCATGGCGAAGCTTCCGTCCGGCTGGCGCAAAGAGGCCTTGGTCTCCTGGTCCAGCACATCGATGATGGTGCGGTCATCCTTGTTCCATGGTCCGTTGTCCGCATGGCAGCTTATGCAGGAGCGGGAGTCGGTCAACACGCCGACACCCGGCGGATACTCCTGCGTGCTCATGGCGAAACCGCTCACGAGCAGTGCGATGACCATCAATACCAAGAGCTTTTTCATGGCGTATGGGTGTTGTTCCTTCAGAATGTGATGATCTTGTCCGATCGCTTCACGATCTCGTAGAGGTCGGCCATCGTGCTGAGCGGGCACAGGGCGGTGCCTTCGGTATTACGCAGCTTCAAGCAGGTGCCACAGGCTAGGATCTCGCCACCGGCATCCACGAATTTCTTCATCATGGCCTCCACATCGAAGTCCTTGTTGCCGAGGTTCTGCGCTTCCACACCCTTGGCCAGCAGGAACACGCGCACCTTGTCCTTCTGCCCTGCGGCATGGTTGGCGAGTCGGAAGGCGTTCCATACCGTTTCGGGATCGTTGCTGTGGATGACGATACCGAGATCCGAGCCGGTCGTGGACGCGGTCTTGGTGGCTTCGGCGCCAAGCACCTCCGTTTGTGCCGACATTGAAAGTGCCATGGTAGCGGAAAGGGTGAGGATGAACAAGTACCTGAGCATTGGTGCTGAATGAAATACAAAGATCCAAGCGCACCGTGCTCCTGGATCTTTCAAATGATAAATAATGTCGGGAACTACTTCACACCAGCCCTGATGCGGCTCAGGCTGACCTGGGTGATGCCGAGGTAGGACGCGATGTGCTTCAATGGTACGTGCTGCAACAGTGGCGTGGCATTCAATAGTTCCAAGTAACGCGTAGTGGCGGTCTTCATCTGGAAGCTTTCGGCGCGGTGGATAGTGGCCACGTACTCGCGGATGATCACTTTGTGGAACAGCCTTTCGATCTCGTGGTTCCGTTCGAAGAGATCGAACAGCTTCTGCGCGTCTATTATCGCAAGGCGGATATCGGTAACCGCCTGGATACCCTTTGGCGTAGGCTGGCCGGTGAACAAACTCTCGGCGCGGATGATCATATTGCCGTCGTAGGCGAAGTGCTCCGTTACCTCATGATCTTGATTCCGGTAGAAGATCCGCGCGATGCCGTCCTCCACGAAGTAGAGCGTACGGCAGGTGCTCCCCGGTCGCTGGATAACCTTATTCTTGGGCAGGTCATTGACTTTAATGACCGAGCGAAGAGCATTTTCGGCCGCCCCGTTCAAGGAGTGGATGGAATGAAAATGATGAAGTGCATCCATTATCGTGTGCCGATCTTGCCTTGTGTTCCGATGCCCACCATGTCGCCCACGAAGGCGTTGACGATGACGAGCAGCGTGAACTGCTTCCAGTTGGCGCGGAGGCCGAATTGTGTTTGATCCATGATCCAATTCGTTCAGACCTTGCTCGATGTCAGATGCGGGTTCTATTATCCGTGTAAGGGTCGCGACCATCGTCTGCCATGCTCGTCCCACTTGGGCCTTGGAACTGCTTGGTACCGGTTGCCATCAGCCATCGTGGTGCGCAATAATAGTATGTGACCAAGGCTGCGAGCGCACCAATGACCGCACCTACGATCACATCACTGGGATAATGGACCCCTAAAGCCATGCGCGACCACCCGACCGCCAACGCCCAGACGAACATTGGTAGTGCGACCCACCAGCGACGTAAGAGCAAGGTAATGGCCAGGGTAGCAGCAAATGCATCACTTGTATGGCCCGAAGGGAAGGAGCCGCCACCGCCACCCGCCAGTTTCGTCACAAAGGGTAGGACATCGAACGGTCGTGGCCGATCGATGGTGAACTTGAGCACATTGACAACCAAGGCCGCAATGCCTGCCGAAGCCAGGATGACCAAAGCCCTGCGGGTCGAGTCCGGGTGCTTGCGCAACCAGCCGAACAGAAGCAGGCAAGCAGGAAGGCCGTATGCGACCCAGGCGGCGGAGTCGGTGAGCCAGTGGAGCGCAGCAGTGTCCCCAGTAGCGAACGGCCCGTTCAATGCCTGAAGGATGCGGGCTTCGATCTCCATTGGATCAGTTCGAGGTCGGGTTGGGGATCAAGGCTTCGCCGGGGACCTTGGCTCTGAAGTGCGGCACCTGCTCCTTGGCGTGGCAGGCGTTGCACGAAGCGGTGAATGTGGAATAGGCTTGCACGAAGGTGGCGCTGTCCTCCCTGGCGATCGCGGCCTTCATGGCGGGCAGGTCCTCGTCGAGGAAATGTTGTGCGGATGCCCCGCGCTTCGGTCGACGCACCAGGCCGAGTTCCATTGTGGTGCGGATCTTCTGCACATGGTAGTCGGCCAGCGGCCAGTTGCCCTCTGCACCGGCGTGGTAGAGTTCGCGGTGGCGATGACCCACCTCCAGCATCACCACATCGAAACCGCGCAGATGCGTCGCCAGCGTGTCGAACTTCTGTTGTGCTTCGCCCTTGAGCCAGCCTCCGGGTCCGGCGGGCGCATCGTCAGTTCCGTTCCGGCAGGCGGCCAGTGAAGCGAGCAGGAGCAGGGTGTAGATCAGGTGTCTCATGGGTTCAGGCGTCAGTGGTGTTGGTCGCAGGACCGAAGAGTCGGTGCATCGCCGCGCGGAACAGCAAGCCGACAAGCAGCACACCAATACCGTAAAGCACGGTCTGCCCGGACAGCGATGCGGCCATCACCACACAGCCGACAAGCCCCAACGCCGGCACCCAGCGGCCGTATTGCTGTTCGTTACCAGGCTGTTTCAGCGCGGCGATATTGGTGATCGCGTAGTAGAGCAGTATGGTGAATGTGGCCGTGCGCAGGATGAAGCCGATGGTACCGAAGAGCACCATGGCGAGGATGATGCCGCCGGTGAGTACGATGGCCACGATGGGTACTTTTCGCCTGGAGTGGATGCGTGCCAATGCGGGTGGCAGGTCGTGGCGGCGGCCCATGGCCAACAACATGCGGCTGATGCCGAGCACCTGGCTGAGCAGCACGCCGAGCATGGCGGTGGCCGCAGCCAACAGGATAAGGATGCCGATGCCGGGAAGGTCCATGGCGCTGGCCGCGGCTTGCAAGGGGGCATTGGTGGCGGCCATGGCCGGTGCGCCGATGGTGCCCACCGCCACGAAGGCCACCAGGGCATAGAGCACGATGGCCACGGCGATGGTGATGATCACCGCGCGGGGGATGGTGCGCTTCGGATCGCGTACTTCCTCGGCCAGTGTGGCGATGCGCGCGTAGCCGGTGAAGGCGAAGAAGAGCAGGGCGGCCGAAGTGAGCACGCCCGTCCAGCCCGTCGGCGCGAAGGGCACGAAGTGATCGCGGCTCACCTGTGATAGACCGCCCACGCTGAAGTAGAGGAGCACCAGCAACGTGATGCCCACGATCAGCAGATTCAGCGTGCCAGCTTTGCGGATACCAAGGATATTGGCCAACGTGAGCAGCACCACCGCACCCACCGATAAGGCCATGGCAGGAACTTTTGGTAACAGGGCATGCGCGTACGCGCCGAAGCCAAGGGCAACCACACCGGCCGCGCTGAGCTTGCTGGCCACGAACATCCAGCCGGCACTGAAGCCCCACACCGGACCAAGCAAGCGGTGGCCGTATTCGTAAGTGCCGCCGGAGTATGGATATACCGCGGCGAGCTGTGCCGAACTGATCCCGTTGAAAGCCGCCACGGCACCCGCGATGCCCAGGCCCACCAGGAATGCCGGACCTGCCACACCGGCCGCTTCACCCGTGACCACGAAGATGCCCGCACCAATGATGGCCCCGAGGCCCACTCCCACAGCGTCCCAAAGGCCGAGAGCCCGATGCAGACTTGTGCCTGTTGCGTTCATTCTTTGTCCATCAGTTTGCGGTCCAACGACCACCTCCCACCACCTTCGAAGATAAGGTAGATGCTTCCCAAGAGCATTGCCCAATCCGTGCGACTGCCGTGCATCATGGGCCAGAAGCCTTCGTTCGTAAGAACGGTGCCTTTAGTGGTGAAGATCGCCACGAGCATGATAACGAGCGTGGGAATGGCGGCCAGGCGCGTGAAGAGGCCGATGAGGATCAGTACGCCGGAAAGGATCTCGAAGGAGCCCACGAAAGGCCCGAGGAACTCCGGGTTGGGCAAGCCGATCTTCGCGAAACGCCCGGCACCCAGCTCAGCGGCGAAGAGGAATTTCTGGATGCCTTCCGAGAGGAACACGGCGCCCACCATCAGTCGGATGAGCAGCGAAGGCCAGGTGTTGAGGACGGGTGTATTGGTCATGATCGCGGCCGATGCGTGCTGCTCAAAGTTCTACATTCGTGGCGTCTTTTGTGGAGCTCCCCCGGTGATCCGGGGTCGAGGTGGTCCAACGGCCGGACCTCGTGATCGTTCAGCGGTCCGCACACCGAGGCTTTCATCAATCCCACCTTGACGCTGCCCATGCGCCAGTACATCCGTTTGTTCGACTTCAGCCAGAAAGTGGACTACCGCACCGAGGTGCTTTCCGGCCTCACAGTAGCCCTTGCGCTGATCCCCGAGGCCGTGGCCTTCGCACTGATCGCAGGGCTTTCGCCGCTCACCGGACTTTACGCCGCCTTCGTGGTGGGCCTCATCACCAGCATCTTCGGCGGCAGGCCCGGCATGATCAGCGGGGCCACGGGTGCCATCGCGGTGGTGATCGTGGCGCTGGCCGCGCGGCATGGTGTGGAGTACGTCTTCGCCACGGTAGTGCTCGCGGGCGTCATCCAAGTGCTGGCCGGTGTATTGCGCTTGGGCAAGTTCATCCGCCTGGTGCCGCATCCCGTCATGTTCGGCTTCGTGAACGGACTGGCCATCGTGATCTTCATTGCGCAGCTCGCGCAGTTCAAGGGTGCCGACGGCGACTGGCTCACGGGCGCGCCATTGCTCACCATGGTCGGTTTCGTGCTGCTCACCATGTTCATCATCTGGGGCATGCCGAAGCTCAGCAAGGTGGTGCCCGCATCGCTGGTGGCCATCCTGGTGGTGGCGGGCATCATCATCGGATTGAACATTGATACGCGCACAGTGGGTGATATCGCCAGCATCGCCGGTGGCTTCCCACCCTTCCACATCCCGGCCGTGCCGTTCACGTTGGAGACGTTGATGATCATTCTGCCCTATGCCGCGATCGTGGCGGGTGTGGGCCTGATCGAAAGCCTGCTCACCCTGAACCTGCTGGACGAGATCACCAACACGCGCGGCCGCAGCAACAAGGAGGCGGTGGCGCAGGGCGCGGCCAACATCCTCAGCGGCGTGTTCAGCGGCATGGGCGGTTGCGCCATGATCGGACAGAGCCTCATCAACGTGAGCAGCGGTGCTCGAGCGCGGTTGAGCGGCATCGTGGCGGCCGTGATGCTGTTGGTGTTCGTGATGTTCGCTGCGCCGCTGATCGAGCGCTTGCCCATGGCGGCGCTGGTGGGCGTGATGTTCATGGTGGCCATCGGCACCTTCGAGTGGGCCAGCCTGAAGACCTTCGGCCGCATGCCGCGTCACGATGTGTTCGTGATGCTGGTGGTGATGGCGATCACGGTGTTCTTCCACAACCTGGCCGTGGCGGTGCTGGCGGGGGTGGTCATCAGTGCGCTGGTCTTCGCGTGGGAGAACGCCAAGCGCATCCGTGCGCGCAAGTACGTTGACGAGCAGGGCGTGAAGCACTACGAGATCTTCGGTCCGCTCTTCTTCGGCAGCGTGCAGGCCTTCACGGAGAAGTTCGACTACGTGAACGACACCGCCGAGGTGATCATCGACTTCAGCGAGAGCCGTGTGGTGGACATGAGCGGGATTGAAGCGCTGAACCGCATCACCGAACGCTATCGCGAAGCGGGCAAGCGCATCCACCTGCGCCACCTCAGCGCCGATTGCCGCGAGCTGCTGAAGAACGCGGAGGAGGTGATCGAGGTGAACATCATGGAAGACCCCAGCTACATGGTGGTGCTGGACAGGAACTGAACGCCGATCAGGTAATGAGATGATCAGGTGATCGGCTGCGGAAGGGGAGGTATGTTGGCCAATACGATCGAACTAGCCGGAGCGAAGCCGGCTATCTGCATGGCAAAGGGTCGTGACCGTGAAGTCGGGTTCATTGACCGTACTTCAGCACCATCCCGATCTGCCCGTCATGGTAGGCCGTGTGCGTCACGATGCGTCCCAGCGCTTCGGCTTTGGTCTTCCGTCCGAATTCCTTGGTCTCGATAACGGTGTCCCAGTCTGCATCGGGCGTGCCTGCCTGCCGTGGCAGGGCTTCGATGGCACGGCGCAGCGTATCGGCGCTCTCCTGCACATAGGCTTTCAGCGCGGCCAGGTCGGTCCACTCGCCAGTATCATGTCCCTTCGCCACCGTGCTGGCATGCACCTGCACGTCCTTCAAGCCGAACACGTTCTTGGCGAAGAGCAGTTCCACATCACCGATATGCCGCACCAGGAAGCCGATGCTGTTGGGCGAGGGAGCGAGCCGCTTCGGCAGGTCGGCCGCGGTAAGCGTGTCAAGCAGCTTGGTGAAGCGTGTGCGGCCCTCGGTGAAGAGGGCGAGGAGGGAAGTGGTGCGGGGATCCATGGCATGGAATTACCTGGGACCAATGGGAGAAGCTAAACTACCACAGGGGGGGGCACGTACCCACCCCGGAGTTGCGTGCTGCGACTTGCCAACATGTGGAATGACCTGAAGCGCACGCTTCCGATCATCCGGGTTTCTGAATTACAGCGCGAGAAGAACTACCGAGGATCATACGAGGACCGAAGGAGGATGGAATTGGATCGTTACGGAGACAGGTTTCGCTCAGCCGTGCCGGTGCAAATTCAGTCTATCGGGCCTGGGCCTTTCTCCAGAGCGGTCAGTATCCTCTTCTCAAGGACCGTGGTGTCCACCGAAGCATCAACGGGCTCCCGGTTTTTCATCAGTACGTCCATCTGCGCATTCTGTTTCTGGAAGGCGCGGCAGCCATCGCAGACCCGCAAGTGCACCCAGAGCTGCATGCGGCCCAGGGTTCCCAGCTCTTCCATAGTGCGCCGCTCCATCAGGTGGGTGGCCTTACGGCATGAAAGCATCAAGGTGTTCATCAAACTCATGTCAAGCGGTATGTTGGTGCAGGCCGTTCTCCATGCACGCGCGCAGGCGGAGCTTGGCGCGGTGGATCTGTTGCCAGTAGTGTGTTGCGGAAAGTCCCAGCTCTTGGCAAATGGCAGCGGCATCGCATTCCTTCAAATACTTCATCTCCACCGCCGCGCGCCACGTTTCCGGCAACTTGTCCAAGCAATTTGCGAGCACGACGAACAGCGTTTCCTTGTCCTCAGCATCCTCCGCCTGCCAGTCCGTTGGTCTGTGTTGTGGTAGCCAGCGACCGTCACTGTCGAAGCGTTCCACATCTTCGGGATCCATCGATGCCATTTGCGGATCGCGGTAGTGCTTGCGGTAGTGATCGGCGATCTTGTTCTTCAGGATGCTGAACAACCAGGTGCGCGGGCTGCTTTCACCGGCGAAACGTGTACGCCCTTCCCATGCCGCGAGGAAGGTCTGCTGAACCAGGTCCTCCGCCAGTGTCTGGTCATTGAGCCGTGCGCGCGCGTGGCTCAAGAGCATGCGTGTGTACTGCTTCACCAGCGCGGCCATGTCGTCGTTGCCCCATGTGGCCGGTAACCGTTCTTCCGATGTTGCCTGTTCTTCGCGCATGACTGCAAAGTACTTCGTCTATCGCCCCGCGAACTGCCGTTGCCGGATGAAATAGGCGAAGTAGGAGAACCGCACCTTGATCACGATCGCCATGAAGAAGATGGCCACGGCGATCAGCATGGCACCATCCTCCCATCGCGGATCGATCCAGCCTGCTCCGTTGAACAGTACCGCAACCACCAGCACGGCCATGCTCAGGTACATGAACACACCGGCCAAGCTGAGGCGTTTGATCTGCTCCAGCTTCTCCTGCACCAACTGCGGGTCATGTCCCACGGTCTTCACCATGTTGGTGAGTTCATCGCTCAAGCCGAGCGTCATCCGCGAGGTGCTCGTGAGGATCACGGCCAACGAAGGGATCAGCGAAAGCTGCAGCGTCCAGTTCTCCATCGCGAAGGTTCACATGCGCTTGGTCTTGGCATGCTTGCAGGTCGGATCGCAAAAGTGCCCCGTTTCACCATGGACGTACGTGTGCTGGCCGTTCATGCAGGCTGCGGTGCAGACGTGTGCTACTTCAGATGTATCCGCAGCCATCGCTTCGGTGGGCATGCATGACGCATCGCATACGTGGCCTGTTTCGCCGTGGGCGTACACGTGCGAGCCGTTCGCGCATGCGGTGGTGCACGTGTGCGCACCGGTTACAGTTTGTGTGCTCGTCTGGTCATCTGCGGGTTTGCTGCAATTGCCGCCCGCGCAGCATCCGTTCAATAGCAGCGCAGTGAAGGGAATGAGGAGGAATTTCATGGGTGTTGGTTGTTGTTGTGGATCGTTGTGTGTTCAAGGTCGAAGCATCAGCCAACCCGTGCGTCAGGCATTGTCCTTCACCATCAAGGCCACCACGATACCGAAGACCACATGGCCCATGATACTTCCAATGGCCATCAGCATCATGCTGCCTTCCATGGGTGGCATGCCCCCCATCATCGCGCCCATCACGCCCATGGCCAGCTGTGCGAAAACGAACGCGGCCAAGCCGAACAGTGCGCCTTTCAATACAGGGCTGCTCACCTTGCGCACCAGCTTCATGAAGAAGAGCGCATAGCCAATGGCGAACACGATCCCGATCATGAAATGCATGACCCAGCCGATCACCAAGGGCACGCCCATCATCATGCTCAGCATGGCGGCGGGGTCCATCTTCGGCATCCCCATCATCGGGGCCACCTTCATGATTAGCGTCATTACAGCGGTGCCGGCGATGCCGGCCACAATAGCCTTGGTTACTTTCGGGTTCATGTTCGGTTGGGTTGTTAACGGGGTTCGGTCCGGTGGTTACTGGTGGTGCCGTCGGCCGTGCCGGGCAGACCTTACACTTCACAGTAAGGTTTCTTTCCGAGTAGCGACACCACCCTTGGTCAACTCATGAACCCGATGCATATGCACCTGCGACACCTGGCGACCGCTTGCCTCATCTTTCTGGGTGGGTTGGCGCGCGGGCAAGAGCATCCGTTCATCGCGCAGTATGAGCTCACCGAATTGTCCGGGGCCATCCGCATCGATTGGACCATACAGGGCGGAAGCACCTGCAATGGCCAGGATGTGGAGCGTTCCACGGATGGGATCGTATTCGTGAACGTGCATCGCATCGAAGGCATTTGCGGTGATGCGGGTGTAGCCATTCCCTACGACTGGATCGATGAGGCACCGCCCGAGTTCAGTACGCTGTACTACCGCATCAAACTTGGCTTCGATGGATACACTTCGGTGAAGACCATGACCTTCGATCAGATCACCACAAGTGCGCAGCGCTTCTTTCCATCACCGGTGCGGGATCAGGCCACCTTGGCTCTGAACGTTGCATCTGCCGATGCCGTGGATCTGCGGATTCTGGATGAAAGTGGGCGCATCTTGGTCGAGCAACTCGGGATCGCAGGTCCGGTCATTCCGCTTGATCTGTCCGGCCTCCCACCAGGAACTTACATCTATGAGGCCACGAGCAATAGTCGGCAGTTCGTAGGGCGGTTCGTGAAGGTGTAGCCGGCTCGGGAACACCTGGTTGCGTATAGCGGTGTTGTCAAATGAGCAGTCATGGAGTGATCACAGGGTGCGATCGTCCTTGATGGGTGTAGGCAACAGGGTCGTGATCGTTACCATAGCACGCATGGCATAACCACTACCTTGGCCCTTCGGATGAAGTCTGCTTCACGTGTGCTCCTCGTCATTGCTCTCGGCCTGTGCCTGCCTTGGAAGAGCATCGACTTCTGCGTGGCGCACCCTTTTGGCGAGCCGCACCACGAAGGACTGAGCACTTGCGAGAAACGTGCGCTGTGGAAAGGGGGCGCGGCAGTCTGGCCCCCCATGCATTGCCAGGAATTCTCCATGAACACGGACGACTATGTGGGCATGGATCCGGTGACGGTGGGGCGGCCGCAATCCGAACTGACCGTACCCTTGCCGTTGCTCCTGATAGCGGTGGAAACCACCGAAGAACAAACGTTCATCGATCCCCCGGTACCGCGATGCCGGTCGGCGCCCACGGTTTCCGCGCATTCCCTGCGTGGCCCGCCGTTCCTCGCTTGAGCGATCGGAACGGACAGCTATTCTATTGTCTTCCTCGCGGTGATCGCGCCTATGCGCTGATCGCCTGAGCGTTCCGATCGCGCCTGCCATGGGCAGGGTTCTCGCGCGTTGTCCGTCGTACGGCGGCTGCGTGCGTTTCCTCCAACACGATCGATCGAACGCACATGATCAAGACCGTTTTCAAGAATCCCTATCTCGCCGTTGTGCTGGCCATCGCTGTGGTAGCACTGGCGCTGGTGGCCATTCCGCGCATGCCGGTGGACCTGCTGCCGCAGTTCCGCAAGAGCGCCATGCAGATCCTCACACTCTACCCCGGCATGCCCGCGGAAGTGGTGGAAAAGGACATCACCAGCCGCATGGAACGCTGGACCGGCCAGAGCCCCGGCATCGAGAAGCAGATCAGCAAGAGCATCATGGGCGTGAGCCTGGTGACCAATTACTACGGCGCCGATGTGGAGCCTGCTGAAGCCATGGCCAACGCCAGCAGCTACGCCATGAGCGACATGTACTACCAGCCACCTGGTACGCTGCCGCCCATGATCCAGCCCTTCGACCCCACGGCCAGCAAGCCGCTGCTGCTGCTCACCGTGAGCAGCGATACCAAGAGCGGCAAAGAGCTGTACGATGTGGCCTACTATGCGTTGCGCCAGATGCTCAGTGGCGTGCCGGGCATCATCGCGCCCGCGGCGTACGGTGGTGCGCTTCGCCGCATCCACATCTACGTGGATCCCGTGCGGCTGCAAGCATTGGGCATCTCGCAGACCGAGGTGAACGAGGCCATCCAGCGCAACACCACCATGATCCCCAGCGGCATCGCGCGCATCGGTCCGCTCAACTGGAGCATCGACGCGCGCGGCATGCTGCAGAACGTGGACGAGTTCAACGACATCGTGGTGGCCATGCGCGATGGCAAGCCGGTCTTCGTGCGCGACGTGGGCCACGCCGCCGATGCCAGCGCGATCCAGACCAACCTCGTGCGCGTGGACGGCCGCGAGCAGGTGTACCTGCCCGTGTTCAAGCGTTCCAAGGCCAACACCATTGCCAGTGTGGAAGCCGTGAAGGCCGCGCTGCCCAGCTTGCGCGAACGGCTGCCCGCTGATGTAAAGCTGGAAGTGGTCTTCGACCAGAGCGCTTATGTGCGCGAAGCGATCAGCGGACTGGCTTGGGCCGGCGGTGGCGGCCTCGTGCTGGTGGCGCTGGTGCTGATGCTTTTCCTCGGTGATGCGCGCGCGTCGTTCATCGCCTTGCTCGCGTTGCCACTCGCAGCGCTCACTGGTTTTCTGGTGCTCTGGGGCGCGGGTCAGAGCATCAACAGCATCACGCTCGGAGGCATGGCGTTGGTGCTTGGCCTGTTGGTGGACAATGCGATCGTGGTACTGGAGAACATCGACCGCCACCGCCGCATGGGCAAATCTGCTGAGCAGGCCGCGTACGAAGCCACGGTGGAAGTGGCGCTGCCCATTCTCGCCAGCACACTGGTGATCATCGTTGTCTTCTTTCCGGTGGTCTTCCTCAGCGGCATCGCGCGCGACCTGTTCACGCCGCTGGCGATCACCGTGGCCGGTGCCATGCTCGGCAGCTACGTGTTCTCGCTCACCGTGGTGCCCCTGGCAGCGGCGCGCCTCTTCCGCAACAGGCCCTTGCGCGAAGCCACCGACCCCAAGCGTTTCGAGCGCGTGTTGAACGGCTGGCGTGCGGGTTACGCGCGGCTCTTGCAACGGGTGCTGCTGCGCAAACGCCTGGTGCTCCTCTCCACGCTCGTGGTGTTCGCGCTGTCATTGCTGCTGCTCGGTCGCTCAGGTTTCGAGCTCTTCCCCAGCAGCGATGTGGGGCAGATGGAGATCAGTGTGCGCCGCGCGAGCGGAACGTCGTTGCGCGACATGGAAGTCACCATCGCCCGCATGGAAGCGGCCATCCGTGCTGAACTCGGCGCCGACCTGCGGCAGGTGATCTCGAACATCGGCGTGTTCTACGATCTGCCAGCGGCTTATACGCCCAACAGCGGCACGCAGGACGCTTTCATCGGTGTGCAATTGACCGGAGCGCACGCCATCGGCACAGCGGAATATGCGCGGCGTGTGCGTGAGCGCTTCCGACAGGAATTCCCCGGCGTTGAGATCGCCTTCGACACCGGCGGCCTCATCACCGCTGCGCTCAACGAAGGCAAGTCCGCGCCCATCGACGTGCAGGTGAAGGGCAACGACCTGAAAGTGCTGCATACGATCGCCGAACGCGTGCGCGACACGCTGGCCACCGTTCCCGGCATCGTGGACGTGCGGATCCTGCAGCGCATCGACGCTCCCGCGAAACAAGTGGAAGTGGACCGTGCAAAGGCTGCCCTGCTCGGCGTGGATCCCGTGGACGCGATCAAGAACCTGGTGAGCGCGCTCAACTCATCGGCCACGTACGACAAGGCCTTCTGGATCGATGAGAAGAACGGCAACCACTACTTCGTGGGCGTCACCTATCCCGAAGCGCTGATCGATGCCGAAGAAGTGCTGGAGAACGTGACGGTGATGGGTGCGCACGGAGCAGTGCCCTATCGTGCTTTCGCCACCATCAAGGAAACAAGCCATCCGGTGGAAGTGAACCACCACCAGCTCGGGCGCGTCTTCAACGTGTACGCCAGCGTGGACGGTACCGACGCCGGACGCGCCTCTTCGCGCATCCAGTCCTTGCTCGACGACATGCCCTTGCCCACCGGATACAGCATCGCGTTCCAAGGTGAAGTGGCCGCCATGCGCAGCAGTTTCGGCGACCTCGGCCTCGGCCTTGTGCTCGCTGTGCTCATGGTCTTCCTCATCATCGTTCCGCTGTTCCGTTCCTTCCGCTTGCCGCTCATCATCCTCGCCAGTTTTCCGTTGGGGCTGATCGGTGTGGCGCTGCTCATGTGGGCCACGGGCACGCGCCTCAATATCCAAAGCGTGATGGGCATCATCATGATAGTGGGCATCTCTGTGAGCTACGGAAACATCCTGGTGGACCGCATGGCGGCGCTGGTGCGCGATGGGCGATCCGTATCGGAAGCGATCCGCCAAGGCACCGCCGATCGGTTCCGCCCGCTGCTGATGACCGCCGGCACCACCGTGTTCGGCTTGCTACCCACCGCGCTCGCATTGGGCACCGGTGGCGAAGTGAACGCGCCGCTCGCCGTGGCCGTGATCGGTGGCACCATCGCCGCTACGTTGCTTGCCCTATTCATCACTCCCATCCTATTCGCGCTGCTCGTGAAGCCGCGCATCAACACCCCTTGACCCATGCAACAACTCCTTTTCCTTTCCACCGCCGCGATCGTCTTGCTCGCTTCCTGCGGAGAACAAGCGGCCACATCAACTGCGGAGGCGTGCGCGTTGCCCACTGTTGGCGTGGTGCTGCCCGACAGCGCCGCGTTCACCGCTACGTTCTCCGTGACCGGTCAACTGCGCGCCAACGAGCAGGTGATGGTGCATGCCCGCGAAAGCGGCTACGTGCGCCAGGTGCTGCACGACATCGGCGATCGCGTGCAGGCCGGTGAAGTGCTCGCGTTGCTGGACAACCCTGAACTGCATCGCAACGCACAGGAGCAACTGGCTTCCGTGCAAGCAGTACGCGCGCAATTCGAACGCCTGGAACGTACCCGCACCGATGCCCCGGGCTTGGTGCCGCAGCAGCAGCTCGATGAAGCGCGCGCGGCCTTCGACATCGCGAAGGCACGACGTTCCTCAACGGAAGAGCGCATCGCCTTCCTCAGTGTGCGTGCGCCGTTCACGGGCGTGATCACCGCGCGCAGCATCGATGTGGGCGCACTGGTGCAGTCCGGCACAGCAGTGAAGGACGCGCAGCCCCTGTTCGAGTTGCAGGCGATCGACCCCGTGCGCGTAAGTGTGCCGGTAACCGCGCGCGATGCTGCTGCCGTGCGCGTAGGTACCGCCGTGCGCATCCGCTTCCCCGACAAGCCCGGCTTGGAGCGTGAAGCGAAGGTGTCGCGTACCAGCGGCGCGTTGGCTACGGGCAGCGGCAGCATGCTCGTGGAGATCGATCTGCCCAATGCCGATGGTGCCTTGCGCCCAGGCTCCTTCGCGTCGGTGGACTTCCAGACCAGCAGCGCGCAACAAGGCATGTCGCTGCCTGCCGCCGCCGCCGAGGCCGACGGCGGATCGCATTGGATCTGGCTGGTGCGCAACGGTATCGTGCAGCGCGTACCCATACGGAAAGGCCCATCCACGAAGGAGCGCTTCACCGTACTGGAGCCACCGCTCACCCGCGCGGACAGTGTGATCGTGGAAGGCCGCAACCTGGTTCGCCCCGGCGATCGTGTTCAACCCATTCTCCAGAACTGACATGCTGCGCACAACATTCATCTCAGCCGCCACGGTATGCTGCTTCGTGGCCGCTCACGGGCAAACGCGCCCCATCGACCTGGCCGAAGTGCTGCGCCTCGCGGGTGCCGATCACCTGGCCGTGCGCGATGCCGAAGCCCGCGCCGCACTCGCCAACGCCGATGCTGCACGGGCCAGTGAATGGTGGCTGCCCGACCTGAACGCGGGCATCGCCATGCACCACTTGCAAGGCAGCGCCATGAACGGCGATGGCCGCTTCTTCACCGATGTGGACCGCGCCAGTTTTCAAGGCGGCCTTGGGCTGAACGCCGCGTGGCGCTTCGGCGAGGGGCCGATCAACGCACGCGCACAACGCACCGAGGCCGAAGCCATGCGGCTGCGCACGGAAGCGGAACGCAACACCGCCGCGCTCGATGCGGTGAACACCTACCTCGATCTCATCGCGGCGCGCGCCGAACGATCGGCGTACGCGCAACTGGCGCAACGCGCGGACAGCATCGCGCAGCAATTGGATGCGCTGGTGCGCAACGGCCTTGGTTACGAGAGCGATCTGTTGCAGGCGCAGAGCGGTCAACTGCGCATGCAAGCGGCCACCATGCAGGCCGAGATGCAGGAAGCCATGCTGCAAGCGCGACTGGTCGCTGCATTGGGAATGGATCCGGCGACGGTGCTGCTGCCAACCGATACGGTGCTGGCACCCCTGGCACTGCCCGGTGCGGACCGCACGTTCACCGATCGCAGCGCCTTCCTCGGGGTGCGCCCCGATGTGCTTTCAGCGCGCAGCGGCCTGCTTGCCGCCCAACAGCGCAAACGCGCCACCACCACGGGCCTGTTGCTACCCGAATTGCGGTTGGCCACCATGGGCAGCTACTTCGGCGGCGTGTTCGATCCGCTCTACCCCACGTGGGAGATCAACGGCTGGCTGCAATGGCGCATCCCTCTGTCGCCCCTGCTCGGCGGCGGAGAACTGCAACAGGCGAACGCCCGCATCGCACTGCGCGAAGTGCAGTTGTCGCGCACCGAAGCGGAAGCCACAGCCGAGCTGCGTGCCGCGCAAGAGCAACTGCGCATCGCACGCGAGCAAGTACGCGTGGCCGCCGAGTCGCGCGATCTGGCCCAACGCGCCTACGACCAGACCGCCGCGCGCATGCGCCTGGGTACCGCGCGCCCGTTCGAGATCGTGCAAGCGCAAGAGGCCCTGCTGCAAGCGGAACTGGCGCGGGTAAGAGCGATCACGGGGTACAACAAGGGGCAGTACGCGGTGGTGGTGGGGGTGGGGCAACAGCCGTGATCATCGTACACCGGATCGCATTCGATCGGTGGTGGACTTCAACACGGCGCTGTTTCGGTTGAAGGTGGCTCTTGGCGGGGTGTTGAGAGAGTGATGCGCTAGCGGACCCGTCCGGTTCGTCAGCTCGACCAGTCGCCGCGCCGCACCCCCAGCAACACCGGCAGCAACCAAAGGTCCGCCGCCAGCGCCACCCATAACGACGCGGCCGTGATCAGACCGAACACGGCGATGCTCGGGAAGGAGGCGAAGCCGAAGAGCGCGAAGCCTGCGGTGATCACCAAAGTGGTACCGAAGAGCGAACGCCGCAGGGTGTGCCAGGTGCGGAGGTTGGCGCGCAAGGTATTGTCGCGGGCGTGCAGGAGGTAGTGCATGGTGTCATCCAATGCGATGCCGTACAGGATCGGAAAGATCATGGCGGTGCCCACTTTCAACGGTACACCAAAAAGTGCCATGAGCACCGCAGCGAACGCCAGCGGCAACACGTTCGGAACGATGCTGATCAGTCCCTTTCGCCAACTGCGCGTGAAGGCGCCCACCAGCAAAGCGTTCAACAGGATGGCGGTGAGGATGCCTTGAACCAACACGGTGGCGATGCGCCGGTTGGCGATGTCCATCAACCAAGCCCCGCCGGTGATGGTCGCCTGAATTCGGTCGTTGTGGAGCAAGGGTTCCAGTCGGCGTACTGCTTCTTTGAACGCGAAGCTGCCGATATCCGGGAGCCGCCCAGTGATGCGGCCATGGCGCAGGTCGGCGTTGATCAGTTGCGGCCCTTGATGGGCACGCGCGAATTGCTTCACCGCACGGCGTACCTGCTTTTCCGCCATGCTGTCGGTGGGCAAGCCCTCGCCGAGGTACAGGCCGTGCATCGCCGCGCGCGTCACATCCGTGGGTGCAAGGGGCGGCACGATGTTGAGGACCGATCCCAAACCCGCCACCAATGAATCCGTTGCCGCCAAGACGCCGGGATCCAGCAGGTCCTTGTCCGGTGCTACGGGCGTGATCGCGATCTCCAACGGCCGCGTACCGCTGAAGTGCTCCTCGAAGAAGGTGGCATCCACGCCCAGGGTGCTGCTTCGGTCCAGGTCGTCGAGGAAGTGGTTGTCCACTACGAGGTGCTGGTACGCGAACGCGCCGCCAACGAGAAGTGCAGCGGTTGCGGACAAGGTGTACTTCCCTCGACTAAAGATCCAGCCCGCCGAACCCATGGACCTTTGCCTATGCGTTGTGGCTTGCGGAAGCTTCAATGCCCCAACGATGAGTGGTAGCACCGTGCGCGCAGCGACCAAGGCCGCAACAAGGCCCCACGCCGCCGCCAGACCGAACACACGCAGCGGCAGGATCGCATAGAATGCCAAGGTCGAGAATCCGATGACGGTGCTCACAGCGCTCAAGAGATTGGCCGCGGTGGTTTCGCGCAAGGCGCTCTGCATGGCTTCTTCGGGCGTGACCCCCACTTCCGCGAAGGCGCGGAATCGAGAGAGGATATGGATACTGAACGATGAACCCAGCACTAACAGGAGCGCGGGCAACAGCGAGAGCAAGGGTTCCACGCCGATGCCCAGCCAGCCCATCGGCCCGAAGGTCCAGAGCAGCGCCAGCGCGCACACCAGCAAGGGACTGAGCGCCGTGACCGGATGACGGAACAGGACGAAGAGCACCACCGCCATCAGGGCCAGTGCCATCAGGCTCAGGCGGCCGAGTTGTTCCTGGGTGGCGTGCAAGTAGTGCGCCTGAGTGACCAGTCTCCCTGCCAAATGGTACTGCACTCCTGTTCGGTCCAGCACGACATGCAGGGCGCGGAATGCGTCGGCGCGTTCGGTCTTCGAGGGCAGGCTGTCCAACTCCACGATCAAGGTGGTGGCGCGCTGATCGGTAGAGAGGAACAGGCCTAACACGGAAGGCCGAGTTTGCAATCGTTCCAAGACACCCTTGGGATCACCGAACGGTGCGTTGAAGTAGGGCGCGCTGATCCAATCGCCCAGCGGCATTTTCATCGGCTCGCTCAGGTTGGTCAGTGAGCGCACGCCCGTCACGAACGGCAGCTGCTCCAGTACAACCGTGGTGTGGGCGATGGTGCCAAGTGCAGCACTGTCCAATGCGCCCGGCAGTTCAAGGCCCACCAGGAGCAGGCGCATTTCATCGCCGAACAACTCCTTGTGCGCGCGGTATTCCGCCACCGCCGGATCGTCCTGCGGAAAGAACCGGTCGATATCGTAGCTGAAGCGGACTTTGGAAAGGCCGATGGCGCTCCACACGGAGAACAACGCGAGGGCGATTGGCACCCAGCGCGGGCGCGTTGGCGGGGGCATCAAACCACCACGTTCGCCCCCGCCGGTCATCCTTCCAATGCGGAAAGAATGGCCTTCACGCTCATGCGCTCCTTGTAGTTCGCATCGAAGTGTACCGCCTTGATGCGGCCGTCGCGACCGATGATGAAGGTGGCCGGTACAGGCAGAACGCCTTCCTCATTGCCGTTGGCCTTGTCCACATTCAGGCCCATCAGCTTCAACTTGTTGCGTTGCGCCTTCGGCATTTCGAACGCGGTGCCGTACGCGCACATGATCCGGTACCCTTCATCATGGATCACGCTGAACGAAGCGCCGCTCTTCTTCACGATGTCCTCGGCGCTCTCCGGCAGTTCCGGCGAAATGGCGAGCACCACCGCGTTCTTCGCAGTGATCAGCGACAGGCTGTCCTGCAAGTGGCTCATGTGCTTGTTGCAGTACGGGCACCATGCCCCACGATAGAAGACGAGCACCACCTCGTGTTCCTTGGTCAAGGATGGAAGATCCACCGATGCTCCGTGGATATCCGCCACGTTGAAAACGGGTGCTGTATCGCCCACCTTGAGCGTATCCAGTGTGCCGCAATGCGGGCTGGGGCCGTCCTGTGCGGAGCATGCGAGTGCAAGAACGAGGAGGGCAGATGTCAGCAGGGAACGTTGCATGGTTCAAGCGGGGATAAGTTGGGGCGGAAGTGGTATCAGGGTGAAGACCTGACCGTTCTGTAAGAGCGTGACCCGTGCGCAATGGCTCGGGTAGGTGATCGCGTACGGCTTGCCCGCTTCGAACGCTGAAGAATGTTCATCGCAGATGAACAAGCCGCGGCATTCCGTGTGGCCTTTTGGACCGCAGCGCTGCACGGAAACGATGTCAGTGTTGCTCGGAAGCGGGGCGATGATGAACCACGAGCCGGCGCCTTCACCCGCCAGCCATTGGGCATCTGCGGGTATGTTTTGCGCACGTGCGGGAGGAGGAAGTGTGTTGGTCATGGTTCACAAACAAGGTTGCCAGACAGAACGGCTCTCGGGGTCCACCTTGCCGATCAACCCGGTGCGACCAACAGTGCGCACATTGCCGATTGGCGTTGGCGATAGCGAGGTGGGGAACGTAAGCCCCAAGCCCACCAACGGTTGCGGCCGCCCTGCGCGGATCGCGGTGTTCACGAAGCGCGAGCAGTTGCTGCCGCCAAGAACGAAAGGGCCGTAGGGAATGAACACACGTGCTTGCATGGCCTTTGCTTTCGCCAACGCGTGTTCGACTTCCACCGCCACAGCCGACCAATGCATCACTCCATCTCCGTGGCATGCGCGGTTGTTCGCTACTTCTTCCAGTAGAGAACAGATGTTCACGGGTACGTCTAGGTCCGGTCGCCATGTCAAGGGCGTGTGGATACGCAGTTCATGGTCCGTTTCGGCACTGCGCACACGGGCCATGCCGGCTGGCGCGTGGTAGCGGCCCAGATCGAAGTACTGCGCCGTTTGGGCATCACGCTTTAGCAGCACCAGAGCGGCGTGTCCTACTTGGTAGTACCCGTTCCTGTTGATGTTCATCTTGTGCATCAGTCCATCATACCATGCACCGGCCTGCTTGCACAAGGTGGCGGGCCAGGCCAGCGCGATCGCTATGTCCTGTGGTCCGTTCATGCGTTGGCCGCGCTCGGCAGGTCGAAGGGTTTGGTGCTCAACTGGCGGGTGCGTTCCTCGCCGGTGATCAGGTCGAGGTAGCGCATGGTGACCAGTCCGCTCGGTTCCATGATCGCTTGCGTGATGCTCACTGTGCGCAGGTCGCCTTCGCGTTCCATCACCACAGCTTGTTCGCCGTCGCTCAAGTGCGGTCTGTTGTGGAACTCCCACACATCGTCCGGCGTGGGCCAGCTGGTGCGCTTCACCATACGATCGAAGTGTGCATCGCGTTCTGCCCGCACGCTCTCATCATACAGTGTGGGGCTGCTCCACACCTGTGGTCGTTCGGTATCCAGCGTACACACGCAACGGTCGCGGCCATCCCAGCGCAGCATCCACAAGGTGTGGTGCTCGGCACTGATCAGAGTGAATGGATGCATGTCGGTCAATTCGCTCTGCACAAGCGGGACCAAAGCATCCAACGCCGAAGCCATTTCCAGCAGCACCGTGCCACGACTTCGAGCAGGCTGCTCCGCGAAGTGCATTGTGCCTTCCGCTCCGTTCAACAGGCACACCGTGCGACCGAGCGAAGAAGCCGCGATCCACGTGGTACCCGTCAATGCATCCTTCGGTGCCAGCAACACGGCACCCTCATGCATCCAGGGACCAGCGGGCCTGCCGTGGCGCGCGGTGCGTTCATCGCGGTTGCTGGTGATCACATGGCCACCACCGCGCAACGGGGAGTAGCTTACCGTACACATTGGTTGCGGTTCCGGATCGTGCTGGGTGCCACACCGAAATCAGGATGAAGCTCCAGCTCTGGATGTTGCTGCGCGATGCCGATGCGCAACAAGGCCATGTGATGGATCGCATGGTCGAAGGCATAGGCCAGTTCGCGGAACAAGGAGGTGGACATGCGTTCGTTGGAACTGCCGTCCAGGCTGTGATCGGCGATCAGGGTCAAGTGAGCGTCGTTCTTCAGGCCGTTCAACCAGCCGGATAGTTTTTCCAGCTTCACCAAGGCGGCCCCGCGTTCGGTTTCAAGTGCCTTGTCGCGCACGCGAGCATCGTAGTCCACCTCGCCGGCCCGGGCCTCCATCAAGCAGAGATAGAACTCCAGGATGTGACGCACATGCTGCCCGATGCTGGCCTTGCTCAACACCGGTACGGGTTCCGCATAACCCTTGATGGAAAGTCGTACCACGAGCGAGTGAAGCTCACTGAACTGCGCAATCGCGTGCGCGACCAGCGGGTGGGCCGCTCGGTGGTGCCGGGGTTCCGAATGATCGGATCCCGACACCACCTCTTTCACCGGAGCGGTTGCTGCAAATATGCTCATTGTTCGTGGGTGCATTCGGCTTTCACGGTCACGTCCACGTTCTTGGCGATGTTGGTGCTGGGTTTGCCTTTCGCGAATGTCACGCCGTAGTCGGCCAGCACCAGCGGGAATTTGCTTTCAATACCCACCTTCCCATCTTTCACTGTGACCGTACCCATTGTGGTCACTGGATTCGTCTTGTCCTTGATCGTCATTTCGCCGCGCACGTTCGCCGTGTAAGTGCCGTCCTTGTGGAAGTCGATCGCCGCGAGATCGGTGATGGACCCTTTGAACTTGGCCTTGGGGTACTTCTGGGTATCGAGGAAATCGGCACTGTTGAAGTGCTTTTGCATGAGCGCCTTCTCGAACTCGAAGCCTTGCATGGGAATGCTGAATACGACCTCGCCGGTGGCGGGGTCGATGGTGCCCGTACCCGTGTTGTTGGAGGCGCGGATGTCCTCGGCCGGGGTGCTGGAGAAGAACTCAATGTTGACCGCGCGGCTCACGTACTTGCCCTCGGGCAAGGGTGCGAAAGCGAAGGCGGCGGGAAGTGCGGCGAGAAGCAGAAGGTGTTTGGCGTTCATGGTCGTGTTGTGTTTTATGTTCGTGTTCAGGTCCTTCAGTTCGATGGAACGAGCGCGCATTTCTCCAGTACCACGTGCTCGTAGAGTTCCAAGTCCGGGTCGTAGGATGCACCAGCGCGGATCACGCCTTTGATCGTGGCTGCATCACCAGTCCTCAGTTCGGCGACCTGTGCGTTCGTGGCGGCGGTGAAGCTGCAGCGCACCCCTGCCGGTGATGCTTCCGAGGACAAGGTGACCACCGACTGCCCGCTCAGGTCGGTCTCGATGCTGCTTACCGTGCCGCTTACCTCCAGCACCTTACTATCGCCTTCGGCATCCAGGTACTTGGCGTTGGCGGTGTTCGCATCGCTCAGGAATTCTTGCGCCAGGGCACCTGCTTCAATGCGCGCATCCGTCGCTGTGGCCTGCACATCGCGTTGCGGCATGTTGAAGAGGTAGAAGGCGTAGGCGCCGCCGACAAGTGCGGCGACAAGGATCACGAATAGGATTCTTCGGACAGCTCGGCGGCGAGCAAATCGGGCATCGTTCCGGGTATGATCGGTCATGTTAGCGAGGGCCTATTGAACCCTCTTCGACCATCAAGTCGTTGGTATCAGGAAACCTTACACCTCCGGAAAGGGAAATTGGTCAAGCACTTCGGATATTCTGCGCTACAACTGAAGTGCTTCCAACGCGAGCCCAGTTGCTCTGGACCAACTACCCAGTTGCTCGTACGCTGGAAAGTCGGAGATGTCAGCCGGTATATGGACCTCACCACACCTTCATAAAGATCCCGATGTAGTACAGACCCGTTAGCACGAACACCACCCCCGCCACGTAGCGCATCACCTTCTCCACTTGTCGCACGGCCTTGAACACGCGCCCGAGTTGGTTCGCGCTGTAGGCCATCACCACGGAGAAGAGCATGACAGGGAGGCCCGTGCCGATGGCGAAGATCACAGGCAGGTGTAGTCCGCCGTTGGGAGCGAGGGTCATGGGGATGAGCGAGCCGAAGAAGAGCGCACCGCTGTATGGGCAGAAGGCCAGCGCGAAGAGCACACCCAGCACCAGCGCGCCTAGGTGCCCTTTGTCCTTGAAGCGTTCGGTGAAGCGGTTGATGAGGCCATCGCCGGTGCCACTGCCGATCTTGATCACACCGAGCAAGACCAGACCAAGCAGCACGAGGATCGGACCCAGGAAGAGTTCGCCGTTGCTCTGGAAGAAACGCGCCACATGGAACTTGCTCGCGCCCCAGTAGAGCACCATGCCCAGCACGCTATAGCTCAGCGCGCGACCGATGGTGTAGAGCAGTCCGCTGATGAGCGCGGCACGCGGGTACTTCAGTTCACGGGCGATGTAGGCCGTGGCGCTGATGTTGGTGGCCAGCGGACAGGGTGCGACGGCCGTGAGCAGGCCCAAGGCGAAGGCCGCTAATGCGGGCGCTTCGCGCGCCATGGCCAGATCGCGGAGCCACTCCATCAGAGGAGGGCCTTCAGGCGTGCCGTGAGCTCGGCCTTGAATGCGGCGTCGTCATTGGCCTTCATGAAGGACCACTCGGTGAGGTCGATCTTCTCGGCCTTGCCGTTCTTGTGGACATGCAGGAAGAGCGCGGTGCCGTATGCGCCGAAGTCCTCGGCCACCTTCGCGTTCGCGGCATCGTCCACGTTCACCAGCCGGAAGGTGATGGTGCCGGCCTTCTTCTCGGCCGCGAAAGTGGTGTTGAGCACTTCCTCGGTGAGCGACTGGATGGTGAGGCAGGTCTTGCAGCGATGGTCGGTGTGGAAGTCGATCACATCGATACGCGTGGCTGTTGGCTTCGCCGGTTGCTGCGCGTTGCTGGTGTAGGCCGTAAGGAAGAGGCCGAGCGCGAGGAAGGAGAGGTGGAGCAGGTGCTTCATGGGGCGGTTCAATGTGCGCACCGGGGCGCGTTCTTGTTCAGAATATCGGTCTTGGTGTAGGTGGTGAAGGCGGTCATCGGCCATTGGAAGCCGGGCAGTTCCTCAACCGTGAACGTGGTCTTCGGGTCTCGAGCGAGCAGGTCGGCACCGAAAGCGGCTTCGATGGCCTGGAGCGAATCGAGGCCGCAGGGGGAGAGCATCTGGCGCACGGCCAACGGGGTCAAGCTGTCGATGGCGGCGGGCTTCACACCGGGCTGCAGCTTCACGCTGAAGGCACGCCCATCACTGATGCGTTGCACGATGTACAGACCGGGCAACGTATCGCTCACCTGAAAGGTGCCGAACTGCATCCGTCCACCGGTGAGCATCACGGCCACATCGGTGAGGCAGGGCGAGGAACGGCTGAGGATGCGCAGGTCGGTGCGGTCGATGGGCGCATTCGGGTACAGTTGCTTCATGGCCTCTCCGAGACCCAGCGCGCCCACCACGAGGCCGTCGCACCAATGCCCGTGGAACCGGATCAGGTCATCCATGGTCACGGTCTGCTCATGGCCCAGGCGCCCCTTGCTGAAGTCGGTGTCCAGCACGCGCCAGCTGACCTCCGAAGGGTCTCCCGACGAAGGAGGGGACCCTGCGGTCTTCGCACTTTCCGGCGCGGAACAGGCTGCGAACAACAGTGCTATGGCCAGGGTCCACTTCACAGGATCGCGTTGAAGAGGTAGCCGCTGAGGATGATGAAGATGGCCACCGTGCCGAAGAAGATGGCGATGAGCTTCATGGTCATCACCTTCTTCAACAGGGTGGCTTCGGGCAGTGAAAGACCGATCACGGCCATCATGAACGCGATCGCAGTTCCCAGCGGAACACCTTTTTGCACCAGCACTTGGATCACCGGCAGCACGCCCGCGGCGTTGGCGTACATGGGCACACCCAGGATCACCGCCAGCGGCACGGCCAGCGGGTTGTCGGCGCTGATGTACTTCTCGAAGAAGCCTGTGGGCACGAATCCGTGCATGAGCGCTCCGATGCCGATGCCGATGAGCACGTAGAGGATCACGCTTTTCACGATCCCCAGGGCCTCGCGGGCCACGCCGGGAAGGCGCTGGGAGAAGGTGAGTTGCTCGCCGTCGTACGCGCCTTCCATCTCGGCCTGTTGGATCACGCCTTGCACCCAGGGCGTCAGGAAGCGTTCCAGCCGGAAGCGCCCCAGCACATAGCCGCCGATGGTGCCCAGCAGGATGCCGCTGGCCGCATAGAGGAGCGTGGTCTTCACGCCGAACATGCCGATGAAGATGGCGATGGCCACTTCGTTCACCAGCGGCGAGGTGATCAGGAAGGCGAGCGTGACGCCCATGGGGATGCCGCCCTTCACGAAGCCGATGAACAGGGGCACCGAACTGCACGAGCAGAAGGGGGTGATGGCCCCGAAAGTGGAGGCCAGCAGGTATTCGCCGCCGTAGAGTTTGTTGCGCGAGAGGAAGTTGCGGATGCGGTCGATGGGGAAGTAGGCGTTCACGATCCCCATGAGGAAGGTGACCAGGAACAGCAGGATCAGGATCTTGATCGAGTCGTAGAAGAAGAAGTGCAGCGCCTGCCCCCAATGCGTGGCCGCATCCAGGCCGATGGTGTCGTACACCAGCCACGCGATCAGGCTGTCGAGCCAGTCGAACATGCTCAGCGAAGCAGGGTCGCGATCTCTTCCACGCTGGGCACGCGTCCCTTGATCATCACCTGCTCATCCAGCACCAAGGCGGGCGTGGTGAGGATGTTGTACTTCATGATCTCCATGATGTCCTCCACCTTGATCACCTGGGCCTCCACGCCGCTCTGCTTCACGGCTTCTTCGGCATGCGCAACGGTGGACTTGCATTTGGCACAGCCGGTGCCGAGCACTTTGATGGTCTTCATGGGTTCGTTGGGTTGACTACTTCAGCAGGTCCTTGAACAGGCTCTGCGCGTGTTTCCAGTTCTCCTTGTTGATGCAGTACTTCACGCGTGGTGGCATGATCTCGCCCTGGATAAGCCCCGCATCCTTAAGGGCCTTCAGGTGCTGGCTGATGGTGCTCTGCGCCATGGGGATCTCCTCGGTGAGGTCGCCATTGTAGCAGCACGCGCGGTCGGCAAGGAGCTTCAGGATACGGATGCGCACAGGATGCCCCAGCGCCTTGGCATAGCGCGCCATCTCCTCCTCCTGAAGGGTGTAGTCGATGTCGATGGCACTGCGGAGCAAGGTGCGTGGCTTCTTTGTTCATCGCAAATGGACGATGAATAAGTGTGTAGTGGGGTGACGATCATCACACGGGAAGGATGAGCGTCCTCAGCTCCACCCCATCGTACCTCCGCACAACCACCACGTCCGTCCGAAGCCCATATCCCGCAGCACCTGTGCGGCTTGTGCGCTGCGCCCGCCACCCTTCGCACACACGGTGATGATCCGCTCCTTCGGCGACCAGCTACGCGCGCGTTCCAGTAGCTCGGGCAGCGGGATATTGACCGCTTCCGGCAGGTGGCCGCTGGCGTACTCCTCCGGTGAGCGCACATCCACCACGCGCAAACCAGGTTTGCGGAGCAGCGGCTTCAGAACATCGGGCTCGATGCACTTGCGCTCGCTGGGCATGCGCAGCCACACCACAACGCCGCTGAGCACCGTGACCCCGCCAATAGCGAGGATGGAAGCCGTGATGCCGAAGCGGTCGGCGATGAGGCCGGTGGCCAGCGCGCCGATGGCATAGCCCAGGTCGCGCCACAGGCGGAACACGCCCACGGCCTCGTGTTGGTGAGCGCTGATGGATGTCATGGGTTCCCGGTGTATTCGTGGTGACCTTCGTGCATCCAACAACACATCATCCCTGAGGCAATGCAAATGATCCCAACTGATCCCTTCAACACCGCAGTGGCCCGTTACGAGGCATGGTTCGACCGGCATCCATATGCTTACGCGGCGGAGTTGGCTGCCGTGCGGGACTTGATGTCGGCTGGGATGGATGGTCTTGAGGTGGGCGTGGGAACCGGTCGTTTTGCGGCACCGTTGGGCATCCGTACCGGTGTGGATCCCTCGGAAGAGATGGTGGCGCTGGCCCGGGAGCGGGGTGTGCACGTGGTGAAGGGAACGGCTGAGCAGTTGCCGTTCGCGGATGCGCGCTTTGAAATGGTATTGATGGTGACCACGCTATGTTTTGTGAGCGATACGGACCGTGCGATCGAGGAGGCCCTGCGGGTGCTGCGCCCGGGCGGAAGACTGGTGGTGGGCATCATTGACCGTAATAGTGCATTGGGTGCACGGTATGAAGCGATGAAGGCAGGGCACCTATTCTACCACACGGCCCATTTTCATTCCGCCACGGAGGTGGCAACGTTGCTGGCTGCTCATGGTCTCGTGGCCATCGAAAGCCGCCAGACCCTCTTCACGGACCCGGATACCATGACCGTACCGGAGCCTGTGCTGCCCGGCCACGGAGAAGGTGGGTTCGTCGTCTTCAGTGGTGTTGTAAGCACCCCCTGAAACAGGTGCAGGTGAAAGTAGAAACACCTAACCTTGATC
>CALMPI010000006.1 GCA_937872175.1 uncultured Flavobacteriales bacterium | reverse complement strand
ACACCAAGAAGTACCTTTACAATGCACTGCGCCTAAAAAGGGGGTGCTTACACAATCGCTTTCGTGACTAGTTCCAACGGGAGGTTCTTGCAATCCCCTGTGATCGTCTTCTGCCCAGTGGTGTCATCAAACCATAAAGCGAAACCATTCATATCGTCACGAGGGTCCGAAACTTCCATGCCCGAACCTTCCCGCTCCACGTCGCTGACCATGGTGACCTCATACTGCACCCCGTCAATGAGAAAGTCACTCTTCTCCATGGTCAACGACTCAGGTACATTGACCTCTCCCCATACACCTGCCGGAAGAACGAATCCTTGAGATCCTTGATAGTAGATCGCCTCGCCCGTGCCATCTCAGGCCCCAGGCTCTTGTCCACGTTCGGGAACTTGTCCATGTTCATTCGCTAAGCTCGCGTTCGATGTCCTTCACGCTGGGCAGTGCCCCGCGCAGGTTCTTCGGCAAGGTAGCCACCAGGCGCGTCTTCCACTCAGCCACACCAATGGGCTTCGACACGTCACGGAGCGCATACTCCACCACGAGCTTGTCGTTGTCCTTGCAGAGCAGCAGGCCGATGGAGGGCTTGTCGTCCGGGTGCCGCAGCTGGGCATCCACGGCGGTGAGGTAGAAGTTCATCTTGCCCGCGTGCTCCGGCTCGAAGGCTTCCATCTTCAGGTCCACCACCACATAGCAGCGGAGCTTCAAATGGTAGAAGAGCAGGTCCACTTTGTACTCCTTGCGCCCCACCTTCAGCGGCACCTGCCTGCCCACGAAGGCGAAGCCGGAGCCCAGCTCCAGCAGCACCTTCTGGATGTGGTCCACCAGCGCCTGCTCCAGGTCGCGCTCGCGCATGTCGGCAGCAATGCCCAGGAACTCGAAGGTGTAGGGGTCCTTCAACGTTTGGTGCGCGAGGTCCGAACGCTCAGCGGGCAGGGTGCGCTTGAAGTTGGTGATGGCCTTGCCCTGCCTGCGGTGCGCGTGCGTAGCCACTTGGGCATCCAGCACGGCGCGGCTCCAGCCGTTGGCGATGGTGGCCTGCGCATACCACAGGCGGTGCTCGGGCTTCTTCACCCGGGTGAGCAGCAACACATTGTGCCCCCATGGAATTCGTGCAACAGCTTGTTGCACAATTGATCGATCCGGGTAGGCTTCGGCCAAGGCACGCATGTACTTCAGGTTCCGCTCGGAAAGACCGTTCATGCCGGGGAACTCACGGTGCAGGTCATTCGCCAGCCGCTCCACCACCTTGCTGCCCCAGCCTTCCTTGTCCTGCCGCTCCATGATCTCCCGGCCGATGCTCCAGTACAGCATCACCAGGTCGCTGTTCACCGCAAGGGCCGCCTTGAGCTGCGCCGTGCGGATGCGTTCCTTCACGGCCTCGAGCACGGCCGCATAGCTCTTCGGCAGCACGCTCACCCTGCGCTTCGGAGCATTCACGCTGCGGCGCAACGAGGACGTCCTCTTCTTCGCAGGCATGTGACCAAGATAGCCGCGCGCAGGCAACAACCCAATTGTGCAACAGGCTGTTGCACAATTGCAACAGCCGCCCATCGATCAAGTGTCCAACAGCGTGTTGGACAACTGGCGCAACGCTACCTGCTCAAGTACATCGACCGCTCCCCATACACCTGCCGGAAGAACGGATCCTTCAAGTCCTTGATGAAGTAGATGGCTTCTCCGGTCGACTTCATTTCAGGCCCGAGTGACTTGTCCACGTTCGGGAACTTGTCGAAGCTGAAGACGGGCACCTTGATCGCATAGCCATCCAGCCGCGGCTTGAACTGGAAGTCCTTGAGCTTGGCGCCGAGCATCACCTTGGTGGCCCAGTTGACGTAAGGCTCACCGTAGGCCTTGGCAATGAAGGGCACGGTGCGGCTGGCGCGGGGGTTGGCCTCGATCACGTACACCACCTCGTCCTTGATGGCGAACTGGATGTTCACCAGTCCCACGGTGTGAAGCGCCAGCGCGATCTTGTGCGTGTGCTCGCGGATCTGCTGGATCACCTTCTCGCTGAGGTCGAAGGGCGGGAGCACGGCGTTGCTATCGCCACTGTGGATGCCGGCGGGCTCGATGTGCTCCATGATGCCGATGATGCGCACCATCTCGCCGTCGCAGATGGAATCGCTCTCCGCTTCGATGGCGCCGTCGAGGAAGTGGTCGATGAGGATCTTGTTGTCGGGCATCAGGCGCAGGATGTCGAGCACCTGGTCCACGAGCTCCTCCTCGTTGATCACGATCTTCATCTTCTGGCCGCCGAGCACGTAGCTGGGACGCACCAACAGCGGGAAGCCCAGCTCCTTGGCCAGCTTCACGGCCTCCTCCGCCGTGCGCACCGCTCCGAACTTCGGGTACGGGATGTCCAGGTCGCGCAGCAGGCTGCTGAAGCGCTCGCGGTCCTCGGCGATGTCCAGCGCGGCGAAGCTGGTGCCGATGATCCGGATGCCGTACTTCTCCAGCTTCTCGGCGATCTTCAGCGCGGTCTGCCCGCCCAGCTGCACGATGACGCCCTCGGGCTGCTCGTGCTGGATGATGTCGTAGATGTGCTCCCAGAACACGGGCTCGAAGTAGAGCTTGTCGGCCGTGTCGAAGTCGGTGCTCACCGTCTCCGGGTTGCAGTTGATCATGATGGTCTCGTAGCCGAGCTCCCGGGCGGCGAGCACGCCGTGCACACAGCAGTAGTCGAACTCGATGCCCTGGCCGATGCGGTTGGGGCCGCTGCCGAGCACCACGACCTTCTTGCGGTCGCTGCGCACGCTCTCGTTCTCCTCCTCGAAGGTGCTGTAGTAGTACGGCGTGCGCGCGGGGAATTCGCCGGCGCAGGTGTCCACCAGCTTGTACACGCGCTTGATGCCGAGCTCCTGCCGCTTGCGGTACACCTCGCTCTCCAGGCAGCGCAGCAGGTGGGCGATCTGCCGGTCGGCGTAGCCCTTCTGCTTGGCCTCGAAGAGCAGGTCGCGGGGGATGGTGTCGAGCGTGTACTTCTCCACTTCCTTCTCGGTGAGGATCATGTCCTCGATCTGCTTCAGGAACCAGATATCGATGCGCGTGAGCTCGTGGATCTTGCTGAAGGGGATGCCGAGCTTGATGGCATCGTACACGTGGAAGAGGCGGCTCCAGCTGGGGTTGGCGAGGCTCTCCAGCAGCACAGCGGCGTCGCGCGTTTCCTTGCCGTCGGCTCCCAAGCCGTTGCGCTTGATCTCCAAACTTTGACAGGCTTTTTGCAGCGCCTCCTGGAAGCTGCGGCCGATGCCCATGGTCTCGCCCACGCTCTTCATCTGCACACCAAGCCTGCGATCAGCGCCCTCGAACTTGTCGAAGTTCCAGCGCGGCACCTTCACGATCACGTAATCGAGCGTGGGCTCGAAGAAGGCGCTGGTGCCGGTGATGGGGTTCTCCAGTTCATCCAGGCGGTACCCGATGGCGAGCTTGCTGGCGATCTTGGCGATGGGATAGCCGGTGGCCTTGGAGGCGAGCGCGCTGCTGCGGCTCACGCGCGGGTTGATCTCAATGGCGTAGATCTCCTCCTTCTCGTCGGGGCTCACCGCGAACTGCACGTTGCAGCCGCCCGCGAAGTCGCCGATGGCGCGCATCATCTTGATGGCCTCGGTGCGCATGCGCTGGTAGGTGCGGTCGCTGAGGGTCATGGCCGGCGCCACGGTGATGCTGTCGCCGGTGTGGATGCCCATCGGATCGAAGTTCTCGATGGAGCAGATGATGGTGACGTTGTCGTCCTTGTCGCGAAGCAGCTCCAGCTCGTACTCCTTCCAGCCGAGCAGGGCTTTGTCGATCATCACCTCATGGATGGGGCTGATCTGCAGGCCGTGCTTGAGCAGCTTGTCGAACTCGGCGGGGTCCTTCACGAAGCTGGCTCCGGCGCCACCGAGCGTGTAGCTCGCGCGGATCACCAGGGGGAAGCCGAACTCCTGCGCCACCTTCTTGCCCTCGAGAAAGCTGGTGACGGTCCTGCTGGGCGCCATGGGCACGCCGATGCGCTCCATCAGCAGGCGGAACTGCTCGCGGTTCTCGGTGATGTCGATGGCCTTGGTGTCCACCCCGATCATGCGCACGCCGTACTGCTGCCAGATGCCGAGCTTCTCGCACTCGATGGCGAGGTTCAGCGCGGTCTGCCCGCCCATGGTGGGCAGCACGGCGTCGATCTTGTGCTTCTTGAGGATCTCCTCGATGCTCTCGGTGGTGAGCGGCTTCAGGTACACGTTGTCGGCCGTGACCGGGTCGGTCATGATGGTGGCCGGGTTGCTGTTGATCAGCGTGACCTCGATGCCTTCGTTGCGGAGGGAGCGGG
>CALMPI010000005.1 GCA_937872175.1 uncultured Flavobacteriales bacterium | reverse complement strand
GCCGGGTTGCTGTTGATCAGCGTGACCTCGATGCCTTCGTTGCGGAGGGAGCGGGCCGCCTGACTACCGCTGTAGTCGAATTCGCAGGCCTGGCCGATGACGATGGGGCCTGATCCGATGATCAGGACCGACTTGATGCGGGTGTCTTTGGGCATTCCGGAGGGATTCCGGCCCGCGACGCTCCCGATCGCCGGGACTGTGGCGGACTCGGGATGCGAAGGTACCCCAGCGGAGCGTGCCGACCGGGCGATCGTGGAAAACCTGACGGTGGACGCACTGCCATCGAAGCCGAGCGGATGAATGGACCGGTTGATAACTTATTCTCACCGATACTGACCGACCGATCGTTCCGGCTCGTACATTCGGATAACAATTCACCATCCCATGCGCACGCACTCCACGCCTGCGCTTCGGTCGAGGGTCTTGCGGGGGGGGGGGGTACTTGGTTGTACCGTGCAGCGATCGTAGCGTTTCTTTCAAGCCACGTTGATCCCATGCTCGGCCAGCTCAGCCTGAGCTTGGTGCCTTCCGAACACAACGGCTACAACGTTTCCTGTTTCGGGTTCAAGGATGGCAGCATCGACCTGACCGTATCCGGCGGTACCGCACCTTATACCTATTCATGGAGCACTGGTGCCGCCACAGAGGACGTGAGCGGTCTTCCCGCCGGCTTCTATGCGGTACGCGTATCGGATGCCAACCAAGTGGAGGGCCGTGCGGAGATCACGCTGACCGAACCCGGTGCCATGAATGCGGACGTGCAGCCGTATGCGTATGGCAACGGTTACAACATCAGCCTTTTCAACGCCTACAACGGCAGCATCAACCTTACTGTTTACGGGGGTGTGGCTCCGTTCGCCATTGAGTGGAGCGATGGTGCGACCACTGAAGACCGCACTGCGCTAGGGTCGGACAACTACGCGGTGACCATCACCGACGCGAATGGTTGTGTGCTCAAGACCGACCCGGTGTACCTGCGCCAGCCGGACCGAAGCGATTGGACCATGAGCGGCAATGCGGGCACGAACCCCGCGACCCACTTCTTCGGCACCACGGACAACCAGGATGTGGTGTTCAAAAGCAATGAGGAAGAGAGGTTGCGCTTACTCAGCAATGGTGGCATTAAACTCTTGGGCACACTGGGCACGGGGCCATTGTTCCGCGACCCCAACGGCATCTTACGTGCTGGTGGCCCCCTGAACCTCGACCCAGTGCCTGTTGACCCCTGCGCGCTCACGCTAGGGGACTTCCCATATTGGGAGACAGATGGCAACACCTTTCAGTACCCGCAATGCGACCCGGGCATTATACCGATCATTGGTACCAGGAGCCCACACCCCATCAAGTTCATTACCGATGACCAGGAGCGCATGATCCTCACGGTCGAAGGGAAACTCGGATTGGGTACGGAGCCACCAGCCGGTCCGATAGATCAATACCGCCTCTACGTGGAGGATGGCATCGTAACCCGCGATGTACTGGCGAAGGTGGGGCCGTGGCCAGACTACGTGTTCAAGGAAGGCTACAGCTTGCTATCGTTCGATGAATGGCGCACATTCATCCGTGGCCATGGCCACCTGCCAGGCATGCCCTCTGCTGCCGAAGTGGAAACGAAAGGTGGGATCGAACTGGCCGACTCACACACGCGTCTGGTGAAGGTGGTGGAGGAACAGGCGTTGTACATCCTTCAGTTGGAGGAGCGATTCAAGCTCTTGGAGCAGCGTGTGACCGAGTTGGGGTCGACTTCGCGATAGTCACGGCCATGAGCACGCGAACCGTTGGCACCTGGAGCCTGTTGGCGATCTGTCTTAGCTTTAATCCATTGTCTTGGGCGCAAAGCTATACGCCACCTGCGAGTCGGCTTCATCAGTACCGTGAGAAAATGGAGGCTCGCTTGGAAGTGTTGCGCGGCCAGATGACGGAAGAGGAGTTCTACCACGAGGGAGGCGAATACGCTGAATTCCAGAAGTGGTTCCGTGAATGGGAGACACGCCTGGTGCCGCACGGCGATTTCGATGTGTATGATCGGATCATGCAGAACTACATCGATGCGAAGTTCCACGACGGTGGATCATACAAGTCCAATAACGATCCCTGGCAGGAACTGGGACCTAAAAGGCGCCGGAATAACATGTTCGGCATCGGTCCCATTCGGAAGATCGAGATCAACAAGGATGATCCTGATCACATGATATGTACAAGTTCCTCCGGTGGGTTGTTCTACACCACGGATGGTGCTGATGAATGGCATAACGCCGGCACCGATCTCGGCTGGCCTCATTCTGGTTGCCAACATGCGGTGTACTACCCAGGCGAACTTGATACATGGTTCGGCCTTTCCACCTATGGTGATGGAAGGGCATCCTACGTCGGAGGGGTCTTTCGAACGATCAATGAAGGCGGAACTTGGGACTGGATTGCTGATCAAGCGGATCTGAATGGACCGGAGACCCGGCTGACCAAGCTCTTGTTCGATGAAAAGCTCATCGCTGGCGATCACAAATTGTTCTTGGGGACGAACAATGGTCTGTTCGCTTGTGAAAACCCAAGCGCTTTTGATCCGACATGGTTCCCAGTACTGCTCTTCACACCGCCGAGCATCGAGAGTGCATTCCCCGGAGCTAACACCGAGGAAGTCCATGTGGAAGACATGGAGTACCTTCCGGTGAACGGAACCAGTACGCTATGCGCGTCAATGAAATTCTCAGGCGTAGCTAATGGAGGTCCATTTTCGGCTTGGCGTTTCATGATCTCGACTGATAATGGCTGGTACTGGGAGGAGATAGCCAACCAACCTCCGATCGACCCCGACCATACAACCGCCACTGTTGAAACTTCCGCTGGTGCCCAAACATTGTTCTATTGTCTACTGGGCTACCACGATGGGATCAATCCGGACTCGAGAGTGTGGACTTTCGATACGAGTTCACCTGCATGGAGCTTGATCACGACAGGAACGTATGGATTTGATACATTCTATGGTGGAGGGCACGGGTTCGGAGTGGACCAATCCGACGCAAGTTCGTTGTATGTCTCAAACGGAACAGGGCTGAGAAGATACTTCAGTGGTACAACCTATGGCGTGAGCGTCGGCCATGTCGATGTGGAGGACATCGTCAGTCATCCCGCCGTGCCAAACGTGGTATGGGTGGCCCATCATGGCGGCATCGATCAGATTACGGTCAACGGCACCACAACAGCCTGGCTGGACAAAAGCGACGGATTGGCTGTAGCCGAGGTGGATGCGATCGCAAGCTCCGAGAGCTCGCCGGATCATTTAGTGGCTTCCTGGTTCCATGACGGATCGGGGATCACCCGAACGCCGTACGCGGATCAATGGGACCCGGATTGGGCCTACCTGCAGCTTCCGTACGATGGCACTCGCTGCCTTGTTGATCGCTGGAACCCGGATCATGTCTTCCAGAGCGGGCAGGGAGGAGTTTGGAAACGTCATGATCAGGCCACTACATCGACAACACCATCTTCCACCAATGTCGTTATCCCTTCACAATGGTGGACGGAGGGTGATCTGAACCGAAAATACCCAGCCCACCTCTATCGGTCATACCTGGTAAACAACGGCACGACCAGTTGGAACGACAATGGTACACCAGCCACACATGTGAATAAAGAGATCGAGGTGCTTCGGTCATTCGATCGTGGTGTAACGAACGAGGTGATGAGCAATTTTAGGAATAATCCCGAGGTATGCAAGAGCGCAGGTGGTGATTGGAAGTTCGATTGGGAGATGTTCCTCTGGATGAAGTCCAGCCCAGCGAATCCGGACCACCTTTATGCGGCCATGAGGGACTGGGACTGGAAATACCGACTGTTCCGGACAACGATCGCCGACCATCCCGATGCAAGCGCTGTTGCCAATAGCTGGGAAGAGGTTCCCTTACCGAGATACGAGCGCGATTACCCCATAACGGGTATTGCTTTCGATCCTGAGAAAGAGAACATCATTTACATCAGCTACAACTCTTCGCTCTTCGAGGATCCAGCCGATCATGATTCCCCCATAGGCCTGAAAATGATCTACAAGATGGATGTCTCGGACCTTAGTGCTTTCCCAATGTTGGGCTCGTTCGACTGTTCAGGTCCGGAACCGTGCGACGACCTGACGATGAACCTGCCCAATACCATCAGTTACCAGGATGTACTGGCTTTTGAACAGGGAAGCGATGAGGGCTTGTACCTGGCGACAGAGGTCGGCGTCTACTTCACCAACCGCAAGCGTGCCGTTGCCCATGATCCGATGGATCCTGCCGATCCGGATGACCTGAGCAATACGACCGGCTGGGTCCGCGTGGGTGATGGGCTACCGCATGTAATATCGCGCGGCATCGAGATCAACTACAACGTGAACCGCATCCGGAATGGATTGAACGGGCGGGGTACTTGGGAGCACGGCCTTCATTGCCCGGAAGCGATAGACCTTGCCGAGTCCGGTACGTATGCGACTGATGATTTCCTCGAGGTGGAGAACGACATCAGCTCGAATGCCATCGTTCCTTCATCGGTAAGCATGAAATATCGCGCCGGCCATGAAGTGCACCTGCTGCCAGGGTTCCATGCCGAAGAGGGTTCCCATTTCCATGCGTTCTTACATCCATGCGATCAACCGGGCAACAGCTTCGACCCGAAGTACCTTCCGGTCGCTCCCGGGATGGATGACGGGCCGCTGGAGGCGGGTATGATCAGCGAACTGGTGTTCATCCCGAACCCGACCCGTGGAGAAGTTACGGTCCATTGCGCGGCGCTGGCGGAGCACGTGGCTGCCGAGCTCCGGGTGTACGACGCCTCCGGCAGGCCAACGAAGACCATGCCGATGGTCGGGCCTTGGGTTCGTCTTGATCTTTCTGGATCCACCGGGCTCTTCATGGTGGTGGTGACTTCAACGGGCAAGACATACTCAGGCCGCGAGATCGTCCAATGAAGACGTCTTGGGTTCGACAACTCTTCTTCTCTGGCTTGCTTCTGACAGGTGCGCCGGATACTCTACCGGCGCAGTTCTATCCGGACTCGCTTGCGAACTGGTGCCTGTACAGGAACGTTTCGCCGGATGGCGAGTACTCTGTGATGCACATGCTCGGCGATCCGGACACGCTGATCAATGGACAAGTGTATAAGCGGATCGATCTGATCACGATCGGACCAGCACTGGCACTATGGTATCCTCGAACTTATGTCCGTTCATCGTCCGACGGGAAGGGGTATCTCTATTTGCCGGTGCTTGATCAGGAATTCCTGACCGGTGACCTGAATGTTGGTGTTGGCGACACGGTGCACGATGTCTTGATAGCCGATGAGACCATGACCTGCCCGAACGTCCTTGTCTACAACCTGATCAACGTGGTCCTGACCGATGTGGTGATACAAGGTATCGACACGATCACCAACGGTGGAGTGACCGTTGTTCGTTACCAGGTCTGGCCCCTCTGTTCCGGAACGTTCGATCCGCTTTTCTGGCAAAGAGGAATCGGGACAGCCCATGGACCGGTGCTGGCGTTGACTATAGGATTGGCTCATGTGGACCTACACCATGCGAGTGTGGGTGATACATGCTACTACAACTGGAGTACATTACCCATGGGGTCACCCGGCGGCCCGGAGTGTTGCGTTTTTATTGAGAATGGAGTGCCATCGATGGAGAAAGACAGAGTGCTCGTTCACCCCGTTCCATCGTCTGGTCTATTCCAGATCTCGGGATCAGCCCCGGATCTTTTTCGAGTCACGAACGCTCAGGGAGATGAAGTGCTTCGTGGACAGGGTTCGCAAGTCGACCTCTCAGGGCATCCACCAGGTCTCTATAACCTTGTGATCAGAGCCGAACATACCATGCAGGCCGTTCGCTTGATCCTCGTGCAGTGACTCCCGTACTGCAACGATCCAACTGTGCCCTTCGGGCTCGAACAGCAGCGCGGTCTGCCCGCCCATGGTGGGCAGCACGGCGTCGATCCTGTGCTTCTTGAGGATCTCCTCGATGCTCTCGGGCGTGAGCGGCTTCAGGTAGACGTTGTCGGCCGTGACCGGGTCGGTCATGATGGTGGCCAGGCGAAGCCGGGTTGCTGTTGCCCCGGAGTTTCATCCGGGGAGCGTGACCTCGATGCCTTCGTTGCGGAGGGAGCGGGAAGCTTGGCTGCCGGAGTAGTCGAACTCGCAGGCCTGGCCGATGACGATGGGGCCTGATCCGATGATCAGGACCGAGTTGATGCGGGTGTCCTTGGGCATGTCCGGTAGCTGGGTACCGGAGCACAAAGCTACCCAAGGGCGGCGCGCGGGGCCGGGATCGTGGAAAAGCCGGGGGGATCGTGGAGAAGAAATGCTCATGTGCGCATGTGGCTCCGCGCACACCAGCCCACCCGCCATGTGACCATGAGCTCCTGAGGCTCCACACACATCGGCCACCCGCGCAAGCCCTCCCGCCACGTGCACATGACCACATGGGCACACACCGGTGCATGGACAAATGGGCACCCGGCGACCCGCACTCCCCCTCCGCCCCGATCTTCGCCCCATGGCCGGCGACCGGCTCTTCACCCATGGCCCCCTGTCCATCGCCCACCGGGTGAGCGGATCGGGACCGGTGCATGTGCTGGCCTTCCACGGCTACGGCGGTTCGGTGCGCGACTTCGACCCGGCGGTGGCGGCCTGGGGCGACCGGGTGACACTGCACGCCTTCGACCTGTGGTTCCACGGGGGCAGCCGTTTCCCGCCCGGCCGATCGGTGGACCCCCCCCTGCGGCCCGCGGAATGGCGCGACCTGATGGAGGCCTACCTGGACGCGCACAGCATCCGGCGGGCGTGGATCGCGGGCTTCAGCCTGGGCGGCCGCATGGCCCTGAGCCTGCTGGAGCAGCTGCCCGAACGCAGCGCCGGCCTGCTGCTCTTCGCCCCGGACGGCCTGGTGCGCAACCCCTGGTACCGCGCCCTGAGCCGCTACCGGGTGGGCCGCCGGCTCTACCACCGCTTCCTGCACCGCCCCGAGGGCTGGTTCCGCGTGGTGGACACCGTGCACCGCACCGGCCTCATCAGCACCAAGTTCCACCAGTTCCTCACCCAGCACACGGACAACCCCGCCAAGCGCCAGCTGGTGCACGACGTGTGGCTGAGCCTGCGGGCCATCGAGCCGGACCTTTCGGCGGTGGTGCGCCACCTGCGGGCCCACGACCTGCACGCCCACCTGCACCTGGGCCGCTTCGACAAGGTGATCCGCCTGCCCTGGGGCCAGGCCTTCGCGAAGCGCGACCCCGCCCGCATCCACCTGCACGTGCACGAGCGCGGCCACCTGGTGATGGCGCCCGCCGTGCTGGACCCCATCCCCGAGCAGTTGCGCTGGGCCTGAAACGGAAAAGGGGGCCGCAGCCCCCTCGATCCGGAACCGGGCGCGCCCGGTGGGTCGGCTTACTTCTTGCCCTTGGCCTCGTCGCTCACGGTGAGCTTCTTGCGGCCCGCCTTGCGGCGGCTGGCGAGCACGGCACGGCCGGCGGCGGTGCTCATGCGCTTGCGGAACCCGTGCTTGTTGGCGCGCTTGCGTCGGCTGGGCTGGTACGTGCGTTTCATGGCTACGGGTCGTCTGTTGGGGGCGCAAAAATAGTCCTTCCGGCCGATCCGGCAAGCCCTTACCGCGGACCGAAGCGCAGGCGGTCCGTTCCGAAGGGGGCCACCGCCCCCCCTTGCAGCTCCACCAGCAGGCGCCCCTCGGCATCCACCTCGAGCGGTCGGGCCTCGATCGGCGCGCCGTCCAGCTCCATGGGCAGCCAGCGGCCCCGCCCCCAGAGCGCGTCGCGGTAGTCGGCCTCCAGGCCCGGCCGGTGGCCCATCGCCTGTCGCCACCGCAGCTCCAGCCGGTCCAGCAACCCGGTGAGCAGGGCCCCGGCGTCCACGGCGCGGCCCAATTCGAGCCGCACGCTGGTGGCCAGCGCCCCCTCCACGTCGCCGTCGCTGTTCACGTTGAGGCCGATGCCCGCCACCGAATGCCGCACCCGCCCGCCCTGGATCTCGTTCTGGATGAGGATGCCCGCCACCTTGCGCGGGCCCACCAGCACGTCGTTGGGCCACTTCACCATCACGTCCTGCACGCCGATGCGCTGCAAGGCATCGCGCACGGCCAGCGCCGTGAACTGGGCCAGCACGAACTGGTGCCCCGCATCGAGCCCGTCAGGCCGCAGCACCAAGCTGAAGGTGAGGTCGAGCCCCGGCTGGCTGCGCCACTGGCGGTCGCGCTGCCCCCGCCCTCCGGTCTGTTCATGGGCCAGGATGACGGTGCCGTGCTGCACTTCCGTCAGGTGCAGCAGATCGGCAGCATGCTTGTTGGTGCTGTCGACGGTCGCCAGTTCGATGCGTGCCGACCCGATCATGGCCCCAGGGAACAGGCATCCTGCGGCCATCGGCGGCGGCAGGGGAACTTGCTACCTTTGAACGACCAAGATACACCGGATGAAGAAAGCGCAGGGCGCGGGGAACAGCGCCCGCTTGGTGGAGGCCGTGATCCAGGGCATCCAGGAGGTGAAAGGCAGGGACATCGTGCGCATCGATCTGCGGGGCATGCCGAACCGGGTGTGCGACCAGTTCGTTGTGTGCCACGGCGACTCGGACACGCAAGTGGAGGCCATCGCCGGCTCGGTGGAGAAGTTCGCCCGGGAGAAGGCCGGTGAACGCCCCTGGCACACCGAAGGCCTGCGCAATGCCGAATGGGTGCTGCTCGACTTCGTGGACGTGGTGGTGCACATCTTCCACCGCGCCAAACGTGAACACTACGGCCTGGAGCACCTGTGGGCCGATGCCGCCAGCCAACGCTACGACAACGTGGCCTGACGAACAGACCGAACCGTGGAACAACCCAACAACGAACGCCCCCGGAACGAGAAGGACCGCCCCAAGCGCTCCTTCAACTTCTACTGGATCTACGGCATCATCATCGTGGTGATCCTGTCGATCAACCTCTTCACCATGAGCGGTGGCATGGTGGAGATCGAACCCACCGAGTACAGCGCCTTCGTGGCCGCCGGTGATGTGGACCGCGTGGTGGTGATCAACGACGAGGTGGCCCAGGTGTACATCAAGAAGGACCGCCTGACGAACCCGCCGCACAAGGACCGCATCCGCGGCAACGTGATGAGCGGCAGCAACGTGGCCGGCCCGCATTACGCCTTCAACATCGGCAGCATCGACGCCTTTCAGGAGGAGCTCAAGAAGGACTATGCCGAGCAGAAGGTCCGGTACAGCTTCAAGCATCAGGACAACTGGGGCCGGGAGATCCTGCAGTGGGTGCTCTTCCTGGGGATCATGATCGCCATCTGGATGTTCGTGATGCGCCGCATCGGGGGCGGCGCCGGACCGGGCGGTCAGCTCTTCAACATCGGCAAGAGCCGCGCCCAGCTCTTCGAGGGCGGCAAGAGCACCAACATCACCTTCAACGACGTGGCCGGACTGGACGAGGCCAAGGAGGAACTGCAGGAGATCGTGGACTTCCTGAAGAACCCCAAGAAATACACCGACCTGGGCGCGAAGATCCCCAAGGGCGCGCTGCTGGTGGGCCCGCCGGGCACCGGCAAGACCCTGCTGGCCAAGGCCATCGCCGGCGAGGCCAACGTGCCCTTCTTCAGCCTCAGCGGATCGGACTTCGTGGAGATGTTCGTGGGCGTGGGTGCCAGCCGCGTGCGCGACCTCTTCAAGCAGGCCAAGGAGAAGGCTCCGGCCATCATCTTCATCGACGAGATCGACGCCATCGGCCGGGCGCGTGGACGCAGCATCAGCATGGGCGCCAACGACGAGCGCGAGAACACGCTGAACCAGCTGCTCACCGAGATGGACGGCTTCGGCACCAACAGCGGGGTGATCCTCATCGGCGCCACCAACCGCGCCGACGTGCTCGACCGCGCCCTGCTGCGCCCCGGCCGCTTCGACCGCCAGATCTTCGTGGACATGCCCGACCTCAACGGGCGCATGGCCATCTTCAAGGTGCACCTCAAGCCCCTGAAGCTGGACACCACGGTGGACGTGGAGTTCCTCGCCAAGCAGACCCCGGGCTTCAGCGGCGCCGACATCGCCAACATCTGCAACGAGGCCGCCCTCATCGCCGCCCGCAAGAAGAAGAAGACCATCGACCGCCAGGACTTCCTGGACGCCGTGGACCGTGTGATCGGCGGCCTGGAGAAGAAGAACAAGATCATCACCACCGACGAGAAGAAGGCCATCGCCTATCACGAGGCCGGCCACGCCACCGTGAGCTGGCTGGTGGAGCACGCCTCGCCCCTGGTGAAGGTGACCATCGTGCCACGCGGCCGTTCCCTGGGCGCCGCCTGGTATCTGCCCGAGGAGCGCCACCTCACCACCACCGAACAGATGCTCGACGAGATCTGCGCCGCCCTCGGCGGACGCGCGGCCGAGGATGTGATGTTCGGCCAGGTGAGCACCGGGGCGCTCAGCGACCTTGAAAAGGTGACCAAACAGGCCTACGCCATGGTCACCATGTTCGGCCTGAACGACCGGGTGGGCAACATCAGCTACTACGACAGCAGCGGGCAGAACGAGTACGGCTTCGGCAAGCCGTACAGCGAACGCACCGCCCAGGTGATCGACGAGGAGGTGAGCAAGATCGTGGAGGGCCAGTACCAACGGGCCAAGCGGATCCTCACCGAAAGCAAGGACAAGCTCACCGCCCTGGCGGGCCAGCTGCTGGACAAGGAGGTGATCTTCAAGGAGGACCTGGAGAAGATCTTCGGCCAGCGCCCCTTCGAGCGCCCCGCACCGCCCGCAGTGAACGGCAACGGCAGCCCTGCCCAAGCGCCGGAAGCACCCTCCGATGCCCCCCCTGCCGCACACCGGGAGGCCTGATGGCAAGGCCCCGATCTGGACCGTGGTCCATGTCGCGGCCCACCGCACCGAGGCCGAACTGGTGCTCGGCCGCCTGGAGGCCGAAGGCATCCCGGCCGTGCTGCTGGACCACAGCCCCAGCGCCTACCCCATGATGGGCGAGGTGAGCGTGCTGGTGGACCGCACCCGTGTCCTCGAGGCCCTTCACCTGCTGCAGAACCCCGCGCCGTGAACGAGGTGCTCGTGCGCAGCCTGACCGGGCTGGTCTACATCGCCGTCACGGTCGGCGCCGCCCTTGCCGGACCCTTCACCACCCTGCTCCTCTTCCTGCCCGTGGCCCTCATCGCCGCCGGCGAACTGCACCGCCTCACCTGGCGCACGAACGACGCTCCGCCCGTGTTCTGGACCCGGGTGCTGGCCGGTTGCCTCTTCCTTGTCGTGGGCGTGGCCCCCATCATCTCCGACTGGCGCGTGGGCTTCGTGCTCCTCACCGCCTTCCTGCTCGTGCTCCTCACCATGGGCCTCACCCTCTTCCGCGGTGGCGACGCCCCCGTGCAGGAGCTCGCCGGCCAGGTGTTCGTGCTGATCTACGTGGCCCTGCCCTTCGGCCTGGTGCCCTTGGTGGTGGCCCGGGGCTGGGAGCTGTTCCTGGGCTTCATGGTGCTGCTGTGGACCAGTGACACGGGCGCCTACGTCGTGGGGCGGCTCATCGGCCGCCATCCCCTGTTCCCCCGCGTATCGCCCAAAAAGACCATCGAGGGCCTTCTGGGCGGCGTGGCCTTCACCCTGCTGGCCGCCTGGATCATCGCCCGCTTCTGGACCGCCCTGGACCTCGCCGACTGGCTGGTCCTGGCCGTGGTGGTGACGATCACGGGAACCCTGGGCGACCTGCTCGAATCGGCCTTCAAGCGCGCCGCCGGTGTGAAGGACTCCGGGACCCTCCTTCCCGGGCATGGCGGCCTTCTGGACCGCTTCGACGGATTCCTGCTGGCCATGCCCGCCACCTGGGTCTACCTGCAGGCCATCGCCTGAGGACCGAGGACCGACCCTCCTATATTTGGCCGCCACGCTCCCATGGGCATCCACCGCGAAGGCACCGCCACCCTTCTGCTGGCCACCGCCGTCCTGTGCTTCGCCCTCTATGGGTTGATGCAGTGGGACTCCGCGCCGGCGGCGCTGCGCATCGCCATCGCCGCGCCGCTCCTCCTCGTCTTCCTCATCGTGCTCTGGTTCTTCCGCGTGCCGCGGCGCACCGTCACCGTGGACGAAGGCGCCATCGTGTCGCCGGCCGATGGCCGGGTGGTGGCCATCGAGGAGGTGCACGAGCCCGAGCACTTCAACGACCGCCGCCTGCAGGTGAGCATCTTCATGAGCCCGCTGAACGTGCACGTGAACTGGTACCCCGTGGCCGGCATCGTGAGCTATGCGCGCTATCACCCCGGCAAATACCTGGTGGCCTGGCACCCGAAGAGCAGCACGGAGAACGAGCGCAGCACCGTGGTGGTGCGCCACGCACGGCATGGCGAGGTGCTCTTCCGCCAGATCGCCGGGGCGCTCGCGCGCCGCATCTGCACCTACAGCACGGCCGGTGCCAACGCCGATCAGGGCCGCGAGTTCGGCTTCATCAAGTTCGGCTCGCGCGTGGATGTCTTCCTGCCGCTGGGCTCGCAGGTGAAGGTGGCCTTGGGCGACAACGTACAGGGCTCCACCACCGTCATCGCCCGTTTCCCCAACGCCTGACCATGCGCATCCCCCACCTGCTTCCGCTCCTCCTCACCGCATCCTTGCTGGTCGCCTGCAACAGCGGCGACCCGGCGCCTGAAGGGACGGCCGACGGCAGCCCGGAACCACAGGCCCCGCCCGCTCCCGCAGTGGCGCTCACCCCGCTGTCCGAGGGCGCCGTGCGCGTGGACGGTGTGTACCGCGCCAGGTTGGGCGGTGTGGGCTACATGATGCGCTTCTTCCCGGAAGGCTACGTGATGCATACCGCCGGCATGGCCAAGGATGCCGACGGTCTGAAGGTGCTCCTCGTGCCCTCCACCCCCACCGGCGGCAACAGCGCCGTGCATCGGTCGGCGGTCCGTTTGGCGGGTGACAGTGTGCTCTTCACCACCCATGGCATGAAGGGAGAGATCGACTACCAGGGCCTGCGGCTCGGAACGGACTCGATCCGCTTCAGGAAGTACAGCCATATCAACGGCCGCGACGTCACGGTGACGTACTTCTTCGAGCCTGACGCGCTATCCGCGCAGTAGGCGGTGAAGCTCGGCGAAGTGCGTGAAGCGGAAGGTGGCCTCCGCGTCCGGCTCCGTGTCCGGATCCCCGATGAAGTGCGCCTGATCGAGGCCCGCAGCGCGCGCGCCGCCCGTGTCGTTCCGCGCGTCATCGCCCACCATCAGGCTCTCCCCCGCCTCGGCCCCCGCCAGGGCCAGGGCACGACGGAAAATACGCGGGTCCGGCTTGGCCGCGCCGGCCTGTTCACTGGTGAGCACCACATCGAAGTGCCCCGCGATGCCGCTGCTCAGGAGCTTGACCCGCTGCACTTCCTGGAAGCCGTTGGTGATGATGTGAAGGGAACGGTCCGCCGCGAGATCGTCCAGCAGCGGGCGCACACCGGCGTGCAGGGCGGGCTTGCGCGGGCAGCGGTCCAGGTAGTCGGTGGCCAGCTGGTGCGCCAGCCGCTCGTCGCGCACCCCGAACCGGCCAAGGGTGTTGCGGAAACGCAGCACGCGCAGCACCTCCTTGGGGATGCGGCCCTCCTCATAGCGCCGCCAAAGGCCCGCGTTCACCTCCTCGTAGGCCTCGATGAGCTCGTCCGCATCGTCGATGCCATGTTCCGCAAGCCCAAGCTCCGCATGCAGTTCGCGCAGCGTGGCCCGCGAGTTCGTGCGAAAGTCCCACAGGGTGTGGTCCAGGTCGAAGAAGATGTGGCGGTAGCGCATCAGGGTAGGGCCCGGGTGATGCCGCCCACCACACCGGTGAGCGCGGCGGACACGCCAAGGGCCTGCACCACCACGGAAACGAGCAGGGCGGGCACCATGCGCCGGTCGTGGTGGAAGAAGCGCGCGGCCAGGATGCTGCCCAGCGGTATGGTGAGCACCAGCGGGGTGAGCGCGGCCACCCCCAGGTAGCCGCTGACGTGCTTCAGCCGGATGATCCAGCGGTTGCGCCGGGTGAAGATCCGACGCAGCGCGACCCCGCGCGCATGGGCGCGGGCCCGCCCCTGGAGCCAGCGTTCGCGCGACCATTCGGTGAGGCGCTCGCTGAGGCGGTAGAACACCAGCACGCCCAGGCAGCCCCCCACGGCCGTCCACAGGAAGGTCTCCAGGAACGTGAATCCGAAGCCCACCCCGAAACCGGCCGCCACCAGCATCTTCAACATGCCCCAGGCGACGACCACCGCTATCTGCGCCGCATCGTGCACGGCTCAGACCTTTCGACCGTAGGCCAGGTCGCCCGCATCTCCCAGACCGGGCACGATGTAGGCCTGCGCGGTCATCTCCTCGTCGATGGCGCCGATCCAGATGCGCGTGCCCGAGGGCAGGTGCTTGCGGATGTGCTCCACACCCTCACTGCTCGCGATCACGGACACCACATGCAGGGCCTTCGGGCGCCCCAGACGCAGAAGGGCCTTGTACACCAGCAGCATGCTCTGGCCGGTGGCCAGCATCGGGTCGCAAAGCACCAGTACCCGGTCGTCCAGCGTGGGGCTGCTGAGATACTCCACTTCGATATCAAAACCCTCCTCGCCCTTGCGATGCTTCCGGTACGCACTGATGAAGGCGTTGTCCGCCCGATCGAACACCGACAGCATGCCCTGGTGCAGCGGAAGGCCCGCCCGCAGGATGGTGGCCAGGACCGGCTGCTCGCGCAACACCGGCACCCGGGCCAGGCCCAGCGGGGTGGTCACCTCACGCTCCTCATACTCCAGCGTTCTGCTGAGCTCGTAGCCGAACACCATGCCCAGGCGTTCGAGGTTGTGACGGAAGCGCAGTGGATCGCGCTGCACCTCCACATCCCGCATCTCCGCGAGGTATTGGTTCACCACCGTGCGCTCCTTGCCCAGTTCGACGATCATGCCTGTTCGGATTGACCTCGCAGGCTGACGGGGAAGCGTCGCAGCAAGGCGTGTAAATATAGGGTGGTCACCGCGCCGAAGCCCGCGTAGAACCGGGCCAGCGCCGGGTCACTGCTGCCCGCCAGGTCCATCCAGCGCGCACAGCCCGCCCGCTGTTCCAGCATGCGGTCGATCAGCAGGTGCATCGCGTTCAACGACCGGGCCTCCGGCAGGGCGAGGCCCTTGAGGAAGATCGTTCGGTCGCCATGGTGCACGAAACAACCGGCCGCCACCGGACGCCCCGCGTGAAGCACCGCCGCACAGCCGCCCTCGCCCCGCTGGTGGATCACCTGCAGCAGCCTCTCCAGGGAGCCTTGTTGCCGGGGGCCCACCTTCCACGCGGGCCATTGGGGGGCTGTGGTCAGGAAGTCCATGAAGGCCTCCGGGCCCATGCTGCCATCGAGCTCCAGCCCGGCCGCCTCCGCACGCCGCAGACTGCGCTGATGATTGCTGCTATATCCCTTGCGGATGGCCGCGATCGATCGGTCCATCGGCACCAGCTGGTCCTGTCGCGTGGTGAAGCGCCAGCCCGGGCCCGCTCCTTCCACGGCCGCATTGGTGAGGTAGATGTCCGCCAGGCGGAAACGCTTCGGCAGAGCCCTGAGGAATTCGCCGTTCCGCAGCGCGTCATCGGTCGCCGCGAACACGCCGAGCTGCTGGAGCGGGAACGGCTGGTACAGGTACGGGATGCCCCATTTGCGGTGGTGCGTCAGCGGCATCAGCGCACCACGCTCGTCGTCCCAGAGGGCTTCCCATCCCGGACATGCCGCATCGAGCACCGCGCTGCGCGCGTACCACACCGGACCCTCGCAGCGGTCGAGCAGCGCGTCCCAGGCCGCCTTGTCGATCCTGTCGTGCCGTAGGTAGCTGATCATGGCCTTGCGTGCTTCACCACCTCCTCGAACACCGAAGGCCATCGGGCGAACTCGCGGTGACCGCTGAGGTAGCGGTCGTGCCACACGCTCACGAAGGTGCCCTGCACCGCGCGCACCGCGTCGCTCATCACCCGCATGGCGGCCGTCGCTCCGGCCGGATCGAGCCCGTTCCGCTCGATCAGGGCACTGTCCATCGCGGCGAAGGGCCACAGCATGAGCGGGGTGGGCCGGTCGCGCTCCAGATCGTACCAGGGGAACGGCGTACAGGTGGCCGCACGGAAACCGGGGCGGTCCGCGAAGCCGAGGCTGTGCTCCTCGGCGAACCCGGCGGCCGCAAGCCGGCGCAAGGTGTCGGGCAGGCGCCAGCGCAGGAAGTGCTGCCGGCTGATCAACGTCCGTGGCTGAAGGCGCCGTTCGTAGATCGACACCTCGGTCTCCAGGCGCCCGGGATCGGTGCTGGTCGCATACGATGGGTGCAGTCCGATGCGCAGGCCCGTGTCGTGCCGCAGGAAGCGGTGCAACCCGGCCGGCCACCGGTCAGGCTCCACGGCGTGGTCATGCGGGCCATCGCCGCGCAACAGCAGGAATAGGATCGCCCCGCTGGTGTCCGCCACATGCCGCTCCACAAGGTCGAGGCCACGCAGGAACGGATCGCGCAGCAGGCCGGAGCGCACCATCCACCGCTCCAGCGCAGCCCCCGGGCGCAGGTGCAGCAGGTCCTTCGCCGTGGCGCCCAGCGCCCGCGCCCAGGGCCGGCCGGCATACCGCAGCACGTTGTCAACGTCCACCGTGACGATATGTCGAAAGGCGCGCGCGGACCGGATCGTTGGATGGGAGCGCTGCAACCGTTCACCAAGCGCCAGTATCCAACGGTCGACCCAGGGCGTGTCGGCCAGGCCGGTCCGCACCGTGAACAGGGCTTCGGTCGGGATGCGGTCGTGCGCGTCGCGCGCCTGGCAACGATGCTCATCCACCAGGGCGAGCAGGAAGAACGCGGCGGCGAACAGGTCGAAGGCGTGACCCACCGGGAAGAGTGCGGGCATGCCGTCCACCAGGGCCACCGGGGGGTCCTGCGCGGGCAGCTGGTCCAGCGCACCGGACCAGGGGACATGCAGGGCGCCGGCCATCGGCGAGGATCCATAGCTCAGCCGGGGACCCGCGGCTTCGCGGAACGCCGTCGCGTCGCTGGTGATCCGCAGCGGCACGCCCAGCATCCGCCCGATCGTATGTTCCACGATCCAATGGGCGCGTGGCGATGGGTGCTCCAGGTGGACGAGCAGCATGTGCGAAGGGCGGCCAGCGGGTTCAGCAGAACGTGCGACCGTCGGCACAAAGTAGGGCGTCGGCCAGGTACTTGGTGGCCCAGTTCGGGCAGGCGAACTTCTCGTACCGCCCCCAGAGGGGGTATGAGCCGGTCAGGCCTCCGCGGGCGGCCGGAGGCCCTTCCGCGGTGCGCGCCTGCAGGGCCACCAGCAGCCCGCGCATCCGCGCCGCGGCATCGGCGTACAGGCCATCCTTGCCAAGGCGCGCCAGCCGCTGCCAGGCCACCGCAAGCTGGGCTCCACCGGTGGTGATGAAGGCTTCGCTGCCGTTCCATGACCGGTCGTAGCGGCCATGCAGGACACCGTGCTCCAGGAAGCGATCGCACAAGGGCCGCGCCGCAGCCTCGGCCATCGCGGTCCATCGGTCATCCTCCAGGAGCGCTCCGCATTCGGCCAGCCCGTCCATCGTGTAGGCCAGGGTGTGGATGATGGGCCGTTCGTTGTGCTTCTCGGTGTTGTCCGCATCGGCGAACCAGCCGTTGGCGGCCTGCCGTCCTTCCACCCATGCCAGGTTCCGCAGCGCGGCCTCCTTCATCGTCGGATCACCGGTGATGCGATGCAGCATCAACAATGGTGCGTCCACATAGGTGTCGTACACACGCGCCGCGCCCATGAAGTTGTGACGAGACCAGCTGCCGTCCGCCTCCTGCACACCAACGATCCAGGCGCCCCCACGCACGGCCGCATCCAGGAAGCGCTGTTCACCGGTCCGAGCGTGCATGGCGAGCATACCACGCACGACCTGCGCGGAATTGAACACCACGGATGGCCGCTCCTCGCCCACGCGTCCACCCTGCCAACCCCCATCCGCGCGCTGCAGCGCGAGCAGGGTATCGGCCGCACGGGCGGCCCGATCGAGAAGGTCCGTCCGTCCCAGACGTTCACCTGCGGCCAGGACCGTTGGGATCAGATAGCCCGTGGTCTCGGGGTAGGTGCGCCCCCAGCCGCGCACCAGATGAAGGCTGCCCATTCCTCCGTCCCCACTGTGGTCCTGCGCCCGGGCCACCCAATCCATCGCGGCGCCAAGCGCCCCCTTGATGTCCTCCGGCGAAGGTGCTTCGGCCACGGGGAGCGGTCGGGCATGCGCCTGGATCAGCTTCCGTCCGTCAGCATCCGCCAGCAGACGCGCCCAGCAGTGGAGGTAGTCGGCCAGACTGCGCAGCATGGATCAGCGCTCACCGAGCAGGATGGAACAGATGCGTCCTGCCGAATCACCATCCCCGTACAGACCGGACGGATCGGCGAGGTGCAGCCCGATACCCGCTTGCGCCGCGGCCGCGATCCGGCCGGGGTCCGCATCCGCCAGCGTGGCCCTTCCGGAGCTCACAAGCTCCACCCATTCCGTGCGGTCGCGGAGCACCACGCAGGGCCGTTGAAGGATGGCGGCCTCCTTCTGCAAACCACCGGAATCGGTGATCACCACGGCCGCATGCCGGGTGAGGGCCAGCATGTCAAGGGGGCCTTGCGGGGCCACCACACGCAGTTCCGGGCTCCGCCGCAACCGCTCGTTGACACCGGCGTGCGCGGGGCCGTCGAGCAGTTGCCGCACACGCGGATGAAGGGGCCACACCACCGGCAGGCCCGTGGCCCGGGCGGACATGCGCAGGCCCTCGACGATCCCCGAGAGCCGGTCCACATCGTTGCTGTTCGCGGCGCGGTGCACCGTGGCCAGAAGATAGCCGTCCGGGCGCAGCCCCATGGAGCGCAGTGCCAGTGAGCGTTCCTCGGCCCGTGGGAGCGTGGCCAGCACATGGTCGCAAAGAAGGTCGCCCACCAGCCGCACTGCCGGCGCATCGGGGCCATGGGCCGCACCCGCGGTATCGCGGATGCCCTCCGCGCCCAGGTTGGTCACCGAGGTCTCCGTGGGGCAGAACAACCAGGTGGAAAGCCGATCGGCCACGAGGCGATTGAGCTCCTCCGGCATGCTGCGATCGTGCGCACGCAGGCCCGCCTCCACGTGGGCCACCGGCACCCCGCACTGAGCCCCGGCCAGGGCTCCGGCCAGGGTGCTGGTGGTATCGCCGAACACCAGCACGAGGTCGGGACGCTGCTCACCGATCGCACCCGCGATGCCCTCCAACATGCGCCCGGTCTGCACCGGGATGGACGCCGCGCCCACGCCGAGTGAGATGTCCGGCGCCGCCAGCCCCAGGTCGTGGAAGAAGACATCGGAGAGCGCGGGATCGTAGTGCTGACCCGTGTGGAGGATGCGCTGACGAAGCCGTGCGGAGAATCGATCGGCGATGCACCGGGCCAGCACCGCCGCCTTCACCAGCTGGGGCCTTGCCCCCACCACCGTCAGGATCTCGAGCGGCGCGGACATGGTCAGAGCGAGCCGTTGTCGGCAAAGCTGTAGTAGCCGGTGGCGGTGATGATGAGATGGTCGTGCACGGCGATGTCCAGAAGCCGCCCGCCATCAACGAGCTTGCGGGTGAGGCGGACGTCCTCTTCGCTGGGGATGGCGCGCCCGCTCGGGTGGTTGTGGGCGAGCACCACCCCTGCGGCACGGCGGTCGATCGCCTCGCGGAAGATGACCTTCGGGTCGGCCACGGTGCCGTGCATGCCGCCCTGGCTGACGCGCACCTTGCCGGTGACGGCGTTGCCGCGGTCGAGCAGGAGCAGCCAGAACTCCTCATGCATCAGGTCCGCCATCAGGGGGTGAAGCAGCTCGAACGCCACCGCACTGGTGGTGATCCTCGTCCGCTGTTCGGGGCTCGCATCCCGTCGTCGACGGCCCAGCTCCAGCGCGGCCGCGATGCCGATGGCCTTGGCCTCGCCGAGCCCCTTGACCTGCATGAGCTGGGCCACGCTCAAGCGGCCGAGCCGGCCGAGGTCGTTGTTGGCGAGCACAAGGACCTGGCGGGCCAGATCGAGCGCGCTGGCCCGCACGGTGCCCGACCGGATAAGGATGGCCAGGAGCTCGGCATCGCTCAATGCACCGGCGCCGTGGCTCAGCAGCCGCTCACGAGGCCGGTCGTCGCTGGCCCATTCGCGGATGGTGAGCCGGCCCGGGGTGGAACGCTGCTCGTCGGCCATGGGTTAAAAAAAAGCAAAGGTCCCCGTTCGGAGGACCTTCACCGGTGCAACGGTGACCGCACGGGTCACTTCAGCTTGTTCACATGCGTGGCCAGCGAGGACTTCAGGTTGGCCGCCTTGTTCTTATGGATCACGCTGCGCTTGGCCAGCTTGTCCAGCATCGCGCTCACCTCCGGCAGAAGGGCCGTGGCGGCCTTCTTGTCGGTGGTGCTGCGCAGATCGCGCACGGCATTGCGCGTGGTCTTGTGCTGGTAGCGGTTGCGCTCGTTGCGGGTCTCGCTCTGACGCACCCGCTTGAGGGCCGACTTATGGTTCGCCATGGCTGTTCAGGCTCTGAAAAGGACGGCAAATATAGTGCTTCTCACCGGTTCCACAAGCCCGCACCCGCCTCAGTAGGCGTTGGGGTCCTTCCCGAGCATGTTGGTCACGGTCTTCACCACGATCCGGACGTCCAGCCAGAAGCTCCAGTTCTCCAGGTACCACACGTCCAGCTCGATGCGCCGTTCCATCAGCTCCGGCGTGCGGGTCTCGCCGCGGAACCCGTTCACCTGCGCCCAGCCCGTGATGCCCGGGCGCACGAAATGGCGCACCATGTACTTGTCGATGATGTCCCGGTACTGGTCGTTCAGCCGCAAGGGGTGTGGGCGGGGGCCCACCACGCTCATCTGCCCCATCAGCACGTTGAAGAACTGGGGCATCTCGTCCAGGTTGCTCTTGCGCAGGAAGGCCCCCACGCGGGTCACGCGCGGATCGTTCTTGGTGGCCTGCTTGGTGTCCGCCTCCGCGTTCACCCGCATCGACCGGAACTTCCAGCAGGCGAACTCCTTGTTGTCGCGCCCCAGGCGTTGCTGGCGGAAGAAGACCGGCCCGGGGGAGGAGAGCTTCACCAGCAAGGCCAGGATGGGGAAGAGCCAGCTGAAGACCAACAGGATGACCAGGCTCGAGAAGACGATGTCGAAGGTGCGCTTCCACGCCCGGTTGGCCCGGTGGTCCAGCGGCTCGCGCCGCAGCTTGCTCACCGGCACGGACCCATGGAACTCCAGGTCGGTGGTCTGTACCACCGGGATGAAGCTGTCCACGCTGGGGATCACCCGGAACCGGATGGTGTTGCGCTCACAGAACTCCATGAGGTCCGTGATGTCGGCCCTGCGCGTGCCCGGCAGGGCGCAGTACACGATGTCGATGCGGTTCTGCACCGCAAAGGCCTTGGCGGCCTCCACATCGCCCATTCGATGCGCCCCCAAGGGGCCTCGCACCTCCTGGTCGTTGAAAAGCCCGCGGAACCGGTAGCCCCGCACGGTCTGGTCCTGGCAATATTGGAAGATCTCCTCCGCCGCAGGACCCTCGCCCACGATGATGAGGTCCTTCACCGACGTGAGGGGCTCCAGGGTGAGCACCTTGCTCAGGCCCGAGCCGACCTGTTGAAGGGACAACCGTTTGGACCGCAGCAAGGCCGCCAGGTCGCCCATGCCTTCAGGGCGGGCGGTCAGTTTGCCGGGGTCGTTCGCTTCCATGCGCAGGGGCGGGTTACCGTCGATCATTCGTGGGGTTCGCCTGGTCGCTTCCTGGCCGGTCGTAAAGGGAGGTCAAAGCTAGACCAGGCACCACCCGCTGTCAAGTTTTGTCGAAGAAATCCTTTGATTCGTCGAAAGCGCTGCTCCTGTTCACGATCCGACCGCCGGAACGACGCTCATCCAACGAGCGCCGTTGCTTCCGCCCGGGGAGCGACACGCCCGGAACGCCGTCCTGCGATGCGCTGCCAGGCCGCCTTCATCGCAAGGCCCAGGAACAGGGTGTTGGTCACCAGGTAGCGCTTCCACAGCCGGCCGGGTTCCAGGGCCAGGCGATAGAGCCATTCGAGCGATAGCTCGCGCATCCATTTGGGCGCCCGGGTGTCGACACCGGCATAGAGGAGGAACGCCCCTCCGAGCCCCAGCATCACCGCGTTCACCGAAGGGCGCATGGCGGCCATCCAGCGTTCCTGCTTCGGACAGCCCAGCGATACCATCACGATGTGCGCGCCGCTGGCATTGATGCGACCGGCATCGGCCTTCATCTCCGCATCGCTCAATGCCCGGAACGGCGGCGCGTGAGCTCCGGCGATGCGCAGTGCGGGCAGTTCGCGCGCGGCCCGGTCGCGGATCCTCGTCAACACCTCTTCGCGCCCCCCATAGAGATAGACCGAGAGCCCTTGCTCCGCCGCCCTGTCCAGCAGGGCAGGCATCAGGTCGTTGCCAGCCACACGGTCCTGCCGCTCACCGCCGATCCATTGCAGGCAGCGCAGCAGGGGCATGCCATCGGCCGTGGCCAGGTCGGCTCCGTTCACCACCGCTCGGAACGCAGGATCGCGCGCCGCCTCCACGGCCATGTGCGCGTTCACACAGCACACGTACGACGAGCGCTGAGCGGCACCGAGCGCGGTGATCATCCGCACATGGGCATCGAAGCTCCCGAGCGTGATGCCTGTGCCGACCACTTCCCGTTTCGGCAATGCGCCCGGCATGATCGGGACACGCTCAGCCATGGCCCACCACCTTTCGCGCCGGATGGGCGATGTGTTCACTGCCGCCATCGTACCACGTCACCATCGCCTTCACACCCTGCTCCAGCGTGAACGGCGCGGGGCCGAGCGCCTCGATCGTACGGTCCATCGGCGTGATGTAGTCACTGGTCATCGACCGGAAGCGTCCGCTGGTGATCGGGAACGGCAGACCCACCGTTCTGAACACATCACCGGTGACCGCCAGGGCGCGCACCACCCAGGTGGGGATGTACCGCACAGGCCGTCCGGTGAGCGCCTTGGAGACGGCCTCCACCCAGATGCGCAGGTCGAAGGGTGGATCCCCGACATAGAACACACGTCCGTTCATGCGCTCGGCCGGAAGCCGAAGGATGCGGTCGATCTGCCACACCACATTGCCCACGTAGCCGTACGAGCGGATCACCTTCCGCCGCGAGGGATGGAAATAGAGCCCCTTGCGCATCACCTTGAACATCACATCCCGGTAACGTAGGCTCCAGGGCCCCCAGATGGTGGTGGGGCGGATGATCGTCCAGGTGCACGACAGCCGCGCTTCGCGCGTGGCCATCTCGGTGAGCCGCTTGGATTCCCCGTACAAGGTGAACGGCTTGAAGTCCAGGTCGTCCTTGGGTTGATGACCGGCCTCGCAGACGAACTGGGTGCTGGTGACGATGAGCCGCTCCACCGAGGGGCAGGCCTTCACCGCGTTCAGCAGGCGGCGCGTGCCCTCGTGGTTCTGCACATAGGCGTTCAGGTCGTGCTGCTCCTCGGTATCGGTGCGGGCGGCGAGGTGCACCACGTGCGTCGGCCGGAATTCGGCGAACGCGCGGGCGAGCGCCTCCTCGTCCATGATGTCGAGTTCGCGCCACAGCACCCGCTGGCCGGGGTCGAGCGGCGGGTTCCAGTCCACGTTGAGCACCTCCTCGCCGGCATCGATCAGATGTTCCATGAGGTTGGTGCCGATGAACCCGGACCCGCCGGTGACAAGGACGCGCATGGTCGTTCGCACTAGGGGCGCAGGCTGAGGAAGGCCTCCTCCATGCGCCGATGGAACCGTTCTAACGTGAACCGCTGCTCAAAGATGCGCCGGCCCGCCTCGCCCATGCTGGCCCGCAACGCGGGATCGGCCGAAAGGCGGGCCAATCGGTCGGCCACCGCGCCGGGGTCCTCCACCGGCACCAGGAAGCCGTTGACGCCCTCCTCCACCACCGACGGTATCCCGCGCCACCGTGTGCTCACCACCGGCTTGGCGAACTGCATCGCCTCGGCGAGCACCAACCCGAAGCTCTCGGCCTCGAAATGCGAAGGGAAACAGAAGATGTCACAGCCGGCGAAGTGCGCCAGCTTCTCCGCATCGCGCTTCACGCCGAGGAACCGCACCCGGTCCGCAAGCCCGTGCCGTGCCACGAAGTGTTCACAGTGTGCCTGGAACGACGCATCACCCCATTTGCCCATCAGTTCAAGGTGTGCGTTCACACCCTGTTCCCGGAGGCGTCGGAAGGCCTCAAGGAGCACCATCACCCCCTTGCTGGCGATGAGAACCCCGGTGAACAGGATGACGAGCGGCTCGTCCGGTCCGGCCGTTCGCTCGGCCACCGTGCCGCGTGCGTCCTGCACCCCGTTGGGCACCACGATGGACCGGCGCGCTTCCAACATGGCCCCGTCATCGGGGTTCTGCTGTGCCGTCCGGATGGCCAGATCCGGGCGCCCATAGGCCAGCCGGAACAAGGGTCGCAGGACAGCGGGAAGCTGCGGCGCGAAACCGGAAACACCACTGGCGTGGAAATGGAACACCGTGCGACGGAACATCCAACGGACGGCACCGAGCAGGATCAGGTCACGCAGGACGGGCACCTTGTTGGGGCCGCTCGGCGGATAGTACAGCACCGGGGTACGGTGGATGATGCGAGCACGCCAGACGTTGAGCACCGTGGTGAAGAGCACCCACAGCTTGCGCGGTTGGAACCGGCCCACGCTTTCCATGTCCTCCGAGAAAGCCATGCGCACATGGTGGAGCACCACGCCCTGATAATGTCCCTCCAGCATGGCCTGGATCATCACGGCCTGCCCTCCGAAGGGCGGTGGGGTCTGGCCCACGACGAGCACATGGATCGGGCGGCCGGTCATCGGCGGCCAAAGGTATCCGCCCCGGACGGCCACGGGCAGGGATCCATGGGCTCGATCGGCGGATCCGTCGAAAGAACCCAACCAGCGCCCCGGACACGGGGTTCAACGGCACGAACGAACGACCATGCGCTACCGCTTTCGACCCTTCGTGCTGCCCCTGCTCCTCTCGCTCACCCTTCAGCTTCCGGCAGCCACCTATCATGTGTCACCCACCGGGAACGACGCCAATGCGGGAACGAGCCCATCCCAGGCCTGGCAGACCATCGCCCGGGTGAACCAGATCGCCGGCCAATTGCAGCCGGGCGACCAGGTTCTCTTTCAGCGCGGGGGCGTGTACCGTGGCAAGCTGACGGTCACGGCCAGCGGCACAGCGGGCGACCGCATCACCATCGGCGCCTACGGCACCGGGGCCGATCCCGTGATCAGCGGCAGCGTGCCGGTGACGGGCTGGACGGTGCACAGCGGCAACATCTGGCGCGCGCCGTTCAGCCAGGCCATGAAGCACCTGTACGTGAACGGGCAGCTGCAGACCCTGGCGCGCTACCCGAACACGGGCTGGCTGCGCAACGACCTGGGCACCGCCACCACCACGCAGGACGCCGCCCTCACCCAGCCCGCCGGGTACTGGACCGGCGCCACGATGGTGATGCGCACCACCAACTGGAGCTACGATACGGCACGTGTGACCGCGCACTCGGGCACCACCCTCACCCACACGAGCACCGGCAACAACATCGGCGACGACCACTGGGGGTACTTCCTCCGCAACAAGCTCAGCGAACTCGACGCCCCCGGGGAGTGGTTCCACGATGCGGCCAACGGGCAGCTCTACCTGTGGTGCCCCAACAACGCCGACCCGAACGCCCAGCTGGTGGAAGCGAGCGTGACCGACCATGGGATCTCGGTGAGCTGGCAGCGCCACCACATCCTGGTGGAGCACATCGCCTTCCGCCACCAGACCGGAGCCAGCCTCCGCCTGAGCGGTACCACCCAGCTCGAGGCCGCGCACTGCAGCTTCAGCGACACCCATCAGGCCGTTCTGAGCACCGGCGGCGACCAGGATTTCCACCACCTGAACGTGCAGCGCACCTATGCCACCGGGGTCTACCTGATGGACGACAACAGCTCGGTGACGCACTGCGTGTTCGAGGACGTGGCCCTCCAACCCGGGCTGGGCGAGAACAACTGGGGCTACTTCGGCCTCCGCCTCACCGGCCAGGGCATGGTGGTGACCGACAATCGCTTCGAGAACATCGGTTACGTGGGCATGGTGGTGGAGCGCAACGCCCTGGTGGAACGCAACGTGTTGCGCCATGCGCTGGCCATCCTCAATGACGGTGGTGGCATCGCCTTCGACAACGCGGATGGCATGATCATCCGCGACAATATCGTGATGGACATCTCCGGCGACCTCGAGAGCTCGGCCCCGAACTTCAGCAACTACGAACCCATCTGCCACGGCATCTACTTCGGGAACATCAGCATCAAGAACACCCTTGTGCAGCACAACACGGTGGCCAACTGCCTGGGCAGCGGCATCCACGTGGACCACACCATGGTGAGCACCGGCAACCAGATCAAGGACAACATCCTGTTCAACAACACGGTGCAGCTCTCCATCTCCGACTTCAGCAACTACAACGGCCCCGGGGCCACCGCACCGTACCATGTGCCCGCGTTCAATGACGTGTACACCGGCAACGTGATGTACGCCCTGGCCGAGGACCAGCTCTGCATGCGCCAGTACCATGTGTACTCGGCCAACTGGGTGGACTACGGCACGTTCAACAACAACTACTACTTCAACCCCTACAACGACCGCAGCATCCTCCAGTTCAACACCTTCGCCGGCGTGATGAAGTACTTCAGCCTGGAGCGCTGGCAGGCCGAGCGGGGCGAGGATGCGAACTCGCTGCGCAGCCCCAAGACCATGAGCGCCTTCGAGGTGGCCGACGTGCTCAGCGCGAACCTGGTGCCCAACGGCGGCTTCGCCTACGACGTGAACGGATGGAGCGGCTGGCCGAGCCAGGGCCAGATCACCCATGACTACGGGCAGTTGGACAACGGCGCCCTCAAGGTGCACTTCGCCAACAACAACACCTACAACGAATTCACCCTGAAACACGACCAGCTGGCCAATGTGCAGAACGGACAGTGGTACCGCCTGCGGTTCAGCATCCAGAGCACCATGCAAGGCGAGGTGAAAGCCGGTTTCAAGGGCCTCACGCAGCAGACAGGCCCCCAGATGGTCGCCAGCCGCTTCGTCCCCTTCAGCCCGGTGCGCCGCGATGTCACGATGTTCTTCCAAAGCGACCTCACCGACCAGGGCAACTGCACCTTCACCAACCACTACACCGAGAGCACCTACTGGCTGGACAACGTGGAACTGCACCGGGTGGACGTGACACCGCTGGACCCGCTCGACCGCCAGCGATTGCTGGTGAACGACCAGCCCACCGCACAGACGTTCAACCTGGACGGCTGCTGGAGCGATGTCCAGGGCGACCTGCACAGCGGGAGCATCACCGTGCAGCCCTACCGATCCATCGTGCTGGTGCGCGAGGATGACATCCTCTGCGGACTGAGCACCGGGCTCGCGCCTGGGGTGACCACAGCGGTCGAGCCCCCCATGGCCTACCCCAACCCCGTGGAGGCCGGAGGCCTGCTCCACCTCACGACCACCGGCGCGACCGAGCTCCGGCTCATGGACCTCAGCGGCCGCACCGTGTGGTACGACCGCATGAGCACCGCCGGGCCCCGGCACGTGCCCACGGATGTACGGCCCGGCACATACGTGCTGAGCGTGGACGATGGCCGCACACGGACTGAACAGAAGCTCGTGGTGCGCTAGCACCATCAACGGGATCCCCTACATACACCAAGCCCGGCCCCTGGTCCACTGGACCGGGGGTCGGGCGTTCAGGTGGGTCGACGGCGAGGCAGGATGCGCGCCGGATTCCCCACGGCGACATACCCGGTGGGAACATCCTTCACCACCACGGCACCTGCACCGATCGCGACATCATCGCCCACCGTGACCGGACCGATGATCACCGCGTTCGCACCGATATCCACCCGGTCACCAAAGCGCGGGCTGGCGCTGTAGGTGCCATCGGGCATTCGCTTGTTCCCGATGGTGGTGCTGTTGCGCACCGTGCAACCCGCACCGAACATGGTGTGGTCGTTCACCACCAAGGCCTGGCCATGGTCGATGCGGAAGCCCGGGCCGATGCGCGTCTTCCAGGGGAGCTCGATGCAGAGCACCCACTCGACCAGGACCCTGTAAAGGAGGAAATATGGCAGGAAGATCAGAAAGGTGAGCGTGTTCTGCCTCAACAGGTGCGCCATGCGGAACAACAGCATCACCAGCCGCCCCTTGGGATTGCCCCGGTTGGCCGCCCAATCCTGGGCGATGTTCCACGTGCTGGCCATCGGCGTGCTCAACGACGCCGGCCAAGGTACTGGTTGAGCTTCAGCTTCAGGATCTGGGGCACGAACAACGCGGTGCGGACCGCCTGTCCCACGAACACGCCCAGCGGGCCCATCCCCACGGACCGGCTCACGCGGGCACCTTCACGCAGGACCTTGCGCAGCGGGATGGTCATGCTGGCACCTCCGGCGGTGAAGTGGGCCAGCACACGCGGCAGATACAGGAATTGCCCGGGATCCTCCAGCCATGCGCGCAGGGTCCACTGATGATCTCCGCTCACCCGGAGCTCCGGGTCGAACGGCCTTCCCGCATAGTAGCTGCGCCGGACGAAGAACGTCGGATGGTTCAGCACCATCTCCCAATGCTTGAGCAGAAAGCCGTTCAACCGCGCACGCTTCACCCTGCTCACATCCCCCGGGTAGTGGATCAGGATGTCGCCATGGACGATGTTGACCCCGGGGCGGTCCCTCACGGCGGTCACCACCTGGTCCACCGCGTCCGCAGCATACCAGTCGTCCGCGTTGATCAGGCCCACCCATTCACCGGTGCACAGCGCCACGCCCTTGTTCATGGCATCGTAGATGCCCCGGTCCTTCGCGCTCACCCAGTAGGCCAGCCGGTCGTCGTATCGACGAAGCAGGTCCACCGTGCCGTCCGTGCTGCCTCCGTCCACGACGATATGCTCGATCGCCGGATGGCGTTGATCGAGCACGCTCCGGAGGGTGCGCTCCAGGGTGGCCGCACCATTGTACACCACGGTGACGATGCTCACGAGCGGAGCTCCGGGCCGGCCGGCGGCCTCGCCCCGGACCCGGCGACCGCCTTCGAGGGGTGCGTTCAGTCCATCCATGCGCCTTCCAATGATCGTGTCCGGCGGGTGATCGCATCGGGACGAAGCGCCAGCGGTGCCATCATGCAGAAGAGGATCGCATGCCCGATGTCCACGCCGTAACAGAAGATGTCGATCTGCCAGATGAAGAGGATGTACACCAGGCCGGCGAAGATCGGCGCCTGGTCCGTGCGCATCAGGTATTCGCGACGGTAGTGCTTGAAGCCCCTCCAGAGGATGATGTAGAGCAGGACGACCCCGAAGACACCCTGCCCCACCACCACTTCCGTGAAGGTGCTGTGCGAGTGGAGGTTGTAGGCGTGCTTCTCGCCCCACAGCTTGGCGACGAAATCGAGCATGTGCAGCTTGTAATGCCCCTTGTAACCGTTGCCGAAAAGCAGGCCGGTACGGTCGCTCCACGCCCAATCGGCCACGGCGTTCCAGATGTAGCTGCGCCCGTTGAAGGTGGTCACGTCCTCCTTGCTCACGCGCTGCAGGATCGCCTGGAAGAAGGGCAGACTGAGGACCTGGTACACCAGAAGGGAGAAGCTCAACAACAACGGCATCGTGAAGAGCGAGATGGTGTACAGGCCCCGGGCCACCTTGATCGCCCGCGTAAGAAAGAGCACCGCGAGGAGCAGGAAGATCATCAAGGACAGGCGGCTGTTGATGCTCACCATCATCGCCAGGTTCAGCAGGATGGCGCCGATGACCAGGGCCACGGTGACCGGCCGGCGTGAAACGTCGCGCAACTGGAACAGCAGCATCAATGTGATCACGGAGAGCACGTGCGCTCCGGTGTAGATGCCTCGGATGAAGGGGAAGTTGGCCCGCCCCTCGAAGCTGTGGCCGAAGGAGCGGATGCCCGCGGCGTAGCCCAGGATGTTGATCAGGATCAGCAGGCCCAGTGAGCGCAGCAGCAGCATCGAGAAGTCGAAACCCTCATCGTCGCGATGGTAGAACTGCACCACCACCGCGGCATGGAAGGGCACCGTGAACAACAGGATGGACAGCAGCACGTTGCCGCCGTTGAGGCCGGGAATGCCGCCCCTGAGGCCCACCACCATCGACATCGCCAGGGTGAGGAGGTAGAGCAGGCACAGCCAGTAGGTGCCCGAGAGCATGTAGCGCACCCGCTGCCGGTAGACCGCGTCGATGAGGTAGAAGACCACGATGGCGAGGAACGGCAGGTTCGACACGATCAGGCCCTTGGACAGGCCCTGCTTCATACCGATGTAGTTGCCGAACCCGTAGACGGCGAAGCCGATCAGGAACAGCAGGTCGACCAGGTCGCGTTTGCGGATCATCCGGCGTTGGCCTATCGCCCGCCTAACTTAGCCTTGATGGCCGCAAAAGCCTTCAGAGCGGGCCCCTCGGGACCGCCGAGCAGGGTCTTCATCGAACGTTTGAACCGGTAGGACGGCGTGCTCCCGATGAACCGCCGGAAGTACTCCCTGTCGCGCCGGGCGTCCAGCATCATGAACCGCGGGTGCTGCAAGGGGAATGGGATATCGCGTGCCGTGTCCTTGTTCCTCGGGTCTGACAGGTCGACCGTGTGCGTACCGTCCGAGCCGAAGCCGATGTTGCGGATCAGGTTCACCGACGGGATGATGTTGAGGCCGTGGTTCATCACCCGGGTGATGTCAAGCTGGTACGACCAGGAGTTCATCCGGCCGCAGTGCACGTAGTCGAACATGCTGTGCACGTCCTCCTCCTCGCGGCGGTCCAGGAAGAAGTCCTTCAGAAGGGGGCTGCGCTTCAGCTCCGGCCACCCCCCCATGTCCACGTCGTAGTGGGCCCAGACGCGGCGCCAGCTGGCCCAGCCCCAGGGCGCGCCATACCCGTGCGCGCTGAAGTAGTAGGAGCCTTCCGTGCCACCCTGCCAGTCGTCCATGAGGTTGTTTCCCATGATGACCCAGATCCGTTCATCGTTCCGGTAGCGCTCCAGCAGCTCCTGGCAGAACCGGAAGAAGGTGGGCACGGGCAGTGTGTCATCCTCCAGCACGATGCCCTCCGGCTCGTGCTCGAAGAACCAGGCGATCGCGCTGCTCACTCCCTTGCGAAGGCCAAGGTTGCGTTCGTTGAAGCGCGTATGAAGCTCGCAGGGCCAGTCCACCTCGCGCGCCAGCGCCCGGACCTCTTCGCACCGCACGGCCTCCTCCGCGTTGCGCGGCCCGTCGCAGGCCATGTACAGGCGCGCGGGACGCGCCGCCCGAATGGCATTGAACACCTGGCGCGTGGGGGCGATCCGGTTGAAGGCGATGAGCAGCACCGGCGTGGTGAGCGGCGGGGCTTGTTGCGGTTCGGACATCGCGGTCAGTAGATATTGATGCGGTTGTTGCGGTGGAAGACCCGGTGGTCCGCGAACATGGAGATCGCGTGGCGCGCCACGGCGGCCGGGGAGGCGTACTCGTCCACGAACCGGTAGAGGAAGAGCTGCATCACGTCGCGCTGGCGTACGGCCACATCCTGTACGATGTTGCGGTACCGGTCGTACGGAAGCACCTCGATGCAGCCACCGGCCAGCGCGGTGGGCAGCAGCATGTTGGAGCCATGAACGCCGATCACGAACTGGCTTGCCGCGTAGGCCCGGCACCAGGCCCGCTCCACCTCCACCGCCATGCTCCGGGTGCGCAGGTCCTTCACCCCCTCACGCTCCGCAGCGGGATCGCCAAGCCCCACGAAGGTGGCCTGCACATCGGGATAGCGCGACCGGATGCGCCGAAGTGTCGCTCTGGCCATGCGCTCCTGATCCGCCACGAAGAACGGACCGGCGGCATCCTGAAGGCCCAGGCGACGGAGCACCCGATGAGCGAAGCGCATCATCCTCGACCGGTACCAGAGCCGATCGTCCCGCAGAACGAAGGTGATGTGGCGTGGAGCCGTATCGAACCGGTCCGGATCGAAGGGTGCCACCCCGCAGAACCGCTCGATGTCGATCGTGCTCTTGTCCGGGTGGGCATAGCCTTTGCCGAAGTACACCTCATCGTAGTCGCCCAGGCGTTCCTGCACGAAGCGGTCGATGGACCGGTACCATCCATGAGCCTCGCTCAGCCGCAGGTCCACCTCCCACACCTCAGCGGTGCCCTCGGGCACCATCCAGGAGAAGCTCTTCGGCAGGATGAGCACAAGACCGAGGTCCTTGTTCGTGTCCAGATAGTGCTGCGCGTTCCACAGCTTCAGCAGTACGTGACCGTAGAGGAAATCCAGGGTGTTGAGGATCACCACACGCTTCGCAGGACGCAGGACACGCCGTTCGATGCGCAGCTCGCGGTCCGAAGGGCTCCTGAATCCCTCCATCAAGGGGCCCCACACCCACTCCTCCGCCCCCTTCGCATCATGGAGCGTTCCGTCCTCCCGCCCGATGGCCACATCGTGGTCCACCGCGAAGCCCACGGGAAGGTCGTGCAGGAAGGTGTACCCGCAGGACCGGCAGCGATAATCGCCCAGCACGTGCACGCCAGGCACCACCACGCCGAGCGCCTCAGGCTCCCCTGCACCGCACCGCGGGCAGGAACGCTCGGCGAACAGCTTCGGTCTGATGGGAACCAGGTGGCGGTCCATGGGCTCAGGTGGCGCGGTGGAACCGCCAGAAGGTGGCCATGCCCTGCACCATCCAACGGAAGTTCACCCGGGTGCGGGGGAACAGCAGGTCCAGGAGGAAGATGCTGACCAGGAACGAACCGATCGTGGCCCAGATCGCGCCGATGGACTTGAACGGAGGGATGAGGAAATAGTTGATGGCGATGTTGAGGCCGGCACCCACGACGGCCGTGAGCAGCGAGTACCGGAAGAGGCCCTCGTTCGTGATGAAGCTCGCCTTGGCCACCCCCATGTTGGTGAAGAACAGCCGGATGGCGAAGAGCGACAGCAATGTGCCCGCCGGTGCGAAGGCCTCGCCGTATAGCCACACGATGAGAGGCTTGGCCAGGAAGTACAACGGTACGGAGGTCACCAGGAACATCAGGAACATCAACCGGTATTGGTTCAGCAGGCGGTCCGCGTACAAGGCCGGGTCCTGCACCTTGGCACGCGTGATGGCCGGGGCCAGGCTTTTCTGCACGATCACCGGCAGAAAGCCCATGGCCTCGATCATCTTCAGCGCCACGGAGTACTGACCCACCTCGGCGTAGGCGGCCTCCTGCCCCATGGTGGAGGCCAGCATGTCCCCGATCATCACCTGGTCGATCTTGGCCTGGATGTAAAGGGCGACACCGAATACCAGCATGGGCCAGCTTTCGCCCACCAGATAGCGGAGCATGGGTCGCGAAACCCTCCATGACCTCCAGCTTCCTCCGTCGCGGGCCAGGGCCAGGGAGTACCCCACGGCGAGCACGAGCGTCTCCAGCACATACACCCAGGCGAACCAGATCAGCGGGGCCTGCAGCGCGATGAGGGCAAGCTTGAACGCGGCGCTGAGCAGCACCTGTGCGAACTGGACCCTGACGGAGCTCCTGGCATCCACCCTGGCCATGAAGTGGTGCTCGATCACACTGAACGGACGCAGCAGCTCGGCGCCGGCGATGATCACAACCAGCGTGGCCGTGAGCGCGTCCATCCCCTTGATGAAGCTGGCGGCCAGCACCACGGCGAGCAGCAGCACCGAACCCACGAGCTTGATGAAGGCGGCGGTACCGAGCAGCTCGTCACGCCGTTCGGGTCGCTGCACCAGGTCGCGCACGATGATCTGGTCGACGCCCATGGCGCTCAGCGCGAAGAACATGCCCACGAAGCCCGTGGCGTAGTTCAGTTGACCGAAGAGAGCATCGCCCAGGTAGCGGGCCACATAGATGCCGGTGACCAGCACGACCACGAGCCGGACCACCTGCTCGCCGAAGAGCCAGGAGGTGTTGCCCAGGTACTTGCGGAACCCCTCGGTGCGCAGCATGCGTCCGGCGGGCCTATTTGGTGTAATAGCCGTAGCCGTCGCCGTAGCCCTCGCCCGCCTTGACGTCGTTCAGCAGCAGGTCGATCCGGCCCACCTTCTTCTCCACGTACATCTCGTTGATGATACGGAGCGCCTTGCGGTGCGTGCGGTTCTGGCGGACCACGTAGAGGGTGACGTCGATATGGCGGGCCAGGATCACATACTCGCTCACAAGGCCCATCGGAGAGGCGTCGACGATGATCTGGTCGTAGCGACCCCGCAGCTGCTGGAAAAGCTCGGCCATGCGGGGCATCTCCACGAGCTCGAGCGGGTTGGGGGGAACGGGACCCGCTGTGATCACATCCAGGCCATCAACGTCGCTGCGCCGGATGATGTCGGCCAGCTGGCATTCGCCGATCAGGTAGTTGCTCAATCCCTGGCCGGCCTTCAGTTCAAGGGTCTCTTCCAGGCGCGGCCGTCGCATGTCCGCGTCGATGATCAGTGTGCGCTGCCCGCTCATGGCCATCACGCTCGCGAGGTTCACCGCACAGAACGTCTTGCCCTCCCCACTGGTGCTGGAGGTGAACCCGATCACCTGCCTGGCCGCGTTGGCATTGAGGTACTGCAGGTTGATGCGGGCCGTGCGGAACGACTCGGCCAGCAGCGACTTCGGCTCGCTGGGCAGCACGCGCTTGCGCTTCCCGCCCGGGATGGTGGCCAGAACAGGGATCGGGCTCACGCGCTTGAGCTCGTCGAGGTGCTCGATGCGGTCGTTGAGGAGATCGCGGATCAGGATGAATCCGAGGGGAATGAGCAGCCCCAGCATCATGGCACCGCCCAGCACGGTCTTCTTATCGGGCGCCACCGGGCCGAAGCCGCTCATGCGCGCATCGTCCACCACGCTCTTGTCCACCTGATCGCTCGCGATGGCGATGCCCGCCTCGGCGCGCTTCTCCATCAGGTAGTTGTACAGGTTGTCGCTCAGCTTGAACTTCCGCTCGATGTTCACCAGGCGGCGCTCGTTCTCCGGCAGCTGGTTGAACTGGTAGTTGATCGAGCCCAGGCGCCGGTTCAGTTCGGCGATGCTGATGTCGGCCTGGCTCACCAGCCCCTCCGCCGTCTCGATCAACGAGCTCTTGATGTTCTGGATCTTCCGCTCCATCGCGATGATGGTCGGGTTGCTGCGCACCGTGCTCAGGTTCTGCGCCGCAAGGTCCGCGTACAACTGCGTGAGCTGGATCACTAGGTTGTTGAGCACCGGATCGTCGATGCCCGAGCTCGAGGGGGCCGCCACGTTGCGGAAGTCCTCGGCGCTGCGCAGCTTGCTGAGGATGGTGAGGCAGTACTGCCGCTTCTGCATCACGGCACTGCGCTCGTCCTCAAGGCGCGAACGCTCCTGGAACAGCGCGTCGCTGGTGGTGCCCGCGCTCATCATGCCGCCGCTGCTGCCCCGGAAGCTCTCCATGCTGCTCTCCACCTGCCTAAGCGAGTCGCTCACCGTGCCGATCTGGTTGTCGATGAAGTTGATCGTCTTGAGACCCTTCTGCTGCTGCTTGTAGAGCTCACCCTCGATGTAGGTCTCCATCAGCTTGTTCAGGTAGTTCCGTTCCTTGCTCACCACCTCGCCCACCACGCTCAACTGGACGATGTTGCTGTTGTCGCTCGCCGGCTCGGCGAAGGTGATGCCCTTGTACAGCTTGGTGAGACCCTCCAGGCTGTTGATGTAGAAGTAGTAGTCGCTCTCCGCATCGTAGCGCCGGTCCTCGGGGAACTCGATCTTGAAGCTGAGCTTGTCCCCCACGAATGGCTCGCCCACCCTGGCCGTCTGGTCGATGTCCACCTGTTCCAGGTACTCGCTCACCACCTCCTGGCGCTTCACGTTGTACAAGCGCACGTTCCTGCCCTCCGCCTTCACCCGGTAGGTGCCGGCCGCAAGGTCCACCGACACATGGATGGGAACCCCGGTGATCTGCAGGGAGGCCGTATCCAATGTGATCTTGAACGGCGGATAGTCATAGCGCTCCTGCTTCAGGAACCGGCGCTCCTCATAGAAGGAGATGCCGAAATCGAGGCGTTTGAGGGTCTTCTCCACGTTCGACCTCGAGGTCAGGATCGCGATGTGGTCCTCGATGTCGCCGCCGCTGCGCAGAAAGGACATCCCCTTGAGGAACTCATCCTGTCCGCCCCCGAAGCTGTTGCGGCTCTTCTCCCCCATCAGCATGGTGGCGCTGACCAGGAACTGCTTCGGGGTGGTCTTCAGGTAGGCGACCGCTGCGGCACCCGACAGTGTAACGGTGATCAGGAACAGCCACCACTTGGCCGCGAGCTTTCGGAAAATGGCCCGCAGGTCGATGGTGTCCCCCGTACCGGTCTGTGCCGCCATCAGTTGTTGTTCTGGTTGAGGATGAACACGTTGGCCACCAGGGCCAGGGCGCTGATCGCCCCGAAGAGCACCGACAACAGCTCCAGGTTCATGCGCCCCGCGCGCGCCTTCAACGTGGGCACGTACACCACGTCGTTCGGGAGCAGGTAGTAGTACTCACTGGCCAGGACCTCGGTGCCTGAAAGGTCGACATACAGGGCCTGCACTCCCCGGTCGCTCTGGCGCATCAGGGTCACCTTGCTCTTGTCCCCGTATTCGTTGGGCCCGCCTGCCATGGCCAGCGCATCCAGGATGGTGATCTGGTTGTTGTAGATGAAGTACATGCCCGGGTTGCGCACATCGCCAAGGACGCTGATCCGGAAGCTCACCAGCTTCAGGATCACCGTGGCGTTCGTGAAATACTCATTGATCTTGCGCTGCACCAGGTCCTGCGCCTCGCCGACCGTGAGGCCCTGCACCTTGATGCGCCCCACCGTGGGCAGCTGCACCTGCCCGTTCTTGTCCACGGAGAAGCCGTTCACGTATAGCGCCGCGTCGTTCACGCCCTGGAACCCGTTCTGGCTCTCCACATTGAAGAACCGGTGGGTGGCCTCATCGAGCCCCAGTACACGGATGCTCAGCACATCGTTCACCTGGATCCGATACTCGAACTTCCGGTTCTCGAACAACTTGGCCGCACCCGGGGTCAGCGATCCGTCCTGCAGGTAGTTGATGTTCCTACGCCCACCGACGCATCCCGTCAGCAGCAGAAGGGCGGCCAACAGCCCCCATCCCATCCTCTTGAACTCCTTCATGCGCGTGCGGTCCGAAGACCGCCATCCGCAGGGACAACGATCCCCGCTCGGAAGGCAAGTCCTTGACGGACAAGCGTCAAAGATACGTGCGCAACGATGCAGAGGTTGCACTCCCGGTCCGTCCGCACACCAAGGACCAATTGCGCAACCGCAGCGTGTCCCTGACCTCGGCCATCAGCCCCGGCGGAGGCTGCTACATTCGATCATGCACCCGTTGAAACGCCCGCTCCGGTTCATCAACCTCCACGACCTTAGCCCATGGCCATGAAAACGACCCTTCCTGTTCGACTGCTGCTTTTCGTTGCCTTCGTTGTCGGCACGGCCATCGGCGCGCGGGCGCAACTCTACTGCAACGGCGAACCGATCACTGAACGACCACGGTACATCCTTGTCTATCCCATGCCGACGAAGCTGGGGACCCGATACGAGGCGGGCATCGATTACGGACAGGACCGGAAGATATCCTTGACCTATATGCTAACCTCTGCCGATGGTAGTACGCTGCAATGGCGTTCAGCGGCTCATCTGCTGACATGGATGGATGAACAGGGATGGGAATACCAAGGACCCGCAGGAATGGGCGGGACGGGAGCGCACATCTTCCGGAGGAAGGACTGACCCAACGATCGCGCGACACCCGGACCGGCACGCGCACGCCCCGGACATTGCAGTGAGCACGGCGCGGACCTGCGCGCCCGGTCCATGCCATCCTGTAGACATCCCGATCGGTTGCGCAGGGTCGTCCCGTCCCGGAACAGCGACGGAACAGTGAATGGCGGAAGCGGCTGACCACATCCTCGACGGGGACCTCATCGGGAAAACCGACAACCTCCGCGACAACGCAATAAAAACCGACCCCGGCCAACCTCCTGTTATACAGGTTGGTAACGGGGTCCTCTGTAGCCCGTAGGAGGCGCCAGCGGTGATCCTCCGGTGGAGGATCGCAAGCGTGGCGCCATTCCCCGGAGGGCGGAATGAGAAAACCCGCGCTCGGCCGAAGTAGCCCGTAGGAGGCGCCAGCGGTGATCCTCCGGTGGAGGATCGCAAGCGTGGCGCCATTCCCCGGAGGGCGGAATGAGAAAACCCGCGCT
>CALMPI010000004.1 GCA_937872175.1 uncultured Flavobacteriales bacterium | reverse complement strand
GAACCTCGAGGAACGCTTCCAGGCCAAGATCGACGCCGAACAGAAGATCGAGCCGAAGGACTGGATGCCTGAGAAGTACCGCAAGACCCTCATCCGCCAGATCAGCCAGCACGCGCACAGCGAGGTGGTGGGCATGCTGCCGGAGGGCAACTGGATCACCCGGGCACCGAACTTGCGCCGCAAGGCCATCCTGCTCGCCAAGGTGCAGGACGAGGCCGGCCATGGCCTCTACCTCTACAGCGCCTGCGAGACCCTGGGCGTTTCCCGCGAGCAGACCATCGACGACCTGCTGAGCGGCAAGGCCAAGTACAGCAGCATCTTCAACTACCCCACCCTCACCTGGGCCGACATCGGTGCCATCGGCTGGTTGGTGGACGGTGCCGCCATCATGAACCAGGTGATGCTGTGCCGCACCAGTTACGGCCCTTACGCCCGGGCCATGGTGCGCATCTGCAAGGAGGAGAGCTTCCACCAGCGCCAGGGCTACGAGATCATGGCCGTGCTGGCCAAGGGCACGCCCGAGCAGAAGGAGATGGCCCAGGACGCCCTGAACCGGTGGTGGTGGCCCAGCCTGATGATGTTCGGCCCCACCGATGCCAACAGCCCGCACAGCGCCGAGAGCATGAAGTGGAAGATCAAGCGCCAGAGCAACGACGAGCTGCGCCAGACCTTCATTGATCGCACGGTGCAGCAGGCCGAGGTGATCGGCCTCACCATCCCCGACCCGAAGCTGAAGTGGAACAAGTCCACCCAGCACTATGAGTGGGGCGAGATCGACTGGACCGAGTTCAATAACGTGGTGGCCGGCAACGGTCCCTGCAACAAGGAACGCCTGGCCGCCCGCAACAAGGCCCACGACGAAGGCGCCTGGGTGCGCGAGGCCGCGCTGGCCCATGCCGCCAAAAAGGCCAAGAAGAAACAAGCAGCATGAAACCGAGTGGCGAGTAGCGAGTGACGAGTGGCGAGTCTGCTTCCGCAGTGCCACTCGTTACTCGTCGCTCGCCACTCGCCACTCACCGGACACCATGACCGACAACCCGAACAACTGGCCCCTTTGGGAGATCTTCATCCAGAGCAAGCGCGGCCTTGAACACAAGCATGTGGGCAGCCTGCACGCCGCCGACGCCCAGATGGCCATCGAGAACGCCCGCGACGTGTATACCCGCCGCCAGGAAGGGCAGAGCATCTGGGTGGTGCCCGCCGGCGCCATCAGCAGCAGCCAACCCGATGATGCGGCGATGCTCTTCGACCCCGCCGACGACAAGACCTACCGGCACCCCACCTTCTACACCATGCCCGAGGGGGCGAAATACATTTAGTGACTGGCGAATGGAAGTTGGTGAATAGCGCCTGAACGCTTTCCCCATTCACCATTCGCCAACTCCCATTCACCATGAGCAACGCCCTCATCACCTACACCCTCCGCCTCGCGGACGACCTCCTCATCCTGAGCCACCGCCTGAGCGAATGGTGCGGGCATGGCCCGGTGCTGGAGGAGGACATCGCCCTCACCAACCGGGCGCTTGACCACATCGGCGAGGCGCGCAATCTGTACACCTACGCCGGACAGGTGGAGGGCAAGGGCCGCGATGAGGATGCCCTCGCCTACCTGCGCAACGAACGGCAGTTCCTGAACACCAAGTTGGTGGAGCAGCCCAACGGCGACTACGCGCACACCATCGTGCGCAGCTTCCTGTTCGACGCCTACCACCTGCCGCTGGCCGAGGCCCTCACCAAGAGCGCCGATGCCCAACTGGCCGCCATCGCCGCCAAGGCCGTGAAGGAGGCCCAATACCACGTGAAGCACAGCAGCGACTGGCTGATCCGCTTCGGCGACGGAACGGAGGAGAGCCACCGCCGCGCCCAGGAGGCCCTCGACAACCTGTGGACCTATACCGGCGAACAGTTCGTGATGGACGAATTGCACCAGGACCTGGTGAAGGCCGGCATCGCGCCCGACCTCACCCAGATCAAGGCCGCCTTCGACGCCACCGTGGACAAGGTACTGGCCGAGGCCACGCTAAAACGACCAGCCGACGGATTCATGGCCACCGGTGGCCGCCAAGGGAAGCACAGCGAGCACCTCGGCTTCATCCTGGCCGAAATGCAATACCTGCAGCGGGCGTACCCCGGGGCGGAGTGGTAAGGAATAACCGCAACGACGCAGCGAACGCGACGTTATCCGGTCGTTGGGTTGCCGTTGCGTGCGTTGCGGTGAACACGTTCGAACCATGATCACCAAGGACCGCATCCTCGAGCTCCTCGACTACGTGAAGGACCCGGAGATCCCGGCCATCAACGTGCTGGAGCTGGGCGTGGTGCGGCAGGTGGAGGTGGAAGCGGACGGCAAGGCCATCGTCACCATCACCCCCACCTACACCGGCTGCCCGGCCATGGACGTGATGGCGGCGGACATCAAGAAGGAACTGCTGGAGGCGGGCGTACCGGCCGTGGAAGTCCGGATGAGCCTCTCCCCCGCCTGGACCACCGACTGGATCACCGAGACCGGCAAGCGCAAGCTGAAGGAATACGGCATCGCGCCACCCGAGAAGACCGCCGACATCCGCGCATTGAAAGGCGAAGCGCCCGTGGTGGCCTGTCCGCAATGCGGCTCCACGAACACCGTGATGCTCTCCGCCTTCGGCAGCACGGCCTGCAAGGCGCTGTGGAAGTGCAACGACTGCCTGGAGCCCTTCGATCAGTTCAAGTGCTTGTAGCGATCAGATGATCGGCCGATCAGATGATGAGATAATGGGCTTGGTGCCGGAAATGGCCGCGTTGGCGCGATCATGGCTGAACTTCGTTCATGAGCCGAACCCGGTCAGCGAGGACGATCTCATTCGGCTTGAAGTCATCCTCGACAAGCTGAGCGTCCTGCGGCACGAATTGAGGTCCATCCACGGGCTCGAGTTCAAGGACGGTAGCCTTGAGCCACCGCGAGCAGATCAGAGTGAACTGCGCGATTGCCTGTCGAAGCGGTTCCCGATGCTCGGCTTCTACCACATCCCCGAAGCGGTGACCACGGACTTCTCACGGACCGGTGTGCAGTTGGGGGATGCGATCGACGATATCCTGGACATCACGAACGAACTGTCCGATGTGATCTGGTCGATCGACCAGGATCGAACGGTGGAAGCATGCTGGCACTTCGGTTTCGGCTATGACCACCATTGGCGCTACCACCTTCGGAGCCTGCTTTGGTACTTGGAGATGCGCCGGTTCGAAGCACCCTGATCGATCGTTTCACAAGCCGTTCGGGGATCTTCCGATCGACACATCATCTGATCATTGGAACTTCTTCACCTGACTTGCCTCAACATCCACCAGACCGTCGCCGAAGGCACGTGAAGTGCTGTATCTTGCACACATGTCACAGCGCACGTACCGCGTTCTCTTGACACCTGAGCCTGAAGGCGGCTTCACCGTTTCGGTGCCGGCCTTGCCGGGCTGCATCACTTACGGGGAATCCATTGACCACGCCTTGAGCATGGCCAAGGAAGCCATCGAGCTATACGTGGAAACGTTGGAGGCCGAAGGAGACCCTGTTCCGGACGACAGCAAGACCTTTGAGTACTCCCTCGTCCTGGCTTCGTGATGGCCAAGTCGCCCAGCATGACGGCGGCCGATCTGATCCGCCTGTTGAAGCAGCACGGCTTCGAACACGTTCGATCCAAAGGGTCGCACCAGATCTTCAAGAACCGCACGACCGGCAAGATGACCGTGGTGCCATTGCACCGTGGTGACCTGCCAAAGGGAACCTTGCTCGCCATCCTGCGCCAAACCGGACTCGACAAGCTCGATCAATGAACTACACCAAGATCCACTACTCCGTCGCCGGGGGCGTCGCCACCATCACCTTGAACCGGCCGGACAAGCTGAACAGCTTCGACCGGGAGATGGCACTGGAGACCATCACGGCGCTGGACGCCGCCAAGGAAGACGCCAACGTGAGGGCCGTGCTGCTCACTGGTGAAGGGAGGGCTTTCTGCGCCGGGCAGGACCTGGCCGAGGCCATCGCGCCGGGGACCCTGATCGAGGACATCCTGACCACACAATACAACCCCATCGTGCGGCGGCTGCGCAATCTGCCGAAGCCCGTGGTGTGCGCCGTGAACGGCGTGGCGGCAGGCGCCGGGGCCAACATCGCCTACGCCTGCGACCTGACATTGGCCGCCGAGAGCGCCAACTTCATCCAGAGCTTCATCAACATCGGCCTGATCCCCGACAGCGGCGGCACCCATACCCTGCCGCGCCTGGTGGGCATGCAGCGCGCCTTCGGGCAGATGATCCTGGCACCCAAGGTGAGCGCCAAGGAAGCCGAGTCCCTGGGAATGATCTGGAAGGCCGTGCCCGACGCCGAGCTGATGAACGAGGCCACGGCCCTCGCGAAAAAGCTCGCCGTGATGCCCACCAAGGCCATCGCCCTCACCAAGGAGGCCCTGAACCGTTCGCAGAACACCAGCCTCGACACCCAGCTCGACCACGAGAACGAGCTGCAGAGCATCGCTGGCCGCAGCCACGATTACAACGAGGGTGTGAAGGCCTTCCTGGAGAAGCGCAAGCCGGTGTACACGGGTGAATAGGCCGACCGCCCCTTGCTCCTACCGCTTCGCCGCCTCCGCCTTGAACCGGTTGATGGCGTTCACGGCGTAGTCCGAGAGGATGAGGCGCCCACTGGTGGCCGCACGTTCCGTCAGGAGCACATCCCAGTCCTCGGTACCACGCCACAGTACCCGCTTGAGCTCGCGCATGGCATCCGGGCTGTAGGTGGCCAGCTCGCGTGCGTGGGCGTCCACCGCCCGGTCCATCTCCTCCACTGTGGCGAACACCGCCTGGTAGAGCCCATGCTGCCGGCACCACTCGGCATCGCGCCAGGCCGCTGGGGTGAAGCTCATGAAGCCGAACGCACCGGTGCCCACCTTCCGTTCCACGGCAGGCCCCACCACGAACGGACCGATGCCGATGGCCAGTTCGCTGAGGCGTGCGCCGGCGCTGCCGTGCGCATAGCTCACATCGCAGGCCGCCGCCAGGCCCACCCCCCCTCCTACCGCCTTGCTGTGAACACGGCCGATGACCAGGCACGGGGCTGTTCGGATGGCGTTGATCACCAGGGCGAACCCGCTGAAGAAGGCCAGCCCCTTTTCCACTGTATCGATGGTGAGCAGTTCGTCGAAGCTGGCCCCCGCACAGAAGGCCTTGTCGCCGTCGCTCCGCAGAACGATCACCCGTACGGCCGGATCGGCACCCATGCGGGTGATGGCATCGGCCAGCTCGCGCAGCACGTGTCCGGGCAGGCTGTTGCTCTTGGGATGATGGAAGGTGACGGTGGCGATGCCGTCCGCCACGGCGTGCTTGACGTAGCCGTCGTTCATGGGTCCGGGTTGATGCGGGGCGAAGTTCGGCAGGCGACGGCAACCCGCCTCCGGTCCGGACCGTAAGAACGGGTGGCCCGCACTTTCCGGGCGCTCCGCGTTTGGACCTGCGCCGACCCTCCACCACCCGCACCGTGCTCCTGGTGCTCTTCGCCACCCTGCTCACCGTGGGCCTGGCCCTGGTGGTCTGGTCGCATTCGACGACCCGACGCACGCTGCGGCATGAGGCTGTGGCGCGCTTGAGCGGCATCACCGGCACCCTGGCCACGGCCATCGAAGGCGGACGTGTGACCCGCCTGATGGAGAAGTACGACTCGCGGGGCATGCTGCTGCACAGCGCCCAGGACCCTTGGTACTATGTGCTGCATGAGAACCTGCGCAAGCCGGCGGAGGCGAACCGGCTGAGCATGCCGTTGCGCCTGGTGGCCTACGACGATCGGAAACACGAACTCCAGGTGATGGTGACCAGCGCATCGACACCGGCGCTCCGCGAGCCGTACACCGGTCCGGACCAGGCCGCGATCATCGCCGCCATCACCGAAGGCCGCATCGACCCGGGCCGGGTGCTCCGGGACGATCAAGTGGCGGCTTTCGACGCCGTGAGGAACGCACGCGGGAAGGTGGTGGCCGCCCTGGTGGCCGAACTTCCCACCGCGGAACTGGACGCCCTGGCCATGGGGCGCCTTTGGCGCCACATCGGCCTATTGGTGCTGGCCTTGGTGCTGGTCGGCGGTTTCCTCATGCGCTTCGTGGGTGGGCTGGTCCGTCGCGAGGAGGAGGCCCGCAGCGCCCTTCAGCAGCGACACGACGGGGTGACCGACAGCATCGCCTACGCCGGCAAGATCCAGTCGGCGCTGATCCCCCGGCCCGAGCGCTACGGCGAGCTCTTCGACGACCACTTCGTGCTCAACCGCCCCAAGGACGTGGTGAGCGGTGATTTCCATTGGGTGCATCGCCTCAGCGAGCATGTGCGGCTGGTGGCCCAGGCCGACTGCACCGGGCACGGCCTCCCTGGTGCGATGATGGCCGCCATCGGATGTTCGCTGCTCAACGAGCTCGTGATGCAACACCCGGACAAGGACCCGGCGGAGCTGCTGGCCCTCCTCAACCAGCGCATGGTCCATGCGCTGAACCAGCGCGGAGAGCGGCTCGGGGCCGGTGATGGCATGGACATCGCGCTTTGCCGGGTGGACCGCGAACAGCGCGAGATCCTCTTTGCCGGTGCCTTCCGGCCGCTGTATTGGATGCACGACGGCCAGCTCACCGTGATCAATGGCGACCGGCGGCCGATCGGCGGCAACCAGCACGACGCGGACCGGCGGTTCACCGTGCACCGGCTGGCCTACCATGCGGGCGACCGCATCTACCTGTTCAGCGACGGCTATGTGGACCAGTTCGGCGGACCCGACGGGCGCAAGCTCATGGCCACGCGCTTCAGCGCCATCCTTGAGCAGCATCAGCACCTGCCGCTGGCCCTGCAGGCCGAGGAACTGGAACGCGCGTTCGACGCGTGGAAGGGGGCGCGCGAGCAGATGGACGATGTGTGCGTGCTCGGCCTCGCCGTTTAGCGCGCCTTCCGTTCCGAAAGGGCCGTCTATCTTTGAACGGCGGTGCACCTGAGCGGTAGGCCGCAGTTGACCATGACCACGAAAGCGGAGTTGATCGCCCGGATGGAGGCGTTGCTCCAGAACGAAGACCTGGAGCACACCGCTGAGCTGGTGGATGCCGTAAAGGAGAGCTATGAGGCGCTGGTGGCCGAAGCCCAGCATGCCGCCACCGTGGTCGCGGGCGAACCACAGGCCGAAGGGGCCGATGCCCCCGCGCAGCCCCCCATCGAGTCCGCGCAGTTGGTCGATGAGGATGACAAGCGGTTCAAGCAGCTCGTCGACGCCTTTCACACCAAGGTGAACGATGTGCGCCGCCGCAAGGCCAAGGAGGAGGCGGACAACCTGGCCGCCAAGCTGGCCGTGATGGAGGAGCTCAAGGCCCTCATCCATCAGGAGGAGAACATCGGCAACGCCTTCCAGCGCTTCAAGGACCTCCAGGAGAAGTGGAAGACCATCGGCCCGGTGCCCCAGCAGGCCTATCGTGACCTGCAGCGCGATTTCGCCCACCTGCTGGACGATTTCTTCTATCACATCCGCATCTACAAGGAGCTGCGCGACCACGACCTGAAGAAGAACACCGCCCTGAAGCAGGCGCTGATCGCCGACATGGAGGCCGTCCAGCGGGTGGACAGCGTGAAGGAGGCCGAAGCGCTGGTGAAGGAGTACCAGGAAAAGTGGCACCAGATCGGCCCTGTGGTGAAGGAGGAATGGGAGACCATCCGTGACCGGTTCTGGAACGCCACACGTGTGGTGTACGAGCGGATCCACGAATACTACAAGGCCCGCCGCACCGAGCACGAGACCAACCTGGCCGCCAAGCAGGCCCTGATCGACAAGGTGCAGACCCTGGTGGAACAGAGCGCCGAGGTGGGGGTGAAGGACTGGAAGGCCCTCACCGACCAGGTGCTGGAGGCGCAGAACGCGTGGAAGTCCATCGGTTTCGCCACCAAAAAGGACAACGAGCGCATCTGGAAGGAGTTCCGCACCACCTGCAACGCCTTCTTCGACCGCAAGAAGCAGTATTTCGATGCGCTGAAGGACCAGTTCAAGGGTGCCCGCGATAAGAAGCAGGCCCTCCTGGACCAGGCGCTGGCCCTGAAGGACAGCACCGAATGGCGGCAGACGGCCGAGAAGATGAAGGCGTTGCAGCAGCAATGGAAGGAGGCCGGTTCCGCAGGACCACGCGATGAGCAGAAGCTGTGGAACCGGTTCCGTGAAGCCTGCGACGGGTTCTTCGCCGCCCGCAAGGCGCACTTCGACAAGCTCGACGGCGAACAGGCCGAGCACCTCAAAGCCCGCGAGGCCCTGCTGGCCGAGCTCGAAGGCTTCGCCCTCACCGGTGACCGCAACGCCGACCTGGATGCCCTGAAGGCCTTCAGCAAACGCTGGCTCGAATGCGGGCGCGTGTCGCCCAAGCACTTCGACGCGCTGCAGGACCGCTACCGGGCCGCGCTGGACAAGCACTACGGGCAGCTGAAGGTGGAGGGCGAGGAGCGCCGCCGCGCCCAGTTCCACGACCACGTCGAGAGCCTGAAGAGCGCACCTGATGGACGCGACCGCATCGAGCGCGAGACACGCTTCGTGAAGCGCAAGATCGAGGAGCTCGAGAACGAGCTGCGGCAGTTCGAGAACAGGATGGGCATGTTCAACTTCAAGAGCGCGACCGGCGAGGCCATGCGCAAGGAGATGGAGAAGCAGGCCGACCGCACCCGCCGTGATGTGGAACGCCTGCGCGAACAGCACAAGCAGCTGGTGAAGGAGCTGCGCCAGGCGTGAGCACCATCGTTCCCGACCTGCCCATCGGGCTCGACATCACCGTTGCCTGGGGCGAACAGGACCTCTTCGGCCATGTGAACAACGTGGTCTACTTCCGCTGGATGGAGAGCGTGCGCATGCATTTCCTGGAGCGCATCGGTGCCTTGCGCTCCCACGCCGAGGACGGCATCGGCGTGATCCTGGCCAGCACCACCTGCGACTTCAAGCGGCCCGTGCACTGGCCCGCCCGCCTGCACATCCGCACCGGCGCGGCACACGTGGGCACCACCAGCTTCACCCTGGCCTACCGGCTTACGGACGTCAGCGGCGCCGTGGTGGCCGAAGGCACAAGCGTTCAGGTGATGTACGACTACACGAAGGGCCACAAGGTGCCCATCCCCGCCCCCATCCGATCGGCCATCGAAACCCTGTCATGAACCGAGCGTTCCTCCTTTCGACCGCGATCGCCCTTCTCATCGGATGTGCCGGACAGCCCAGCCCACCGGTGGATCCCGCTGCTTCAGCACCAGTGGAGGTATGGCCCCTTGCCAAGGAGCTTCTTGGCGACTGGGTGGACAGCACCAGCAGTGACAGCTTCACCGTGGTGGAGGCCTGGACCGAAGTGGATGACAGCACCCTTTCCGGTGTCGGCCGTGTGCTCGCGGGTGCGGACACCGTATTCATCGAAGGGCTTAAACTGATGCGCCGCAATGGCGCAGCGATCTACTCCGCCCTCCCCGGAGGACAGAATAACGGCGCGTGGACGGACTTCACCGCTGTGCCCGCGTCCGGCGATACCCTGCACTTCACGAACCTCTCCCACGACTTCCCGCAGCATATCCGTTACTTCCGCGAGGGTGCGGGGTGGCACGCCATCGTTTCCGGGCTGTCGAAAGGCCGTCCACGGCAGGAGCACTTCCGCTTCAGGCCGCGATGACGGTCGGTCGGGCTCGGGATCGCGCCGGTCATTAGTTTCGCCCTAACAATCCTTACCCACCCAATCCCTGTCGACCATGAGCATGATGAAGGAGTTCAAGGAGTTCGCGATGCGCGGCAACCTCGTGGATACGGCGGTCGCCTTCGTGATGGGCGGCGCCTTCGGCAAGGTCGTCAGCGGTTTCGTGGACGGCATGGTGATGCCCCTGGTGGGCATGCTGACCAGCGGCGTCGACTTCAAGGAACTGAAATGGGTGATCCAGCATGGAACGGCCGAAGTGAAGGATGCGGCCGGCGCCGTCATCACACCCGCGGTGGCCGAGGTGTCCGTCAAATACGGCGCCTTCATCACCGTGATCATCGACTTCCTCATCGTGGCGTTCGCGATCTTCATGGTGGTGAAGGCGGTGAACAGGATGAAGAAGGCCGAACCGGCGCCGCCTCCGCCCGGCCCCAGCAACGAGGAAAAGCTCCTGATGGAGATCCGCGACGCGCTGCGCAAATAAGCGTCCCGCACGTGCCCGTCCCGAAGCCCCGGCCTGCCGGGGCTTCGTCATTCCACAGGCCTGAACACGCGCTGAACGGGATCGAAGCGCAATCCGTCCACCGCGAACGCGCTGGCGATCGCTCCGCTTTCCACGGCATCCCCGGGCGCACCATGGAAGTGGGCGCCATCACGACCGAGGATGAACACTTCGTCCGCGCTGTCCAATGCCTGTTGGAGATCGTGCGTGGCCATCAGCACCGTCAGCGCCTGTTCCCGCGCGATGGTCCGGAGGAGCTGCATCAGTGCGGCCCGCTGGCTGACGTCCAGATAGGCCGTGGGCTCATCCAGCAGGAGGACCGGGGCATCCTGCGCCAGGGCCCGGGCGATGAGCACGCGCTGCGCCTCCCCATCGCTCAGCTCGTTGAAGGCCCTGCCCAGCATCGCCAGCGTTCGGGTCTGCTTCATCGCGTGTTGGACCCGCGCTGCATCGTCAGGATCGGACCGGAACCGACCCGCGCTCCACGGAAGGCGACCCAGCCGGACCACATCCTCCGCGCGCATCAGTCCTGCGCGTGGGCGATGGGCCATCACCACGGCGAGCTGCCGGGCACGTTCACGCCCCGCCATGCCATGCACCTCCCGTCCACTGAGGAGCACCCTTCCGGAGAGCGGCGCCAATAGGCCGGACAAGGTCCGCAGCAGCGTGGTCTTGCCCGAGCCATTGTTCCCCAGCAGGGCGGTGACCCTGCCCGGCCGGAGCTGCAGATCGAACGCAGGGCGCAGCGGCCGGCCGTGGTGCCCGATCACAAGTGCCTCGGCATGCAGGGTCACGGTCATCATCCGGTGGCCATTCTCGCCCAGCGGCGTCCGCTCCACAGCACCCACACGACCACGGGCGCGCCGATCAATGAGGTGAGGGCGTTGACCGGAAGTCCGTCCACGCGCCGCACGAGGATGTCGCAGGCCAGCGCCAGCAGTGCCCCACAGAGCGCGCTGCCCGGCAGGACCAGGCGGTGCCCGGCCGAGCGCAGCAGCGCCCGGGCCAGGTGCGGGGTGGCCAGTCCGATGAAGGCGATGGGGCCGCAGAACGCGGTGCACGCCCCCGCCATCAGGCCGGTCGCGAGGATGAGCCGTGTGCGGGTCGCGCGCACCTCCACGCCCATGGAACGGGCGTACTCATCGCCCAGCAGCATCGCATCGAGGGCCCTCATATGCACCAGGGTGACGAACAGACCGACCGCGATCGGCAGGGCGAGCCATGGCATCCGTTCCGGACCCACGCCTGCAAAGGAGCCCATGCCCCACAGCACGAAGCCACGCAGGGCGCCCTCTCCGGCGGCCACCTCGAGCACACTGACGAGCGCCCCTCCGAGGTGCCCGACCATGAGGCCCAGGATGAGGAGCGTGACCGGGTCGCCGAGACGACGGTCCGCCAGCACGATGACCGCCAGCACCAGCAAGGCGCCGGCGAACGCGGCCAGCACGAGCGCCGCGTCGGCCGCGGCGCCGAGCGTGACGGAGAGGCCGGGGACGAGCATGACCAGCGCCGCCCCAAGGCCCGCCCCGGAGCTGACACCGAGCACGCTCGGACCCGCCAGCGGATTGGAGAAGAGCGTCTGCATCACCGCACCGCTGCTCGCCAACGCGGCGCCCACGAGCATGGCCGTCAGCGCCGATGGGATCCGCACATCCCGGACCACCGCGACCAAGGCCCGATCCACACCGGGAAGCCCCAGGACGGCATGCAACGCCTCCCTGAACGACACCGGTACCGGTCCCGTGCCGAGATGAACCAGCAGCAGCACCAGCAACGAGATGAGCGCTGCGGCCAGCGCCGCGACGGAACGCATGCGGGCAAACATACGGTCCCGGTGAACGGCGTTCCGGCACGCGGATCGCTGTGCCATCTTCGCCGCATGCGATCCCTGCTCCCCCTGCTGCTCTCCCTGGCCGCCTGTTCGGGCGCCGGCCGCCTCGTGAAGCACGGGGAGCGCGCCGAGCAGGCGGGTGATGTCAGTGCCGCATACGCCGCCTACCGCACCGCCAAGCTGGAACGGCCTGGTCATGCCAGGGCGCACGCCGGCGCTCAGCGTACCGGTCAGCAGGTGCTGATCCAGTTGGAGGCGGCGGCGTCCAGCGCCTTCCTCGCCGGCGACCATGACCTGGGCGAGCAGCAGTGGCAGGTGCTGCACGAATTCGCCACGCGCGCCTCCGTGGAGGGGTTGGTGCTGCGGCGCGACCCCTTGGTGGAACAGCGACGCCTTCAGGCGCGCCGGTCGCATGTGGCGACGCTCTATGAGCGTGCCGTACAGGCCTTTGAGGAGGACCGTTTTCCACCGTGCCGCGAGCTGCTGAACGAGGTCCTCGCCCTGGACCCCGGTCACGCCGATGCGCCCCACCTGCTGCGGATGGCGGAATTGGAGCCCCGGTATCGCCTGGCCCGGCGGGCCTTCGAGGAAGGCCGCTGGCGCGAAGCGTACAGCGGGCTGGACGCGGTTCTCACCGAAGACCCTTCCTACAAGGATGCCCGGCTGCTGCGCGATGCCGCCCGCACGAACGCCAGCTACACCCTGGCCCTGGTGCCCGTGGAGGAACAGGGCGTTGCCGCCCGCGCCACCTATGCGGCCCGCGTGAACGGGGTTCCCGCCGCATTGGCCACGGCCATCAAGGAGGAGCTACTGGCCCTAAGGGACCCCTTTCTGGTGCTGGTGGCGCGCGAACAGACGGATGCACTTCTGGAGGAGCAACAGCGCAGCCTGGACGGAATCTACGATGAGCGCACCGCGGCCCGCGCCGGGCAGCTGCTGGGCGCCAAGTACGTCCTGATGACCAAGCTGTTGCGTTATGAGGAAGGCATCGGCCGACACCTGGAGATGCAGGTGAACCTGATGGACGCCAGCACCGGCCGCATTCATCGATCCGAGCTCGTGCACGTGGCCAAGCAGGACCTGGGCCGTGGAGGTTCGGTGCGGAGCCTGCTCATCGCCAAGGCGGCCGAGCGCACCGCAACGCTGCTCAAGGGGTTCGACCCCGAAGCCCCCTAATGGAAGTTCGCGGGGCCCGAGTAGAGCTCGGCCAGTGAGGCACCGCCCCAGCAGGTTCCGAAGCCGATGACGCCGACGGCCAACGCGCACAACACCCAGGAGGCCGCTTCCTGCTTGCGCTCACCGAACAGGACCACCACCGCACCCAACACCAGCACGCACACGTGAACGACCACCGCCACCATCATGCCCATCAGCACCACCATGCTGCCGCCGTTGGGCTCCAACAGGGATAGCGCCTGGATCAGCACGGCATAGCCGAGCAGGACAAGCAGATTCGTGCGGAGGAGCCTGGTGTTCACGCGCCCAATGTAACTGTGGTCCGTTGCAGCTCCGCCAACCGCTTCCGCTGTGCGTCCTCCCGGTAGAACAGGTTCATGGTCTCGAAAGGGATGGCGTTCATTGTGCGCGGGTCGATGATGTGCACGCAGCTGCGCTTGATCGCCCGCACGTCGAAGTCGTACGCATCGATGAAGCGCATGATGATGATGCGGAAGAGGTTCTCGTACCGCAGCTCGGGCGCATCGATGTCGGGCAGGCAGCACATGATCCGGTGAAGCGTCTCGTGGGCCTTGTCGCTGGGCGTACCGGTGCTGAAGAGCTTCACCATGTGCTCCTTCAGGCGGGCGTCCTGCTCGTACACGATGGTGTTGCGGCTGTTGTTCAGCAGGTCGTCCGGGTCGATCATGCGGGTGAGCGGGAACACCTCGCCGTTCAGCTTCAGCGCGTAGCCCATGGCCAGCGCGTCGGGGTTGCAGGGCACCGGCACGATGTCCTCGGGCGTGAAGAGCGGCGCCTGGTCCAGGATGGCCTGCCGCACCTCGGTGAGGGTGATGCGGTCGGTGGCGGGGTCGTAGTGCTCGGTCCGGCCTGCCGCCTGCACGGGCTGGAAGGTGACGCCCCGCACGCAGCGCTGCTTCAACGCGAAGTCGATGATGGCGCCCACCTCGTCGTCGTTCACGCCCTTCTCCACGGTCACCACCAGCGTGGTGCTCAGGTTGAACTCGTTCAGGTGCTCCAGGGCCTTCAAGCGCACGGCGGTGAGGTCCTCCCCACGCAACCGCTTCAGCACCTCGGGCTTGAACGAATCGAACTGCAGGTACAGCTCGAAATCGGGCACGTAGCCGGCCAGGCGTTCCGCGAAGGCCCGGTCCTTGGCGATACGGATGCCGTTGGTGTTCACCATCAGGTGGCGGACGGGCCGGCGCTTGGCCGCATCGAGGATCTCGAAGAACTGCGGGTGCACCGTGGGTTCGCCGCCGCTGAGCTGCACCACATCAGGCTCGCCCTCATTGCGCACGGCGGCATCGAGCATGCGCTCCACCTCCTCCAATGTTCGGTGCTTGCCGTGCATGGGCCCGCTGCTGGCGTAGCAGATGGGGCACTCCAGGTTGCAGCGGTCGGTGACCTCGATGAGCGTGAGGCAGCCGTGCTGCTCGTGGTCGGGGCAGATGCCGCAGTCGTACGGACAACCGTAGTGCGTCTTCGTATTGAAGGTGCGCACCATCTCCCCGGGCTTCAGGTAGTGCCGGCAGCGCTTGTAGTAGTCCACATCGGTGGCGATGAGCACCTTCTGCGCGCCGTGCTCCGGACAGCGCTTCAGCATGTACACACGCTCATCCTCGAAGACCACCTTGGCGTCGATGCGCTTCAGGCACTCCGGGCAGAGGCTCAGCGTGAAGTCGTAGTAGGTGTAGGGGCGTTCAGGCATGGGAGGAGGAATAACCACAGATGGACACGGATGAACACAGATGAATGGGATGGGCTGGCCAGCAAGGGGGAAAACCACGGATGGACACGGATGAACACAGATGAATGGGATGGGCTGGCCAGCAAGGGGGAAAACCACGGATGGACACGGATGGACACAGATGAATGCGCATGGTCACAGGATGACGCGTTTCCATTCGAGCTTGGCGCGCTTGAAGTTCAGGATCAGTCCGACGCGATGGCCGGTGATGCGCAGGTAGTTGAGCATCTGGCCGAGCTCATGATCCGTGATGCGGTCGATGGTCTTGGCATCGACGACCACGGCCTCCCGCACGATGAGGTCCGGCACATACAAACCGACCTGTTCGTTCTTGTACAGCACATCGAAGGCCGGTTGTTGCTCGAAAGGGATGCCGCGCAGCCTGAATTCCACCGCCAAGGCGTTCTCGTATGGCTTCTCGAGCAGGCCATGCCCCAGCACGTTAAGCACTTCCATCGCACAGCCAATGACCTCCTCCGTCTCGCTTGTGAGCAAGAAATCGTCTTCGGTTCTCTTATCTGTGTTCATCCGTGTCCATCTGTGGTTCAACTATCAGAGACCGTGGTCGCAACCACACCCTGAAGTAATACAGAAGGCCGGCCACGCAGGCCCACTGGATGGTTGAAAGGCCGAGGGCGAGGATGGGCTGCGGCTTGATGGCCTCCACGGCGAGGCGGAAGGCCAGGTAACCGACCATGAAGAGCTTGAAGCGGGCCCCGTTCGCGAGGGTCCAACGGCGCTCGATGCCGCGCAACAGCATCCACAGGAGGCCCAGCCACAAGATCTCGTACACGTTGGTGGGGTGCCTATGTACGCCATCGCCCAGGTCGATGCCCCAGGGCAGGTCGGTGGGCGTGCCGTAGGTGTTGTCCTCCAACCCGCCGAGGAGGCAGCCCACGCGCCCGATCATCATGCCCAGGATCAGCGGGTAGGTGAATAGGTCGCCGCTGCTGGCGCGTACACCGATGGCCTTCTTCGTGAGCTCCACCCCCACCAGCCCGCCGAGCAGTCCGCCCACGATCGTGCGGTTGTTGAAGGCGATGAAGAGCGACCAGCCATCGGCGGCCAGCTTCGCCGGGTCCTCCAGCGCGCCCAGCACCCTCGAGCCCAGCAGCGCACCCGCCGCCGCGCCGATGATGATCCACACGCGCTTCGGTTCAGGGATGGGGTCGCCCTGCCCCGCGCGCAGCCGCTGGAAGTAGGCGTAGCCCACCGCGAAGGCGGCCAGCTCGAAGACCAGGTGCAACAGGTGATGCATCGCCGCACCGAAGATGCGGAGGAACGCCATCTTTGAGAGATGCAGGCCGAGTTCATCCTCTACGTGCAGGACCAGCAGCGCAGCCGCGACCTGTACCGGGTGTTGCTGGACCGCGAACCTTTGCTCGACGTGCCGGGCATGACGGAGTTCGACCTGGGCGGCTGCAAGCTGGGCCTGATGCCTGCCAGCGGCATTGCCCGCATCATCACGCCCGCCCTGCCCCACCCCGATGCCGGGCACGGTGTGCCGCGCTGCGAGCTCTACCTTCGGATGGATGACCTGGATGCAGTGATCGCGCGTGCGGTGCATGCCGGTCTTGTCGTGGTCTCCCATGCAGCAGACCGCGACTGGGGCGATCGTGTGGCCTACTTCGCCGACCCGGACGGGCATGTGATCGCGCTGGCCGCCACCCTGACGCGTCAACAAGGCTGAACGACCGATCCATGAAGATCCCCTTCGAGACCATCGATTGGTCCAGTCTCCCGACCACCACGGTGAACGGGACCACTGGCCATGCGGTCATGCGCATCGTGCAACACGATGGACTCCGCATCCGGATGTTGGAGTATTCAGCGGGATACCTCGCCGATCATTGGTGCCCCCTCGGTCACTTGGTCTTCGTGCTCGAAGGTGAGCTCATCAACGAACACGAAGACGGGCGCGTGAACGTGCTGACTGCCGGCATGTCCTACCACGTGAGCGATGGGCTCACTTCGCACCGCTCCCGCACAGTGGGGCCGGTGAAGCTACTGGTGGTGGATGGGGCGTTCCTAGGGTGATCCAACGTCAACCTGCAGGTCGACCCGGTGGGTCGACGCTACACGGTCTCCGATGTCGATCACATCCTCCGGTACCACCCCTTGATCCGCTCGCGGTCCAGGACCTTCTGCCAATCCGGCCCGAAGGCGTGGTCCCACATGTGCGGCAGGTTGTAGGCCACTTCGGCCATGGCGTCGAGGGTCTTCTCGTCCCAGTCCTTGCTGAGGTTGGCGGGCAGGTTCACGCCCCGCTCCTTCACCATGTGCTTGAACTCGTGGACGTACTCGCCATACACGTCCTCCAGCTGGTTGAAGGCCACGCAGTTCGCGAAGCAGTGGTGCATCTCCAGCACCTTGCCCAGGCCATAGCTCAGCGCGTGGCACACGCCCACCTCGCTGTAGGTGAGGCTGAGGCCGCCCATGTAGCTGGCCACCATCAGGAGCTCGTCGCTCTTCCGATCGGTGCGATCGAGCTTCATGTACACCTCGCGGCACATCTCCAGGCTCTTCTCGCTGTAGGCCTCGGCGAAGGTGTTCTTCTTGGTGCCGGTGATGGCCTCCACGCTGTGGATGTAGGTGTCCATGCCGGTGTAGAACCACTGGTCCGTGGGCACGCTGGCGATGAGGTCCGGGTCCAGCACGATCTGGTCGAAGACGGTCCAGTCGCACTTGAGGCCGAGCTTCTTCACGGGACCGGTGAGCACGGCGGTCATGCTGACCTCAGCGCCGGTGCCGCTGATGGTGGGCACACCGCAGTGATAGATACCGGGATTCTTGATCAGGTTGAGGCCTTGGTATTGCACGCTGCTGCCCTCGTTGGTGAACATCAGTGAAGCGGCCTTGGCGATGTCCATCATGCTGCCGCCACCGATGCCCACGATACCCGCCGGCAGACCGCGGCGCTTCAGGATGTCGTCCCGCAGCTTGTCGATCAGCTCGGTGGTCGGTTCCTTCAGCGCGCTGATGAAGTGGATCTCGTCGCCCTCCAGCTCCGGGATGCGCGCTACGAAGTCGGCCTTGTGCTCGAAGTAGTCGTCCACCACGAAGACCATGAAGCCGTCGTTGGCGGAGCGCTGCGGTTCCAGGATCTCGCCCAGCTTGCCGAAGCTGCCGCGGCCGTAGCAGGTCTTGGTGACGGACTTGAAGTTGCGGAAAAGTTGCATGTGTTTCATCCCGACAGGGCGGGAGTGCAAAGGAACGCAGCCGGAGGTAGCCGGAGAACTCCCAATTTCACGGCATGGAAACCGGCATTCTTCTGGGCTACACCGGCATCGACCTCCTGCGCTTGGCGTTCTCGGCCATGGTAGCCATCCTCTTCCTGCAATCGGGGCTGGACAAGGCACTTGACTGGAAAGGGAACCTCACGTGGCTGACCGGTCACTTCGCGAAGTCGCCGTTGAAGGGCATGGTACCGCTGATGTTGGCGGTGATCACGGCCATTGAACTGTCCGCCGGTGCCTGCGCCGGGATCGGGCTGGTGCAGGTGGCCTTGCGCGGTGATCCCTCCATGGGGGCTTGGGGCTGCACACTGGGTGCCTTGGCCATCACCCTGCTCTTCTTCGGCCAGCGCGTGGCGAAGGACTACGCGGGTGCAGCGAGCTTGGTGTCCTACTTCCTGCTGTGCGCGGGGGGGATGTGGGTGTACATGGGGTGATGCGAACTCCGGCTGCGACCCCTTTAGGGTCGGGTGGACTTTTTGCATTCAGACAAGAGGCTGTGACCCCTTCGGGGTCAGGGGTGCAACCGGATTCCCTGGAGCAGCAGTTGCTACAGTAGGCGGGATAGCTCATTGCATCTGTCCATCAAGGAGGTATTCGACCCCAAAGGGGGCGCGGCCTGTTGCATTTGCCCAACAAGGAGGCATTCGACCCCGGAGGGGTCACAGCTTCTTGAACACCCATTTCCCAAGCCGCCCGACCCTGAAAGGGTCGCAGCCGGTGCTCTATCTTCACACAGCATCGGTATTCACATGTCCACCTATTCGAAACTGCATTTCCATGTGGTGTTCGCCACCAAGAACCGGGTGGCATGCCTGGACAAGTCCTGGCGGCCGCAGCTCTGGGAATACATGGGCGGCACCATCCGCGGCCTTGGTGGTGTGCCGCATGGTGTCGGCGGCTTCAACGATCATGTGCATCTGCTGGTGGACCTGAAGCCGACCCAGGTGATCGCCGACCTGGTACGCGAACTGAAGAAGGCCTCCACCGAATGGATCAGGCTGAACACCAAGGTCAAGACCTTCCAATGGCAGGAGGGCTATGGCGTGTTCACCGTAGGCTGGCGGGAACGCGATGCCATCAAGGCGTACATCGCAGGACAGGAGCAGCACCATAGGCGCAAGGGATCACGTGAGGAATTGGTCGATCTGCTGAACGAAGCGGGGGTGGAATACGATCCGAAATACCTGCCGTGAACACGTTCGCGAACGAACACCGGCTCCGACCCCTTCGGGGTCGATAACGCCCGGTTTTACCGGGCTACAGGTTCGGACCCCTTCGGGGTCCTCCGCGCTGCGATCATGATGGACCCCGAAGGGGTCCGAACCTGTAGCCAGCGCGCTGCGATGGCGTTGTACGTTCGGTGCATTCGCCCCGAAGGGGCCGCCGCCGGTGTTCGCGTTAGGGATAGCAGCGGAAAGCCCACAGTGCGGCGAGGAACGAGCCGCACGAGGACTTGCAGCGGATAGCCCGACGGCGCCTGTCCCGAGCGAGGCTTTTGCGAGGCGAAGGGATGGGCGCCGGAACGCCCAGCAAGCATACGTAAGGAGAGAACATCACTTCACCAGTCGCAAAGTCTGTTTCCCATAGACCGGACTCACGTACTCGATGCGATCATCGTATTCCACAGCATCCCAAGGCGGGTCGATAGGCACAGCGTGAACATGCATTCCAGCAAGGTCTGTAGACTCCGCTTGTAGTTCATCTTCAATGATAACGGAGCTCCCATGTCTGCTGATGAAGGGTCTATACATCGCCTTCTCGTGACGAACAAGAGTGGCTCGTCGAACATCGATCACTCCCCATTGATAAAACGTTCTGAAGAAGACCGTTTCCGTCTCCGGGATCAATAGAAAGTCAGACTCATCGAGATCTCTGGCGGAATGGTCGCTGGCCCATTCGATCCTCAATGTGATGCTCCCGCTCGCATGATGCACTCGAAATAGCGCTGATGCATGAACTTCAGGCCCACCCACGGACTTCTCTGAGCAAATGACATCCGGCACGACATCATTGTCATCCGGTATCCGCTCAATGCGCATAGGCGCAAAGTAGGTAACCTACACCACCACACCTATCATCCGCCGAAGCTCAGGCGTAGGAGGACTCCATCGCCTTCACGATCGCCGCCTCCATCTTGGTCAGCATCGCGTCCAGCTCCTCCGCCGTCCACGTGACGCGGATGTTGAAGCTGATGAGGCGGCTCATGACGGCGTCGCTCTTGGGGAAGGTCAGGGTCTTCAGGTCCTGCGGGAGGCCGAGCTCGTGGGCCACCAGCTTGTAGGGCATGCTGAGGTTCTTCACATGGTCCCACTGCTTGATGTAGTGGAACATGTTGTCGTACCAGTAGCCGTGCGGGATGCCGGCCTCCGCGAAGAGTTTCACGGTGGCGCGGGCCACGGCCTCGCTGGGCAGCAGCAGGTGGAAGAAGGTGGCGCTGTCGCCCGCATCATCCGTGTGGCGGCGGAACTGCAGGCCGGGGATCTTCGACAGGCGCTCCTGGATGATGGCCTTGTGTTTGCGCTGTTGGGCGAGGATGTAGGGCAGCTTGCGCGTCTGGGCCAGGCCGATGGCGGCGTTGATCTCGCCGATGCGGAAGTTGGTGCCCATGATGGGGTGCTGCTCCATGCCCCGGTTGTTGCCGATGTGGTCGTGGCCATGATCGGCGAACTGCTGGGCGGTGTCCCACAGCTGGTGGTCGTCGGTGATCACCACGCCGCCTTCGCCGCAGGTGTTGATCTTGAAGAAGTCGTAGCTGAAGCTGCCCATGCGCCCGAAGGTGCCGAGCATCTTGCCTTTGAAGCTGCCGCCCAGGGCCTGTGCACTGTCCTCGATGAGCTGGATGTTCTTCTCCTTGCACACGGCCAGGATGCCGTCCAGGTCGGCCGCGGCGCCGCACATGTGCACGAGCAGCACGGCCTTGGTCTTCGGGCTGATGACGGCGCGGATGCCTTCGGCGCTCATGCACAGCGTATCGTCGATCTCGGCGAACACGGGCAACGCACCGGCCAGCAGCACGGCCTCGATGGTGGCGATGTAGGTGAAGGGCGGCACGATGACCTCATCGCCGTAACCCACGCCGCAGGCGGCCAGCATGGTGTTGACGGCGGTGCTGCCACTGCTCACGGCCAGGCCGTACTTGGCCCCGCAGAATTTGGCCACTTCGGCCTCGAAGTCCTTGGCCTTCCAATGGCCCTCGCGCTGCGCCTCGTGGTTGAAGCGGAACAGGACGCCAGTGTTGAGGACGTCCATCACTTCCTTCTTCTCCTCTTCTCCGAAAAGTTCCGTGCCGGGCATGGTGGAATGGGTTGTGGCGCAAAAGTAGCGGGCGGCCTCGTCCCGGTTGACGATCCTCAGGGTCGGCGCCCCGCGCGGGCACTAGGTTCGCCGGAAACGAAAGCGTCCATGGACCTGAACGGCAAGGTGGCCCTGATCACGGGCGCGGGATCGGGCATCGGCGAAGCGTGCGCCCTGCTCTTCGCGAAGCACGGAGCGAAGCTGGTGTTGACGGATGTGGACGGCGCGGGGCTGGAGCGCGTGGCGGCCGCTGTGAAGGCCGGTGCTGCGGAAGCGATCACCGTGCGCAACGATGTGGCGGTGGCACGGGAGTGCGAAGCCGCCGTGGCCGCTGCCGTGAAGGCCTTCGGACGCCTGGATGTGGCGGTGAACAACGCGGGCATCGGCGGACCTGCCGCACCCACGGGGGAGTATCCGCTGGACGGGTGGGAGAAGGTGATCGGGGTGAACCTGAACGGCGTGTTCCACGGCATGCGCTACCAGATCCCGGCCATGCTGAAGAGCGGCGGCGGCAGCATCGTCAACATCGCCTCCATCCTGGGGCAGGTGGGCTTCGCCTACAGCAGCGCCTACGTGGCCGCGAAGCACGGCGTGGTGGGCCTCACCAAGAACGCCGCCATCGAGTACGCCACCCAGGGCATCCGGGTGAACAGTGTGGGACCGGGCTTCATCCGGACCCCCTTGTTGGACAAGCACCTCACCGAGGAGCAGCTCTCCGGCATCGCGGCCATGCACCCCATCGGCCGTCTTGGCCGATCGGAGGAGGTGGCCGAACTGGTGCTCTGGCTGGCCAGCGACAAGGCCAGCTTCGTCACCGGCAGCTACCACGCCGTGGACGGCGGGTACCTGACGCGGTGAGCGAAGGCGGGCGGTGGGCGTCCAGCGCATACGAAGCGGGATGGGCATGGCGTTAGCTTCACCCCATGAAACGCGCGCTCCTCCTCGCCCCTGTCCTGCTGGTCACCTTGCATCACGCAACCGCCCAAGGCTGCAGCGATGCGGGCGTCTGCACGGCCGGCCCGCTCGGCGAAGCCCCGCTGCTGCTGCGCGACAGCGCGTCCGTGACCGCGGAGCCCCGGCACCTGCTTCGCTTCACCTTCAGCTACGCGGTGGGCGAGCAGGGCACCACGGTGATCCAGGAAGTGGCCGAGTTGAGCCTGGGCCTCACGCGCCGGCTCGGCCTGCAGCTCCGGCTCCCCTACCAACAGGCCAGCGGCGAACTCGGCCAGGTGAACGGCGTGGGCGACCCGGTGGCCACGCTGAGCTACGCGGTGTGGCGCCGCGACCCGCACCGGCTGGACGGTGGCCGACCCCGCTGGGCCGCTGCCCGCCGGTTGGACGTGCTGCTCGGCGTGAAGGCCCCGAGCAACAAAGCCGACGCCACCACCGCCGACGGCAAGCCGCTGCCCATGCCCTACCAGACCAGTTTGAGCACCCTCGACCTGCTCGCCGGCCTCAGCTACCGGCACGACCGCTGGAGCCTGGCCCTGGCCTACCAGCATGTGCTGAAGAACACCAACGAGAACGGCTTCACCCACGAGCGCTGGATGGACGACATGCGGGCCCTGGGCTACTTCGAGAGCCCCTTCCTGGAGCGGGCGAACGATGCGGTGGCCCGGCTGCAATACGCCGTGCCCATCGGCCGCGTGACCGTGCAGCCCGGCCTGCTGGCGATCGTCCATCTGGGGCAGGACCGGCGACTGGCCTCGCCGACCGATAGCAGCTACGCCTACGACCTGAGCGCAGCTGTCTCCGAGCAGGTCGACGGCTCCGAAGGCCTTACCCTGAACGTGACGGTGGATGCCCGCTGGCGGATCAGCGACCGGTGGGCGCTGGAGCTGAGCTACGGATCGCCGTTGGTGACGCGCACCGTGCGTCCGGACGGCCTGACCCGCAGCCTGGTGGCCAACCTGGGCCTGGCCTACCGCTTCGGACGTTGAGCGGGTTCAGGGCTTCCGCTCCATGCGGACCATCGGCAGCACCAGCGCCATCACCAGGGCGGTGCCCAGCACCATGGCCACCACGAGCGGCAGGTCCACCTGGGTGATCCGCAGGTCCGCCGGGAGGGACAGGAAGAGCAGCACGGTGATCAACCCGCGGGGTGCCAGCACCAGGGTGGCCGGGTCCACCCGTCCCATGCTGACGCCCAGCACCACGGCCCGCGAGGCGTACAGCAGCCCGAGCAAGGCCCCCACGATGATCCATACTTCGCCGCGCAGCACCGTCGCCAGGCTGATGGAATAGCCGAAGAGCACGAAGAAGAAGGTGCGGACGATGAAGGTGCTCTCCCGGGTGAGGGCATGCAGCAGTTCGCGGTCCGCTGCGGCCCGGGGATAGTCGGCCATGCGATGCAGCCACGCCAGGGGGATCTGGGTGAGGTTGGCCATGAAGAGGCCGAAGACCAGAATGATGATCAGGGAGGACAAGTGGAACGACTTGCCCAGCCCGTACACCATCATCAGCAAGGCCAGGATGAGGAAGACCCGAACGTTGTGGGTGGAGCGCGACAGCAGCCAGAGCAGGCCCGCGCACGACAGCAGGCTGATCACCACCACGATGAGCAGGTCGAACAGGGTGCCGCCGAAGTGCTCCAGGTCCAGCGCACCGGAAGTGGCGAACAGGTTGAAGGCCACCACCCCGAGGATGTCGCTGATCGAGGACTCGTAGATGATGAACTCCTTGCGGGCCTTGGGCAAGCCGGTGGCGGAGGGGATGGCGACCGCGCTGCTGATGACGCTGAAGGGCACGGCGTTGGCCAGGCAGGCCCGCCACGACGCGCCACTGAGCCCGTGGAGCAGCACGGTGTAGGCCGCCCCCACCAGCAGCAAACCCGCGAAGGAGGCCAGCAGGGCCCGGAGGATCACCCCGCGCCGCTCGGGGTTGTACTCCAGTTCCAGAGCACCGTCGAACACGATCAGGATCAGGCCCACCGTGCCGAGGGTCGGCAGCAGGCCCTCGGTGGCCAGCACGGGGAAGCCCATGCCCACCGAGATCTCGCGCAGCGCCACCCCCAGCGCCAGCAACAGCAGCACCGAGGGTACCCGGGCCCGTTTGGCGAAGAGGTCGAAGATGTAGGAAAAGACCACCAGCCCCCCCAACAGGATCAGGACGTGCTCGGTGGCCATGGCGCAAAGAACGCGAACAGCCGACAACGGCCACACTACCTTCGGCGAAGATGCGGACCGCCCTGCCCGCCACCCTGCTCCTGCCGGCCTTGCTCCACGCCCAGGTCGACCTCCCCGTCTTCGGCACCCAGCAGGTCATCAACGGCTACGCGAAGGACGTGGAGGGCGAGGTCCTCTCCTACTTCAGCGTGTACCCCGAGCATGCCACCACCGCGCTGCTGACGCGTTGCACCGATGGGAAGAAGGCGATCGCATGGGAGACGGCAGTGGTGCCGAACTACCCGCATGAGGAAGAGATCGGGTTCTACTACTTCAGCTGGATCGCGGCGCACAACAGCACCACCAGCGGCGGGGATAGGAGCTTCGACCTGCACATCAATGACCAGTTCGCGCTCAGCTTCACCACGCGCCACAGCACCAAGCCGGGATCATGGTCAGCGGCCGCAGCCGACAGCACGAAGCTCGTGTTCGAGTTCAGCAAGAAGGACCGCCACGGCGATGCGCATGGCTTCGCGCACCTGCGGGTGCCGCGGAAGTACATCACACCCGGCCAGCCGCTGAGGCTGAAGGTGGTGGGCCACGCGCAGAACAGCCCGGACTGGTTCATGACCTTTCGGTACTCGTTCGAGGAGAAGGTGGAGGTGGAAGCCTTGCCGTTCCTCACCAAGCGCGGCAAGCAAGAGATTCAAGTCTCACTCATGACCAATGCTGCCGTGGGCGACATGTATATGGTGAAGGTTCATGGCCAGACGACTTCATACCAAGAAGTCTTAGGACGACTAACCGTCGCAACCTTTCCTGTAGATCCTGTTACTGAAACGACAGAGCTTCGAGTGGAAGTCGGTGTCAATGACCGACCAACAGTAGTGCGGGAGATTACAATTGAACCGGTCACCCACCGCGACATCCACCTGATCCACCACAGCCACACCGACA
>CALMPI010000003.1 GCA_937872175.1 uncultured Flavobacteriales bacterium | reverse complement strand
GTCCAGCTCGCTTGTGCCATGATCCTCATGCGCAAACTATTTTGAGATGGCTTCTAGTTCCAGATGAACCCGGCGCTTTTCACCAAGTCCTGCCTGAACGAAGGGGAATGAGCAAATCGGCCATCATAGACGGCAACACATTCTCTGACCTGTCCGGGTTCTATGACGAGGTTGAACGGAAGCTCACACACGGACTCGACTGGAGCATTGGTCGCAACCTCAACGCATTCAACGACGTGCTTCGTGGCGGCTTCGGTGTTCACGATTACGCCGAACCACTGGATCTAACGTGGTTGAACTCCGAGAAAAGCAGGCTGGATCTTGGACGGGAAGCGACTGCACGGCACTATGAGGCCATGCTCGCAACGTGTCATCCTTCGAACATTCCTCACGTCCAGCAACAATTGGATGAACTGAAGTCCGGGAGAGGGCAGGTGTTGTTCGAGATCATTCTCGAGATCATTCGCAACCCAGAGCACGATCACGTCACGTTCACGCTTCAATGAACCCCGCACCCTCCATGCCCCGCATTGACGCCTTCTTCGCGGGATGCCTGCTCTTGGCCGCCTGCCAGTCCCCCGCCCCACCCCAGGCCCAGGCCCTACGCGAGGTCCACACTGCCGCCTACGACCTCCTCATCCCCACCGAGCCGAAAGCCCTGCTGATCCTCTTCCCCTGCTTCCCGTGCGATGCAGCGGATACGCGGTCGGAGTCACCCATCGCGGACACGGCGGTGGCCAACGGCATCACGGTGCTGATGATGAACTTCAACCGGCACATCCTGATGAGCGAGGCCGAGAAGCGGGAGGTACTGGAGGTGATCGCCGGTGCGGTGAAAGAGCACGGCCTCGATGCCACGAACACCTTCATCGGCGGCTTCTCCTCCGGCGGCAACGTGAGCGTGCTGCTGGCGAAGGAGCTGGTGCGCGCGCCGCGGCCGGGCATCGGCCTCAAGGGCGTCTTCGCGGTGGACAGTCCGCTGGACCTGGTGCACCTGTATGATTGCTCGAAGCGGGATCTGTCGAAGACGACCTTCCCGGAGTACAAGGACGAAGCGCGCTACTTGCAGGCCTTTCTAGACAGCACCTTGGGATCGCCAGCGGACAATATGGTCAACTATGAGCGCTCAGCTCCCCTACTCAACTCGTCCGCGAGCGTGGCTGCGCTGAAGGAACTGCCCATCCGCTTCTACACCGAGCCGGACACCGCGTGGTGGCGCGCCAACCGCGACGACAGCTACGAGGAACTGAACGCCTTCGGGTTGAAGCGAATCCACGACACGCTGGTGGCGATGGGAAATTCGCGAGCGGAGTACATCACTACGGAAGGGCGCGGCATGCAGCGCGGCAACCGGCACCCGCACGCGTGGTCGATCGTGGATGAGCGGGAGCTGGTGCGGTGGGTGGAGGGGCTCAGTCGGTGACGATCTGTCACCAACTGAAGATCCGACCTACCGCGCGCTGTAATGCGTCCCCCGCCCCACCCCTTCACGCAGCAGCACCTCGGCGCCCACCATCTTTTCGAGGTCCTTCTTCACCGTAGGTAGTGGTATGCCCAAGGCCTTAGCAATGCCGCCCGCCTGTGCACCGGCATGCGCCTGCACGTAGCGCAGGATGTTGCGCTGGCGTTCGTTGAGGTCGGTGACGGCGCCTTTGGCCTCCAGCTTGGCGCGGAGCTTCTCCATCATCACCACCAGGCAGTCCAGGAAGAAGTGCAGCCAGGGGCCAATGTCCTCTCCGGGGCGGTTGGCCTGGCAGGTTCGCAGCACGCGGTAGTACTCCTGCTTGCGCCGCTCGATCTCGTGCTCGAAGCTGACGTACTGCACCCAGGGATAGCCCTGTTGCAGCAGGAGCAAGGTGGCCAGCAGGCGGCTGAGGCGGCCATTGCCGTCTTGGAACGGGTGTATGGTGACGAACTCGTAGCAGAAGGCCGCAACGCGCACCAGCGGATGCACGGCATCGGGACGGGCGTACCAGGCGACCAGCGCACGCATGGCGTCCTCGGTCTCCACGCCGGGGGGCGTGGTGGTGAAGACCACGGTGCGACTGCCATCGGGCAGGGTGGCCTCCACGGCATTGGACCGCTGCTTGTAGCCGCCGCGGTGCCAGGCGTCCTTGGTGCTGTACTGGAGCGTGAGCTTGTGCAGGTGCATCAGCTCGCTCTCGCCGATGCGGATGTCCGCATAAGCCTCGCTGAGGGTATCGAGCGCTTCGAAGTAACCGGCCACCTCCTGCTGATCGCGGTCCTCCAGCTTCGTGATGTCGAGCTGGGCGAGCAGGGCATCCACCGCGACATCGTCGAGCCGGCTGCCCTCGATGCGGGTGGAGGCGCCCACGCTCTGGATGGTGGCGATGGACTTGAGGTGCTTGAGCGAGCGGCCTTCGCGGCGTTCAATGCTGGCCCATTCCCCGGCGAAGCGGTCCACCCGGCTGATGGCCTGGAGCAGGTCCCAGGTGAGATCGAGGCGGAAGGTGTGAACGGTGGACATATCCGCAAATATACGGTAATATCCGTTCCGTATCCGAAAAGGGGGGTGGATGTATCCGTGAATATCCGCTAATAGCCGGAACGTATCCGTAAACACCCCTGCGACCCCTTCAGGGTCGAATGCCTCCTTGGTGGGCCAAATGCTAATGGCTGCGACCCCTTCGGGGTCAGGAACGACGACGTGCCGGTACAGATCCGAATAGGTCTGAAGGTCTGGAGCGCGTGAACGGAGACGGAGCACGGCCACCGGCCGACCCCGGAGGGGGCGCAGACATTAGCTCGAAATGCCCAATGCCACCACGACCCTGAAAGGGTCGCAGGGTGAGTTCCGCGTGAGGGGGCGCAGCGGCAGCCCGGCGCCGGAAGGGCCTTGCGGATGTGAGCGAGGAGGAGGCGACCAAAGGAAGCCACCGCAGTACCACAGCCGCTGGCCCTGACAAGTCCGGCTAAAGCGGAGCACCCGACCCCGCCTTCGCCCTCCCTACGGTCGGGCTACGGCGGGCAATACCCGGACAATATGAAGAACCCTGCTCACCGGAACGGGCGGCGAAGGCGGGCGAAGGCGGGGGCACGCCCGGAACAAGACTCAAGTGACAAGTATCACGTATCAAGGCGTCAAGGTCGCGCGGCACAAGTCACCAATGACCATTCGCCATTCGCCTCCTTCTTCCCCCTCCCGAACCACCCCGGTTGGAAATTTGTTATGCGTGCATAACTTTAACCCGAACCTGACGTACTACCCCACAGAGGCCTTTCGATCAACTCATCGTCTGATCCTCTGATCATCCGATCGACACCATGAGCACCGATGTGAAGAAAGCCCTCCAGGGCGGCGAGTTCCTGATCCGCACCAGCGAACCGCAGGACATCTTCATCCCCGAGGAGTTCAACGAAGAGCAGGGCATGATCGCGCAGACGGCCACGGACTTTTTGGCCGCAGAGGTGTGGCCGAACCTGGACCGCATCGACAGCATGGAGGAAGGGCTGATGCCGAAGATCCTGGAGAAGGCCGGTGAGCTGGGCCTGCTGGGCATCTCGATCCCCGAGGAGTACGGCGGCTTCGGCAAGGACTTCGTGACCGGCATGCTGGTGACGGAGAAGACCGGCGCGGGCCACAGCTACAGCGTGGCGATGGCGGCGCACACCGGCATCGGCACCCTGCCCCTGCTCTACTACGGCAACGCCGAACAGAAGGCCAAGTACGTGCCCAAGCTCGCCACCGGCGAATGGAAGGCCTGCTATTGCCTGACCGAGCCCGGCAGCGGCAGCGACGCCAACAGCGGCAAGACCAAGGCCGTGCTGAGCCCCGACGGTAAGCACTGGATCCTGAACGGGCAGAAGATGTGGATCACCAACGGCGGCTTCGCGGACCTGTTCACCGTATTCGCCAAGGTGGTGGACCCCGCAACGGGCGTGGAGGACGAGAACCTCACGGCCTTCCTGGTGGAGAAGAGCTTCGGTGGCATCACGCTGAACCCCGAGGAAAAGAAGATGGGGATCAAGGGCAGCAGCACGCGGCAGGTCTTCTTCAACGACTGCAAGGTGCCGGTGGAGAACATGCTGAGCGAGCGGCAGAACGGCTTCAAGATCGCGGTGAACATCCTGAACATCGGCCGCATCAAGCTGGCCGGTGCGGCGCTGGGCGGTGCGAAGGCCGTGGTGGACCAGAGCGTGAAGTATGCCAACGAGCGCATCCAGTTCGGCAAGCCGATCAGCGCGTTCGGGGCCATCCGCCAGAAGCTGGCCGACCAGGCCACCTACTGCTACGTGGTGGAGAGCGCCACCTACCGCGCGTCGTTCGATATGGAGCGTGCGATCGAAGACCTGAAGGCCGGCGGTGCCGATCATGCCAAGGCCCTGCTGAAGGGTGTGGAGCAATACGCCGCCGAGGCCGCGATCCTGAAGGTGGCCGGCAGCGAATGCCTGGACCACGTGTGCGACGAGGGCGTGCAGATCTACGGCGGCATGGGCTACAGCGCCGAGAGCCCCGTGGAGCGCGCCTACCGCGACAGCCGCATCAACCGAATCTTCGAGGGCACCAACGAGATCAACCGCATGCTCACGGTGGACATGCTGTTGAAGCGCGCGATGAAAGGCCAGCTCGATCTGATGGGTCCGGCGCAGGCCGTGGCCGCGGAGCTGATGGGCATTCCCGACATGCCGGAGCCCGATGATTCATTGCTCGGCGATGAGAAGCGCATGGTGGCCAACTTCAAGAAGGCCGTGCTGATGGTGGCCGGTGGCGCTGCGCAGAAGCTGGGTCTGGAGCTCGCGAAGCACCAGGAGACCTTGATGCACATCGCCGACATGGTGATCGACACCTACCTCGCGGAAAGCACCCTGCTGCGGACGTTGAAGCTGGCCGAGATGAAGGGCCCAGCGCACGTCCAGGAGCAGCTGGCCATGTGCCAGCTGTACATCCACGACGCGGCCGACCGCATCCACAAGTGGGCGAAGGAGGCGGTGTGCAACTTCGCCGAGGGCGACGAGCGCCAGGCCATGCTGATGGGTGCGAAGCGCTGGAGCAAGAACACGCCGATCAACACGGCCGAGCTGCGGAAGGCGGTGGCGAAGAGGATGATCGCGGAGGGGAGGTATTGTTACTGACCCCTGCCCGAGCGGCGCTGGGCCGGTGCCCCAGGCGACTCCCGGCCGACTTGCACCCAGGCGGAACGATCCCACAGATCAGATTACTAATCTTTATTTAGTTGAACATGTTTAGTCGAAGGTATTAACTTCGCGGCATGGTCATCGACAACCCCTTCGCGGTGAACGCGTACGTCTCCCCGCAGTTGTTCTGCGACCGGGAGGCGGAGACGGCCACCATCACCTCGGCGTTGCGCAACGGGCGGCACGTGATGCTCTACAGCCCTCGCCGCTACGGCAAGACCGGGCTGATCCACCATGTGTTCAACGGGCTGGCCCGGACGCGGGGCGTGCGCACGGTGTTCACGGACGTGTATGCGGCCCGCGACGCCCATGAGTTCAACACCATCCTGCTCAATGCGGTGCATGAGGCGCTGAACCCTTCGCCGAAGCTCTTCCTGAAGAACGTGATGGCCTGGTTCTCCGCGCTGCGTCCCGTGGTGAGCATCGACGAGCTCTCCGGCAAGCCCAGCATCGCCCTGGAGCGGGGAAGCGCCCGGCAGGATGAGGCCACCACACGCGAGATCTTCCGCATCCTGAACGAACAGGGCCGCACCATCTTCCTGGCCATCGACGAATTCCAGCAGGTGGCCACGTTCACTGATGTGCGCATGGACGCCGTGCTGCGCACCGAGCTCCAGCGCAGCCCGAAGGTCCGCTGCATCTTCTCCGGCAGCCAGCGGCACCTGCTGCTCGACCTCTTCAACGATGCGAAGAACCCGTTCTTCGGCAGCGCGGACCAGGTGGAACTGAAACGCATCGACCGCGCCACTTATGCCGCGTTCGCCGTGGCGGTGATGAAGCACCACAAGCGGACCTTGAAGCTGGAGGACGCCCTGTTCTGTTACGACCTCTGCCGGGGTCACACCTACTACGTCCAGGTGCTGTTCAACCGGCTCTTCGGCGATGCCCGTCCATTGGAGCGCGACACCGTCGTGCAGGTCCTCCTTTCCATCGTACGCGAACAGGACGCCATCATGGCCACCCTGCGCAGCGCGCTCACGAAGAACCAGTGGGACCTGTTCGCCGCGATCTCCCGAGAGGGTGAAGTGGATACCCCCACCGCCGGAGCGTTCATCAAGAAGCACGACCTGCCTTCCTCCGCCGCCCTGGTGCATGCGATCCAAGCCTTGGTGGACCGCGAGCTGATCTACGTGACGGGTTACACGGAGGATGCCGGCAAGCCCATCTATGCGCCGTACAACCCCTTCATGGCAGCGTGGTTCAAGTACCGGTAATTCCCGCCTGAGGGGCCGCACCTGGCTGCACCCCCAACGCCGGCATCAACCCACTGCTCGCGCGCGACCGGGTCAGCTCGGCCATGTGGCTTTCCGAGGAACCCGCCCCCTAACAAAGGTTCTATTGTGCCCATCGCACCGGTGGTCTTGCTTCGTCCCCAGCAAGAAGAAACCCATGCGCCACGTTCACACGGCAGCGATCGCCGCCCTCGCACTCCTGTTCCATACCGGTACGATCCAGGCACAAGGCTTCCAATGGTCCACCACGGGTGGTGCCGCAGGCATCAGCAACTCCTTTCTGGGGGCCATGGACATCACCAGGGAGCCCTCGGGCAACCTGTACCTCTTCAACGATGCGAACACCGCCCAGCAATGCCAGGGGGATACGGTGCAGCCCTTGGGCGGAGGCGGAAGCCTGAACACCTTCATCCATAAGTTCGACGCCGATGGCATCCTTCAATGGATCCGCCCCGTGGGCCCGTTCTTCCAGCCATTCTCGATCGAGTGCGATGAGGCGGGCAGCATCTACCTGCTGGGCCGCACGCTCGTGAGCGACATCATCCTGGCGGACACGGTCCTGAGCGTGACCGTGAACCGGAACCACCTGCTGAAGTTCGCACCCAACGGGGACCTGATCTGGCACCACGACACCGGAATGCCGCTGACCGGGGGATTTGGCCGCACGACGCTTCTGCATCAGGCGGCCGGCAGGCTGTACTTCCAGAGCAGCAACCTGTCCATGGCGTGCATCGACACGTCGGGCGCTCCGATCGGCACGTTCTCCGCAAGCAGCTACGTGCCGCAGACCGCTTTCCAGAACCTGTGGTTCAAAAGCGCGGTACGCCTGAGCAATGGCGATGTGGTGGTGGCCGGCGAGCACCGGGGGGAACTGGCCTTCGGCTCGAACCCGAGCCTGCCGGGCGACCCCAATGCAGCGGCCTTGAACCGCTACTTCTTTCTGCGACTGAGCCCTGAGCTCGACACGCTCCATTGGTTCACCTCGCACGGCAGCTTCCGCGATCGTTTCCAATATGACATCCCCCTGATCCGTGACGGCCTGGACCATGTCTACGCATCCGTCACTTTGAACGCGAACACCCCGATCGTCTTCGGACCGGACCAGATCACCAGCACCTTGGGCAACGGCCTGGACGCCATCGTGAAGATGGACGCGAACGGCACCCCGCTTTGGATGCGTGCCCTGCCCAATACCTCGAACAGCGCGTATGCCTTCGGCCTCACGTGGAAGGACGATGACAGTGGACTGCTGGCCTGCGGGCAGTTCACCACGAACATCACCTTCGGGAACATCACCCTTGCACCTGGGAACACCGGCAGGGGCTTCATCACCGAGGTGGCCCCCGACGGCACCTTCGTCACGGGCTATGCGAGCGGTACACCCGGCACCCCGCCCGGTCCGGTGCAGAGCTGGGGGCAGGCATTGGCCTCCACCGGTGGTGGGGAGTACCTCATCACCGGCTTCCTGAACACCCTGTCGAACTGGGAACTGAGCTGCACACCAGTCGTTGCGGACCGCGGCTTCTTCCTGGGTGCCTTCACCGCCGTTCCGGACAGTGTGCCCACACCCACCATCACGCAATCCGGCGATTCCCTGATCGCCACGCCGGCCTTTGGGGGTGACATCGAGTGGTTCCTTGATGGGTCGCCGATCCCCGGTGCCTCGGGAGGGAGCGTCTCGATCAGCGCGAACGGCAATTACAGCGTCACCTACACAGGTTCCACGGGATGCACGGGTACGGCGACCTCCACGACATTCCTTGTGACCACCCTGGGCCTTGCCCACAACGCCAATGTCTCCGGCGTGCTCCTGATGCCCAACCCGACCGAAGGCCTGCTCCGTGTCTCGGGGCTCGGTGACAATTCGATCATCCGCCTCATTGACTCCACCGGTCGCACGCTCCATACACATCGGAGCAGCGGCGTAGTGTTGGTGCTGGATGTGAGCACCCTGCCTTGTGGGCCATACCTGGTGCGCATCGAGTCGGCTGACGCGACGAACACCTTCCGCGTGGTGAAGCAGTAACGAGGCTGAACGAAAGTCGGCTTACGGTCGCACGCCGAGCGCAGGCAACAGACCACCGCTTGCGAGCAACAGGGTCAGCTCGGCGACCTTCGTGTCGAAGCCGGCCACCACGGCCTGGCGCTCGGCATTGGCCATGTCGAGCTGGGCCTGACGGAACTGGAGGCCGGTGAGCTGGCCGCTTTGGAAAAGCTCCCGGGTGCGCTCGAAGTTGAGCGTGGCCGTGCGCACTGCGTCCTTCTGGATCCGGAGCACTTCACGCTGAGCACTCCAGGTGGTGTATGCGTTGCGCACATCGCGTTCCACCTGGATCCGTGCCTGTTCCTCGGCCAGCTGCGCGCTCTCGGCCCGCAACCTCGCCTGTTCCACCTGTGTACTGATCCGTCCACCATCGAACAACGGCACGCTGAGGGTGAGGCCTCCGTTCAACCCCTGGGTATAGGTGCCCAAAACCAGTCCCACGCCGTTCTTCTGGTCACTGATCCCGTAGTTCGCATTGAGGTCGAGTCTCGGCCAACGGAAGGACGAGGCGATCCGTTCATCCACCTCGGCCGCGCGCACCTGTGCCGTGGCGCTCGCCAATTGCACGTTACCTGCAAGCGCGTCCTGGACCAGCTTTTCCTCCGACAGACCTTGGGCATGATCGACCCTACGCTGCACCACGACCGGTTCCGCCGGTGCGCGTCCGAGCAGCACGTTGAGGTCCCGCGCGGTGCGCTCGCGGCGCTGGAGCGCGAGCAGGTGGCTGGTGCTGTCGGCCTGGAGGTCCACCGCGGCGTTGAGCACGTCGAGGCGACCGGCACCACCGAGCAGCGCCCTGCCCTCCTGTCGGGCGTAGCGGTCGTTGGAGATGTCGAGGATCCGTTGGGTGATGGCCACATCCTGGTCCAGTGCCGCCAGCGCGTAGTACAGGGCGATCACCTGGCTGAGCGTGCCCTCCACTTGCGCGCGCGTGCGCAGGTCGGCGATGTCAGCGGCCAGGCGGTTGCGCTCGAGCGTGGCGAAGTTGCCCATGCCGTTGAAGAGCGTGTAGGCAAGCCCCACCTGACCGCTGAAGGCCGTGTTCACCACGCCGTTCCGCTCCACATCCGCGATGCCCTCCGCGAAATCCAGCTTGGTGTCCTGATTGCTGTAGGTGCCGCGCCCGGTGGCATCGAGGCGTGGCAACAGGCCCGCGTTGCCGGCCGTGGCCTGAGCTTGGGCGACAGCGGCCTCATTCCGTGCGATGCGTATGCCATGCTCATTCGCCAGGGCCAGCCTGATGGCCTGATCCAGGCTCAGCGTATCCTGGGCCGCTGCCACCCCGCAGGCACCAAGGGCCAGACTAGTCGCGATGTTCCTCCAGGTCCTCATAGGGCAGTTCTTTCACAGCGGGTTCGACGGATCCCGCGTCGGGCATTTCGGCGTTCCAGGCCCAGCCCAGCAAGCGGCGGCCTTCATTCAGAGCGGCCAGCAGGATGGGCAGGATGATGAGCGTGACGAAGGTGGCGATGGCCAACCCATAGGCGACGGTGATGGCCATGGGGATGAGGAACTGCGCCTGGAAGCTCTTGTTGAGCGTGATCGGCAACAGGCCCACCACGGTGGTGAGGGAGGTGAGCAGGATGGGGCGAAGACGAGAGAGGGCCGCGGTGCGCAGTGCCTGCTTGAACTCCAAGCCCGTCTTCAGGTTGGCATTGAAGGTGCTGATCAGCACCAGCGAGTCGTTCACCATCACCCCGATGAGCGCGATCATGCCGAAGAAGCTGAAGAGGCTGATCTGCACGCCATGGATCCAATGGCCCCAGGCGATGCCGATGAAACCGAGCGGCAGGCAGAGCAGCACCGTCACCATCTGCCAGAAGCTGCGGAGCGTGAGCACGATCAGGGCGAACATGATGATCAGCGTGATCGGCAGCACCCGCAGCGCACTGGTGCCCACCTTCCGGCTCTGCTCGCCCTGACCCTCGAAGCTGTAGCTGAGGCCCGGGTACTTCGCCAGCAAATGGGTCATGATCTCGGTCGACACGACGCCCTGTGCCTCCGTGGCGCTCTGCGCGCTGCTGGACAGGTCGGCCTCCACGCGCACTTCGCGCTTGCCGTCCAGGTGGTTGATCGCTCGGATGCCCCGTTCGATGTGGTAGCTCACCAGCTCGTTCAAGGGGAACTGCCGGCCGTCGGCCGTGCGGATGCGCATGTCCTCCAGGTCGCGGAGCGACGCGCGGCCCTCCTCGGCATAGCGCACCCAGATCTTCACCTCGTCCTCGCCGCGCTGCACACGCTGGGTCTCCAATCCGAAAAAGCCCTGACGGACCTGTGCCGCCACATCCTGCAGCGTCAGACCGAGCAGTTGGGCCTTGTCCTTCAGCTTCAGGACCACCTCGCGGTTGCCGGGGCGGTCGCTGTCCACCACATCGCGCAGCATGGGCAGCTTCTGCAGTTCGCCCCGCAGCTCGGCCTTCGCGGCGTTGAGCTCGGCGAGGTCGTTGCTGCGCAGCGAGACCGATACGGGCTTGCCGAACGGGGTGGCCAGGCCGAAGGTGAGGTTCTGCACACCGGGCATGAGGCCGGCCCGTTCACGCAACCGGTTGGTGATCTCCTCGGCGCGGAAGCCGCGTTTCTCGCCATCAAGCAGGATGATGTTGAGCTTGCCCTGCTCGGCCCGGGGCCCAAGGATGGTCTGCACCTTGAGGATCACGTCCAGGCTGTCCTCCCGCGCCGCGCGGAGTTCGTCATTGATGGCCCACGCCAGCTGCTCGATCCGTTGAAGCTCGGCGAAGACGATGTTCTCCCGCGTCCCGGTCACCATCTCCAGATCGACCGCCACATCGTCGCGTTCGATCACCGGAAAGAAGGTGGTCCGGATGATGCCGGCGCCCACGGAACCGATGGTGATGGCCAGCAGGAAGAAGGCGATCCCGAGGGTCAATACGCGGTGGCGCATGAACCGGTCGTAGAAGCGACCATAGCGTACATCGCGGAGCCTGGTCATCACGTCGTCCATGTAAGCCTCCAACCTGTTCCTGGTGCCGCGGCTCAGGCCTTTGGAGTGGGCGACATGCGCGGGCAGGATGAAGGCCGCTTCAACGAGGGAGAACAGGAGCGTGGCGATGACCACGAAGGCCAGCGCCGGGGCGAAGTCGCCCAGGCGCCCCTCGATGAAGAAGAAGGTGCTGAAGGCCGCGATCGTGGTCAAGACGGAGCTGATCACCGCCGGCAACACCTTGTTGATGCCCTCGAACGCGGCCTTGATCGGCGGGAGCCCGCGCTCGTACTCCTGATAGATGCTCTCGGTGATCACGATGCCATCGTCCACCAGGATGCCCACGACGAGGATCATCCCGAAGAGGCTCATGACATTGATGGTGATGAAGCCGGGCGCGAGGATGAACATGCCGGCGAACGCCACCGGGATGCTCAGGGCCACCCAGAAGGCCAGTCGCCAGTTGAGGAAGAGCGCGAGCACGATGACCACCAGAAAGAAGCCCTGGATGCCGTTCTCCAGCAGCATGGCGATGCGCTGGCGCAGCACGGTGGTCGCATCATTGATCAGTGTGGCCCGGACCGGTCCTCCACGCTCATTAAAGCTCTCCATGTACTTCATGGTGCTCTCCGCGATGAACAGGATGTCCTCGCTCACCGTGCTGCTCACGTTCACCACCACGGCCGGGCTGCCGTTCACGAAGTTGCGCGCCGGGTCCTCCGCCCAGGTGTCGCGCACATCGGCCACGTCCCTCAGGCGCAGTACGCGGCCATCACTGCCGGCGCGGAGCACCACGTTGCGCAGGCCCTCGGCATCCTGGCGCTTGTCACGCACCCGGATCAACAGCTCCTCGTCGCTGGTCTTGATCTTGCCACCGGTGAGGTCGAGGTTGGCGCCCCGCACGGCGGCCGCCGCCTGGGCGAAGCTGAGCTCGTTGGCCCGCAGATCGGCCTCACGGAAGGCCACCTCCACCTCCTCATCCGGGTAGCCGGTGACCTCCACCTTGCTGATGCCCCCGATGGACCGGAGGTCCTGCTCCACGCGGCGGGCGATCAGCTTCAGCGCCTTGAGGTCCACACCATCGCCGCTGAGCGCGAAGGTGACCGCAGGGCGGATGTTCTCCAGCTTGAAGGTCCGTATCGGCTCCATGCCGTCGGGCAGCGTGGGGATGCGCTCCACCGCGTTCTTCACATCCTGCAGCACCACGTCGACATCGTAGCCCTTGATCACTTCCACGGTGATCACACCCCCGTTCTCCTGGCTGATGCTGCTGATGCGCTCGACACCGGTGACACCCTTGAGGTCGTCCTCGATGCGCAGCACCACGCCCTCCTCCACCTCTTCGGGAGCGGCTCCGGGATAGAGGATCTGCACCTGGATGGTGCGGCTCTCCACCTCGGGGAAGAGCGAACTGCGCGTGCTCTTCAGGCCGAAGAAGCCGAAGATGAAGATGAGCACCATGACGGTGTCCACCGCCACGCTGTACCTGATGAAGTAGGCGGTGAGTCCCTTCATGGCTTCACCGGTGCTACCCGCATGCCCTCAAAGGCCCCGCTGAGGCGGTCGGTCACCACCACCTGTCCATCGCTCAGGCCCTGTACCACGGCCTGCTCCACGCCTTGATGCAGAATGGAGACCGGCTGCTTCGCGAGGACACTGTCCTTCACGGTGTACAGCGCGCCATCCTCAAGGAGTGCGCTGCGCGGCACGCTCACCGCCTCGTTCAAGGAGCCCGCCTCGATGCGTCCGCTGAGGTACTGGCCATCGCGCAGCCCCTTGCCCTCCACCTGCACGAAGAGCTTCACGGTCTGGGTGGGGACATCAATGCTCTCGCCGAGACGCAGGATGCGTCCGGTCCAGCTGCCCGGGCCTTCGGTGCTGGTGAGCCGGAGGGTATCACCCACCTTCACCAGGGACAGTTCTCCTGCACCGATGGCGGTCTCCAGTTCGAGCGAGTTGGGGGCGATGAACTCGCCCAGCCGGGTGCCGGGAGTAACAATGGTGCCGGGTTCCACACCGGCCGCAGCCACAACCCCATCGAAGGCGGCGGGGATGACATACTTGCCGAGGCGCTCGTACAACGCTCGGATGCCGTAATACTGATCGAGCACGCCACGACCGGCCAGGTAGTTGCGCTCCTGCTCGCTCTCCAACTTGGGGAGCTCGGGCAGCGCGCCATCCACCGGAACGCTCTTCAGGTAGGCATCCCACTTGACGGCCTGCCCGGGCAGGTCGATGCGGAGGTCGGGCACCAGCTGCACCAGCGTGCGCAGGAAGGCGCTCTGCTGCGCGTTGATCTGGGCGCGCACCTCCCCATCATCGATGCGGAAGAGCACCTCGCCCCGGTTGAAGGTCATGCCTTCGCGGAAGGCCTTGCCGGTGCGCTGGAGCGTGCCGCCGACCTCTGCGGTGATGAGCATGCGGTCCATGGCGCGCAGGCGACCGGTGATGGGAATGCTGAGCCGCACCGGACCGTTCTCCGCAGTGAGGGTGCGCACGGCGCGGGTCTGTCCGGGCGGCTCGGTGCGTGGCGGCGACGTCCGGCTCTCCTTCAACTTGTTGCACGTGCCCACGCCCCCCACGATAAGGAGGAGGCCGAGCACGATGGTGAGCCTACGCTTGAGAAGGTCGTTCATGCGCGGATGGATCGGATGATGAATTCGGGGACGGTCCTGCGGCGCCTGAGGATCATGCGCCGGAAGGCCTCGTCGTTCATGCCATGAAGGTGCGTGAGCATGGGCCGTGCGATGAAGGGGTGGGCGCACAACGCCATGATGTTCACCAGCAGTTCACGGGGATCGATGTCGATGATGGCGCCTCGCTCCCGGGCCTGCTCGAAGAGCTTGAGGTAGTGGGCACGCCCGGCCTTGCCCCGGTCGATGAACTCGAGCAGGTGTTGCGGGTCGCGGTTGATCTCGCTGATGAGGAACTGGGGCAGCATGGGCTCCTCGAGCATGCGGTCCAGATAGGTGGACACGAAACGCTCGATGCCCTCGAACAGGTCGTTGCTCCGTTCCAGCACCTGCCAGATGCAGGTGAACTGCCGCTCGGCGCTGCCCTTGAACACCCCCTCGAACAGGCGTTGCTTGTCCCGGTAGTAGTAGTGCAGCAGCGCCTTGTTGATGCCGGCCTCGTCAGCCACCTCCTGCATGCGCGCACCGGCCATGCCCTTGCGCGTGAACACGCGGCGGGCCGCCTCCAGGATGCGCTCCTGGGCACCGTGTTCCTTGTCGATACCGGACATGCGGCCGCAATATTAACCATTTGGTTAAACCGAACGGTGAACAACCGTTCACCGCACCTCCTCCCACCACCGCTCGCTCGACGCTGCTCCCGGCGTGGTGATGATCCGACCGATCCGAGGGGTGAACAGCGGCAGACGGATCTCCCCCGCACTACCGATGATGCGCTGGATGGACTCCTTCCACGGGTGCAGACCGAGCGCGAACTGCGCCCAGTGGATCGGCATGAGCACATCCGCGTTCATGTCCCTGGCGGCCTGTGCGGTCTGCTCGGGGAACATGTGGATCTGCGGCCAGTGTTCGCTGTACGCCCCGCATTCCAGCATGGCCAGGTCGAAGCGGCCGAAGCGGTCGCCAAGCTCCTTGAAGGTCCTGGAGTACCCTGAATCGGCACCGAAGTAGATACGCTTGGTCCCCTCCAGTACGAACGAACCCCAGAGGGTGCTGAACCGGTTGGTGAGCCCGCGACCAGTGAAATGGCGCGTCGGCGTGAAGGTGAGCTTCACAGGCCCGACGATGACCTCCTCCCACCAGGCCAGCTCCGTGATCGAGGCCGCCTTCACACCCCACCGCTCCAGATGGGCGCCCACACCCAGTGCGGTGATGGTCCGGTCCACCTTGTCCTTGGCGACGAGCTGGGTGATGGTCTCGTGGCACAGATGATCGTAATGATCGTGCGAGAGCAGCAGCACATCGATCGGCGGCAGCTGGTCGACGGTGACAGGCTCCGTGACCGCGAACCGCTTCGGGCCGGCGAACGTGAAGGTGCTGGCCCGCTCGCCGAACACCGGGTCCGTGAGGAAGGTGATCCCGTTCAGCTTGATGAGCACGCACGAATGCCCGAACCAGCAGACCGCGACCTCATCGGGCGGCACCTTGTCCCAAGCTCCACGATCGAAGGCCACGGTGGGCAGCGGTGCCATCGGTTCGCGGCCGTCAGCGCCCTTCAGCATGGTCCACATCACCTTCAGCATGACGGTGAAGGGCATGTTCATGTCCGTGGGTTCCAGGTTGTGGAGCTTCCCTTCACGATAGTTCGGCAGGGACCTGATGCGTTCGAGGCGTTCGCCCGCGGGGTCGCCACCGATGCGATCGGCGGTGCGGAAATAGAGGAGGACGGCCAGCACCACGGCCAGCGGAAGTGCGACAGCGGGGATCCACATGCGACGCAAAGGTCCGTCAGTGAGCTAGCTTTCGCTCATGCGCATGCGTTCACTGCTGATCACCGCCCTGCTGCACGCCGGACCATCCGGCGCCCAGGGCTGGGTGCAGCTGCCCGACCTGCCCGCGGTGGCCCGGGATGATGCATCGGCCTTTGCGGCGGACAGCGCGGTGTTCGTCGGCACGGGCATGGACGTGGGGTTCCAGTTGACGAACGACTGGCACCGGTGGGACCCGGCCACGGCCACCTGGAGCACGATCGCACCGATGCCCGCCACGCCGCGGCAGTACGGCACGGGCTTCAGCGTGGGCGGCTTCGGATACCACTTCGGCGGGGTGGAGGCCGCAGGGCTCAGCAACGAGCTCTTCGTGTACCTTCCCGTGAACGAGGTGTGGTACGCGCTCGACACCATGCCGGGCCTGCCGCGGAGCGGCAGCGCGTCCTTCGTGCTCGGTGTGCGCGCCTTCATCGTGGGAGGGCGGGTGGGACCGGGCACGGCCCTGACGGACGAGTTGTGGGAGTACTTCCCGTTCCTGAACACCTGGCTGCCGCGTCCACCGATGCCCGGTCCGCCGCGGCACCTCGCCGCGGTGTTCGCCCAGGGTGGCAAGGCCTACGTGGTGGGCGGACGCGCGGGCGACGGCAGCCCCCTGAACGATGGCTGGTGTTACGACGGCATCACCGACAGTTGGTCGGCCATCGCGCCATTACCCGCCGCAGGACGGTTCGGTGCGGAAGGCTTTCGATGGCCCGGTGGCGGCATCGTGCTGGCCGGCGCCACTTCGGACAGCACCTTCCTGCGCGAGTGCTGGCGATACGACGAGGCCGCGGACAGCTGGTCCCCCCTGCCCGAGTTCCCGGGCGCCGCACGGAAGGGCGGCACAGGCGCGGTGGTCGACGGGGTGGTCCACTACGGCACGGGAAGCGACGGCATGCAGCGTTACGCGGATTGGTGGGCCCTGCATGCGGACGTGGGCTTCGACCCGGCCGACGGGCCCACAAGGATCGTGGCCCACCCGAACCCGACCGCCGGCGACCTTCATGTCACCGGCATCCGTTCAGGCGCTCCACTACCGCTCAGCATCCTCGATCCCGCTGGACGATCCGTGCGTACGGGGACCTTCGCACAGGACCGCATCGTGGACGTGTCCGACCTTCAACCCGGCACCTACCACCTGGTGCTGCACGCGCCTGGTGGCCCTCGCACCGTGCGGTTCATCCGCATCCCCTGACCCATGGACCTCATCGACCCCGAGCTCGACGCGTACTGCGAGGCGCACAGCGGCATGGAAGCCCCCCACCTGCGTGCCTTGCGGGAGGAGACCTATGCGGAGGTGTACATGCCGCAGATGTGCAGCGGGCACCTGCAGGGCCGCTTCCTCTCGATGCTCAGCCACCTGGTGCGCCCGAAGGTGATCGTGGAGATCGGCACCTACACCGGCTACAGCGCGCTCTGCCTTGCGGAAGGGCTTGCGCCCGGCGGCATGTTGCACACCATCGACATCGACCCGCACCTGCCGCCCTTCGTGGCGCGCCACATCGCGGCAGCGGGCTTCCACGACCGCATCACCACGCACCATCGGCCGGCGCTGGAGGTCATCCCCACGCTGCCCACACCGTTCGACCTCGTGTTCATCGACGCCGACAAACCGGCCTATCCCGCCTACTTCGATGCCGTGGTGGACCGCGTACGGCCGGGCGGGCTCATCATCGCCGACAACGTGCTGTGGAGCGGCAGGGTGCTTCAGCCCACCGGGGAGCAGGACCACCAAACGGCGGCCCTCGTGGCCTATGCACATCGCGTGAACGGGGATCCGCGGGTGGAGCCGGTGATCGTGCCCCTCCGCGACGGGCTGATGATCGCCCGACGACGCTGACGGATGTCAGGTGCGGGGGATACGTGCCATCCGACCTTCATGCCATCATGGAAGCACAATTGTTCTACAAGGAACTTGGACGGCTGTTGTACGCCGTGGCCGCGGTGGACGGGAAGGTGAGCCCGAAGGAGATCGACACCTTCAAGCGCGTGGTCAAGGAGCGGCTGGTGCCCGTGGAGGCGGGCATGGACCATTTCGGCAGCGACCAGGCGTACATCACGGAGTTCGAGTTCGATGTGCTGGCCGAGCGCAATGCCACCAGTGAGGAGGCCTTCACGTCGTTCATCGCGTACATGGCCCGGCACCGCAATGACCTGGGCGAGGAGCGCCGCGACCTCATCTACGCCTGTGCGCACGCCGTGGCCCGGGCGGTGCACGGGGTGGGTGCGAAGGAGTTCCCCCTGCTGGTGGACCTGCACCGGCACCTGGGCTGACCGGCCACCGCTACCTTGGGCGCATGACCGCGCCCCACATCGATCTGCGCAGCGATACCGTCACGCGCCCCACCCCGGCCATGCGCGAAGCCATGTTGCGCGCGGAGGTGGGCGATGATGTGTTCGGCGAGGACCCCACGGTGAACGCCCTGGAGGAACGGTTGGCCGCGATGTTCGGGCACGAAGCCGCGGTCCTCTGCCCGAGCGGCACCATGACGAACCAGATCGCGATCAACGTGCACACGCGGCCGGGGGACGAGGTGATCTGCGAGGAGGGCGCGCACGTGTATCGCTACGAAGGTGGCGGCATGATGGCGACCAGTGGCTGCAGCGTGAAGCATGTGCCGGCCGATCGGGGTCGCTTCACGGCGGAAGCGGTGATCGAGGCCGTGAACGACCGCAGCGCCGCCTATCTGGCGAACAGCCGGATGGTGGTGGTGGAGAACACCGCGAACCGCGGCGGCGGGGCCATCTGGGACGTGGCCGCGGTGCGCCGGATCCGTGAGGCGTGCGATGCGCACGACCTGCGCCTGCACCTGGACGGCGCGCGGCTGTTCAACGCGATGGCCGTGGACGGCAGCACGGCGACGCAGTGGGGAGCCTTGTTCGAGAGCATCTCGATCTGCCTCAGCAAAGGGCTCGGCGCACCGGCGGGCAGTGTCCTCATCGGCCCGGCCCCGTTCATCCACCAGGCGCGGCGTGTGCGCAAACGCCTGGGCGGTGGCATGCGGCAGGCCGGTATCCTGGCCGCTGCCGGGCTCCACGCCTTGGAGCATCATGTAGCACGGCTCACGGACGACCACCTCCGGGCCCGGCGCCTCGGCGACGCCCTTCACGCCATGCCCCAGGTGGAGGAGGTGATGCCGGTGGTGACGAACATCGTGATCCACACCCTGCGTGAGGGCCACAGCGCCGCCGACCACGTGGCCGCCCTCGCCCGCGAAGGCATCCGCTGCCTGGCCATCGGGCCCCGTCAGGTGCGCATGGTGACGCACCTGGACGTGGATGACGCAGCGATCGACCGTGTCGTGGACCGCCTGCGATCGATGGCGGACTGACCGGCCCGCCCGGAGGCTTCGCGTACACTTGCAGGCCCATGTCCGCACCGGCACGCTCCCCTACCTGGTCCTACCTGCTGATCGCGGTGGTGCTGTTGACCGCCCTGGGGTACACGGTCCTGTCGTTGACGCAGTTCCCGCGGCGCACCGAGGACCTGGTGCGAATGGGGCTGGAGCGCACCATCCGCAACCTGCGCACCAAGGTGCAGGGGGAGTTCGAGCGGCTCGCGATGGACCTTCAGAAGGAGGCGGCCTTCGTGGCGCTGCACGATTCGATGCGGGTGCCCGAACTGGTCGACCGCTGGCAGGCGCTGCTGGCGACCGAGCCATCCCTGAACGCCGTGTACCTGGCCAACGAACGTGGCGCGGAGGTGGCGGTGCTGCGCACGGTCAGCGGCATCCGGGTACGCCGGCAACTGGAAGGTCCCGGTCATGGCTTTCCCGTGAGCTGGGCGCTGGTGCCGGAGGCGGCACCCGAACGGGCCCGCATCGACAGTGGGCTATACGACCCCCGGATGGAGGCCTGGTTCAGCCGGGCGTTGAGCGAACGGAAAGCCGAACCGGTGTGGAGCACGGCGGAGCGGCCCACGGGAACGAACACCATCGGCAATGAGGTGCTCGTCAGCCAGCTGATCCGCGCGGTGAAACAGGGACGGCCGTTCCGCGTGATGGGCTTCCGCGTGGACGCCGCAGCACTGGTGAACAGAACGCTGACCCCCGGGCCCGGTCGCTCCAACCACCCCATGGTGCTGTGGCCGGACGGACGGCCGCTGCTGGCCCTGCCACCCGACAGCTCAGCGATCGGCCGGGCCAGCCGCATCGGACTGGAGCGCTGGGCCGAGCGCATGGACCGACGTGTGGTCCGCATCGGAGCTGGCCCGGACAGGCACATGCTGCAACTGCTCCCCTTTTCGCTGAACGGGGTCACCCTGCACCTCGGGGCCATCGTGGACATGGGCCAGTTGGAACCATGGCTGGGCACCGAACGGCGCTTCCTCTGGGCCATGCTGGCCGCGCTGCTGACGCTGCTGGTGCTGCTCACCCTCACCTTCATCCGCAGCCAGAGCGACCGCCGCCGCATGCGCGCCCAGGCCAAGCGGTCGCGTACCCAGGAACGCAAGCTGGCCAAGGTGATCGGAGAGCGGGACGTGCTGGACCGCGAGGTGCACCATCGGGTGAAGAACAACCTGCAGGTGGTGAGCAGCCTGCTGAACATGCAGGCCCAGCGCCTGCCGGAAGGACCCGCGCGCGATGAGTTCGTCCGGGGCAAGCAGCGCATCGACATCATGGCGCTGGTGCACAACAAGCTCTACGCACTGCCGGACCTGCGCGGCATCCCCCTGGACCGCTTCTTCAGCGACCTGGCGGGACAGATGGCCAAACTGCACGATCCCCGGAGCCGGTCCGTGAGCCATGAGGTGGACGCCGCGGGCCTGCGCTGCGATCCGGACCAGGCGATCGACCTGGGGATCGTGCTGTGTGAACTGATGAGCAATTGCTACCAGCACGCCTTCCCGCTGGTGACGGGCGGGCACATCGATGTGCGGCTGGAACCGCTGTCGGACGGCCTGGTGCGGCTGCGCGTCCGGGACAACGGACGGGGCATGCCCGCAGTGGTGGACGGCACGGGCCGTCTCGGATTGGACGTGGTGGAGGCCCTGGCGGAGAAACTGGACGGGCACTTCTCCATCACCACGGACCATGGCACCATCGCCGATGTGGTGTTCACGCTGGTGCCCCTGCGCGAGGAATGAACCACATGGCGAGGCTCACTCACTGAGCCACTCGATCTCCACGCGCCGTTCGCTCGGGTCGCGCCCCAGGCTCCGGCTGTCCCCGTAGTAGTTCACCATCAGGCGTTCCGGGGCGATGCCCCGGGCCAGCAGGTAGTCCCGTACGGCCCGCGCACGCTGCTCGCTCAAGGCGAGATTGAGGGCGGGATCGCCGCTGCGGTCGGTGTACCCGGTGATCAGCACACGGTCCCTTGATGAGCGCGCGAGCTGCTCGAACACCTCGTTGAGCATGATGCGCTGTTCGGCGCCCAGGTCGGCGACGTTGCGGGGGAAGCGCACGGTGAGCTCCTCGCCGGTGAGGTCGCTGAGGTTGGCGAGCGGGTTGTCCGAACGGGGTTCGGCCTCCTTGCCCGAGCGCAGGTCATCCACCTGCCCCTGCATATCGTCGAGGCGACCCTCGATGTCGTCCATGCGGTCGCGCAAGGTCCACAGCTCTCTCCGCTGGTCCATGCGGTCGATGCGGTCGTGGATGGCGTCGAGCTCGGCCTTCAGCCAGCGGTCACGCTTGCGGATGCGGGGCTGCTCCAGGGTGGGCTCCGCCGCTTCGGTCGGTGCGGGCCCGGGCAGCGCGGACAGGCTCAATGAAGGCTCCACAGAACCCGCACCCTCGGCGGCCAGCGTGAGGTCCAACGCACACAGGAAGTTCTCCTGATCGAACACGGTGCCGCAGACGGAGGGCACCTGCACCGTGGTGCCTGGATCGGCCTGGTGCGCACCCAGCACGGGCACCGAGGACAGATCGAGCAGGTCTGCGCGCAACTGGCGTTCCAGTTCATCGCGTTGCATCCGCACAAAGCGATAGATGGCCAGGTAGCGGTCGCCGTCGCCGCTGGCATCGATGGGCAGGATGGCCTGGCTCCAGTCGAGCTGGAGCACGCGACCCAGTTGATCGCGCGTGGGGGTCCCCAGGCCGGGGAAGAGGTCGTCGGCCTGGAACGCGGCAGCTGCGGAGCGGGCCATGGCCTCGATCCGGTCGGCGATCACTGCGGCGGGCAGGTCGGTGCTGACACCGGTGCGGGTGAACTGCACGTGCTGGTCGAGGAAAGCGCCGATGGCGGCCTCCACCAACCGGTCGAGGTGCAGCTGCCCCGTGGCCTCGCGGTCGGTGGGGGTGAAGCCGAAGACCGGTTCAGCCGAGCCGGGGGCGAACCGCCAGGTGGCGTGGAAGGCGGGGGCCGGGGCCAGGCTGTCGGTCGATACGCCGCGCACCTCCACCAGCGAGGCATCGGCCTGCACGCGCAGCACCAGGTCCTGGGCGCTCATCACGGCGGGGACCAGCAGCAGGGGCAGGATGAAGGCGCGCATCGCTCCGAAGGCGTGAACATAGCCCCGTGCGCAGGCGGCCATCACAGGCGCTGCGGACAAGATGCCCACAAGCCGATCAACACATCAGCGATCGGGCACGTGGGCGGGGGCCCAGCGGATCACCCAGTCGGCGGCGTCCTCCAGGTCGGCACACACGCGGAAGGGGAAGGTGGGCCGGTTGAAGCGCAGGAAGAACTCGGCCTGCAGGCGGTCGCTGCGATCGGCGGCCAGGAAGGCGACGGGGCGGCCGCGGAGGCGGCTGCACCTGACCAGCAGGGTGCGGGCCTCGGGCGCCACGCGCACCAGCTCGCGCAGCTCCACCACCAGGGGCATGCGTCCGCCGGGGTCCACCGCCTGTGCCAGGCGCAGCAGGTCGCGCATCTCGCGCAGATCCACCCGGGTGCGGGCCTTCAGGCGCACGCGCAGCACACCTTCCTCCCGCCACAGCTCATAAGGGGCCACCTCGAGGGCGATCGAGACGTCGCTCACGGCGCCGAATGTATTCGACCAACGGATCCGTGCGACCGATGGGTCCCTTCGCAATATCCCCCGACCGCTGTGGACAGCTCAGGGGGCCAGGACCTCATGCACGGGGTGGCCGGAGCAGGCATCGGGGAAAGCCGTACCCAACAGCACGGCCAGGGTGGGTGCGATGTCAGTGATGGACGTGCGACGGACGATCTCGCCGGGTCGGATGCCCTGTCCATAGAAGAGGATGGGCACGTGGGTATCATAGGTCCAGGGGCTTCCGTGCTCGGTGCCCTTGGGCTGCATGCCCTGCCACGCGAGCAGATGGCCCGGGCGCAGCACCACGTAAATATCGCCGCAGCGTTCCGGGAGGAACGTGCGCTGGACCATGCCGGCCAGACCTTCGGCGTTCGGCCAGGAAAGGATGTCCGCAGCGGCGAACGCGTCGGCGACCCCGGAAAGGCCCCGCGCAGCGGCCACCGCCACGTGCTGGGCCTCGGTCCGATCCACGGTGCGCGCTTGGAGCAAGGAGTCGTTCAGGTAGAACTGGCCCTTGATCCGGCGGCGGATCCACTGACCCGGTCCGAAGCGTTCGGACAGCGCGGTCTCCATCCTCCCAGCGATCGCGGTCGTTGGCACATAGCCCGCGTTCGAACCCTCCGCCTCCAGCAGCGCGGGCACATCCACCACACCGTGATCCGCGGTGAGGAAGAGCGTGTATCCGCTGCGGCCGAGGCGGGTATCCAAGGCCTTGAGCAAACGCTCCAGTTCCCGGTCCAGCCGCAGGTACATGTCCTCCAGCTCGAGCGCCCGAGGGCCCATGGCATGGCCGAGCTCGTCCGTGGCGCTGTAGCTGATGGCGAGCAGGTCAGGCACCGCATCGGTGCCCATCCCCTCCCCTTCCAAGGCCGCCAGCGCGAGCGCGGTGGTGAGTTCCAAGGCCGCCGGTGCGTGCTTCACCACCTCCATGCTGTTGCCGCTGGCGATGAACGCCTGCCCCAGATCCACCGGCAGGCGGGCCACCTGCGCACCGGGGATCGGGTATTCGTAAGGGTTCTCATCGGGGAGGGCCACGTGGTAGCGGTCGAGAGGAAGCAGGGGTTCCCATCGCTCCTTCAGATGCTCCTGCACCAGATCGCGTGCATTGAACGCGCGCATCCATTCCGGCAGTTCCTTCGCATACCATGTACTGGTGCCGAACCGACCATCCGCATCTTCCATGAACCAGTAGGCCGCATCCCCGGTGCGCCCGATCGGCAGGATGGCGCCGCGGTCCTTCATGGAGACGCCCACCGTGATCGAGCGACCGTCGAAGCGACGTTCCATCTCATCCGTCAGCGTACCGCAGAGCAGGTTCACCGGCGATCGGGCGCCCTTCGGTCCCGTACCACCCACACCCGTCACGGCATCGTCCTGCACGCAGTTGATGTCCCGACCTGTTGCCGGCAGGAACATGTCATTGGCGACGATGCCATGGAGGCTCGGTGTGGTGCCCGTGTAAATGGAGGCGTGGCCCGGTCCGGTATGGGTGGAAGCGTATGGATAGTGTGCATCCCGCAGGAAAGCCCCTTCACCCACCAGGCGTTTGAAGCCACCCTCACCGAAGTTGGCCCAGTAGCGGTAGATGAAGTCGGTGCGCATCTGGTCCACCACGATGCCCACCACCAGCTTGGGCGGTGCCTGCCAGGCGGGTGGCTGCGCGGCAACGGAGGCTGTCAGGGCCAGGGCGATGCCGGGGAGGAGGTCGCGGATCATGCGGAGCGGGCGATGAGATGGAAGAGGGCGATGCCGGCCAGGACGCTGATGACGATGTTGGCCGCCACCAGCAGGTGCTGGCCTTCGCGAAGCAGGAGGAAGTTCTCGTAGCTGAAGGTGCTGAAGGTGCTGAAGCCGCCGCAGAAGCCGGCAGCGAGGAAAGCCTTCAGCGCATCGCGGCCCTCGAGCTGGGGTTGAAGGCGCAGCACCAGCCACGCCAGCAGGGCCGTGGCGAGCAGGTTGGCGGCCAGGGTGGCCCAGGGGAAGGCGCCGCGCAGGCCCAGGGCGAGCACCGCACGGCTGACGCCGAAACGGGCCACGCTGCCCAGCCCGCCGCCGAGGAAGACCGCCAGCCAGAGGTTCATGCCGTGCTTCGTTGTGCCGATGCGCGCCACCGCAGCACGCCCCGAAAGATCGCGAAGAAGAGCGCTCCGACCGCCGCGCCATAGAGCCCGCCCACCAGCACATCACCGGGGTAGTGCACACCGAGGTAGATGCGGCTGTACGCCACGAAGGCGGCCCAGCCCAGCAGCGCACCGGTGGCCCAGGCGGGCTTTCCCTGCAGTGCGCGCGCCACGAAGACCGCGATCGCGAAGTGGTTGCTGGCGTGCGACGACACGAAGCCGAAGCGGCCGCCGCAGTGGCCGTCCACCAGCTGCACAAGCTCCTGGAGGGCGGGTTCATGGCAGGGACGCAGCCGCTGCACGGTGTTCTTGAACAGCACCACGCTTCCGCTGTCGCTGCAGAGGATCATGAGGGCGATCACAGGAAGGCACCAGGCGAAGGCGGTCCAACCGTAGCGGCGCTGCAGCAGCACCAGCAGCAGGGCGTACACCGGGAACCAGGTGGGCATGGCCGAGGCCAGCACCATCACCTCGTCGGCCCAGGGGGCGTGCGCCCCGTTGATCGCCAGGAAGGCCGCGCGGTCGAGTTCGTCGAGGCGCTGGACCATGATCACACGCTCCACTCGGGGAACTCCGTGCGCTGCGCCACCGGGCGGTGCAGCAGCGTCCACAGCTTGTCCTTCAGCTCGTCCAGACCCAGGCCCGCCACACTGCTGATCAGCACGCTGTCCACATCGGCGGGCAGGTCGCGGCGCAGCTCCTCCATCATCCCGCCGTCCAGCATGTCGCACTTGGTGACGGCCAGCAGGCGGTCCTTGTCGAGCAATTCGGGGCTGTACTGCTTCAGCTCGTTGAGCAGCACCTGATAGTCGTGGCGGATGTCGGTGCTGTCGGCGGGGATCATGAACAGCAGCACGCTGTTGCGTTCGATGTGCCGCAGAAAGCGCAGGCCAAGACCGCGGCCTTCGTGCGCCCCTTCGATGATGCCGGGGATGTCGGCCATCACGAAGCTCTTGTGGTCGCGGTAGGGCACGATGCCCAGGTTGGGCGTGAGCGTGGTGAAGGCGTAGTCGGCGATCTTGGGCTTGGCGGCGGTGATGGCGGCCAGCAGGGTGCTCTTGCCGGCGTTGGGGAAGCCCACCAGGCCCACATCGGCCAGCACCTTCAGCTCCATGGCCACCCACTGGCTGATGCCGGGTTCACCGGGTTGCGCGAAGCGCGGGGTCTGGTTCGTGCTGGTCTTGAAGTGTTGGTTGCCCAGGCCGCCGCGGCCGCCGGACAGCAGCACCACCTCCTCCCCGTCCTTCATCACCTCGGCCATCACCTCCTCGGTGTCGCTGTTGCGCACCACGGTGCCCAGGGGCACTTCGATCACCACATCGCGGCCGGCCTTGCCGCTGCACTGGTTGGCGCCGCCGCTCTCGCCGTCGCCGGCGATCACGTGCTTGGTATAGCGCAGGTGCAGCAGGGTCCACAGCTGGGCGTTGCCGCGCAGGATCACGTGCCCACCGCGGCCGCCGTCGCCGCCATCGGGACCGCCCTTGGGGATGTACTTCTCGCGGCGCAGGTGGCGCGAGCCGGCACCGCCCTTGCCGCTGCGGCACTCGATGCGGATGTGGTCGATGAAGTTCACAGCGGCGCAAAGGTCGGCATTGGCGGAGGAAGGGTCGCGGGACCAGCCGGTCCTCCCCCAGGCAGCCCTTTCCCAGGTCGTGTCGTCTTTCCGTTGCACGCGTACCTTCATTCACCGAACCCCTGATGCCATGACCACCATCCGCCGCCTTATCCTGTGGAGCAGCCTGCTGCTGACCACGCCCGCGCTGCGCGCCCAGGTCTTCATCCCCGACACGTTGGTGCGCGCCTGGCTCAATACAAGCATCCCCGGCATCGTGGACGCCAACGGCATCATGGACACCACGCATGCGGGAATCGCGGGGTGCGATACGGCGATGTGGTATGGATCGGACAATGACCCGGATACGGTCCAGATCGACCTGGAAGGAGTTCAGTATCTGCACGCATTGACCTACCTGTTCGTATTATACTCTTCGCTCGATCAAAACAAATACATGGCCCTAAGCCTCCCAGAACTTCCAACATCCCTGAACCGGCTTGACCTCAGCATCGGTATTGGCAGTGGGCATGTTGATCTACCTGTGATCGACCACCCCATGGAGGACATCAACATTCTTGGCAGCCCGACGAACAGGATATCCGTCCACTTCGACGCGATCCAGGATACCATAGCACGGATCGATGTTCACGCGTACGACAGCATTTCCTGCGCTCAGTTCTCAGGGTATATCGAAGACCTATACCTATACGCGAACGATCTATCCGATGACAGCACCTGGGTCTCGCTTTCCAACTGGAAATGTGACAGGCTATACGTCAATGGGAACCTGCTCGGAACCCTATTTGATCTGGACGAATGTGAGGCGAATGACCTGTACATCACCGACTGCAATGTGATCATTCATTCCTGGCCGCTCGGATTGAACGACCTGACCATCCACGGGTATGTTTACCATACCATTCCACCATTCCCGTCGACGATCCAGGACATCAACCTGGAAGTCTTCCCCACGATCTGTCTGCCAATGCTCCCAGAAGGTTTGCTCTCCTTGTACATCAACAATGGAGTTGACTGTATCCCAAATATTCCCGCAACACTCCAATACTTACATGTCTGGCAGTATCCCAACGACACAGTCCTCTGCTCCGTTCTTAATTCTGACTGCCCGGGTGCGGCCGCGGCCATCGCAGGCCGCCACGCCGTGGATGACAACAACAACGGTTCGTTCGATGCTGGCGAGCCCGCCTTCCCCTGGGGCCGCGTGCTCATCCAGCCCATGAACGCGCTGGTGCCGGCCGGTGCCGGTGGATGGTGGGAGCGCGGCGCCCAGCCCGGCACCTACACCATCGAGCCCAACAGCACCTATCCCTACCTCATCAGTTCAGCCCCGGCACAGCACACCGCCACCTTCGTGGCGTTGGGCGAGGTGGACAGCACCAACCACTTCGCACACATCCTGTTGCCGGGGGTGAACGACCTGCAGGTAAGCGCTTACGCCGTCCCCCCGCGCCCCGGCTTCAACAACGACCTGACCCTCTCCTACCGCAACTTCGGAACGACCAGCCTCCCCGCCACCCTGCAGCTGGCCGTGGACGCGGACCAGAGCTTCGTGGGCAGCAGCCCCGCACCCACCACCCTGGTGGGCAACAGCGCCACCTGGGACCTCGGCACCCTACCCATCGGGGCTCAGGGCCAGGTGCTGGTCACCCTGCACACTGACGCCACCGTCCCCTTGGGCACAGCGGTGCAGCACACTGCGGTGATCGATCCGGTGGCCGGTGACACGGTGCCCTCCAACAACACCACCTTGTGGACCGACACCGTGGTGGGCGCCTACGACCCCAACGACAAGTTGCTGGACATCCCCGCCGCCACACCCGCCGAGGTGCAGAACGACGCCGTCACCCTCACCTACACCATCCGCTTCCAGAACACCGGCACCTATCCCGCCGAGCGCGTGGTGATCCTGGACACCCTGAGCGACGACCTGCAGTGGAACAGCTTCGAGTTCCTCTCCAGCAGCCATCCCTGCCAGTGGTACATGCTGGACGGTGTGCTCCACTTCATCTTCGACCCCATCCTGCTGCCCGACAGCGGCAGCAACGAGCCCGCCAGCCACGGTTTCGTGCGCTTCCGCATGCGGCCCTCCACACAGCTCACCAACGGCGACCAGGTGGACAACATCGCACACATCGTCTTCGACTTCAACACGCCCATCGTCACCCCGCCGGCCACCTTCCGCGTGGACCTGAGCACCGGCCTGCAGGAACAGGCGGTGAGCACCCTCACGGTGATGCCCAACCCCACGCGCGACCGCCTGTTGATCGGTGGCTTCGCGGGCTCCGCCGCGCTGCGCGTGCTGGACCTCAGCGGTCGCCTGTTGCGCAGCGCGCGCGGTTCTGCACCCGCCCTGCTGGACGTGGCCGACCTGCTGCCCGGCACTTACCTGCTGGAGGTGCGTACAGCGGGATCCCTCCAGACCGTCCGCTTCGTCAAAGAGTAGATCGGATCTGCCGCAGGCTCGATCTTCCATCCCCAGGCAGCCCTTTCCCGGGTCGTGTCGTCTTTCCGTTGCACGCGTACCTTCATTCACCGAACCCCTGATGCCATGACCACCATCCGCCGCCTTATCCTGTGGAGCAGCCTGCTGCTGACCACGGCCGCGCTGCGCGCCCAGGTCTTCATCCCCGACACGCTGGTGCGTGCCTGGCTGAACACGAGCATCCCCGGCATCGTGGACGCCAACGGCATCATGGACACCACGCATGCGGGGATCGCGGGGTGCGATTCAGTGATGTGGTCTGAAGCTGATCTGAATTCAGACACCTTGGTCATCGATTTACAGGGTATTCAATATCTTGATTCTCTTAATGTTCTGTTTATTTCTTACCACGTGCTGGCGCCCGACAAGACAACCTTTTTTCATCTACCTGTCATGCCGATATCAATAAAGAAAGTGAACCTTCAGTGCGGAGATGGCATCGCATCGGTCAACCTTCAATCGATCGATCATTCGTTGCAGTACCTTGGCATTGGTGGTGGACCTACCGGTCGAATTGATGTTAATATTGGTTCCATTTCGGATTCAATTGATAATTTCTCAATCAATTCTTTCCGAAGTTTATCATACAATTCATTCACTGGATATATTAATTCAATGAACATTGGTTTATCCAGCAATTTATTTGATACAACAAATATATCTCTTCCAGGTTGGGAATGTGGCTTACTTTACATCAATGGGAACATGCACAACATCAGTATTGACCTCGATGGATCCATTGTGAACGCTCTTGCTACGACTTATGGGCGCTATGATCATCAGTCCTGGCCGCTCGAGTTGACCCATCTTTCGATCAGCGGTAACGCGTCCTCGCCTCTACCCGCACTTCCTCCGACACTACTTCACCTGATCATTGATGTGTCTAGTGACCTTTGCCTACCTGCGCTTCCGAATGGCCTGCTCACCCTGACCGTTCAACATGGAGTGAATTGCGTACCAGATATTCCGGGGTCGGTCCAGTCTCTCACAGGACCGTTCCTTTGGCAGCTCGGCGACACGGTCTTCTGTACAGTGCTCAACTCCAACTGCCCCGGTGCGGCCTCGGCCATCGCAGGCCGCCATGCTGTGGATGACAACAATAACGGTTCATTGGACGCTGGCGAGCCTGCCTTCCCTTGGGGTCGCGTGCTCATCCAGCCCATGAACGCCGTGGTGCCCGCCAACGCCGCCGGCTGGTGGGAGCGCGGCGCCCAGCCCGGCACCTACACCATCGAGCCCAACAGCACCTACCCCTACATCATCAGTTCAGCCCCGGCACAACACACCGCCACCTTCGTCGCGTTGGGCGAAGTGGACAGCACCAACCACTTCGCACACACCCTGCTGCCCGGGGTGAACGACCTGCAGGTGGACGCGTACGCCCCGCCGCCGCGCCCCGGCTTCGACAACACGCTCCACCTCTCCTACCGCAACTACGGAACCACCGCCCTGCCCGCCACCCTACAGCTCGCCGTGGACGCCGACCAGAGCTTCGTGGGCAGCAGCACCGCTCCCACCACGCTCTCGGGCAACAGTGCCACTTGGGACCTCGGCACCCTACCCATCGGGGCTCAGGGCCAGGTGCTGGTCACCCTGCACACTGACGCCACCGTCCCCTTGGGCACAGCGGTGCAGCACACTGCGGTGATCGATCCGGTGGCCGGTGACACGGTGCCCTCCAACAACACCACCTTGTGGACCGACACCGTGGTGGGCGCCTACGACCCCAACGACAAGTTGCTGGACATCCCCGCCGCCACACCCGCCGAGGTGCAGAACGACGCCGTCACCCTCACCTACACCATCCGCTTCCAGAACACCGGCACCTATCCCGCCGAGCGCGTGGTGATCCTGGACACCCTGAGCGACGACCTGCAGTGGAACAGCTTCGAGTTCCTCTCCAGCAGCCATCCCTGCCAGTGGTACATGCTGGACGGTGTGCTCCACTTCATCTTCGACCCCATCCTGCTGCCCGACAGCGGCAGCAACGAGCCCGCCAGCCACGGTTTCGTGCGCTTCCGCATGCGGCCCTCCACACAGCTCACCAACGGCGACCAGGTGGACAACATCGCACACATCGTCTTCGACTTCAACACGCCCATCGTCACCCCGCCGGCCACCTTCCGCGTGGACCTGAGCACCGGCCTGCAGGAACAGGCGGTGAGCACCCTCACGGTGATGCCCAACCCCACGCGCGACCGCCTGTTGATCGGTGGCTTTGCGGGCACCGCCGCGCTGCGCGTGCTGGACCTCAGCGGCCGCCAGTTGCGCAGCGCGCACGGCTCTGCACCCACCCTGCTCAACGTGGCCGACCTGCTGCCCGGCACCTATCTACTGGAGCTGCGTACGCCGGATCGCATACAGGCCGTGCGCTTCGTGAAGGAGTGAAGGCGCGGCGCCAGGAGGTGAACCGGATCCAGGGTATGGAGCACCCATGGGCTTCCGTCCTTAGCCGATCGCCTTCACCAGCCGGGCGGTGATGTCGGACACGCTGCCCACGCCGTCGATGGCGGTGAACTTCCCTTGGGCGGCGTAGTGGTCCTTGAGCGGCGCGGTCTTCTGCTCGTACTCGCGGATGCGGTTGCGGATGACGGCTTCGTCGCGGTCGTCGGTGCGTCCGCTGGTGGCACCACGCCCCAGAAGCCGCTGCACGAGCTCGGCCTCGGGCACTTCGAGGGCGAGCATGTGGGTGATGGGCTCGTTCTTGGAGGCGAGCATCTCGTCCAGCGCCACGGCCTGGGCCTTGGTGCGGGGGAAGCCGTCGAAGATGAAGCCGCGGGCCTCGAGGTTGGCCTCCATGGCGTTGCGGATCATGCCGATGACGATGTGGTCGGCCACCAGCTCGCCGCGGTCCATGAGCTCCTTGGCCTGCACGCCCAGTTCGCTCTCGGCCTTGATCTCCGCACGGAGCAGGTCGCCGGTGCTGAGGTGGACCAGCTTGTAACGTTCGATGAGGAAGGTGCTCTGGGTGCCTTTGCCGGCGCCCGGGGGGCCGAAGAGCACAAGGTTCAGCTTGCTCATGGGGTGGGTTCGGTGATGCGCCAGATGCCTGGCAGGTTGCGGCCCAATCCATCGTGGTCGAGGCCGGAGCCCACCACGAACGCGTTGGGGATGCGCAGTGCCACATGCTCGATGGGCCAGGGGCGCGAGTAGGCCTCCGGTTTGAAGAGCAGCGCGGCCACGCTGATGCTCGCCGGGTGCAGACCGTTGAGCGCGTCCATGATGTGGGCGATGGTGCCGCCGGTGTCCACGATGTCCTCCACGATCACCACATGGCGGCCATCCAGCCGCTCGCTGAGGCCGATGAGCTGGGTGACGGTGCCGGTGCTACTGGTGCCGTGGTAGCTGGCCACCTTGATGAAGGTGATCTCGCACTCCATCTCCAGCCGCTTCATGAGCTCGGCGGCGAAGAAGAAGGCACCGTTCAACACACCGAGGAAGAGCGGTCGCATGCCGGCGTAGCGTGCCTGAAGCTCAGCGGCCACGCGGTCGATGGCGGCATCCAGGTCGGCCGCCGGGATGTACGGTACGAAATCCTTGTCGTGCAGGCGGACGCGGGCGGCGGTGGCAGGCTCGGGCATGCGGGGAAAGGGATGCGAAGGTAGGCAACGGTGCCGGCGCGGGGATCGGGCGCGCTCATCCCCTTTCCGCCTACATTCGGCGCCATGCGCCGCGTGCTGTCCGCCTTCGCCCTGGCCGTGGTCGTCACCGCACAAGCGGGCGGCGACAACCATCCCGTGGGTGCCCGGATCGCGGGCATGGGCCAGGCGGGGCTTACGCTCATCGACCTGTGGAGCGCACAGCACAACCAGGCCGGGCTGGCCGGTCTTACCCGGCCCGCCGTGGGCGTGTTCATGCAGCGGCACTGGTTGAGCGAGTCGCTGGACCATCAAGCCCTGGCGGTGGCCCTTCCGTTGGGCCGTGGCACCATCGCCGTGAACGCCAATACCCTGGGCTACGACCTGTACCGCGAAACGAAAGTGGGCGTGGCCTATGCCATGCGCTTCGGCGACGGGCTGCGTGTGGGCGTTCAGCTGGATTATCTCGGCGTGCGCCTTGGCGAGGGCTACGGCAGCCGGGGGATGGTCACCGGCGAGGTGGGCGTGCAGGCCCGCCTCACCGAACGGCTGTGGGCCGGCGCGCACCTGTACAACCCTTCGCGCACCGAGCTTGGCGGCCCCTATGAGGAGCGGGTGCCCACCGTGCTGAAGGCGGGCCTGGGCTACACGTTCAGCGACAAGCTGGTGGTGACGGGCGAGGTGGTGAAGGACATCGACGAGGCCGAACGCTTCCATGCGGGCCTGGAGTACCACCCGGTGAACGCCTTGTTCCTGCGCACGGGCGTAAGCACCGGCCCCACACAGGGCCACTTCGGCGTGGGCGTGCGGCTGAAGGGCTTCGACCTGGACCTGGCCGTGGCCTTCCGCAGCCTGCTCGGTCCCACGCCCCAGCTGGGGCTCAGCTACCGCTTCCCATGAAAAGGTGCGCCGCAGTGCTCGTCCTGGCGGCGACCGGGGCACCGGCATGGGCCCAGGAGGACCAGGGGGTGCCACGCGACCTCATCGAGCAGCGCATCGAGGCCGCCACCGAACAGCTGGGTGACGACAGCGACCTGGACCTCACCAACCTGTTCGATGTGCTCACGGACCGCTACCGCGACCCCATCGACCTCAACCACACCGATGCCGAGGAGCTCAACAGCCTGGCGCTGCTCACCGACGTCCAGATCGGCGCCCTGTTCGCGCACATCCGGAAGAACGGCAAGCTGCTGAGCCTTTATGAGGTGCAGACGATCGATGCGTGGGACGCGCGCACGCTGGCCCTGGTGCAGCCCTTCATCACCGTGCGCGAGGACCCGCTGCGCTCGCGGGCCGGGCTCAAGGAGATCCTACGCAATGGCGAGCACGAGGTGATGCTTCGTACCATCATGAACGTGGAGGCACGGCGCGGCGGCCTGGACCGCAACGGCCTGTTCGGCGGCCGCTACACCGATCCGGACGGCGACGAGCTGCCGGACACGGGGAACGAGGCGGTGCGCGACAGCCTTCGGCGGGAGAGCCGGCTCTACCTCGGCGACCCGTACAAGCTCTACGCCCGCTACCGCTTCCGCTACCGGAACAACATCAGCCTGGGCATCACCGCCGAGAAGGACGAGGGCGAGGAATTCTTCCGCGGCACGCAGCAACAGGGCTTCGACTTCTACAGCGCGCACCTCTTCCTGCGGCATTTCGGACGGCTGAAGGCGCTGGCCGTGGGCGACTACCAGGCGCAGTTCGGGCTGGGGCTCACCTACTGGACGGGCCTCGCCTTCGCCAGCAAGTCATCCTTCAGCCTCAACGTGAAGCGCAATGCGGCCGGGCTCGCACCGTACACCAGCGTCAACGAGAACCTCTTCAACCGCGGCGTGGCGGCCACGGTGGAGTTGCACCGCGACCTCGACCTCACCGTGTTCTACAGCCGAAAGCAACTCGATGCGAGCGTGCAGCAGGAGGTGGACACCAGCGATGTGGACGATGCGCAGGTGAGCTTCAGCAGCTTTCAGGAGGACGGCTACCATCGCACCTTCAACGAGCTGGAGAAGAAGGACGCCATCCTGGAACAAGCCTACGGTGGGCATCTCCGCTATCGCCGACGCACCTTCAGTTGGGGGCTCACCGGGGCGCACGTAGGCTACAATGTGCCGTTGACGCGCACGCTGCGGCCGTACAACCGGTTCGAGTTCAACGGGCAGGAGAACACCACCGTGGGCAGCGACTTCAGCTGGCTGTTCCGCAACGCCAGCTTCTTCGGCGAAGTGGCGGCGAGCCTGCCGCAGGCCGATGGCAACATGGGCTGGGCCCTGAACCTCGGCACCCTGGTGGCGCTGGACCGTCGCGTCACACTGGCCCTGCTGTACCGCGACTACCAGCGGGACTTCCACGGGCTGTACAGCGTGGGCTTCGCGGAAGGCGGCAATCCGTGGAACGAACGCGGGCTGTACACCGGTCTCGAGATCCGGCCTGACCGCAGGTGGACCATCAACGCCTACTTAGACCAGTACCGGTTCCCGTGGTTGCGCTACCAGGTGAACGGCCCCAGCGACGGCCACGACGTGCTGGCGCAGGTGACCTGGCGGCCCAGCAAGCAGGTGGAGGTGTACCTGCGCGGCCGGCACGAGCAGAAGGGCTACAACAGCGAGGCTCCGGTGGACGGGATCGATCCGCTGGTGCGCCGCAGGCAGACGCAATGGCGCGTCAACGCCACCTACAAGGTGACCCCGTCGGTGAGCCTGCGCACCCGGGTGGAACTGGTGGACGTGCAGCGCGGCGACAGCCCGGTGGAGCACGGCTTCCTCGTGTATCAGGACCTGGTGCACCGGCCCCTGCGGAGCTGGTGGGAGCTCTCGTTGCGCTTCGCACTCTTCGACACGGACGGCTACGACGCCCGGCTGTACGCCTACGAGAACGACCTCATCGGCGTGTTCAGCATCCCGCCTTACTACGGTCGCGGCATGCGGTGGTACGCCATGCTGCGCCTCACGCCGCTGCGCCGGGTGGATGTGTGGCTGCGCTACGGCGCCTTCATCTTCCAGGACACCGACCGCATCAGTTCGGGCCTGCAGGAGATCGCGGGCAACACGCGCAGCGACGTGAAGGTGCAGGTGCGGGTGCGGTTCTGAACCCGATGGCAACGCGGCACATCACCCTGGACCCCGGGCATCCCGAAGCACGCTTCAGCGCCACGGAACGCCCGCGCATCGACCTGCGCCAGGCCTTCTTCGTCACGGCGGACGCCGACTGGCAGCGGCGGCTGAACCGCGCCGCGCTGATCGTCACCACCCGGGCCTACGACGACCGCGGGCGCGAAATGGTGGCCGACCATCAGGTGTTCCGCTTCAGCGTGCTGTTCAATCCCACCTGGCCGGACCCGCTGTTCCGGAACATCCGCAACTGGACCTACGCGCCCGTGGAGCTCCGCGCGGATGCCCCACCGGTGATGGGCTGGCTGCTGGAGCTGCGGTTGCGCGACCTGCGGCTGGGCCCGGAAGAGCGGATGGAGGTGGTGTTCCTGGGGTAGAAGCACGAAGCCCCCCGACCACGGGTCGGAGGGCTTCATGAACAGGGTCGGAGCTTACTTGGTCTCCGGAGCGGGCGTGGCATCGGACTTCGCGCCGGCCTTTCCGGCACAGCACGCGGCCTTGGCACCACCACCGGCGCAACCGGCGGCCTTGGCATCGCCATGGGCTCCATGCTCGGCGTGAGCATGCCCGTGGGCCTTGTGGTCATGACCGGCACAGGCGGCCTTGGCATCGGCGCCCGCTTTGCCGGCGCAGCAGCCCGCGCCCGCGGTCTTGGCACCACCGGCACAGGACGGTGCCTTGGTCTCAGCGGAGGGGGCGATGGCGGTCGCAGGCGCCACGGCGGTCGCCTTCTCGGGGCTGGCCGGGGCGACGGCAGTGGCCTTGTCGGTGGCCACCTTGTCGGTGGTGGTGCTTTGTGCGGAGGCCGTGGCCAGGAAGGCCAGGGAGGCAGCGATGCTCAGAAGGATGCGCATGGAATGGGGTCTGATTTGAACGCAAGGTAAGCCATTCGCGTGCCGGAAGGTGCGCGGACCTGTTAAGGGTTGTGAACCTCAGGCCCTGCGCCGCTGTTCCACAGCGAGCGTCTATCTTTCCGCTCGACCAACAAGCCCCCATGGACCGCCGCAACTTCCTCCTCGCAGGCTGCAAGGCCTGCGCCGCGCTGGCCGCCGTGCCCGCCCTGGCCTCCCTCGAAAGCTGTTCCTCCGGCAAGACCGCCGCAGCGGGCTCCTCCGCGTCGGCGGCCCTGGCCGTGGAGAACGGCGTGCTCAGCATTCCGATGTCCAGCCTGTCCAACGGCGTGGGCCTCGTGAGCGCCAAAGGCTTGGGCGACAAACTGTACATCAGCAAGGGCGCTGACGGCACCTACAAGGCCCTGGTATTGAACTGCCCGCACAAGGGCGGACCGGTGAAGCCCGACGGTGACAAGCTGGTGTGCGGCTGGCATGGCAGTGCCTTCGACATGGACGGCCAGGTGACCAAAGGTCCTTCGCAGCAAGGGCTGAAGACCTACCCGGTGGAGGTGGCCGGCGACGTGCTGAAGGTGATGGTGGCCTGAGGGGTTCGCGCTACCCGCGTCGACGGGTGGCCTTCCTGCGGCGCTTCTTCGCGGCGGCAGGGTCCATGGTGAAGGCGATCGGCAGGCGGAACAGCACACGGACCGGCCGCCCGTCCATCGTGCCGGGAGACCATCCCGAAAGGCCACGCACCACCCGTACGGCCTCCGCGTCAAGCAGCGGATCCACGGGACGTGGCACCCACACGCTGTCCACACGGCCATCCTTCTCCACCATGAAGTGCACCATCACCCGGCCGGTGATCCCGTTCCTGAGCGCCTCCTTCGGATAGCGGGTCTCCTCCTTGATCCTGCGGTATAGTTCCGGTTCCCCTCCAGGAAAGGCGGGCATCACCTCCACGACGGACCTGGCGGCGCCATCCTTCCCGAAGCCCCGTTCGAAGAGCGCCTGACCCGCATCCGCGTCGGTGCGCACCGGTGCGCTGCCTTGCTGCGCAGCCAGGGTAGCAGGGATAAGCAGGACGAGCACGAGAAGCGGACCGCGCATGGTTGACCAAAGTTAGCCGGCCGCGGCCGGAGCCGCCTACATTCGCCACGGCCCGGGCCACGTGCACCTGAGCTCATGTTCACATGGGCCCATGTGCACATGAACACATGGATACGCGGGCGCATCACCATGTCCAACGTCTACTACCCCGACTACCTGCAGCTCGACAAGATCCTGGGCGCGCAGGCCTTGGAGAGCGACAAGCGCGGCCAGCACGCGCACGACGAGATGCTCTTCATCGTGATCCACCAGGCCTATGAGCTTTGGTTCAAACAGATCCTGCATGAAGCGGGCAGCGTCATCGCGATGTTCGCCGACCACCATGTGGATGACAACAATGGCGAGCTGAACATCGCGGTGCACCGGCTGCAGCGGGTGAAGACCATATTGGACGTGCTGGTCCATCAGATGGACATCATGGAGACGATGACGCCGCTGGACTTCCTGGATTTCCGGGACATGCTGCGACCGGCGAGCGGCTTCCAGAGCATGCAGTTCAAAGTGCTGGAGGCGCGGCTGGGGCTGCGGATGGAGGCCCGCTTCGGAAAGCAGTACTACACCAGCCAGCTGAAACCCCAGCACAAGGCGGAGATCGAGGCGCTGGAGCAGCTGCCGACCCTGCTGGAACTGGTGAACGCGTGGTTGGAACGCATGCCGTTCCTCGAGTCCCGCTATTGGCCCGAGGGCCAGGCCACGTTCTTCGAGCAACTGGAGCGCATCTACAACGCCAGCCTGGTCCAAGGCGAAGAGGCCAACGCCGCGTTGTGGCGCAAGATCTTCGTGGAGGGTTCGGCTGATCGGAAGCTGAGCCCCAAGGCCTGTCGCAGTGCGCTCTTCATCATGCTCTATCGCGATGAGCCCATCTTTCAGCAGCCCTTCCGGTTCCTGGAGGCGCTGTTGGACATCGACGAGGCGATGGCGGCGTGGCGAGGGCGTCACCTGAACATGGTGCACCGGATGATCGGCCTGCGGGTGGGCACGGGCGGCAGCACGGGCAAGGCCTATCTGCGCGGCGCCATGGACAGCCACTACATCTTCAATGAAGTGGCGGACCTGAGCAGCTTCCTGTTCGAGCGCCGCAAGCTTCCGCCCCTGCCGTCGCAGGTGAAGGAGGCGCTGCGGTTCAACGCCTGATCAATCCACCGGCACGGTGTCGAACAGGCCGTAGTAGCTGTCGCGCTGGGCGGCTTCACGACGGGCCACTTCCCGCACGGCGGGCACCTGCAACCAGTTCTCCATGCCGTTGCGCCAGGCGAGCCAGATGGCGGTGTCGATGCGACCGCGCGTATACCAGAAGTACTCCTCGGCACACAGGTTCAGGTAGTCCAGGATCACGCGATCGGGGTCGCCGTCCATGTACACGCCCTTCTGGATGGCGAGCAGGTCACCGTTCAGCCGATCGTAGCGCGCGTTGAAGGCCGTGAACAGGTCCTGCATGACCTTGTCCCGCTGCAGCCAGTAGTTCAGCAGGCCGATGTAGACCGTGGCGCAGGCCCCGATCATGCCCAGCGCGATGGTGCCATCGAGGTCGCCCATCACCTGGCCCCACCACAGGATGCCGAAGGCCACCAGCAGGAACACGACCGTGGCCACGGTGGTGCGGCGGCGGCGCAGGTCGCGGACGGTGACGGCGGGCATGGGGCAAAGGTGTGAAGCGGCGGCGCGATGGTAGCTTCACACCATCCGAACCGCCATGCGCCGCATCCACAGCCTCCTTCTACCGGCCTTCGCCCTGCTGAACGCCACGAACAGCGCACACGCCCAGATCCAGGTGAACCCGCAGGTGGGCCTGCTGGCCCAGACCCTGCAGGGCGACCCCGACAACGGCGACTACCGGGGCAACATGGGCTGGCAGGCGGGGGTGGACATCCGGCTGGGCAGGCGCGTGTACTTCCAACCGGGCGTTCACATCGGCCGTCAGGCCACCGTCGTGCAGGTCCAGGTACCGCTGCTGCTGGACACCTTCCTGGTGGAGAACGACCTGGTGCGCACCGTGCTGAAGGCCAGGGCGCTCGTGGGCTTCAACCTGGTGCATAAGGACGGCTTCAAACTGAGGCTGAACGCGGGGCCCAGCTACGACCTGCTGCTGAGCGTGGACAACAGCAACGACGACATCGCGTGGAACCGCGATGACCTGACGGCAGGGTCCTTCAACCTCGATGCGGGGGTCGGTCTGGACATCTGGTTCGTGACCGTGGAGGGCGGAGTGAGCGTCGGGCTGAACAAGGTGCTCGACGACGATGGGCTCAACAACGCCTACGACGATCCGCGCAACCTGACGTGGTACGCCACGGCCGGTATCGTGCTGGGCCGCAGCACACGCTGAGCTCAGAGCACGAAGCGCTGTCCCTTCTGCGGGATGGCGATGTTGTGATGCCCTGCGGAGGCGAGCCGATCCTGCAGGCCGTTCAAGCCGGCGGTGATGCCATGCACCAGGAACAGCTGGCGAACACGGGCAGGCTCCTGACAGGCGAGGTAGCGCACCAGTTCACCGCGATCGGCATGGGCGCTGTAGAACTCCATGCGGAGGACGGCGGCCTTCACCGGCACGGGCTCCCCGAAGATGTGCACCACCTGCTGACCGCTGAGGATGTCGTGCCCCAGCGTGCCGGGCGCACAGAACCCCACCGCCAGCACGGTGTTGCGGGGGTTGGACAGGCTGTGGCGCAGGTGGTGGCGGATGCGCCCGGCCTCCATCATGCCACTGGCCGCGATGACGATGCAGGGCTCCTGCCGCGCGTTGAGCTGTTTGCTGCGTTCGGGGTTGCGCACGAACTCCACCCCCGGGAAGCTGAACAGGTCGGCATCGTGCTCCAGTTCGGCCCGGACCTCCGGTCGGAATGAAGTGCTGTACTGGCGCACGATGCCCGTAGCGCTGATCGCCAGCGGGCTGTCCACGAAGACGGGGATGCGGGGCAGGCGCCCCTGGTTGCTGAGGCTGTTGAGGGTGTAAAGGATCTCCTGCGTCTTGCCGATGCTGAAGGCCGGGATGAGCAGCTTGCCACGGCGCTCCACACAGGCCTCGGTGACGTGGCGGAGCAGTTCCTCCTCGGCCTCGGCGATGCCGGGATGGTCGCGATCACCGTAGGTGCTCTCACAGATGATGACGTCGGCCTGTGGAAAGGGGGCCGGTTCCGGGAGCAGCCGATCGACGTAGCGGCCCACGTCACCGGTGAAGGTGAGCCGAAGGGTCCGTTCACCGTCATCGATGTTGAGATGCACCGCCGCGCTGCCGAGGATGTGGCCCGCCTCGGTGAAGGTGCAGGAGATCCCGGGCACCACCGGGAACGGAGCGTTCAGGTCGTGGGCCTCGAAGCGCTCCAGCGCGGGACGCACCTCATCCACGGTGTAGAGCGGCCCGGGCTCGTCGAGGGTGCGGCCCTGCCGTTTGGCGCGTTTGAGGTCGTAGGCATGATCCGCCTCCTGGATGCGTGCGCTGTCCTCCAACATGATGGCGCAGAGGTCGCGCGTGGCCGGGGTGCTGTGGATGGGCCCGCCGAAGCCTTCGGCCACCAGCCGCGGCAGCAGCCCGCTGTGGTCGATGTGCGCGTGGCTGAGCACCACGGCGTCCACCGCGGCGGGATCGAAGCCGAAGTGGCGGTTGGGGTCACCCTTGGAGCGGGCCACCGCCTCGCCCTGGAACATGCCGCAATCGAGCAGCACGCGGTGCACGGCACCATCCGCATGCCGGACCTCGAGCAGGTGTTTGCTGCCGGTGACGGTGCCGGCAGCCCCGTGGAAGGTGATCGCGATGGCCATGGGTGCAAGCTACACAGTGCACCGGTGCATACCAGGCCCGGGTGTCAGGGCATGCACACGCGGTCCGGGAAGCGCATCATCAGGTCATGGTACGGCTCCATGAGATGGTGCATGAACACCTTTTTCGGATCGTCCACGAAACGCGCCCGGTAGGTCGCGTCGGGGCGCAACACCACAAAGGGGCCTGTGCGCACGAAGTGCGTGCCTTCCGGCAGTTCGGGGGCCGTGTAGCCGGGCAGGTTCTTCGCGGCCAAGCGGCCGATGGTGCGGCCCAGCACACGTTGGTAGTTGCGGCGGGCCTTGCGCGTGGGCCGGTCGAGGCGGTTGAAGAGGATGCGCAGGCCGATGTCCTGCGGGAAGGGCAGCGCGCGGATGGCCTTGCGGGCATTGCGGAAGGGGTTCACCGGGTTGAAATCGTCCACCGTCTGCACGGTGACGGGCACCTCCGGCACCCAATCGGCGCTGTTCACCACGTTCATGGCCCAGCCTTCACGGTGGGTGGCCTCGTACCCATAGGCGAAGGGCAGGTTGCCGGGCTTGGGTGCGGCGCTGCAGTAGGTCTTCATCACCAGGTCGGTCGGCAGGCGGCCGCTGGCGCGCAACTGCCACAGATGGGCGGTGAGCAGATAGGTGATGGCGCCGCCCTGGCTGTGTCCGGCGAGGATGACCTGACGCGTGCCTGCGGCGTAGAGCGAATCGATGGCGGGCAGGATGGTCCGCTGCAGATGACCCAGGCCGATGAGCCAGCCCAGGTGGACGCGGGCGGCGGGATCGTCGCTCAGGGTGTAGCGGAAGGGCTCTCCTCCGTCCAGGTCCAGTTCGCCCTGTGCGGGAACGAGCACCGAGTGGAAGTTCTCGAGCCAGCTGGCCAGCTGGGCGGTGGTGCCGCGCACCACGACCACGGCGGTCCCTGCGCTGTCCGTATAGAGGTCCCACCGGTTATCCAGCCCCACCACCGGGCTTTTCCAAGCAAGGCTGAACCGTTCCGGCTTCGGGAGGTTGAACCCTTCCATGGTGGTGTCGGCCTGAGCGGCGAAGACGCGGAGCAGCTCGGTGTACTCGGTCCTGTCGAACCCGGGCCGGAGCTGGGCGGTGCAGAGCGTATGGACCGACCAGGCGGCCATCAGAAGAGGGAGTCGGCGCATGAGATGGGTGAAGGTGCGAAGGAACGCATAGGCGGCGTCCGCGGTTCAAGCGGATGCCCCCCCGATGGTGACAGGCAGCGCCTCCTATCTTGTGCGCACACCATCCCATGCACCCGCCCAAGCCCCTGCCCCACACGCCGCGGTCCGCGGCGAAGGCACTGCTTCCGATAGTGCTGCTTCTGCTGTCGCTGAACACCATGGCCCAGCAGTACAAGCTGCGCGGGGTGGTGAGCGATGCGGGGAACGGCGAGACCCTGATCGGTGCCACCGTGGCGGTGAAGGGCACGAAGGCCGTGACGCAGACCGACCTCGAAGGACGGTTCGAACTGCTGGTGAACGAATTGCCGCCGTACGTGCTGGTGATCAGCTACGTGGGCTACACCGACCTTGAGGTGGAGGTGAAGAGCCCCGACCAGGAGCTCAAGTTCAAGCTGAGCACGGACCAGGTGCTGCTGCAGGAGGCCGAGGTGGTGGGCAGCCGCATCAGCGAGAAGCAGAAGCAGGCACCCCTCACGGTGGAGAGCATGGACATCATCGCCATCCGCGAGGCCCCGAGCGGCGATTTCTACGAGAGCCTGGGCACCCTGAAAGGCGTGGACATGACGGCCGCGAGCTTCGGCTTCAAGGTGATCAACACGCGCGGGTTCAACAGCACCAGTCCGGTGCGCAGCCTGCAGCTCATCGACGGTGTGGACAACCAGAGCCCGGGCCTCAACTTCAGCCTGGGCAACTTCCTGGGGGCGAGCGACCTGGACGTGATGAAGGTGGACGTGATCGCGGGGGCGAGCAGCGCCTTCTATGGCCCGGGCGCCTTCAACGGAGTGATCAACATGACCACCAAAAGCCCGTGGGCCTTCCCGGGACTGAGCGTGAGCGCAAAGGCCGGCGAGCGCGAACTGCTGGAAGGGGCCGTGCGCTGGGCCCAGGTGTTCAAGAACAAGGAGGGTCGCGAACGCTTCGCGTACAAACTGAACCTGTTCGCCATGCGCGCCGAGGACTGGTACGCCGAGAACTACGACCCCACGAGCAACAGTCCCACCGGCGTGGACAACCCGGGGCGGTACGACGCGGTGAACAGCTACGGTGATGAGTGGGTGACGGCGAACAACGATTTCAGCGTATCCCTCTTCAGCCGGCGGCAGTACCCCGGCCTGGGGCTGTTCCTACGGCCAGGCTACCGCGAGGTGGACCTGGTGGACTACGGCACCAACAACGTGAAGGCGGGCTTGAGCCTGCATTACAGGATCTCCGACAGCGTGGAGGTCCAGCTGGCCACCAACTACAGCCGCGGGAGCACGGTGTATCAAGGCGACAACCGGTACCGACTGGAAGGGGTGCAGTTCTTTCAGCATCGGCTCGAGCTTCGCCAGGAAGGACGCTGGTTCTTCCGGAGCTACGTGACGCATGAGGATGCCGGGGACACGTACGACATCTACACCACCGGGCTGCGCCTGCAGGAGGCCAGCAGCGTCACCACGGAGTGGAACATCCGCTATTTCACCCTGTGGGAAACATGGATCAAGCCCCTGCTGAACACGACACAACCGGGATATCTCACGCCGAGCGAAGCGATCGCACAAGGCATCACCACGCAGGAGGCCTATGATGCCTACCTGACCCAGTTCGTGGCGGACAATGCGGCGCTCTTCAGCGGTTACCACCAGCTGGTGGCCGACAGCATCGGTCGCACGGACAACACGGAACTTGATCCGGCGTATGTGGTCGGCACCGATCGCTTCGAGGCGAAGCTCGACGAGATCCGGTCGCGTCGTTTCACGGATGGCGGCTCGCTGTTCTTCGACCGGTCAGCGCTCTACCACGCCATGGGGGAGTACCGGTTCAAACCGCGGTTCGCCGAGATCACCGTGGGCGGCAACGGCAGGCTGTACCGGCCCAACAGCGCGGGCACCATCTTCAAGGACACGGCGGACGTGGTGATCACCAACTGGGAGGTTGGCGGCTATGCGGGCCTGGAGAAGAAGCTCGCGCAGGACAAGCTGCGGCTGGCACTGACGGTGCGGGTGGACAAGAACCAGAACTTCGAGCCGCAGGTGTCGCCCGCCCTGAGCGCCGTGTACACGCCGAACGCCGACCATGTGCTGCGGGTGAGCGTGAGCCGCGGCGTGCGCAATCCGACCCTGGCCGACCAGTACCTCTACTACAACGTGGGGCGTGCCATCCTGCTGGGCAACATCGAGGGCCAGTTCGAGGAGGGCCGCGACAGCCTGATCACGATCGAGAGCTTCAACGCCTACCGGAGCTCGCCCACCCTGCTGGAAGGCCTGGACCAGCTGGAGTATTTCAATGTTGACCGGATCAGACCGGAAAAGGTGCTCACCGTGGAGGCGGGCTACCGCGGCACCCTGAAGGAGAAGTTCTATGTGGACGCCAGTGCCTACACGAGCTGGTACACCGATTTCATCGGCTACCTCATCGGCATTGACGGCAGCTTCGACGAGGTGACCGGCTTCCCGGAGGAACTGCAGGTCTACCGCGTGGCGGCGAACAGCACCAGCACGGTGCGGACCATGGGAGCCAACGTGGGCCTGAACTACTACCGGAAGCGGATGACCTACAGCGTGAACTACAGCTACAACCGGTTGATCACAGGAGAGGACGACCCCATCATCCCGGCCTTCAACACGCCGCTGAACAAGTTCAACGTGGGCTTCACGGGTCACGACCTGCGGATCCCTTGGACGGACCGGCGTGATGTGGGCTTCGGCATCAACTACAAGTTCGTGGAGGGCTTCACGTTCGAGGGCTCGCCCCAGTTCACCGGCGCCATCCCGAGCTACGACATGGTGGACGCCCAGGTGAACGTGAAGTTCCCCAAGCCCGGGCTGACGGTGAAAGTGGGCTGCAGCAACCTGTTCGGGATCGTTCCGCTATTCGACGAACGCGTACCCGAGAGCGAGCGGCTCGACCGGATGTGGAACAACAATGTGTACCTGGTCTATGGCGGCCCGGCCGTGGGACGACTGGGCTACCTGCAGCTGATCTACGAGCTGGACCGGCGATAAGGCCGGTGAAAGGGGCCGAGACCGTCCACAACATATGCATGGCCATACATATGTTGTGGACGCGGACCGCAGAGGTCGGTAGGGGGTCCACAACTGCGCTAGAGGTGATCGATCGACGTTGCACGATGGATCCGCGGAGGCCGATATATGCATGGCCATACATACGTCGTAAAGTGACATTCACTGTGATTATTCCCGTCTGCGGTGCGCACCATTCCTGCTGGCTCCATCGAACATCAGCATCTGTCCCAGCTTCATGACGCATGTATGGCCATACATGTGTTCATGGCTGATAGCGCTCGACCAACAACCGCCCCCGGGCGCGACCAGCAAGGTTTCCCGAACGATGTTGGGTCGGGTCGCCGCGTTGTTCAACGTATGTATGACCATACATACTTCAAAATGCCCGTCCTCAGTGCCGCCAACACATCCATAACCCGCCAGTTGCATAAGAAGGCCTATGGAGCGGCAGATCCGTCGAAGCCCCCGTAGTACCGCCACAATCCACCTGTGGCGCCCTTCCTCGGTCGGGTAACAGGCCCTCCCGCCACGACCCGCGGGAACCAAAGCACGATGACCGCAACGATCAGTGCTCGGCCTCAATACTTGTATGGCCATACATACTTCCCGACCTGCAACGGCAGGAGCCCTCCCCTACCCCTATATTCGGAACCTGTTCCACAAATCAGGACCCATGAAACGAAGCCTACCCTTGCTGTTGCTCGGTCTGCCCATGATGGTCGCCGCCCAGCAGCGCTATATCGACGAGGTGTTCACCGATGCCCAGATCGTGATCACCCCCAGCGTGCCCTTCGGTACCAACATCGACTTCCTCACCAGCAACCTCGCCAGCCCGAACGTGCCTGCGGAGGTCACGCAGCTACAGACCCTGGTGAGCACCCAGCAGCCCATCCCGGCCCCCTTCTTCGACCCCACCGACGGAAGCACCGCGGTGAAAGTGCGCGAACTGCGGATGGACATCTACGAACCCGACCAGAACGTGGACGCGGTGACCGAACGTCCGATGGTGCTCTACATCCACACGGGGAATGCGTTGCCGCCGCCGCAGAACGGCAGTCCTGTCGGAACGCGGACGGACAGCTGTGCCGTGGAGACCTGCAAGCGCATGGCGCGCCGCGGCTATGTGGCCGTGAGCATGAGCTACCGTCTGGGCTGGAACCCGCTGGCCGCCACCGAAGAGGAACGCCGCGGGCAGTTGCTCAACGCCATCTACCGGGCCATCCACGACGTGCGCCAGTGCGTCCGCACCCACAAGGCCGAGGCCGCGGGCGCCAACAGCTACGGGATCGACCCGGACAAGATCGTGGTGCTCGGTGAGGGCACCGGCGGCTACATCGCGCTGGCCCACACCACCTTGGACAAGGGCAGCGAGCTTTTCGTCGAGAAGTTCCGACCCGATCCCTTCAACCCGAACGTGAGCTACGTGGACACGAACACGGTAGGCGACCTGGCCGGATTCAATGGCCAGCTCACCCTCTACCGCCCCAACGGGTTCGACCATGCCACGCATTTCTGCGTGAACATGGGCGGTGCGCTCGCCGACACCACCTGGGCCGAAGCGGGTGACGCCCCGATGGTGGCTTTCCACACCGTGTTCGATCCGTTCGCCCCGTTCACCTACGGCATCGTGATCGTGCCCACCACGGGTGGTCCTGTGGTGGATGTTCCCGGCAGCAATTACTTCATCCCCTGGGTGAAGGACCTGGGCAACCAGGCCAGCTTCGAGAACCTCTCGAACGACCCCTTCACGGCGCGGGCGCGTTCGCTCTACGGCCAGACCATCGACGGCGTCACCATCGCGACCGGTGCCGAGGGGCTCTTCCCTGTGCTGCGTCCGCGATGGCAGCCCCCCGCCGGTGATGAGGCCAGCCCCTGGCAATGGTGGGATCCAAACAGCCCTGCGGCCACTGCGGTGATCCCCGGCCTGGGCATCACCACGCACCAAGCGAGCCTGGCCAGCAATCCGGACATGAGCGGCGCCAAGGGCCGCGCCTACCTCGATACGGTGATGGGCTACATGACCCCGCGCATCGTCTGCGCCCTGCAGTTGGGACCCTGTGCGTTGGGCACGCCCGACTGCCTCGGCGTCATCGACGGTCCGGACCAGCCTGGTCAACCCTGTGATGATGGCGATGCCAACACCATCAACGACACGTGGACGGTCAATTGCGACTGCGTGGGCCAGCCGGTCGGCATCGCAGAGCCTGCCGCCGCATCGGCGCTCGTGATCGCACCGAACCCCGCGATCGATGCCGTGCGCATCAGCAGCCCGGCAGGTCGTGTGCTGAGCTACACGCTGCACACGCCCGATGGTCGCTTGGTGCGCAACAGCACGGTGAACGCCGACGCGATCCTGCTGGAGCGCGGAACCCTGGATGGCGGTGCCTACTTCATCACCCTGGAATTCGCTGACGGCCGTGCCGTGCGGCGGATCGCCTTCAACTGACACGATCCACTTTTCTGTGGCGGGCCGTCCTTCGGGGCGGCCCGCTGCGTTCCGGGCATGCCGGCACATCGCACACCTTTGTGCCACGCATGAAGAAGATCACCGAGAGCCCCTCCCTCTACGACGGGCTGGAACGCATGACCACCGCCGAACTGCTCGGCCACATCAATACGGAGGACCGACGCGTGCCCGAGGCCGTGGGCCGTGTGTTGCCCGGGATCGCCGCTTTGGTGGACGCCATCGCCGAGCGCATGCACCGCGGTGGTCGGCTGTTCTACATCGGCGCCGGCACCAGCGGCCGGCTCGGCATCGTGGACGCCAGCGAATGCCCGCCCACCTTCGGTGTGCCGCACGGCCTCGTCGTGGGCCTCATCGCCGGTGGCGACCGCGCGATACGCAAGGCCGTGGAGTTCGCCGAGGACGACCGCGAGCAATGCTGGAAGGACCTACAGGAGCACGCCATCGGCGCGGACGACACGGTGGTGGGTATCGCCGCCAGCGGTGGTACGCCCTATGTGGTGGGAGCGCTGGAGGCCTGCCGGCGGCATGGCATCCTCACGGCGTGCATCACCTGCAACCCGGGCGCTCCCGTCACCACTGTCAGCGACCACCCGATCGTGGTGGTGGTGGGGCCCGAGTTCGTCACCGGCAGCACGCGCATGAAGAGCGGCACCGCACAGAAACTGGTGCTGAACATGATCAGCACGGGTGTGATGATCCGGTTGGGACGGGTGAAGGGCAATCGTATGGTGGACATGCAGCTCAGCAACATGAAGCTGATCGACCGGGGCACCCGCATGGTCATGGAGGGCCTGGGCATCGATCACGACGAGGCGAACGCCCTGCTCAAGCAGCACGGCAGCGTGCGTCGCGCCATCGAGGCCGGACGGAGCTGACGCTACTCCTCCACGAAGTCCATGTCCGTGTGGAAGGTCTCGCGCACACGGAACGTGGCCCAGAAGGCCGCGCCGATGCACACCAGGCCCACGACCAGCGCACCCGTGACGTTGCCCAGCGGCAGGGCCAGGTACTTGAAGGCGTTGGTGACCGGCAGCACGGCCCCGCGCACGAAGTTCGGCGTGGTGGTGGCCACCGTGCTGCGGATATTCGTGCCGAACTGTTCGCCGGCCACGGTGACGAAGATGACCCAGTAGCCGGTGGCCGTGCCGAGGGCCAGGCACATCCAGTTGTAGGTCGCGATCGATGCGCCCCGCATGCCGAAGAGGAAGATCAACGTGAGCACCAGGTTGGCGGCCAGATAGATCAGGATCACCTTGCGCCGGCTCCGGAACAACTGGCTCAGCAGCCCGCTCAACAGGTCGCCGATGCTGAGCCCGATGTACGCGTACTTGATCGCCTCCCCGTTGATGCGCTTCAGTCCTTCGGCGTCAAGGGCACTGGTGTCGATGCCCAGCTCCGGCACGAAGACATCCTGGCTGAGGCTGACAAGGACGCCGATGACATACCATACAGGCACCCCGATGAGGATGCATCCCACGTACCGCAGGAATCGACCGCGATCGTTGAACAGCATCCGCAGATCGCCCTTGCGCACCGCACGACCGCGGACCTCCTGGAAGAGGCCGCTCTCGAAGGTGCCCACGCGCATCACCAGCAGCACAAGACCCATCAGGCCGCCCACGAGGTAGGTGACCTGCCAGCTCATCAGCTCCCGCCCGGTCATCGACGACCACAGCCGCCCGAACCAGGCGCCCTTGTCGGCCACCTCCGCTGCGAACACGGCCCCGAGCGCGCCGAAGGTCACCACGATGAGGGTGCCGTAGCCACGCTTGTCCCGCGGCATGGTCTCGGTGATCAATGTGATGCCCGCGCCCAGCTCACCCGCCAGGCCGACACCGGCGATGAACCGCACGATGGCGTACATCGTGAGGTCGTAGGTGAAGGCGTTGGCGATGTTCGCCGCACTGTAGAGCAGGATGCTGCCGAAGAGCACGGTGATCCGGCCCTTGCGGTCACCCCATACGCCCCAGAGGATGCCGCCCACCAGCATGCCCAGCATCTGCCAGTTGAACAGGTCGATGCCCACATCCTTGATCCGGGGATCACCGGCGCCCAGGATGAACTCCAGGCTCTCCCGCTTCACCACGTTGAAGAGCACCAGGTCGTAGATGTCCACGAAATAGCCCAGCGCGGCCACCACCACGAGCAACAGGGAACGACCGGGGAAGATGTGCTTCATGTGCCGTGGCGAAGGAAACGCAACAGCGGCCACGGTGCAAACCGCACACCTGGAGCGATCTTCGCGCATGCGCTCCGCCCTCCTCCTGCCGGCCAGCCTCCTCACCATCACGATGGCGGCGCAACGGCCCGCATCGTCCATGCCCTATGACCTGCGGCACCCGGACCAGGTGATCACCCTGCCCGACCAGCTGGTGGAAGTGAGCGCGCTGACGGATGTGGACCAGGGCACCGTGGCCTGCGTGCAGGATGAGGCGGCGACCCTCTATTTCATCGGGCTGAAGGAAGGCCGCGTACTGCGGACCGAAGCCTTCGGAGGGCCCGGCGACATGGAAGGGCTGACACGCGTACATGACACGTACCTGGTCCTGCGCAGCGACGGGCTCATCCACCGCCTTCGCCTGCTGGATGGGCGCTGGACCAGCGTGGACACCTTCCGACTGGACCTTCCGCACCGCAACATCGAAGGCCTCGGCTTCGACGACAGCACCGGCATGGTGCTCGTGGCACCGAAGGACATCACCAAGGGCGGGCCGGAGGTGCGTGATGCCCGCGTGGTGCACGCCTTCGACCCGGACGATCCGGAACATCGCTGTGTGCCCATGCTGCGGCTTTCCGTGGAAGCGTTATTGAGTGAAGCCAGGGCCATGGGGCTGCGCCTCCCCGAGCGGACCACGGAGAACGGCCGCACCGTACCGGCGCTCAAGATGCGCTTCTCCTCGGTGGCCACACATCCCCGCACCGGTCATTTCTACCTGCTCAGCGCGGTCGACCGCACGCTGACGGTGGTGGACAGGAAGGGTCGGCTCATCGACCTCGCCGTGCTGGACGCCGGCGTGCTCCCCAAGCCGGAGGGCATCACCTTTCTGCCCGATGGCGAGCTCGTGCTCAGCAGCGAGGGCAAGGGACGAACCCCGGTGATCGCGCGCTACCCGTTGCGGGCCCGGGAGTAGGTTCAGTCCGGCTTCATCGATGCACCGCAATGCGGGCAGAAGCGCGCATCCGGCTGGGCAACACCGGCCCCACAGGTCGGGCAGGTGGACGCCTGGCGCTGGTGTTCCCGTCGGGCGATCTCCGCGCTCACGATGCCGGTGGGGATCGCGATGATGGCGTAGCCCAGGATCATGATCGCCGAGGCCAGGGCCTGACCGAACGCCGTACGCGGGGCGATGTCACCGTAACCCACCGTGGTCAAGGTGACGATGGCCCAGTAGATGCTGCGTGGGATGCTGGTGAACCCGTGCGCCGGACCCTCCACCAGGTACATCACCGTACCGAACACGGTGACCAGCGCCAGCACCGCCATGGAGAATACGATGATCCGGTGACGGCTTGCGTACAGGGCCAGGAGCAGATGCGAGGCCTCCCGCGTGTACGTGGTGAGACGGAGGATGCGGAACACCCTGGTGAGACGGATGGCGCGGATGATGGTCAGCGCCTGCGTGCCGGGCACGAAAAGGCTGATGTAGGTGGGCAGCGCGGCCAGGAGGTCCACCAGACCATAAAAGCTCAGCACGTACCTCCGGCGGTCGCGGCTCACCCACACCCGCACCACGTACTCGATGGTGAACAGGACGGTCAACGCCCACTCGGCCATCAGCAGCCAGCGACCATACCGGACCTGGACCTCGTGCACGCTCTCGAGCAGCACCAGCGCCACGCTCAGCAGGATGGTCCAGAGCAGCACCACATCGAACAAGCGCCCCGCGCGGGTGTCCGTGCCGAACACGATGCGTTCCAAACGTTGTTGCAGGCGGCTTCGTTCCATCATCAGGCGAGGATCTCGCGCACATTGTCGCCGATGGTGTCCGCTAGTCGGTCCATCGGCAGGTCGTTCGTGTCACGCCCGAAGGGATCCTCGATCTCCTCGGCGATGAGCTCCAGGCTGGCGAGCACATAAAAGATGAACATGACCACCGGCACGGCCATCCAACCCATCACCAGGGCGAATCCGAACGGCAGGGTGACGGTGTAGACGACGATGAACTTCTTGATGAAGGTGCTGTAGGAGAAGGGGATCGGTGTGTTCTTGATCCGCTCGCACGCCCCGCAGATGTCGAGGAAGGCGTTGATGTCCGCGGACAGCACGATGAGCTGTTCCTGGGTGATCCGGCCCTCACGCACGAGGCGGGCTGTTCGCGCATGCATCAGCCCCACCACCTGCGAGGGCACGTGACGGCGCCGGTCGATGCTCAGTTCGGGGTGGGGTTCCTCATCAAGGCCCAGGCGCGTTTCCTCGCGCAGAAGGTGCCGGCCCAGCTCCACGGCGAACGAGGCGATCAGACGGGCAAAGTGCACGCGGTCCTCGATGTCCTCGGGACGGAGCCACGAACCCACCTTCACCGCCAGGTTGCGGCTCACGTTCACCAGTGCACCCCAAAGCTTGCGTCCCTCCCACCACCGGTCGTAGGCCGTGTTGGTGCGAAAGACCAGGAGCATGCTGATGGCGAAACCCAGCAGGCTGTGCATCAGGGTGATGTTCCTCACGCTGTGGTCCTGGGCCAGGTGCAGCCACGAGTTCTCCAGCCAGGCCACGGCCGCCGTGATCACGCCCATGAGCAGGATCAAGGGGAGCAGCTTGCGAAAGGTGTCGCTGCGGTGAAAATGGAAGACCGGCCTGAACCAGTCGCGAGGGTCGTGGGCGATCATGCGGGTCCACGAAGAAAGCGCATGGCACGCTTGTGCAGCGCAGTGACCTGGACCACCGGACGCCGTTCATGGTCGTGCTATGGGCACGCTGCCTGGGATCGTACGTTCCTGGTGGTGTCCGGCCGCTACGGTCATCTGCGGAGCGACAGGCTGCGCGCCATGGGCCTTTGCGAAGCGTTCCTCGGCGTATGGCCAGATCGTACCATCCGCATGGTGCACGTTCGCGCGATTCGCCACCACGGTCCAGAAGAAGGGAGCGTTCGATGTGCCACCTTGCAGCTCCGTCACCTCAAATCCAGTGGCGGTCTCATTCGACACGTACACCCCCCTGCAATCACCGCGCAACTGGACGAAGACCCGTAGAGGGTGCTTCTCGTTCACTTCGATGTTCCGTGTAAAAGTGGGATCCAGGGTGATGTGAGCGTGACCGTTCACCAGCGAGCCGGTACCATGATCCTGGAACAGGTTCTCAGGTGCCTCAGGAGCCGATAAAAGGACCAGTTCACCGGCACCGTTCTCGACCACGGTGTTGACCGTACCGGTACCCACGATCTTCCTCGGTGAACCGACACCATCATAGGATGCGACGTAGGCCAGCACCTGTGTGCCACCCGTGCCACTGACGAAGTACCCACCCGCGCGCACAGGGGCCAGAGCCGTGCCCGTGGCATTGCTGGTGGCCACTCCGTACACACCGAAGTTCAGACCGGAACCGGCCAGTCCCGACCCTGCGAGCAGCGTGCCACCGGCTACGTTGTTGCCCACGCCCAGCACACCTGTGCCACTTGCCACCGTGGTACCTGCACTGAAAAGACCGACCCCCCCACCGGTGAAGGCGCCCCCGCTCCCGTTCACCAGGATCAAGCCGCCCACCGCCTGACCATTGGCCACGATCCCGGTGCCTGTGCCAACGATGTTCTCGGCCCACATGCCGAAGCTGTTGTTGTTCTGTGCGAACCCGTAAGTACCTGTTCCGCCCGCCGCCGTGCTGTAGCCGTTCACCGCGAAGTTGTTCGCACCGGCGAATCCCGCGAACACATCTCCTGCCTGCGCTACGGCACTGTTCACCGTGATCTGTCCGTTCGCATGGATGCGCATGCGTTCCAGGTTGGAACTGATGAACCGCACAGGCTGTGCATTGATCGACCCCATGCGCTCGGTACCAGCGATCGTGTTCCCGACAAGTGTCCAGGCATCCGTCCCCACAAAGAGCCGGGTCCAGGCGGCACCGCTCCAGTAGTAGTAGCCGGGGGTCACATTGTTCGGGGCCACGCCAGCGGTCGCCGTGTTGAACACAAGGAGGGACAGGGCCGGCGCGACGACAGGTGCCGCCACGTTCGTCGCCGTCAGCGCGATGCGCGGGACGAGCAGACCCTTCTTGTCGTTCGCGGGATGCGCTGTCACATCAAGATCGAGCAAAGCGCTCGCATCCGGCACCGCACCGCTCGCGTTGATCCCGATGTTCTGGCCGAAGGTGGGGCCGGCGATGAGGCCGATCACTAAGAGCGATGGACCGCGCATGCAGATGGGATTTACAGGATGACGTACTGCCATCCCTGATGGTGGCCTTGGAAAGTTAGCCGATCTTTCGACAGCCGAACGCCCATGTCCACAGCCCTGCTCAACGCCCTGCGCAACGCCCTGCCCGCCGATGCCGTGTTCGCCGATGAAGAGCAGCGCCGGGCATACGGGCACGATGAGACGGAGGATCTCAGCCACCCTCCCGAGGTGGTGGTCAGGCCGCGCACCACGGAGGAGGTGGCCGCCGTGCTGCGCATCTGCCATGCCCTCGAGGTTCCGGTGACCCCCATCGGCGGAAGGACCGGGCTGAGCGGCGGCGCCCTCTGCGTGCAGGGTGGCGTGGGCCTGGCCCTCGACCGCATGGACCGGATCGTGGCGATCGATGAGGGCAACCTGCAGGTGACCGTGGAGGCGGGCGTGATCACCCAGGTGCTGCAGGAGGCCGTGGCCGCGAAAGGGCTCTATTACCCGCCGGATCCGAGCAGCCGCGGCAGCTGCACCATCGGCGGCAACCTGGCCGAGAACGCCGGTGGGCCGCGTGCGGTGAAGTACGGCGTCACCCGCGACTTCGTGCTGAACCTGGAGGTGGTGCTGGCCGACGGCACGGTGATGTGGACCGGCGCCAACACCCTGAAGAACGCCACGGGATACGACCTCACCCGCCTCATCGTGGGCAGCGAGGGCACCCTTGCGGTGATCACCAGGGCCGTGCTAAAGCTCGTGCCCATGCCGCGGGCGACCCGCCTGATGTTGGTACCGTTCAACGACGCCGAGGACGCATGCACCGCTGTCAGCGCCACCTTCCGCGCGGGCGTCACACCCAGTGCGCTGGAGTTCATCGAACGCGATGCCATCGCGTGGACGATGAAGCACACCGATGGCCTTCCCGCGCAGCTCTCCACCGGACCGGGCGCCTACCTGCTCATCGAGGTGGACGGCGACCACGAGGATGCGCTCATGCGCGACTGCGAGACGATCCTGGGCGTGATGGAGGGGCACGGATGCGGCGAGGTGCTGTTCGCCGAGCACCCCTCGGAGAAGGCCGCCCTGTGGCATATGCGCCGCAGCGTGCCGGTGAGCGTGAAGGCGCACAGTGTGTACAAGGAGGAGGACACGGTGGTGCCACGCTTCGCCCTGCCGCGGCTCCTGGCGGGCGTCAAGGCGATCGGTGAGCGCCACGGGTTCAGCAGCGTGTGCTACGGGCACGCCGGCGACGGCAACCTCCACGTCAACATCATCAAGGGCGATCTCAGCGACACCTTCTGGGAGCACGAGCTGCCCAAGGCCATCCGCGAGATCTTCGAGCTCACCGTCTCCCTCGGCGGAACCCTGAGCGGTGAGCACGGCATCGGGCTCGTGCAACGACCGTACATGGACATCGCGTTCAACGCTGCGCAACTGGACCTCATGCGCGGGCTGAAGCGCCTCTTCGACCCCAAGGGGATCCTGAACCCCGGCAAGGTGCTGCCCTAACGCGGCGGCCCTTCGTACACCAGCGCACCGCGCAGGTACACCCGCTCCAGGATGGGACGTCCTTGTCGGTCCCAGTAGGTCCACCGACCGTCGAAGACGTCGTCCACCAGCGGGCCTTCCTCGCTCTGCACCCCGTTCCCGTAATAGCGCCGCCAGATGCCGGTGCGTCGTCCCTTGTGGTACTGCCCTTCCAACCGGGGTCCGTTCCCCAAGGTGTCCGTCCGTGTGAAGCGCAGGTAGGGTCCTTCCCTCAACCCGTCGCGGTAACCCACCTGCTCATGCAACGCACCGTCCGGGAAGTGATCGGCATACGGGCCGTGCATGCGACCGCGGCGGTAGGTGACCTTCCGGAGCAGCACACCACCCGGACCATAGGACCTGCTTTCACCGTCGAGCAGACCATCGCGGTAGTTCACCACCTCAAGCGTATCACCCCGGTCGTCGAAGGCGGTCCAGGGCCCCGTCTTCCGGTCGTGCTCGTAGCGGCCCTCCTTGCGCAACCGGCCTTGCGCGTTGCGAATGCGGGCCACACCGTGCTTGGTGCCTTCCACGAAGGACACCTCGGCCGGGGGAGCGGACGGCCGATGGGGGGTGGCCGCACCCGGATCACGGTCCGGCCCGCCAGTGCCGCAGGCGCACTGCAGCATGCAGAGGAGGCACGGGATGACCCGGGCGGTCGCGATGCGCATCGCGCAAAGGTCGCGCGGGATCAGGCCGTGATGCGGTCCAGTTCGGCGAGCAGGTCGCGCACGTGGCGGAAGGCATGCACACCGGAGGGCCACCGCACGTCGCCGGCGCGACCCACCTGCGAACCGCAGAACCAGATGGTGGCGCGGTCCATCGGCAGCAGGTTGGTCAGCCCTTTGGCGTACACCGGAAGGTGCTCCGCACTGGGAAAGGCCGTGATGAAGCTGATGTAGCGCAACGGGCCGTTGGTGAGGGCCGCCAGCTGGGCCAGGTCGTCCATCGGCACGCTCTGTCCCAGATAGACGGTGGGCTTTCCGGAGGCCCGCAGCAGGTAGAGCACATACAACAATCCCAGCTCGTGGATCTCGCTCTCCGGCAGGTAGAGCACGGTGAGGGGTCCCTGCCCGATGGCCGGAGGCGGGATCGCATCCACCTCGGCGCAGAGCTTCTGCCGCACCAGATTGCTCACGAAATGTTCGTGGCTCGGGCAGATCGAGTTGGTCTGCCACAGCATGCCGATGTGCTCCAGCAGCGGCAGAAAGAGCTTCTCCACCAACGCACGGAAGCCCTCCTTGGCCCGGAACCGGGCGCAGGTGCCGTCGAAGAGGGCCTCGTCAAAGGAGAGCATCGCCATCTTCAGGGTGTTCAAGGCCCCGTCCAGGTCCTTTTGCACCGCGCTCATCTCCCGCACCAGCTGTTCGCGCTCGGTCAGGCTCAACTTGGCGATGGCGGAGATCTTCTTCCCGTGCTGGTTGAGGTAGGCGACGTTCAACAGGGCCTTCAGTTCCTCCAGCCCGTAGGTGCGGATGTTGGTGTCCGTGCGGTCCGGGCGGAGAAGTCCGTAGCGCTTCTCCCAGATGCGGATGGTGTGCGCCTTCACCCCGGAGAACTCCTCCAGGTCGCGGATCTGGAACCGCCATTGGTAAGGGCTGGAGGACATGGGCGCGGGCGAAACTAGCTGTTCAGCGTGCATGGGAGGATGTTGAACAACACGAGCGGGGCGAAGTGGTTCGGTCCGGGAACAGAAAGGCCCCTGCCGGGTGGCAGGGGCCTTCCGTTCCAAAGAGGCCGGGACCTTAGCGGGCGATGCTCACGGGCAGGGCCACACTGTTGTCCTGGCTGCGCAGGCGCAGCACGTAGGTGCCGGCGGCGAGGTCGCCGGTCGCGAGCGTCACACGGTCATTGCTGCGCACCATGGCGCCGGTGCCGAGGGCGCGCACGATGCGGCCGCTGGCATCCAGCAGTTCGGCGTCGAGGCTGCGGTCGCCGAGGGCGGGCACCTGGATGTTGAGCAGGTCGTTCGCGGGGTTGGGCCACAGGGTGGTGGCCGCGAGGATGCCGGCGTTCTCGTTCACACCCGTGAAGATGGGCAGTTCGACGAGCGCACCGCCGGCGGCCTGGGCCACCCAAAGGCCGAAGGCCGGTCCATTGCTGTTCTGGGCAGGGTCGAGGAAGCCGCTGGCCACCACGGTGATGGCATCACCCTGCAGGCCAAGGCTGGCCAGGGGGGCCTGGTAGCTCACCACGGGCGTGCCGCCGGCAGTGATCTCCAGCACGTAGTCGTCGGTGGGCGGCTCCAGGTAGTTGCTGAACTCGCCATAGGACAGACCGTTGATCAGCGTGGCACCACCGAGCACGGCGGTCTCGTTCACGTTCACCGTGGGCGCATCCGTGCTGCCATGGAACACCAGGATGTCGGTGTTGCCGGCACCCGAGGTGGCCGTCTCCCGGGCCGGGGTGTACACGTAGATGTTGAAGGGCGTGGCGGGGTTGTAGCCCGTGCCGCTCACGATGCCATTGGCCACCAGGATGTAGGTGCCGCCCTCCTCCAGGTTGTAGCTGAAGTTGGCGATGGCATCGGCCGGATCGGTGCTGTTGGCCGGGGCCACACCCACGTTCAGGTCCACGCCGGCCTGCAGGTCCACGAAGGGGCTGGCGGTGCGGAAGGCGAAGTCGTCGATCAGCGGGCTGTCGTTCAGCCACACATCCACGGTGGAGGCGGCGGCGTCAGCGCTGTTGTGGATCACCTGCACACGGGCGGTCGGGATCGGCGCGGCGGGCAGTTGCACCAGGGCACCGCCGGTGGGCAGGGCCACCCAGAGGCCGAAGGCCGCACCGTTGCTGTTCTGCGCGGGATCGAGGAAGCCGCTGGCCACCACGGTGAGCGCCAGGTCCTGCAGGGAGAGGGTCTGCAACGGCGCGCTGAAGGCGGCGGCGATGGCGCTGTTGTCCGCAGTGCGCACCTGGATGGTGTAGTCGGCGGTGGGCAGGGCCAGGTAGCCGGCGAAGGAACCGTAGGCCAGGTCGTCCACGGCCGTGGCCTCCAGGACGGCGCTCTCGTACACGTCGACCACGGGCGCGTCGGTGCTGCCGTGGAACACCAGGATGTCGGTGTTGCCGGCGGTGGCGGCGGCCTCACGGGCGGGAGCGAAGGCGTTCAGCGTGAAGGCCGGTGAGGGGTTGTAGCCCGTGCCGCTCACGATGCCGTTGGCGATCAGCACGTAGCGCTCGCCGTCGGCCAGCACGAAGGTGGCACCCAGCCCGGGGATCGTATCCGCCGCGCTGGTGCTGGTGCCGGGGGCGACACCGATCTGCAGGGCCGCTCCGGCGGGCACATCCTCGAAGCCCCAGGCCGTGCGGAAGCCGAAGTCGTCGATCAGCAGGGCGCCGTTGACGTACACGTCCACCGAAGCGGCGGCGGCATCAGCGCTGTTGTGGATCACCTGCAGGCGCGCGGTGGGCGCGGTGAACACCGGCAGCTCCACCAAGGCGCCGCCAGCAGGCAGCGCAGCCCAGAGACCGAAGCCGGGACCATTGCTGTTCTGGGAGGGGTCCAGGAAGCCACTGGCCACCACGGCCAGGCCCAGGCCATCGAGACCCAGGGTCTGAAGGGGAGCGCTGTAGGCCACCAGGGTGTTGGGGTCGCCGGCGGCGCGCACCTCCAGCACGTAGTCGTCGGTGGGCAGGTTCAGGTAGCCGGCGAACTGTCCGTAGGCCAGGTTGCTCACCGCGTTGGCGCCGAGCACGGCGCTCTCGAACACGTCCACGGCCGGGGCGTCCGTGGCCCCATGGAACACGAGCACGTTGGTGCTTCCGGCGGTGCTGGTCTCCGTGCCGCCGTTGGCGTACAGCTGGAAGGCGGGCGCCGGGTTGTACCCCGAGCCGCTCACGATGCCGTTGGCGACCAGGATGAAGGTGCCGCCATCAGGCAGGTTGTAGGTGGCGCCCAGTCCGGGGAGGGTGTCCGCAGCGCTGGTGCTGGTGCCCGGGGCGATGCCGACCTGCAGGTCCACGCCGGCGGGCACGTCGTTGTAACCCCAGGCGGTGCGGAAGCCGAAGTCGTCGATGAGGAGGGCGCCGTTCACATACACGTCCACCACGCTGGCCGCAGCGTCAGCGCTGTTGTGGATCACCTGCAGGCGCGCCGTGGGGGCGGTGAACACCGGCAGCTCCACGAGCGGACCGGTGAAGGGGGGCGCTGCGAACAGGCCGAAGGCCGGGCCATTGCTGTTCTGCGCGGGGTCCAGGAAGCCGCTGGCCACCACGGCCAGGCTGAGGCCGTCCAGGCCCAGGGTCTGCAGCGGAGCGCTATAGGCGACCAGGGTGTTGGGGTCGCCGGCGGCGCGCACCTCCAGCACATAGTCGTCCGTCGGCAGGTTCAGGTAACCGGCGAACCCGCCATACGCGAGGTTGCTCACGGCGTTGGCACCGAGCACGGCGCTCTCGTACACATCCACGGCCGGGGCGTCGGTGGCCCCATGGAACACCAGCACACCGGTGTTGCCGGCGGTGGTGGTCTCCTCGCCGCCATTGGCGTAGAGGTCGAAGGCGGGGGACGGGTTGTAGCCCGAGCCGCTCACGATGCCGTTGGCGACCAGCACGAAGGTGCCGCCATCAGGCAGGTTGTAGGTGGAGCCCAGGCCGGGGATGGTGTCCGCCGCACTGGTGCTGGTGCCGGGGGCGATGCCGACCTGCAGGTCCACACCGGCGGGCACATCATTATAGCCCCACGCGGTGCGGAAGGCGAAGTCGTCGATGAGGAGGCTGCCGTTCACGTACACGTCCACCACGGAGGCGGCCGCGTCAGCACTGTTGTGGATCACCTGCAATCGCGCCACCTGGGCCGTTGCGGGGATCCCGGCCGCGAGAGCGGCTCCGATCAGGGTTGTTCTTGTCAGCATGACGATGGGTTTTGTCGTACGGGAAGGGGAACACGAAGGTCCTGCTTTTGTTCATTGATCCGTCAAAACACCTGAACATTCCATGACAAAAAGGCGAAGCCCTCCGGTGGAAGGGCTTCGCTCGACGGAAGGAATGCGGTCAGCGCACCACGGTCACATGGCCGAAGAGCTCATGGCGCTCCTTGGTGATGCCCTCGATCACGAACGCACGGTAGGCGTAGACCCCCACCCCGATCTGGCCACCGCTGCCCGTGCCGTCCCACGGGAGGTTGGGGTCGTTGCTTTGGAACATGAGCTGCCCCCAGCGGTCGAAGATCTTCAGGTCGAAGGACTCCAGATCGATCACGTTGCCCCAGGGCTGCCACACGTCATTGATGCCGTCGTTGTTGGGGGTGAAGGAGTTGGGGATCCAGTAGGCGTAGTCCTGCGGCTGAAGGTGGGCCACCACCGTGTCCGGGCTGAAGAAGGTGATGCTCAGCTCGGGCAGGGTGGTGTCCGCCGGGCTGGGATAGTTGTTCTTGATGCTCCAGTTCAGGAAGTCGTAATAGAGCGCGGGCAGCACCTTGATGGGCTTGGCCACACCTTCGGGCACCTGCACCACCGTGGGGAGCGCGTCGTAGATGACCCCGTCGAACTCGATGCGGGCACTGTTGCGGGGTTCCACGTCCAGCATCACACTGTAGGCGATGGGCGGGATGAAGTGCGCCACGATGCGGTCCGTGGTATCGGTGGTGAGGGTGACCAGGCTGTCGTTCAGGCTGGGCCAGATGGTATCGTTCTGGATCGTCCAATGGCTGAAGGCCCAGCCCGGCTCGGGGATCGGGGCCAGCGTGGTGGTGATGCCGCCGTAGTAGGTGCCCGTGAAGGGATAGGTGGGCAGCACCTGCGAGTTCACCTGGATGCTGCCGCTCAAGGGCGGGTCCACATCGAACTGCACGTCGTAGGGACCGCTGAGGTCGTAGCAATCGATCAAGCCATCCTGGATGGTGACACAGCGCGTTTCGATGTAGTCGCGCAGCACCTGCACATTGTTCTGCCAGTCGGCCATGCTGCCGCCCCAACGCGCGATCTGCGCAGGCATCTCGGGGGCGATGTTGCCGACAAGGCTGTCCAGGAAGGGGATCATGAAGTCGCAGCTGAAGAGCGTGTTGCCCAGATCGATGTAGCGGTTCACGTAGTAGTCGTGCACCATGGGGTTCTCCTGGATCAGCTTCTCGATGATCTCCGTGTGGCCCTGGCCGCCGGGATCGGGCAGGTCCTCCACGGTGCAGGGATCGGCGTTCGGGCTCTGGTCCGGGATGCCCGTGAAGTTGGCGTAGTGGCCGAAGGTGGCGTCCATGTCCCACAGGATGTAGCCCCACTTCTTGTGGTCCCCGTTGGGGTTCATCCCACGCCACCAGCCGGTGTTCCAGTTCAACCAGTCGGCGCATACCGTATAGCTGTTCAGGCAGAAGTAGTCCACCAGGCTCTTCCAGTTGAAGAGGCTGTCCACATAAGCGAAGGCCGTGGGATCGCCCATGTTGTTGGTGGCGATGAAGGTGCGCATGGCGTCCCAGTCGGCCTGGGCCTGCGCGCCGCCGTACTCGCTCCAGGTACCGCCCCAGGTCTTGATGAACTGGATGTCGTACTCGCCCTGGTCGTAGTAATAGCGGGTGAAATCGGAATCGTCGACCTTCTCCCGCATGTCGTACACCCCCCAGTACTGCCCGTTGATGTACACCACGCAGGGCTCGTAGCTGCGTTCATCCACACGCAGGTTGCCCACTTGGCTGAGGGCTTGCACATACGCATCGCGGATGTGCGCCGGTTGACCTGGACCGAACTCGTAGTTGTCGCCTGCGGCCGCCTTGATGATCAGCCGCTGGTACTCATCGCGGTCCTTGGTACGGAACACCGGATAGTGGATGGCGTCGTTGTAGCCGTACTGGTCGCGCGTGACCCAGTCAAAGCCGCGCTGATCATACGCCCACGAGTCCTGGCCGTGTTCATCGCAGGTGCCCACCGCCTCGTCGCGGAGCACGCCATTGGGCCCGAAATACTCGAGGGAGGACACGGGCTCGAGGCCACCATTGCCCAGCAGCAGGTCATCCACCTCATCCCCGGACACGCTGAGGATGGGCACCGTGTGGTTCACACCGATGAAGTAGGTGTTGGTCTCGATGAAGCTGGGCGGCACGCCCGGGGTGGTGCTGAAGCAGGCGGCGCGCACCACGGTGGTGGCGGCGATGTTGAGCGGGGCCGCGTAGGGGGTGCTCGTGGCGGTGGGCGTGGTGCCGTCCAGCGTGTAGCGGATGGTGGCGCCCGACGGGGAGCTCAACGCCACGCTCTGGGGACCGGCGTACACACCGGCCGGCAGGCTGAACTGGGGCTTGGGCTCATAGTCCGCGGAGGCACCGGCATTGGCCGCATTGGGCGTGGGGGTCTGGAAGAGCGACCAGGTCGCGGCACCGTCGGTGGTGCGGCCCCGGCTGTGGTTCTCCTTGCAACGGGCCGACAGCTGGAAGTCGTCCATGACGTTGCCGCCCGCATCGGCCAGGAGGATCCACTCGTTCTGGCCCTGGCTGAGCTTGAAGTTGGTATGGAAGATCAGCGGCAGGGTGAACATGTCGCGGCTCGAGCAGAACACCATCAGGCGACCGTTCGCCGGCACCTGGGTGCCCACGGGGAAGGCCCACTTGGTGGGGTTGTTGGGGTTGTCGCTGAGGTGCCAGCCGCTGATGTCCACCGGTGCACCGGTGGTGTTGTAGAGCTCCACCCAGTCCTCGAACTCACCGTTGTTGTCGGCGAAGCTGGAGAGGTTGCTGGCGCTCACCTCGTTGAGCACCACCTGGGCGCGGGCGCCGAAGGGGGTGGCGCAGAGGAGCAGGAGCGGGAGGATGCGGTGGAACGGCGTCTGGGCCATGGGGTTCGGTCAGGGACGACCAAGTTAAGCGAACGTTACTGCATGGAACATGCTGAGCGGCACAAGGTTCGGGGGATCCGCGGAGGCCTGCCGCATGCCTCTTGGAGGCATGACGCAACATCCCCGTAATGCGGCGCCCGGGAGGTGAAAAAAGCACCGCCCCGGCCCCCACGCATGGGAGGCCGGGGCGGCATGCTCAGGCCGCAGGCCTCAGCCCTTCACGGGCGTGGGCTTGGTGCCGATGTGCTGCTCGAGGAACTTCTCCATGGCGCCGTAGAACTCGAAGCGGTTCTCCTCGTTGCGGAAGCCGTGGCCCTCGTTGTCCTTCACCATGTACTGCACCTCCACGCCGCGGGCCTTCAGGGCCTCCACCACCTGGTCGCTCTCGGCCTTGTTCACGCGCGGGTCGGTGGCGCCCTGCGCGATGAAGAGCGGCACCTTGATCCGGTCCACGAAGAAGACCGGGCTGGCCTCGCGCAGCAGCAGGCTGTCCGCCTGGGGGTCGCCCACCATCTCGTACATCATCTTCTTGAAGGGCTCCCAGTAGGGCGGCACGGTGTTCATGAAGGTGAACATGTTGCTCACGCCCACATAGTCCACCGCGCAGGCATACAGGTCGGGGGTGTAGGTGATGCCCGCCAGGGTGGCATAGCCGCCGTAGCTGCCACCGTAAATGGCGATGCGGGTGCTGTCGGCGATGCCCTGGTCCTTGAGCCATTCCACCCCGTCCGTGATGTCGTCCTGCATGGTCTTGCCCCACTGTTTGAAGCTCTTCTCCCAGAAGGCGCGACCATAGCCGGTGCTGCCGCGGAAGTTCATCTGCAGCACGGCGTAGCCGCGGTTGGCGAGCATCTGCACCTCGGGGTTGAAGCCCCACTCGTCGCGGGCCCAGGGACCGCCGTGCGGGTTGATCACCACGGGCAGGCCCTTCGCCTCGCGCCCCACCGGCAGGGTGAGGTAGCCGTGCACCGTAAGGCCGTCGCGGGTGGTGTAGCTGATGGGCTTCATCTCGGCCATCTGGTCCTCGTCGATCCATGGGCGCTGCTCGGCCATCAGCTCCAGCTTGTCGGCCGTGACATCATAGAAGTAGTAGCGGCCCGGCTGGCGGTCGCTGCCGGCCCATACCATGAACTTGGTCTCGTCGTCGTTCTCCCCATAGATCCAGTGGTCGTAGCCCTCGAACTTGGGGGCCAGCTTGTCGTACAGCGCCTGGGTCTGTGGGTCCAGGATGCGGCGTTCCTCCTTCCAGCCGGTCCAGGTCACCATGGTGAGCACCTTGCGCTTGTCGCTGTAGTCCAGGCTGGACACGTCGTAGTCCTTCTCCTCGTGGATGAGGCGCGTTTCCTTCTTCCCGGCCAGGTCCCACTCCACCACGGCGGTCTTGTCGCGGCCGTTGAGGTTGTGGCTCACGTACAGGTTGGCGTTGTCGAAGGTGAAGAACAGCGGGTTCCAGCTGTCCTTGAACCCGGTGCGCATGTACTCGGTGAAGGGCTCCTTGTCCGTCGCGCGGTAGTACACCACCTGGTCGGTGCCGTCGGTCTTGGTGGCCATGCGGATCACGCCATTGTGGTCGGTGATCCAGCCTTCGAAATTCTCCTTGCTGTTGTCGTAGAGGGGCTTCAGCTCGCCGGTGGCGATGTCGCACAGGTAGGGGTCGAAGACCTGGGGATTGCGCTGGTTCATCTGCAGCATCACCTTGGTCTCCATGCCCGGCACGTTGTGCAGGCGGTCGAGGGTGCCGGCCCGCACACCGGAGAGCGGGGTCAGGGCCTTGGCATCCTTGCCATCGATGCTGGCGCTGAACACGATGAAGTTCTCATCGCCATTGATGTCGCGGCTGTACACCAGGCGATCGCCCTTCCAGAAGTAGCCGCCGATGTCGCGCACCGTGTCGTGGGTCACCTGGGTGGCCACGCTGTCGCCGATGCGTTGCACGAACAGGTTCATGCGGTTCTTCCACGGCGCGCGGTAGCTGAAGTGGCTGCCGTCAGGGCTGATCTGGAATCCGGCCTTCTCGGGGTTCTTGAAGAAGAGCTTCATGTCGATCACGGGCGGCGGTTGCACGGCCGCAGCGGACCGGCCGGTGGGCTGTTCGGCACCGCCGCACGAGGCCAGCAGCAGGCCGGCGAACAGACCGAGGGGAAGGAGGTTGCGCATCATCGGGGGTTTGGTGGGGAGCAAAGGTCTTCGCCCGCACCCCATCCCCGCCGCATGATCCATGGAACGTTGTCCGGTGGGATGGACCGTTGGCCCGGTGGATGAACGGCGGTCAGCGCCGATAGCGGAGCACACGCACACCCCGGTCCGCCTCCACGGCATCAGGCTCGCCCAGACGTTGCCGCAGGGCGTGCTCCAGCGTTAGCTCGGGATCCACAAGCCGCGCACCGGCGTCCACCAGCACCAGGGTGTCCTCCATGGCGGCCACAGCGGGCGGCTGCACGGGGTCATCGACCGGATGGATGCCGCGGGCCGCGAGGGCTTCGGTCCAGGTGCCGGTGTGGGCGAAGAGGGCGGGGTCCATGTGCCAGGCATAGGTGTGGGCGTACCAAGCGGGGATCAGCAGCACCGGGGCGCGGTCCTTGCCCATGGCCCGGGCCACCGCCACCACACGCTCGGGCCGCCCCTCGGGACCGCGACCCGGCTCGAAGGTGAGGGCCATGCCGCCCACACCCACGGCCGCCAGGGTCCAGCCCACCTCCCTGCGGGATGCCGCGTTCAACAGCGCGTGGGCCACCAGCAGGCACCAGCCCGGCGCCGCGAACAGCAGGTAGCGGTCCAGGAACACGGGCACGCGCTGGCTCAGCACGAAGAGGCCCAGGAGCGGGAGCAGCGCCCACAGCAGGCCCACGGACCACAGGGGACCACGCCCTTCGCGCCGAAGGGAGGCCACCGCAACGGCCGCGAGGAAGAGCAGCACCAGCACCGGGGCGTTGCTCCACCGCCAGAGCATGTTGTACACCTCCTCGGGCGGCGGCACGGTGAGCCAGGTGCCCTGTCCCACGGACCGGCTGAAGCGCTCGAACAGCACGGCGGCATAGGGGATGTACGCGAGCAGCGCCACACCGGCGGCAAGGGCCAGGGTGCGACGGGCCGGCCGCAGCGCGGGCACCAGCAGCACCAGCAGGGCCTGCACGCCCAGCATCAGCCAGCCGAAGAAGTGGGTGTACACCATGGCCACGTTGAGCAGGGCGAGCACGGGCAGGGCGGCACGTGGAGGCTGCGGAGCGGCCTGCGCCACCCGCACCAGCTGCCACACACCGGCCACAGCGAGGAGCTGGAACAGCGGATAGGCCCGCACTTCATGGGCGAACCCCTGCTGGTAGCTGCTGCAGATGAAGAGCAGGACGGCCGCGAACCCGGTCACCCGCCCACCGAGCGCGCGACCGATCAGGAAGAGCGGCCAGGCGGTGAGGCCGGAAGCCACCACGCTGGGCATCCGAAGCCAGGCCACATCGTGACCGGCGAACGGCAGCACGGCCTTCACCAGCAGGAAATGGAGCGGCGGGTTGTTCTCCTGGCGCAGCTGCGCGAAGAGCTCGGCCAGCGGACGGTGCGCCCAGTACACGGTGAAGGGTTCGTCGTGCGCCAGGCCCAGCAGGCCCACGAAGAGGCTGCGCACCACCAGCGCCAGCGCCACCAGGGCGACCATCGCCAGGGCGTCCGCAGGCAGCCGCTTCATGGTCGCCGGTGCATCAGGTGGTGCGGACCGATGCCCGGCAGCTCGAAGGCCTCTCCTTCCACGGCGAACCCGAGACCGGAGTAGAACCCGCTGGCGGAGGTGCGGGCGTTGCACCACAGCAGGTCGCCCCCTTCGGCGCGCACGGCCTCCAGCGCTTCATGCACGAGCAGGGCGCCCACCCCCTGCCCCTGCCTGTCGGGATGCACGGCCATGCCACGCAGCCGGAACGGCTTCGCCGCCGGAAGCTGGGCACAGGCTTCGGCATACACCGATGCGATGCCCACCAGCGCATCCTCCGACCAGGCGCCCAGGTGGATGGTGCTCGCATCGGTGTCGTGCGGAAAGTCGCAGTCCTCCACCGGCCGGCCGGGCCGCAGCACCAGCTGGCGCAGCGGCCAGGTGGCCCGGGCGGGGATCCGGGTGGTGCGCATGCGTGCAAAATAGGTCGCGTGGCTCAACGCGGCCGCCGGGTTGCCAAGCGCTCGTCCAACACCTCCACCGCCAACGCGGCGCGCGTGCTGTCGATCAGCCCCACACCGGTGTGCGGCGCCTCGCCGATCACGCGGCCGCCGAGCATGAGCTGCGCCGCGTCGGTCGCCAGATGGACATGCATCGTGTCCACTTCGACGGTGGTGCAGCGGGCCGTGCCGGGCAGGGTGAGGCCGCCCGGCAGTGCGGTCCGCTCGCACACCCGCCAGGAGCCTGTCGTCGGATCGGGGGTGGCGCTGCGAGGCGGGAACACGAGCGCCGAGGCCAGGGCCATCGGGAGGACCACCAGCCCGACCACACGGCCGACGGCCACCCAGGCCGGGATGCGGAACGCGGATGCGATCACCGCGGCCAACGAACCGGACAACAAGGCGTAGCCCACCGCCACGGCCAGCCGCAAGGGCAGGGTCGGCGCCGCATGCACCACGGTGTACGGATCGGCGAGCAGATAGCCCGCACGCCAGGGCAGCAGGAAGGCCGCACCCGGATGCCCGTCCAGCAGCAGCTTCCCCACCCACCAGTAGGCCAGCCGGGCGCCGCCCACCAGGCCCAGCCCCAGCAGCGTGAAGTGCAGCGCCGAACGCGTGTTCTCGTCCAGCGAGGGCCTCATGCACGCGGTGTGATCAGCGGATGTAGCGCAGGTCGTGGTCGTTGCGCAGGGCGCGCAGGCTGGCGTGGATCAGCTTGATCACCTGCTCCACATCATTGCGGTGCACGCTCTCCACCGTGGTGTGCATGTAGCGCAGCGGCAGGCTGATGAGCGCACTGGGCACACCGGCGGCGCCATAGGCGAAGGCATCGGTGTCCGTGCCCGTGGCGCGGCTGGCGGCCATGCGCTGGAAGGGGATCTTGTTGCGCGTCGCGGTATCCACGATCAGCTTCAGCAGGTTGTTGTGCACGGCGGGCGCGTAGCTCAGCACGGGACCCTGCCCGCAGGCGATGTCACCGTTCTGCACCTTGTTCATCAGCGGCGTCTGCGTGTCGTGCGTCACATCGGTCACGATGGCCACGTTCGGACGGATGCGCTCCACGATCATCTCGGCACCGCGCAGGCCCACCTCCTCCTGCACGCTGTTGGTTATGTACAGTCCGAAGGGCAGACGCTTGCGCTCGGCATGCAGCAGGCGGGCCACCTCGGCGATCATGAAGCCGCCGATGCGGTTGTCCAGGGCCCGGCCCACGAAGTGTCGCCCGTTCAGCACCATGAACTCGTCCTCGTAGGTGATCACGCAGCCCACGTGCACACCCAGCTTCTCCACCTCCTCCTTGCTGCTGCAGCCGCAGTCCAGGAAGATGTTGTCCAGCGCGGGCACCGGGTCGTTCTTGCCGTTGCGCACATGGATGGCGGGCCAGCCGAACACGGCCTTCACGATGCCCTTCTCGGTGTGGATGTTGACGCGCTTGCTGGGGGCGATGAGGTGATCGCTGCCGCCGTTGCGGCGCACGTAGATGAAGCCCTCCTTGGTGATGTAGTGGACGAACCAGCTGATCTCGTCGGCGTGGGCCTCGATCACCACCTTGAACTTCGCGTCGGGGTTCACCACGCCCACGGCGGTGCCATAGGCATCGGTGAAGTGGTCGTCCACATAGGGCCGCAGGTAGTCGAGCCACAGGCGTTGGCCGCTGGTCTCGAAGCCCGTGGGGCTGGCGTTGTTGAGGTAGGTCTCCAGGAACTCCATCGAGGCAGGCCCGAGGATGCTGGCGGGTTTGGACGGTCGGGAGGGGCGTGCGGTGCGCTTGGCCATGGGAAGTAAGGAAGCCGCATCTGGCGCGGCGGGGCGAAAGTAGCCGCACGCTTGGCGGTTGAACATTCGCGGGCGACCTTCGTATGAACAGCGCTTCGGCGAAAACCACCGGCCATGACCCTGCGTGCCCTCCCCCTCCTGCTGCTGTTGCTCTGCGCCGTGCTGGTGCGGGCGCAGGGCAACATCCCCTTCGACCGCGACCACATCGCGGACAAGGCCGCCCTGGACAACGCGCTTCGGGCGATGCAGCAGGCGGATAAGCTGGCCGAGGTCGGAGGTGCGGCCTATGCGCAGGCGCTACCGCTGTACCTGCAGGCCCATGCCGTGAACCCCGACAACGCCGAGCTGAACGTGCGCATCGGGCTCTGCCACCTCAACGGCGAGCAGCGCCACGAGGCGGCCGACTGGTTCCTGCGGGCGGCGGCGCTCGATCCGGCCATGCCGCGCGTGCACTTCCTGTGCGGCTATGCGCTGCAGCTCAACGGCCGGTGGGACGAGGCCATCGCGGAGTACGAGGACCACAAGGTGCGCAAGGCGCGCAACCCCGATCCCGAGCCGGCCTACAACATGGCCGACAAGCACCTGGCCGAATGCCGCAACGGCAAAGCCCTGGCCGCCAGGCCGGCGAACGTGCGCGTGACCAACCTGGGTGCGCGCATCAACAGTCCGGAGAGCGATTACGGCGTGCTGCTCACCGCCGATGGTGGCACCCTCTTCTACACCTCGCGCCGGTCCAACACCACCGGGGGCAAGATCAACAAGGCCACCAACGAGTACTTCGAGGATGTGTACGTGAGCACGCACGGCGATCAGGGCTGGAGCGACCCTGCGCCGCTGCCCGAGCCGGTGAACACGCCGATCAACGACGCCTCGGTGGGGCTGTTCAATGATGGGCGCACCATGCTGATCTACCGCGATGTGAAAGGCACGGGCGACCTCTTCGAGACCAAGCGCACCGGCAAGACCTGGAGCGAGCCCCGTCCGCTGGGTTTGAACGTGAACACGCGCTACCACGAGAGCAGCGCCTGGTACAGCTTCGACCGGCAGTGGCTCTACTTCGTGAGCGACCGTCCGGAGGAGGGCCTTGGCGGACAGGACATCTACCGCAGCAAGTGGGACGCCGCCGCGCAGGACTGGGGACCGGCCGAGAACCTGGGGCCCACGATCAACACGCGCTTCGACGAGGACGGCATCTTCGTGCATCCCGATGGGCGTACGATCTACTTCAGCAGCAAGGGCCACAACAGCATGGGGGGCTACGACATCTTCCGAAGCGCGCTGGAAGGCGGCCAGTGGTCGAAGCCCGAGAACCTGGGCTGGCCGGTGAACGGTGCCGACGACGACCTGTTCTTCGTGATGAACGCCAGCGGCAGCACGGGCTACTTCAGCTCGCTGCGGCCGGGAGGCCTGGGCGAGGACGACGTCTACCAAGTGGAGTTCATGCCCGATCCGGCCACGCAGGAGACGGCCACCGCCGCCACCGCCGTGGATGCGACCCCGGCGCCCACGATGGCCACCGTGCTGGTGAAGGGCTGGGTGAAGGACCTGCGCGCTCTCAAGGGCCTGGAGGCCGACATCGACCTGTTGGACCTCGCCGACGCCAGCCTGGTGGCGCGGTTCCAGAGCGACCGGGAGACGGGCGAGTTCATGGCCACGGTGCCGGCGGGCCGCGCCTACGCCCTGCACGTGCGCGCCAACGGCTACCTCTTCCACAGCCAGCACATCGAGGTGGGCGCGGAAGGCACGGTGGAGCTGGCACTGGAGGTGGGCATGAAGCCGCTGGAGGTGGGCGGTGTGGAAGTGATGCGCAACCTGTTCTTCGATCGCGACAAGGCCGACCTGCAACCGGGTTCGCACGCCGAATTGGCCCAGCTCAGGCAGATGCTCACAGAGAATCCGGGACTAAGGCTGGAGGTGGGCGGCCACACGGATGGTGACGGCAGCGCCGAGCACAACCTGAAGCTCTCGCAGGCCAGGGCGCAGGCCGTGGTGGACCACCTCACCGCGCAGGGCATCGCGGCCGACCGGCTGGAGGTGAAGGGCTACGGGCCCACGCAACCGGTGGCGCCGAACGACAGCGCCGCCAACAAGGCGCGCAACCGCCGCACGGAGATCCGCATCCTCGGTCAGTAGCCGCGCACGAGCTTCACGCCCGCACCGCCCGCACCGCGCAGGGTGTACGTGCCTGACGCAGCGTCGCGCAGGTCCACGCGCAGCTCACCGCCCTCAGGTGCCAGCAGGCCGTCGCGCACCACGCGCCCCAGCCCGTCCAGCACCCACCAGCGCTCGCCCGCCGGAGCGCCGAGCAACGTGTACACGCCGTCACCCTCGCTGCGCAACCGAAGCAAGGTGGCGGGTCGCGGGGGAAGGCCCACCGAGGCGTCCACGCAGAAGGGCGTGCTCTCCTCCATGCCGAAGCTGGCGCCGTCCGCGATGAAGCCCGTGAACGCGCCCGTCACCGTGTAGCTGCCGTTGCCCGCGTCGCAGCACATGCCGTCACCGTAAGCGTCGTGCATGATGAAGGTGTAGCAGCCCGCGTCGAGGCAGGCCGTGGCCGTCAGCGTGGCCGTGTTGATCTGCCCGTTGTAGGGCCCGCCCGTGGCCACCACCAGGCCGTTGTCGTCCACGATGCTCCAGGCGCTCTCGCCGGCGTATTGGTCGAACACGAGCTCCACCTGGATCTCCTCGGGCCTCACCTCCACATCCACCGTGCGCGTCTCCGTATCGCTGCCGAACGCGTTGCTCACCGTGAGGCTCACGGTGTAGGACCCGCTCGCGGGATAGGTCACTGCGGGCGTGGCGTCGGTACTGCTGGACGGGTTGCCGCCGGGGAACTGCCAGCTCCAGCCGGGCGCGGCCTCCAGGGCCTGGTCGACGAAGCGCACGGGCGCACCGCCGCACACCACGTCGTTCACCGCGCGGAGGTCGGCCACCGGGGGATCGCCGCTGGGGCTGTACACCGGAGTGCGCCACACGCCGCGGCCGTAGGTGGCGGCGTAAAGCCACTGTCCCGTGCCGTCCAGCTCCAGCTCCATCACCACCACGGCGGGCAGGCCCTGGCCGAAGGGCTGCCAGTTGCCCAGCGTGGCATCGCGGTAGAACACACCGAGGTCGGTGCCCACGTACAGGCCGTCGTTCGCGCCGGTGAGCACCACGGTGTTCACCGGCACGTTGGGCAGGTTGCCGCTGTGGTCGGTCCACGTGTCGCCGCCGTCCACGCTGCGGAACACCTTCACGCCTTCGCGGAAGCCGGAGCAGGTCACCGTCACCCGGTCGGCATCCGTGGGGTCGACGGCGATGGCCGTGAGCGCCTGGGCCGGAAGGCCGGTGAGGATGTCCCAGGTGGCGCCGCCGTTGGTGCTGCGCCGCAGAGCGCCATCGTTGCTGAAGTAGATGACATCGGGGTCGCTGGGGGCCACGGCGATGGCGCGCACCTTGCGGCCGGTGGTGATGTTGCTGATGTTGGTCCACGAGTCGCCCAGGTCGTTGCTGCGCCACAGGTTGTTGTAGCCGGCATAGAGCCGCCCCGGCACGGTGGGGTCCTGGATGTAGGGCGTCACCCACGCGCCCTCCTCGGGGATGTCGAAGCTGACGCTTCCGAAGCTCTGCCCGCCATCGAAGGAGCGGTAGATGGACCCGTATTGCGCGCTGCAGAAGCGTACCAGCGGATCGTCCTTGTCCACCAGCCCTTCCATGCCGTCGCCGCCCTGCACGTGCGTCCACACACTGTTCTCCCACTGCATGCTGCCGTTGTCCTGCAGGCCGCTCACCACCAGACCGGTCTGGGCGGACGATACCCCGATGCGGTAGACCTGCGACACCTCCAGGCCGGCGCTCAGGTCGAACCAGTCGGCACCGCCGTTGGGGCTGCGGAAGAAGCCGCCGTCGCTGCCACAATAGAGCTGGCCGTTGGCGAACTGCAGATGATGGATGTCGGCATGGGTGTAGCCCACGGTGCTGGGCCAGGTCCAGTGGCTCATGTTCGTCCACGTGGTGCCGCCGTTGACGCTCTTCCACACGTTGATGCCGCCGGCGTAGATCGTGCCCGCGTTCACCGGGTCGGCAGTGAGGGCCAGGTCGTACCACGCCTGGCCGCCGCTGTCGTTGCCGCTTTCCGAATAGCCCATGATGTTGGGCGTGGTGCTGCGCGTGGTGAAGGTGCTGCCGCCGTCGGTGCTGCGGTAAAGCCCCTGGAAGCCGCCGTCGTCCTCGCGACCGGCCAGCACATACACCAGCTGTGGATCGGCCGGGGTCACCGCCAGGGCCATGCGCACCACGAGGCCCGCCGCTGGCAGGCCGCTCGTGACCGTGGTGAAGGTGGCCCCGCCATCGGTGCTGCGGTGCACCTGATCGCTGGTGGCGTACACCACCGATGGGTCACCGGGCTTGAAGGCCACGTCGAAGAAGTTGCCCAACGCGACGCGCTGCCAGGAGGATCCGGCATCCGTGGTGCGATAGAGACCGATGTTGGCCGCGCAGAAGAGCACGTCCGGATCGGTGGGATGCATCAGCAGACGGCGCGTGGTGCGCACCTGATGCACGTCCCAATCCAGGCCGGTGCTGTTCCAGGTGGCACCACCATCGGTGCTCTTCAGCACACCCAAGGCATACGTGTCGCGCGAGTAGCCGTCGCCCGTGGCGATGTACAGCATGTTGGCATCCGTGGGGTGCAGTGCGATGCCTGTGATGCCGAGCGAGGGCAGGTCCTGGCCCAGCGCGTTCCAATTGACACCGCCGTCGGTGGTGCGCCACAGGCCTCCGGCCGGTGTGCCCACGTAGATGGTGTTGGGGTCCAGCGGCGACACGGCGGCGGTGTGCACGCGGCCATTGCCGGGGTTGTAGCTCCACGAGTCCCATGCCGCGGGACCGATCGGTTGCCAGGCGGCGCTCTTGGGCGCAGCGGGCACCGGCATATCCTTCATCTGCTTCCAAGCGCGGGCGTAGGCGCCGGGATCGGGCCGCACCCCTTCGGGATACAGGCGCTGCGACCAGAACCAGGCCTCGCGGGCGAAGACATTGCGGCCTTTGCCGCGTTCGGGCGCGCGGCCGGTGAAGTGGTCGGCGTGGGCCTGCTCCACCTCATGGAGCGGCACCGCGGGGTCGTGGTACATCCGCACCCAGTCCTGCCCCACGGACGGCAAGGGCATCAAGGAGGCGAGGATGAAGGGGACGGCGGGGATCGTGCGCATGTGCCCAAATTTACCGCCGGATGAGCGAGCTCCACGACCGGTCCCCGTTGCAGGTGGTGCGCACGGCGGATGGCTCCAACACGCTGTTGGACCCGTCGATGGACGAGCCGTACCACAGCCTGCATGGCGCGCTGCAGGAGTCGTGGCATGTGTTCATCGTGCATGGGCTGCGCGCGGTGGACAAGGCCGACGTGGATGTGCTGGAGGTGGGCCTGGGCACCGGCCTCAACATGCTGCTCACCTGGTTGCAATGCGTGGAGGGCAAGTGCCGCGTGCGGTACACGGCGTTGGAACCACATCCCCTGCCCCGCCCCCTGCTGGAGGCGGTGGAGCACTGCACCCAATGCGGGGTGCCCACGCTCACCGACGCCTGGCTGGACGCGATGACCGCAGCGCCCGGCACCACCACCGAGGGCCTCGGAGGCTTCCAGTTCAGCTGGCGGCAGGTCGGCGTGGAAGGGCTCGCGGATGAAGCGGCCTTCGACATGGTGTACTTCGATGCGTTCGCCCCGAGCAAACAACCTGCGCTGTGGACGGCCGAGGTGTTCACCCGGCTGTACCGGGCGCTGCGCCCCGGAGGTGTGCTGGTGACCTACAGCGCCAAGGGCGAGGTGCGCCGCACCCTGGAGGCCGTCGGTTTCCGGGTGGAGAAGCTCACCGGCCCGCCGGGCAAGCGGGAGATGCTGCGCGGTCGCAAACCGGACTGATCCATGCCACAATTCACCCTGCGCGTTTACGGCTTGCTGGTGCATGATGGGCATGTGCTCGTGGCCGACGAACTGATCCGCGGGCAGCGCATCACGAAGTTCCCCGGCGGCGGGCTGGAGTACGGCGAGGGGTTGAAGGAATGCCTGGTGCGCGAGATCCGCGAGGAGCTCGGTGTGGACGCCTTCGACCTGGAGCACGTCTACACCACCGACTTCTTCCAGCAGAGCGTCTTCAACAGCACGCCGATGCAGGTGGTGAGCGTGTACTACACCTTTCGCACCCCGGACCCGGCCGGTCTTCGCGTGGTGACCGAGCCGTTCGCGGGCATCGGGGAGGGCGCGGACCAGGAGGTGTTCCGCTGGCTGGCCCTGGATAACGCGCGGATCGAGGACGTGAGCCTGCCGATCGACCGGGTGGTGCTGGGCCAGCTGCTCGCCACCGTGCACCGGGGCGAAGCGCGGAACGTGTAGCTTCACGCTGGGCCGTCCCATCGCCCACCGACGCCATGCGTGCTCCTGCGCTGAACCTACCGCTCCTGCTGCTCGCACTGCTGCCCACCATGGCCGGCGCCTTCGATGGCAACGGCACCCTGCTGTCGCAGGGCCTCACCCGCAGCTTCATCTACCACGCACCGGGCGCAGCGGTGGCCCCCGGGCGCCCGTTGTTGATCGCGCTGCACGGCACGGGCGGCACGGGGGCGGGCCTGCGCGCTGCGAGCGGGTTGGACGCCGCCGCGGACGCGTACGACCTCACCGTGGTGTACCCCAACAGCACCACCATCGGCGGCGACCTGCAATGGAACGTGTACGCCGACGATCAGCCGGGCCACGGCGGCGTGGGCGACCTCGGCGCCACGGACGACGTGCAGTTCATCAGCGAGCTGATCGACTGGTTCTGCGCCGCGCACAGCATTGACGCGACACGCGTGTATGTGACCGGCCACAGCAACGGCGGCTTCATGGTATACAACCTGGCCCTGCACCTGGCGGACCGCATCGCCTCCTTTGCGCCGGTGGCCGGCAGCCTGTGGGGGGACAACAGCTACCTGATGTCCGCCTTCGGGGCCGGCTTCGTGCCGGTGCCGCTGTTCCACGTGCACGGTGATCCCGATCCGGTGGTGGAATACCCGGACACCGACCATGACCCCGCCACCTGGAACTGGCCGTTGAGCTCCTTCGGCAGCGCCACCTGCGGCGAAGATGCCTACCTCCCCTACCCCATCTCGCCGACGGTGGACCAGCTGGTGTTCTGCGACGGCAGCGTGGGCGAGCCGGTGAACCTGATCCGCATCCAGGGGGTGGGCCATGCCTGGCCGAACGACCCGGGGTTCAACACGGCGATGAGCATCGCGGGCTTCTGCTCGGTGCGGCAACTGCCCGGGGCGGCCTGCGCCACCAGCGTGGCGGAAGCGGAGGACCCGGCGGTGCTGCTGGTGCACCCGGTGCCGGCGCGCGATGCGCTCACCTTCCGACATCCACCGGCCGCCGGCGCCCTGCTCACCATCGTGGACCTCACCGGGCGCGTGCTGCTGCAGGAACGGTCCACCGGCGCCGTTGTGCTGCCGCTGCCCGGCCTGCGTGCAGGGCAGTACGTGCTGCTGGTGCGCGACGGGAACAGGCCCGAGCTGCGCATCCCCTTCACCGTGGGATGAGCTAGGCCCCGATGCGCCGCTGCACGAAGGCGCTCACCTTGTCGTAGAGGTCCTCGGGCTCGAAGGTGCGCCAGTCCACCTGGTCCAGGGTGCCGCCGAGCAGGAAGTACTGGTCGATGTTGGCCGCCTTGAGGTCGTCGCGCACATGCTCCCTGAAGTTGAGCAGCGCGATCCAGCCGTCGCGATCGCTCACCTCCTCGAACCACTCCTCGTAGTAGCTCTCGTCGCTGGCGTGGAAGTTGAGCACGTTCTCGCCGATGAGGATGAAGCGCTCGATGCCCTGGTCCATCAGGGGTTCCACGATGTCGCGCTTGAGGAACATGACGTCGTTGCCGAGCAGGTCGTTCCACTCGCCGATGAGCTCCAGCACGGCCCAGCCTGCGTCGTAGTCGGCGAAGAGCACCTTGAGGTAGAGCGTGGCCGAGCCGAACTCGTCCCACTGCGGATGGATGGCGTGGTCGTACACGGCATGCGTGAACTCGAACTCGCTGTGCTCGCGGCCGAAGAAGGGCGAACGTTCGTCCTCCTCGCTGATGTAGCGGTGGCGCCAGTTCCAGAAGGGTTCGAGGGTGTGCACGGCGCTGCAAAAGTAGCGTGCCGTGATGCGGTGACCGGCGGTTGACGCTGCCACGGGCACGCGGACCGGGCGAAGTATCTTGCCCGCCCTTGTTGACCGCCATGCTGCACCACCGCCTCCCCGCCGCGCTGCTTCTTTCGTCGATGGGCCTTCTGGCCCTTGCGCAGAAGCCCCTCACCAACCGCGAGATCTGGGCCTCGCCCACCTTCAGCACCGAGTTCGTGGGCGGGCTGGAGGGCATGCGCGACGGCGAGCACTACACGGCGCTGGAGGAGGAGAACGGCGCGCCGGCCATCGTGCAGTACGCCTACCGCACCGGCGAGAAGGTGGCCACCCTGGTGGCGGGCCAGGACCTGGTGCCCGCCGGCGCCAGCACGCCCATCGACGTGGACGGCTACAGCTTCAGCGCCGACGAGAAGAAGGTGATGCTGCGCACGGGCACCGAGCCGCTGTACCGCTACAGCTATTTCGCCGAGCACCACATCCTGGACCGGGGCACGCGCACCCTGCGCCCGTTGAGCGACCCTGCGAAGGGCAAGCAGCGGCTGGCCACCTTCAGCCCGGACGGCAGCAAGGCCGCCTTCGTGCGCGACAATGACCTGTACGTGGTGGACCTGGCCACGATGACCGAGACGCGTGTGACCAGCGACGGTGCGCTGAACCGCGTGATCAACGGCGCCACCGATTGGGTGTACGAGGAGGAATTCGCCCTGGTGCAGGGCTACAAGTGGAGCCCCGGCGGCACGCAACTCCTCTTCCTGCGCACCGATGAGACGGCCGTGCCGGAGTTCGACCTCACCTACTACGAGAACCGCCTCTACCCGCGCGAGTACCGCTTCAAGTACCCCAAGGCCGGCGAGCAGAACAGCACGGTGTCCCTGTACGTGTACGACACCCGCAACGGCGTCACCCGCGCGGTGGGCCTGGGCGAGACCTTCAGCGAGACCTACATCCCCCGCTTCGGGTGGACCACCAAGGACGACGTGCTATGGTACATGCTGATGGACCGCCTGCAGCAGACGAAGGTGCTGTTCACCGCGTGGATGGCCTACCCGCCCCCGCCGCAGATCGGCGTGATCACCAAGGAGATCTACCGGGAGAAGAGCAACACCTACGTGGAAGTGACGGACGACCTGCACTTCCTGGAGGACGGCAGCGGCTTCATCCTCACCAGCGAGAAGGACGGGTGGAACCACATCCAATGGTGCAGCATGGACGGCAAGGTGCAGCGCGCGCTGACGCAGGGCGAATGGGACGTGCTGGCCGTGCAGGGGGTGGACGCGGCGCGCAAGCGGGTGCTCTTCACCGCCAGCAAGCGCAGCCCGCGCGAACAGGAGGTGTATGCCGTGGGGCTGGGCGGCAAGGGGCTGGCGCAGCTGAGCCCGCCGGGCGGCTACAACGATGCGGAATGGAGCGAGGGCTTCCGCTACTTCATCAACACGCGCAGCACGGCCAACGAACCGCCGGTGATCACCCTGCTGAACGCCGACGGCAAGCTGGTGAAGACGCTGAAGGACAACGCGGCCCTGCGCGAGCGGATGGCGCCCTTCGCCTTGCAGCCGCGGGAGTTCTTCCAGTTCACCACGCCGGGCGGGGTGACGCTGAACGGCTGGATGATCAAGCCGCCGGGCTTCGATGCGGCGAAGAAGTATCCCGTGTTCATGACGCAGTACAGCGGCCCCAACAGCAACGAGGTGCTGGACCAGTGGGAGGGCCGCGGCGGGCTGTGGCACCAGCTGCTGGCGCAGCAGGGCTATGTGGTGGCCTGCGTGGATCCGCGCGGCACCGGCCGCCGGGGCAAGGCCTTCCGCCACATCACCTATGGCCAGTTGGGCAAATACGAAACGGAGGACCAGATCGCGGCCGCGCAGTGGCTGGCGCAGCAGCCCTATGTGGACGGCACGCGCATCGGCATCCAGGGCTGGAGCTACGGCGGCTACATGAGCAGCCTGTGCATCACCAAGGGCGCCGACGTGTTCAAGGCCGCCATCGCCGTGGCCCCGGTGACCAACTGGCGCTACTACGACACCATCTACACGGAACGCTACATGGGCCTGCCGCAGACCAATGCCTCGGGCTACGACGACAACAGCCCCATCAACCACGTGGAGAAGCTCAAGGGCAAGTACCTGCTGATCCACGGCATGGGCGATGACAACGTGCACTTCCAGAACGCCGCGGAGATGACGCTGGCGCTGATCAAGGCCAACAAGCCCTTCGACCAGTTCGCCTACCCCGATCGGAACCACGGGATCTACGGCGGCAACACGCGGCTGTTCCTGTATGAGCAGATGACGAACTGGTTGTTGGAGAACCTGTAGGCGCGAGGCTCTGCCGAACCGTCATCACGAGCAGCCCGGAGGGATGCGTGGCGATCTCCCTGAGGTGGACGGGTACACGCTCGGATCAAGCCCGCTCCTGAGCAGCGAAGGCTCGCTGCTCCGCACAAGGAGGGGCACGGGGTGGTTCCCGCGTTCATGAAGCATGCGGCTTGGCTGAGTCGAAACCTCCCCCAACCCCTCCTTGCCCGGCGCGTGGAGTGTTCCACGCGCAGGAGGGGAGTTCACCGGATAGCCGGCGTGGCAGTCTCCCTTGAGCGGACGGGAGCACCTGGACACGCGTAACTTGGCTACCGGTGTCTACACCGCCGTGCTTGAGGCGGATGGCATCCGCATCGGGGTGACCAAGTTCGAATTGGTGCAATGAAGCTCGTTGTAACACTGAGCACCGCGTTCGCAGGGGTCCTGCTGCCCATTACCGAGAGTACCGCACAGGAGTTCATGGGCCGATATGATGCCAGTGGCCAGGCCCGCGCTGAGAATGGGTTCTCAGTGGAACTGCAAGGTGATAGCGGCTACTTCGCCATCGGCGGCACGAAATGGTCCAATGGACAGGTGGTGTACAGCTCGGTGGCCTACGTACTCCGCTTGGGGCTTGATGGACACCTGACTGATGCCGAGTTGGTGGTTACCCCATGCTGCGCGACATCCTCTGGATGGGCCAACTCGAGTTTTCAGCGCAGCGGGGGTGGCATTGGAATGGGTGGTGGACAGTTGGACTCGTTGGGACGTCTAAGTCCTGTGCTGTATTTGTTCAACGCTACAGGTGCGCTGGATACCATGTACAGCTACACCCAGCTGCCAGAAGATTGGGCAGGGCGAACGGGCATGCAGACCCCTGACGGCGGGTACGTGATCACGGGGGAGACCAGCGCCAGCGGAACCAGCTTGGACGGCTTTCTGCTGAAGGTGGACAGCCTGGGGAACCTGGAGTGGGTGCAGACCTACGGGCTACCGAACCGTACAGAGTATTTGACGACGGTGGACCTGGCGCCTGGGAACGGCTACTACCTGGGCGGCCAGTTGGATGCGGGAGGAGGGAACTACGATCCGTGGCTGATCCGGGTGGATAGCCTGGGGATGGAGGATTGGCAGGAGACCTATGGTACCGTGCACAACGATTTCCCCAATGCTCATGTGACCAGCACCGCCGACGGCGCGACGGTTTTTGCGACCAGCTTCACGTTGAACGTGGACGAAGATCAAGTGCTGGCGCTGGTGAAGGTCGATCCGGATGGGACGACGCTGTGGAACAAGACGTATGACGGGGCCCAATTCAACAATGCGCTTTTCGCCGTGAAGGAGGTGAGCCCCGGTGGGGACCTCATCGCGGTGGGCCAGAGCTCCCTGCCCGATCCGTTGAACGGTGTGTTGCTACGCACAACGGCGCAGGGCGACAGCCTGTGGTTGCGGTACTACCACTACGCGGACAGCTTGTGGACGCTGGGGAAAGGGACCTTGCGCGACGTGATGCCCACCCCGGACGGCGGCTTCATTGCCGTGGGCACGGCCTATCCGAGCAGCAACAACCCGAACGATCCGCCGATCTACGGGCAGGACACGTGGGTGGTGAAGGTGGACAGCCTGGGTTGCCTGGAGCCGGGCTGCCACCTGATCACGGGCCTGCAGAGCCAGGTGACCACCTGGCGCGGTGCGCTGACGGTGGCGCCGAACCCGGCCCGCGACGTGGCACGGCTGGCGTGGGAACTGCCGGAGGGACTGGCTGGCGGTGCACAGGTGTCCGTGGTGAGTGCGGCGGGGCATTTGGTGGGGACGGTGCCGGTGACGCTGGCCGAGAAGCGCTGCACCCTGGATGTGTCGGGCTATCCGGCCGGGCTCTATCATGTGCACCTGGTGGTGGATGGGCGGTGGGTGAGCGGGGGGAGGATGGTGGTGGAGTGATGGAGGAAAAGCGGAAAGCTGAAAGTTGAAAGCTGAAAGAAGAGACGACCTGACGGCGATAGTGGGCTCGGCCTCCAGCCGCAAGCTTCCGGCCACAGGCCTCCAGCTGAATGAGCTGAACCACTGATGGACACCGATGGACACGGATGCTCGCTGGAGTTCGCCTCAAGCCCGAAGCCTCAAGCTTCCGGCCACCGGCCACTAGCCTCAAGCTTCCAGCTGCCGAACCGGACCGCCTCGGGATGACGTTCTGGGAGGGGAGATCGCTTCGCCCGCAGAGCCGGGCTCGCGATGACGTGTGGGGTAGAGTGCGGAGCATTTCCTGACCGTCACTGCGAGGCGCTGCGATGGGCTGGTGGGTGGGGCGCCGTGGCAGTCTCCCCGGAGGTAGGCTGGGGCACTTCCGGGGAGATCGCTTCGCCCGCAGAGCCGGGCTCGCGATGACGTGTTGGGGTATAGCGCGGAGCATTTCCTCACCGTCACTGCGAGGCGCTGCGATGGACGGGTGGGTGGGGCGCCGTGGCGGTCTCCCGGATCCGGACGGGTACAAGACGCGAACAAGCCCCCTCCTGAGCAGCGAACGCTCGCTGCTCCGAGCAAGGAGGGGAACGGGGAGGTTTCGAACCGCAGAAGGGCCGGGCGTACCTGAGCCGCTACCACCCCCAGCCCCTCCTTGACCGGCGCGTGGTAGGGATCCACGCGCAGGAGGGGAGTTCAATGCGTGCAGGACAAGTGGCGATGACGGTGGGGAAAGGACCGGTACGGGCACTATGCGGAACTCTTCGGCGCGCCCTGCCCGATCAAGCCGACCAAGGCCGCCACATGGGCCCAGAGCACGGCCGGCACGAGGACGGCGGGCAGCAGCACCCAGGGCGGAGCGGTCACCAGCACGTTGGGTTGATCGAAGTTGATGCGCTGGATGCTGCTGGGGATGCTGAGCACGGCGGTGGTGACCACGATGGCGAGCAGCACCAGGCAGACGAGGTTCCAGCCGATGAGCACGGCGCGTGACGGCGGTCTGTTGCTGCGCAGCCACAGGAGCATGACCACCGCACTGATGCCGCTGAGGATGTCGAAGTTGAAGCCGCTGTAGGTCATGTCGCGGGGAAGCAGGCCGGCCACATAGCCCTGGTGCAGCACCAGCTCCACAGGGATGCGCAGCACGTGGATGGCGGTGAGGGCGAAGAGCGGCAGCCCGTGGATCCAGCGCCGTCCTGCGGGAAGCGCGATGCACAGGGCCAGGGCCAGCAGCACGGGAAGCAGCAGCGCGACCTGCGGTGGGGGGAAGGCGGTGGTGTTGGTGTAGACACCGCGTGCGGCGAGCACGGTGTGGACCGTGCCCAGCAGCACCACGACGGCCAGGAAGGTGATGCTGCGCGTGGCCTTATAGCACCAGACCAGGCACCAGAGCACGGCAGCGGTGAACAGGACGAACGCGACGGTGGGCATGGAGCGAAGATCGGGGATCCCGCGATCCGGACCTGGGCCAACAGCCTCCAGCTGCTCCTGCTCCCGCCCCTGCCCCTGCCCCTGCTCCTGCCCCTGCTCCTGCTCCTGCTCCTGCCCCTGCTCCTGCTCCTGCCCCTGCTTCGCCTGCCGAAGCCTTCGGCGAAGGCAT
>CALMPI010000002.1 GCA_937872175.1 uncultured Flavobacteriales bacterium | reverse complement strand
GTGGGACCTACTGGATTCGAACCAGTGACCTCATGCGTGTGAAGCATGCGCTCTGAACCAGCTGAGCTAAGGTCCCGATGGGGGCGCGAAAGTAAAAAAGAACGTCGTCGGTGGAAGCAGCCGGATTCGAACCAGCGACCCTCTGCTTGTAAGGCAGATGCTCTGAACCAGCTGAGCTATGCTTCCAGAAAAGAACGCGGTCGCATCGAACCTCCGGTCAGCGACCCTCCCGCCTGAAGGGCGGGATGCGCTGAACCAGTGGAGCGGGCGCGAAGGTAGGCGGCCGCTGCGGATCGACCGGCCCCAGACCCACCGCGCCGATCCCGGCAGGACCTTCCCGGTCTCAAGGCAACGTGTTTAAGAGATCATGGCCAGGATGGAACATTAAGAGCGCGACCAGGGGAGTTCCAGCTCCAACGAGAACTTTGTATTCTGCTGATGATCAATTCATTAAACCCTGTTCGTCAGGGGATCGTCATGTCTGTTCAATCTTCAGAATAAATTCTTTGACAAAATCTTGGAGGGGATCGTCTGTGACCCTACTTTTGTCCAACTCTCGATCAATAACCTTAAACAGACGACCATGTCCACCCTAGAGTTCCAACAGCATTTGGTCGGTCTCCGACAGCAACTGTATTACTTCGCATTGAGCCTGACGAAGGACCGCGACGACGCCCTTGATCTCCTGCAGGAGAGCACGCTGCGCGCGCTCACGTTCCAGGAGAAGTTCAAGGAGAACACCAACCTGAAGGCATGGTTGTACACCATCATGAAGAACACCTTCATCAATGACCATCGCCGCCAGAAACGCACGCGAGTGCTTATGGACAGCGTGGAGCGTGAGCGGACGACGGTGCGCCGGGTGCAGACCCCGGCTACGGCGGAGAGCCGCATGGTGCGTTCGGAACTGGACCGCAGCCTGGAGCAGTTGGACACCACCTTCCGCGAGCCGTTCGTGATGCACCATGAAGGCTACAAATACCATGAGATCGCGGACCACCTGGGCATTCCGGTGGGGACTGTAAAGAGCCGGATCCACCAGGCCCGTCAGCGCCTGATGCGCATGCTCACCGACAAACCTCTGGCCGCTTGAGCCGTTCCGCCCTCGTTATCGGTGCCGGTTTCGCCGGGATCTCCGCCGCCGCCGCGCTGGCCAAGCGTGGCTTCGATGTCACGGTGGTGGAGAAGAACGCCACACCCGGCGGCCGGGCGAGGGTGCTGCGTGAGAACGGCTACGTGTTCGACATGGGGCCCAGCTGGTACTGGATGCCCGACGTGTTCGAGCAGTGGTTCGCCCACTTTGGCCAACGGGTGAGCGACCATTACGACCTGGTTCGGCTCGACCCCTCGTACCAGGTGATCTTCGGCGACCACGACACTTGGTCGGTCCCCGCCGAACGGAATGCACTGCGGGCCTTCTTCGAGCAGGTGGAGCCCGGCGCCGGTGCGCAGCTGGAGCGCTTCCTGAGCGAGGCCGGCGTGAAGTACGAGCTCGGCATGCGGGAACTGGTGCATCGACCGAGCCTGAGCTGGGGTGAGTATGCCCATCCGAGGCTCATCACCGGGATCCTCCGCAGCGCCGTGTTCCGCTCTCTGCGCGCGCACGTGGCGGACCACTTCCGGGATCCCCGCCTGCGGCAGCTGATGGAGTTCCCCGTGCTCTTCCTGGGCGCCACCCCGGCCCGCACCCCCGCACTTTACAGCCTGATGAACTACGCCGACATGGCCCTGGGCACCTGGTACCCGATGGGTGGCATGGGCCGCATCGTGGAAGGCATGGTGCGCGTGGCCGAAGCGCAGGGTGTACGGTTCCTCTACGACCATCCTGTGGATCGCATCCTGGTGGAGAACGGACGCACCGTGGGCGTGCACACCAGGGGCGGCGAGCTGAAGGCCGACGTGGTGGTGGCCGGAGCCGACTATCATCACGTCGATCAGCATCTGCTCCCCGCCGAAGCGCGGACCTATTCGCCGTCCTACTGGAACAACCGGGTGATGGCCCCCTCCTCGCTGCTCTTCTATCTGGGCTTCGACACCCGCTTGAAGAAGGTCCTGCACCACAACCTGTTCTTCGACGAGGACCTGGACCGGCACGCGCAGGAGATCTACGATGCGCCCCAGTGGCCAAGCCGGCCGCTGATGTACGTGTCGGCCCCGTCGATCACCGACCCCGGCATCGCACCCCAGGGCCACGAGAACGTCTTCGCCCTCATCCCCATCGCACCCGGCCTGCCCGACGAGCCGGAGGTCCGCCAACGCTACCTGGACCTTGTGCTCGATCGGTTAAGCCGCCATACCGGTCAGGACCTTCGGCGTCATCTGGTGCACCGGCGCAGCTATTGCATCAACGACTTCGAGCAGGACTACAACGCGTTCAAGGGAAACGCTTACGGACTGGCGAACACCCTGCGACAGACCGCTGTTCTGAAGCCCAGGATGAAGAGCCGCAAGGTGGCCGGTCTTTACTTTACCGGGCAGCTCACGGTGCCAGGTCCCGGCGTGCCGCCAGCCCTCATCAGTGGGCAGGTGGTGGCCGGTCTGGTGGACAAGGACCTTCAACGCATGCCCGCATGAACACTATCGCCCTGTACGATGCGGTGTGCCTGAAGGCCAGCAGGCATACCACCTACAGCTACAGCACATCCTTCTCGCTGGGGATCCGGTCGCTGGACCGACGCTACCACGATCCCATCCACGCCATCTACGGCTTCGTGCGATTCGCGGACGAGATCGTCGACACCTTCCATGCGCACGACAAGGCCACCCTGCTGAACCGGTTCCGGCTGGACACCTACACGGCCATCGCCGAGGGCATAAGCCTGAACCCCATCCTGCACAGCTTCCAACAGGTGGTGAACCGGTACGGTATCGAGCGCGAGCTGTACGACACGTTCCTGAACAGCATGGACATGGACCTGCGGGACACGACGCACGACCGTGGGAGCTATGAGCGGTACATCCTGGGCAGTGCCGAGGTCGTGGGGCTGATGTGCCTTCGCGTGTTCTGCGAGGGTGATGATGCCATGTACGACCGGCTGCGCACACCGGCCATGCGGCTGGGCGCGGCCTTCCAGAAGGTGAACTTCCTGCGCGATCTGAAGGACGACCACCACAACCTGGGGCGCACTTACTTCCCGGGCGTTGACGTGAGCCGGATGGATGACGCGACCAAGCGGGCCATCGAGAACGACATCGCGGCCGACTTCGAGGCGGCGATCCAGGGCATCCGCCAGCTGCCACGCGGCGCGCGCTTCGGCGTATACATCGCTTACGTGTACTACCTCAACCTCTTCAGGAAGATCAAGGCGCTGCCCACCGAGCGCATCCTGCGCGAGCGTGTGCGTGTGCGCAACCGGAGGAAGATCGCCCTGCTCACCACGAGCTATCTGCGTCACAGTTTCGGCCTGCTCTGATGGTGACCGTGCGCGACCTGAAGGACCAGGTGGTGCTGGTGGACCGGCACGACGCCCCCATCGGCACACGCGACAAGCTGGAGGTGCACCGCACCGGAGAGCTGCACCGCGCCTTCTCGGTCTTCGTGTTCGATGCACGGGACAGGTTGATCCTGCAGCAACGCGCGCTGGACAAGTACCACAGCGGTGGCCTGTGGACGAACACCTGCTGCAGCCACCCACGCCCCGGTGAAGCCGTCGGGGAAGCGGCCGAGCGGCGGCTGCGCGAGGAGATGGGCATCCACTGCCAGGCGATCGAGCACCAGTTCACCTTCATCTATCGCGCTGAGGTGGACAACGGGCTGGTGGAGCATGAGCTGGACCATGTGCTGTTCGCCCGATACACCGGGGACGTGCGGCCCAACGACCGTGAAGCGATGGCCTGGCGTGCGGTGACCGACGCCGAGCTGGACCAGGAGCTGCGGACCGTGCCGGACCGGTTCACCGCCTGGCTGCGCATCTGCTGGCCCATGGTGAAGGAGCGGCGCGGCGCCGTGTTGCGTCGCGCGGTGTGAACCCTCCGGCCCCACCACACCTCGTCCGATGACCTCGACACGCCGCGCCGTCACCATCCATTGGTTCCGTCGCGACCTGCGGCTGGAGGACAACCACGGTCTGTTCCGGGCGTTGAGCGAGCATGGCGAGGTGCTTCCCCTGTTCATCTTCGACACGGATATCCTCGACCGTCTGGAGAACAGGCATGACCGCCGTGTGGACTTCATCCACCGCGCGTTGAGCGGATTGCAGGAACACCTTGTCAACCGCGGATCCACGCTTCTGGTGGAGCACGGCAGGCCCACGGAGGTGTGGAAGCGCCTGCTGGAGCGGTACGAGGTGAAGGCCGTCACCGCCAACCACGACCACGAGCCCTACGCCAACGCGCGGGACAAGGCGGTGAACGACCTGCTGGCCGCGCGCGGCATCGCGTTCCGCACCTTCAAGGACATCAGCATCTTCGAGCGCAGCGAGGTGGTGAAGGACGACGGGGGCCCGTACACCGTGTTCACCCCGTACATGCGGAAATGGCGGAGCCTGTTCCGTCCGGAACATGCCGAGGCCTTCCCGAGCGGGAAGCTGGTCGATGCGTTCCATCGGACGGAACCACTGCCCTTGCCCTCCATCGAGCAGATCGGCTTCGGACCGACGGACCTCCGGATCCCTCCGACCAGCGTGAGCGACGACCTGCTGCGCCACTATGAACGGACACGCGATGTTCCGGCGATCGATGGTACAAGCCGCATGAGCGTGCACCTGCGCTTTGGGACGGTGAGCGTACGCGAGCTGGTCCGGAGGTCTTTCGCCACAAGCCCGAAATACCTCAATGAGCTCATCTGGCGCGAGTTCTACATGCAGGTGCTCTGGCACCACCCGCATGCCGTGGAGCGCGCCATCAAGCCCGGCTACGACCGGATCGCGTGGCGAAGGGATGAGCAGGACCTGCGGACATGGAGCGAAGGGCGCACGGGTTATCCACTGGTGGATGCCGGCATGCGCGAGCTGAACGCCACCGGACTGATGCACAACCGGGTGCGCATGGTGGTGGCCAGCTTCCTCACCAAGCACCTGCTCCTGGACTGGCGCTGGGGCGAGGCCTACTTCGCCGCAAGGCTGCTGGACTTCGAGCTCAGCAGCAACAACGGAGGCTGGCAATGGGCGAGCGGGTCGGGCTGTGATGCGGCCCCGTACTTCCGCGTCTTCAATCCCGCCCTGCAACAGCAGAAGTTCGACCCTCAGTTAAAATATGTGAAGCGTTGGGTGCCCGAAGCGGGTTCGGCAAACTATGTGCAGCCCATGGTCGTTCATGAAGTGGCCCGAAACCGCGCGCTGAAGGCCTATGCCGAAGCGCTGCGCGACGGTCCGCGACGAACCGAAGCACGACCTCAACTGTTCAACTGAACGACCATGCCCCGCAAGAAGAAAGCCCTCATCCTCGCGCAACCCGTCCGCGAAGGCATCGACCGCATCAAAGTGCGTCTGGATGCACGCACGGTGATCACGCTCGCCAGCCGCAAGGCGCTCGAGTTCTGGAAACAACGCTATCCCAAGGCCGAGGTCATCGGCTGATGCGATGAAGGTGCATGTGCTGGAACGGTCGCAGGTGCTGCCGATATCCATCGAGCAGGCCTGGTCCTTCTTCAGCACCCCGCGCAACCTGTCGCTCATCACCCCGCCGGAACTGGGCCTGAGGATCCGCGAGCCCTTCGACGACCAGGCGGCCTATGATGGCCAGTTGATCCGCTACACCGTCCGCCCCTTGCTGGGCATCCCCCTGCCCTGGCTCACACGCATCGAACGGGTGAGCGCTCCCACCCACTTCGCCGACACGCAGTTGCGCGGACCTTACGCGCGCTGGTATCACGAGCATCGGTTCGAGTCCGTGGAGGGGGGCACCCGCATGCATGACCGTGTGGAATATGCGCTGCCGCTGGGTCCGGTGGGCGCGCTCATGCATCGGCTGGTGGTGCGGCGTCGGCTTGAGCGGATCTTCGACTTCCGACGTATGGTGTTGGAAGGGCTCTTCCCTGCATCACGGGAGCACCACGCACGAACCATGGCGGCATGAGCATCTGGGGCATCCTGCTGGTGATCGGGGCCACCTTCGTGGCGATGGAGGCGGTGGCCTGGGCCACGCACAAGTACGTCATGCACGGTTTCCTCTGGTCCCTGCACAAGGACCATCACCACAAGGACCACCACGGCGCCCTGGAGCGCAATGATTGGTTCTTCGTGATCTTCGCCTTGCCTTCGATGGCCTTGTTCGTGCTGGGCGGCCGGCTTGGGGCGCACACGCCCTGGGGATGGATGGGCCTGGGGATCCTGCTGTACGGCATCGCCTACTTCCTGGTGCACGAGGTGTTCATCCACCGCCGTCTGTCCTGGTTCCGCGACACGCGCAACCCTTACCTGCTGGCGGCGCGCCGGGCGCACAAGATGCACCACAAGCACCTGGGCCGCGAGCACGGTGAGTGCTTCGGCATGCTGGTGTTCCCGATCAGGTTCCTCAGGGAGATGCGCCGTGGCCGGGGCACTTCGGGGGCCACGCCTCAGGGGCAGGCCTCCATGCGCATGGGCACCTCCACCTCGGCAGGGCTGAGGTAGGGGATGTCCAACGCCAGACCGCGCACCAGGAGCAGGGCCGCCATGAGGGCATAGCCTGCGGGCGCCCAGCGGGTGAGGCGGGCCCGGAACCGGGCACCGAGCGACAGTCCCGCGAGCCGCACGGCCATCAACGCAGGCCAGGTGCCCGCCCCGAAAGCGGCCATGAACAGCGCACCGTCCATCGCTCCATCCTGCGCGAGCGCACCGGCCACGGCCACGTACACCATCCCGCAGGGCAGGAGCCCATTGAGCAGGCCGGTGAGGAACACCGCGGAAGCACTGCTCCTGCGAAGGCGGCGCGCGACCGCGGAACGAAGGTGGGCCACCCAGGCCGCAGGCACCCAGGGGCGGTGCAGGCGGGCTGAAAGGGCCGGCATCACCAGCACCGCGAGCAAGAGCACGGCCAGCGCGATCGCGACGGACCGCTGGACGCCGGCCAAACCCAGACCGCGACCGAACAGGCCGAACAGGGCCCCGATGGCCATATAGGTGGTCACCCGACCCATGTTGAGGAGCACGGTGGTCCGCACCGGTGCGCCACCCTGGCCCACGGCCAGATGCAACGGGCCGCACATGGCCACACAGTGAGCGCTGCCCAGCAGGCCCAGAACGAAGGCTGGAACGAGCACGGCGATCACGGCACCACGATGCGTTCCTCCACCAGGCCCGTGCCCGACGGGCCGGTCCATTCAAGCTCGGCCTTGTACATCCCGCGCAGGAGGTCGTTCACCGGCACGGCACAGCGGCCATCCGCGCGGCACAGCACCTCATAAGCCCGATCGGCTCGTTCATCGGAAGGCCGCTGCAGACGGAGGGTGGCGCGGGCGGGAGCGTCACCTTGGAACGCGATGAGGAGCGAATCACCCTCCACCTGGAAGGCCACCCGGTCGGTCCCCGCATGTTGGAGCTTGTCGAGCCGCTCCTGATAGCGGAGCTCCTGGGCGTAATAGTCCTCCGCCACGAGCTGCTCCTGCTCCTGGATGGCCTTGATCATGAAGCCCGCCATGAGCGCGATGAACGCCATCATGGTGAGCGTGACCCCTGTTCCCCAGCTGAACTTCATGGTGTGTTGGTGTTGATGGGCCCGACGAACGTGGTGGATACGTCCTCCAGCAGGCGATCGTCGGTATAAACCCCGATGTTGACCTTGGTCTTCATGCCGCTCATGGTCGAAGGGTCAAGGATGATGAACAGGCTGCCCTGCGCCAGCGCGGCGGGTTGAAGCTCGATCTCCTTGCCCACCAGCTCGATGGAACCCTCCACGTTCTCCAGGACGAAGCGGATGGGCATGTCGCGGGAGGTCTTGTTCACCACTTTGTAGTTGTACAGGTTGCTGATGCGTCCGTCCGGGCGGGTCTGGTAGAGCATCCCGGGTGTCCGCAGCACAGTGGTCTCCACATCGCTGCGCAGTACGATGAGGGTGAGGATGACCCCGATGAGCACGGTGAGGACGGCACTGTAGGCCTTCATGCGGGTGGTCCATCGGAACGGCTTCCGGTCCGCGATCTCCGCCTCACTGGCGTAGCGGATCAGGCCCTTCGGCAGGCCGACGGAGCCCATCATGTGATCGCAGGCATCGATGCAGGCGGTGCAGTTCACGCACTCGAGCTGGGTGCCGTTGCGGATGTCGATGCCCGTGGGGCACACATGCACACAGGCCTTGCAGTCGATGCAATCGCCCTTTCCGACGGACCCGCGGTCCTCTCCCTTGCGGAAGTGGGCGCGTTGTTCGCCGCGGACCCGGTCGTAGGCGATAACCACCGACCGGCGGTCGAGCAACACCCCCTGCAATCGGCCGTACGGGCACACGGTGGTGCATACCTGTTCGCGCATGAAGGCGAAGACCCCGTAGAAGGCCAGCGAGAAGCCGAACATGGCGGCGAGCCCGCCCAGATGCCGCCCGGGTGGTTCGGTAACGATCTGGATCAACCGATCGCTGCCGATGATGTAGCCCAGGAAGGTGTTGCCGATGATGAAGGCCACCAGGAAGAACAGGACATGCTTGGCCGACTTGCGGATCAGCTTATCCCCGTCCAGTTCGCGTTTGTTCAGGGCCTGCTGCTGCTTCCAGTCGCCCTCGATCCAATATTCGATCCGACGGTAGACCAGTTCCATGAAGATGGTCTGTGGGCAGGCCCAGCCGCAGAACAAACGGCCGAAGGCCACGGTGAACAGGGCGATGAAGACGATGCTGGCGATGAAGCCGAGGACGAAGAGGTGGATGTCCTGGGGCCAGAAGGTCTGTCCGAGGATGACGAAGCGACGACCCAGCACATCCAGCTGCAGCAGCGGCTCCCCGCCGATGCGCAGGAAGGGGCCCACCAGCAGGAAGGCGAGCAAGGTGTAGCCGAACGCCAGGCGACGGTTGAACCACTTTCCGGCAGGCCTCTTCGGGTAGACCCAGACCCGCTTGCCCTGCTTGTCGACCGTCGCGATGGAATCGCGGAAGCTCTCGTCGGCGACCGGGGCGCGTTCGTTGTCCTTCATCTCATCGGATGACAGCGACGGCGGTGCTGTCAGCGGCAACGGCAGCGGTGCTGTCCACCGGCGCGATCGTGGTCGCCTCCTTCCAGACCTCTCCTTCCGGGGCCTTGCCGTTCGGCGGGTCGGTGCCGTGCAGCTTCAGGATGTAGCTGGCCACGGCCTGCATCTCGATGGGTTTGAGCTGTGTCTTCCAGGCGATCATGCCCTTCTCCGGCACCCCGTACTTGATGGTCTTGAACACGTTCTGCACCCCGCCACCATGGATCCAATGGTCATCGGTGAGGTTCGGGCCCACGCCCCCTTCCCCGGCTCCACCGTGGCACGCTTTGCAATAGGTCTCGAACGTCGCCTGACCATTGGCCATCGCGGTCTCATCCGTGAGCGCCGTCACGTTGGTCTCATCCACCATCCCCGCGAATTGCGCCAGATAGGCGTCCACATCGGCCTTGGCCTGGGCCATCTCCTGGCGGTACTCCTCTTCCTGCGTGGGCCATATGTCGAGCACGTGCACGTTCAGCAGGAACACGACGCTCCATACCACCGTGCCATAGAACAGCCAAAGCCACCAGGGCGGCAGCACGTTGTCCAGTTCGCGGATGCCGTCGTACTCGTGGTGCATGAGGACATCCTTCTCCTGTTCCACCTTCACCGAGCGGGTGAGGCGCTGCAGGATGGTGTCGGCGAAGGTGGGACCCTCCTCGGCCGCCGGCGCGTCGACGTCCTCCTTGCCCGACAGCGTGCGGGCCATTCCGCGCACCACGGAGAGCTGGCCCACGATGATGGCGAACAGGATCACGTTGATGGCGATCAACCACCACATGAGGGCCTGTACGGAGATGAGCGCCGTGGTCATGCCGGTGGCCGCGTGCAGATCGGCGGAGGCACCAAGCCCGAGCAGGACGAGCAGCACGGCGGCGCGTCGGCCCTTCAGGTAGTCGGTCCACACGGTTCCCGTGCCGCCCAGGGTGCGCAGGATGCCGGACAGCGAAAGAATGATCACCACCTGCAGCACGGCGACAGCGAGCAACAGATAGGCGGTCTCCATGGAGGCCGTTGCGGGTGCGGCGGTGATGGCGGCGTCGGTGGTCTGAGCCCGACCCAGGGTGGTGCTGAGCATGGCTGCTCCGAACGGGAGCAGGCGTTCCTTCCAGGAGGTCATGGTCTTCATGGATGAAGCGTTCGATCGGTGGGGATGTCGGAGAAGGGAAGCTCCTCCAGGTGCTTGATGCGGCGCCGGTCGCTCGTGAGCACCAGCAGGCTGGCGGCGATGAAGACCGTCAGGAAGATCACGAAGGCCAGGAGCGGGAAGAGGTCCACCCCCTCGATCGTGTTCAGGTGGTGCTTGATGAACTTCAGCATGAGCGTCCGTGTCTTCGGGTGATCACTTCGCGGCGGTGGCCTGTGCCGGAGCCTTCGGACGGATGTCCGTGCCCAAGCGCTGGAGGTAGGCGATCAGCGCCACGATCTCCAGCTCGGCGCTCGTCTCGATCTTGTCCTTTTTGAGGCTGGCGACGATGGCATCGGCCTGTGACGACAGGTCCGCGTTCGCCTGGTCCGCGTAGCCCTCCGGATACGGCACACCGAGGGTCTGCATCGCACGGATCTTGGCGGGCGTGCTGGCCACGTCAATGGGCTTCTCGTAAAGCCAGGGGTAGGCCGGCATCAGCGAACCTGCGCTCATGCTCGTGGGATCGAACATGTGGTAGTAGTGCCAGCTGTCGGGATACTTGCCTCCCACACGGTGCAGGTCAGGTCCGGTCCGCTTGCTGCCCCACTGGAAGGGGTGGTCGTACACGAACTCACCCGCCTTGCTGTACTCGCCATAGCGCTCCGTCTCGCTGCGGAAGGGCCTGATCATCTGCGAGTGACAGGTGTAGCACCCTTCCCGGACGTAGATGTCCCTGCCCTGCAGTTCAAGCGGTGTGTAGGGCTTCACGCTGGCGATGGTGGGCACATTGCTCTTGATCAGGAAGGTGGGTACGAGCTCGAAGACCCCTCCGATGGCCACCAGCACGAGGCTCACCACGAGCATCTGGATGGGACGGCGCTCGATCCAGCGGTGCCAATGGCCGGCGCTCTCCCCGGCATAGGTCTTCTCCAAGGCGGGGGCCTCGGCCTCCTCGTCCTTGATCAGTCGGCCGGCGGCCACGGTACGCCACACGTTGTACACCATCAGCAGGGCGCCGGTGAGGTACAGCGTTCCTCCCAGGCCGCGCAGCCAGTAGGCGTACTTGATCTGCAGCACGGTGTCCAGGAAGTTCTTGTACACCAGGTAGCCGTCCGGGGTGAACTGCTTCCACATCAAGCTCTGGGTGAACCCTGCGAAATAGAGGGGTACCGCGTAGAACACGATGCCGAGGGTGCCGATCCAGAAGTGCGCGTTGGCCAGACCCTTGCTGTACAGCTTGGTCCCGAACAGGCGCGGCACCAGCCAGTACACCATGCCGAAGGTGAAGAAGCCGTTCCAGCCGAGGCCGCCGACATGCACGTGCGCGATGGTCCAGTCCGTGAAGTGGCTGATGCTGTTGAAGAACTTGGTGCTCAGCAACGGCCCTTCGAGCGTGGCCATGCCGTAGCAGGTGATGGCCACCACGAAGAACTTCAGGATGGGATCCTCGCGCACACGGTCCCATGCGCCGCGCAGCGTGAGCAGGCCGTTGAGCATGCCGCCCCAACTGGGCGCGATGAGCATGATGCTGAAGACGGTGCCGAGGCTCTGCGCCCAGTCCGGAAGCGAACTGTAGATGAGGTGGTGCGGACCGGCCCAGATGTAGATGAAGATGAGCGCCCAGAAGTGGATGATGGAGAGCTTGTAGCTGTACACCGGCCGGTTGGCCGCCTTGGGCATGAAGTAGTACATCAACCCCAGGTAGGGCGTGGTGAGGAAGAAGGCCACGGCGTTGTGGCCATACCACCACTGGACCAGCGCATCCTGCACACCCGCATACCAGCTGTAGCTCTTGAAGAGGTTCACGGGCACCTCGAAGCTGTTCACGATGTGCAGCATGGCCACGGTGACCCATGTGGCGATGTAGAACCAGATGGCCACATAGAGGTGACGCTCCCGCCGCTTGAGGATGGTGCCGAACATGTTGACACCGAAGACCACCCAGATGAGCGTGATGGCGATGTCGATCGGCCACTCCAGTTCGGCGTACTCCTTGCCGGTGGTGAGCCCCAGCGGCAGGCTGATGGCGGCGGCGGCGATGATCAGCTGCCAGCCCCAGAAATGCACCCAGCTCAACAGGTCGCTGAACATACGGGCCTTCACCAGCCGCTGGAGGCTGTAATAGACGCCGGCGAAGATGCCGTTGCCCACGAAGGCGAAGATCACCGCGTTGGTGTGCAGCGGGCGCAGGCGGCCGAAGGACAGCCACTCGGCGATGTTCCAGGAGGGGATCACCATCTGGAAGGCCGCCGTGAGGCCGACGAGCATGCCCACGATGCCGAAGATGATCGTGGCCATCAGGAAGGCGTTCACGATCTTGTTGTCATACTTGAAACGCTCGATCATCGCTTCACTTGGTGTTGTTCGACGGGTTGGGGGGAACGGCCGGCCGGTCATCACCCAGCATGCGCACGGCGGGCGACCGGTCGTCCTCGTACTGACCGGAGCGCACCGCCCACGCGAAGGCGGCCAGGAACACCACCGCCACGATGGTGCTGGCCGCGATCAGAAGAAAGATGACGCTCATGGGGCTCGGTCCGGGCTCAAAAGTCACGGACGTGTCATGCACAAGGGCTGACGGACCTCACCGGGCCGACTGACTTTCGTCAGTTCCGCATGCCGAGCCCCAGACGGCGGGCGCGGAGCCACACGGCGAGCGAAACGAAGCCGACCACCGTCACGGAACTGAGCGGCATCAGGATCGCCGCGACCAGGGGGGTCAAATGGCCGCTGACCGCAAAGCTGACACCGGTGATGTTGTATCCCAGGGAGAGCAGCAGGCTGGCCCGCACGATCCGGTGTGCGCTGCGTGCAAGGCGCAAGGCGGCCGGCAGGTCCCCGAAGGCCCTCACATCGAGGATCGCATCGCTGGCCGGAGTGAGGGCGGCGCTCGTTTCGCTCACCGTGATGCCCACATCGCTCTGGCGCAGTGCGCCGGCATCGTTCAGTCCGTCGCCGACCATCATCACCCGCCGCCCCTTGGCCTGCAAGCCACGAACGAACACCGCCTTGTCCGCCGGCGAGCACCCCGTACGGACCTGATGCGGGGCGAAGACCTCGGCCACGTCCTTGTCCACCGACAGGTCACCGGTCAGGAGATAGGTGTCCGTGAGGCAGGCGGTGGCCGCCACCGTGGTGGCCATGCCCGAACGGGCCCGCTTGCTGATCTCGAAATGGCCCAAATGGGCCCCGTCCACCGACACATGCACATGTGCGGCCCCGTTGGCCCTGGGCCGCTCCTCACCACCCGTGAAGGCGGCCGTACCGATGCGCACCTCCTGACCGTCGACCTCGCCACGGATGCCCGCGCCCACCTCCTCCACCACCCCTGTCGCCGCCCCCGCCTGCCCGCGCAAGTGATGGTACAGCACGGCGCTGAGCGGGTGCAGGCTGTTGTGGGCGAGGCTTCGCACGCTCGCCAGGAGCGCCGGGTCCGGTGGGGGACCCTCGAACCGAACCGCATGGGCCTCGCGTTCCGTAAGGGTGCCTGTCTTATCGAAGACCGCAGTATCCACGGAGGCGATGCGCTCCACCACCTCCGCATCACGGAGGAAGAGGCCGCGACGGCCCAACAAGCGGATGGTATGCCCATAGGTGAAGGGCATGCTGAGGGCCAGGGCGCAGGGACAGGCCACGATGAGCACCGCGGTCACCACCGGCCACACCTGTGCGGCATCACGCCCCCACCAGTAGAGGCCGGCACCGATGGCCAGCAGGACCACGGCCACCGTGAAGCGCCGGGCCACGGCATCGATGAGGCGGGGCATGCCGGGGCGTTCAGCACCTGCCGCATGCTCCTCCCATAACCGCTTCAGGTGGCTGTCCGCGAAGGCGCGAAGCACCTGCAGTTCGATCGCGGCGCCACGCTGTCGTCCGCCCGCCTTCACCAGATCGCCGGGAGCGCGGCGCATGGGCAGCGGCTCACCGGTGATGAAGCTGTTGTCGATGTGCCCCTCGCCCGACACGAGCACCGCATCCACGGGCACCAGTTCCTGGTCGCGGACCACGATGCGGTCACCGGGCCGCAGATCACCCACGGCCACGGGCACCTCCGCATCGCCCGTCCGGCGAAGCACCACCAAGGGAAGAAAGTCGTTCAGACCACGGTCGAAGCTCAGCGCACCATAGGTGTAGGCCTGGTACCAGCGGCCCACGAGCAGGAAGAACAGCAGGCCGGCGAGCGAATCGAAGTAGCCCGGACCGACACCCATCACCACGTCCCACACACTGCGTGCGAACAGGGCGATGATGCCGAGCGCAATGGGCTGGTCGATGTTGACCTGTCGCGTGCGCAGCCCCGCCCAGGCCGAGCGGAAATAGTCCGTGCTGCTGAAGAGCACGACCGGTAGTGAGAACACCAGGCTGAGGAACTGGAAACCCCGCTTCAACTGGTCGTCGCTCACATCGGCGCCCAGGTATTCCGGGAAGCTGAAGAGCATGATGTTGCCGAAGGCGAACGCGGCGACGCCGAGCCTGAGGTACAGGATGCGGGGGACCCGCGACCCGCGCTCGCCTGCTGCGGCCTTTCCCCGCCCGTCCAACGAAGGGCCGTAGCCCAGCCTGCGCAACAGCTCCACCAGCCCGCGGAGGCTCATCCGCTCTTCACGGAACGTGACGGTGAGCTCCTTGCTCGTGAACCGCACACGGGACCGAAGGATGGCCGCGTCGATGCGCTGCAGGTGTTCCAGCAGCCAGATGCAACTGCTGCAGTGCATCTGTGGGATGTGGAAGGTGATCCGTGTGATGCCGTCCTCGCTGTACTCCACCAGCCGGTCGCGCACCTCCGGAAGGTCGAACAGCTCGGCCCGCATGGCCTGGCCATCCTGCTCCACCCGGGCACCCGGGCGCTCCGTAAGGGCGTAATAGTCGCAGAGCCCGCTCTCCTTGAGCAGCCCATAGACCGCATGACAACCCTGGCAGCAGAAATCGTGGTCCTCCGCCTTCAGGTGATCGGTCCCGCAGACATCGCCGCAATGGTAACAGCGCACCACCTCCTTCACCCGTTGCGGCATGGCACGAAGGTCCGACCGGTGCCGCGGCATGAAAGCTGACGCCCGTCATCCCGGGCGGCCGCACACGATCATGTGTTGAACCTGCACAGGACAGGTTCCCCGGAGAGAGCCTGGCCCCGGTACTTTTGCTGGACCCCGGTCCCCATGGAACAGCACATCCAGCGCATCGGCAGCTACTTGAACCACCTTGTCCGTGCGCGGGGTCCGCACGGCATCCACTCCCCCTTTGTGTACACCTTGATCACCGAGGTGCTGAGGAACGACCACGAGCGTCCGGAATTCCAGGCCATCGAACAGCTGCGCGATGAATTGCTGTCGAGCGACCACACCATCGAAGTGAACGATCTGGGGGCCGGTTCACGCGTGCTGGACAGGCCCGTGCGGCAGGTGGCCGACATGGCACGCACGGCCATGAAGCCGCCGCGCCAGGCCCGCCTTCTGTTCCGGCTGGCCAGGTATTTCGACCCCGCCACGGTGCTGGAGCTCGGTACCTCGTTCGGCCTCACCACGCTCTACCTCGCGCTCGGTGCGGAGCACGGCGAAGTGACGACGATCGAGGGCTGCCCGCGCACCTTTCAGATCGCCAAGCATCACGTCGAGCGCTCTGGCCTGGCCAACATCCATCCGGTGCTTGGCGCCTTCAGGACGCGGCTGCCCGATGTCCTGCGCACGATGGAGCGCCTGGACATGGCCTTCATCGACGGTCACCATGAGAAGGCGGCCACGCTGGACCTCTTCGAACGCTGCCTGGGAAAGGCGCATCCCGGCTCACTGTTCGTCCTGGATGATATCCACTGGAGCCGCGGCATGGAAGAGGCCTGGGAGGCGGTGAAGGCCCACCCGCGGGTGACCGTGACCATCGACCTCTACGACCTCGGGCTGGTGTTCTTCCGCGCCGAACAAGCGCCCCAGCATTTCCGTTCCCGCTACTGATCGGCCGAGACCGTGAGAGGCGGTCCATCACACGAACCGAACACCACCGCACATGAGGATCTACACGCGCACCGGGGACAAAGGAGAGACCGGCCTTCTGGGCGGAGAGCGCGTGACCAAGAGCGACGGGCGCATTGAGGCGTACGGCACGGTGGACGAGCTGAACAGCCATCTGGGCCTGCTGCGCGACCAGGCCCCGGAGGAGCATCGCACGCTGCTGGAGGACATCCAGAACACCTTGTTCGCGCTGGGCTCGCGACTGGCCTGTGCCTCTGATGCGGACGCGGAACGGTTCAAGCTGCCCCCCGTCGGCGAGGCGCATGTGAAGAGCCTGGAGGAGGCCATGGACGCCATGGACCGCGACCTTGCTCCCATGCGGAACTTCATCCTCCCGGGCGGCCATCCCTGCGTGTCGCAGGCCCACATCTGCCGTACGGTGTGCCGCCGGGCCGAACGCCGGGTGGTCGAGCTGGCGACGCTGACCCCCATCCCGCAGGTGCTGGTGGAATACCTGAACCGGCTGAGCGATCTGCTGTTCGTCCTCGCACGGCACATCGGAATGCGGCTGCAGGTGGCCGAGATCCCATGGAAGCCGCGCGGCTGAAGGACCGGTGGTGAGGCCTTCACCAAGAGTGCCGGCCGGTTGAAAACTACCCGGTGACGGGTGGGGCATCCGGTTATATTTGCGCCCGTTTCTCCGGAACGAGCAACCCGCGCACGATGTATTGGACACTGGAACTGGCCTCCTACCTGGAGGATGCGCCTTGGCCGGCCACCAAGGATGAGCTCATTGATTTCGCGATGCGTACAGGCGCTCCCCTCGAGGTGGTGGAGAACCTGCAGGCCATCGAGGACGATGAGGAGGTGTTCGAGAGCATCGAGGATATCTGGCCGGATTACCCCTCCAAGGAGGATTTCTTCTTCAACGAGGACGAGTATTGATCGGACCGCTCCCCCATCTGAGGACCCCCGGGTACGCCCGGGGGTCTTTCGTTGGCGGCTGCCAGATCGGCGCGACGCACGCGACGGCATGGTCCGTGCACGCTCCATCAGCCCTAACTTCGCGCGCTTCCGCCCGCCCCGGACCGATGGGCGGCGCCATCCCTGCATCCAGCCATGATAGGAGCCTTCAACAAAGCCATCAAGTCCATATTCGGTGACAAGGCCACGCGCGACCTCAAGGAGGTGGCCCCGCTGGTCGAACAGGTGAAGGCCCGCTACGCCGAGCTCGCCGCGCTGGACCACGATGGGCTGCGCGCGCGCACCGCCGCCCTGCGCGAACGCATCCGCGAGCGGATCAAGGCGGACCAGGACCAGGCCGACCAGCTCCGCGCGGAGATCGACGCCGAGCCGGGCATGGACATCCATGCGCGGGAGGAGCGCTACCAGCGGATCGACAAACTGGAGGCCGCCATGGTGGCCGCCATCGAGGAGGTGCTCGCCGAGATCCTCCCGGAGGCCTTCGCCATCGTGAAGGACACCGCCCGCCGGTTCAAGGAGAACCCGGAGCTGCGCGTGCAGGCCACGGCGATGGACCGTGAGCTCGCCGCCATCAGGGACAGCGTGCGCATCGAAGGAGAACAGGCCATCTGGCGCAACAGCTGGGTGGCCGCGGGCAGCACCATCACCTGGGACATGGTGCACTACGATGTGCAGTTGATCGGCGGCACCGCCCTGCACAAGGGACGGATCGCCGAGATGGGCACCGGCGAGGGGAAGACGCTGGTCGCCACACTGCCGGTGTTCCTGAACGCCCTGGCCGGTCGCGGAGTGCATGTGGTCACCGTGAACGACTATCTGAGCAAGCGGGACAGCGAGTGGATGGGGCCGATCTACGAGTTCCACGGCCTCAGCGTGGACTGCATCGACAAGCACCAGCCCAACAGCGCCGAGCGCCGCAAGGCCTACATGGCCGACATCACCTTCGGCACGAACAACGAGTTCGGCTTCGACTACCTGCGCGACAACATGGCCCATGCACCCAGCGCGCAAGTGCAACGCAAGCATCACTTCGCCATCGTGGACGAGGTGGACAGCGTGCTCATCGACGATGCCCGCACCCCGCTCATCATCAGCGGCCCCACACCCAAGGGTGAGGTGCACCAGTTCGACGAGTACAAGCCCCGGGTGGAGCGTCTCTACGCGGCACAGAAACAGTTGGTGACCAAGCTGCTGGCCGAGGCCAAGGAGCTGCTGAAGGGGCTTGGCGACGGAAGCATCGGCAAGGACGCGCAGGAGCGTGGCGGGCTGGCCCTGCTGCGCGCCCACCGCGGCCTGCCGAAGAACTCGGCGCTCATCAAGTTCCTCAGCGAGCCCGGCGTCAGGGCCCTGCTCCAGCGCACCGAGAACCATTACCTGCAGGACCAGGCCAAGGAGATGCCGAAGGTGGATCAGGAACTCTTCTTCGTCATCGAGGAGAAGCACAACCAGATCGAGCTCACCGAGAAAGGCGTGGACCTGATCAGCGGCGATGTCCAGGACGCCCAGTTCTTCATCCTCCCCGACGTGGGCGCCACCATCGCCGAGATCGAGCGCAGCGGCACGGCCCTGGAGGAGAAGGCGCGCCGGAAGGATGACCTGCTGCGGGAGTTCGGGATCAAGAGCGAGCGCATCCACACGGTGAACCAGCTGATCCGCGCCTACGCCCTGTTCGAGAAGGACGTGGAGTACGTGGTGATGGACGGCAAGGTGAAGATCGTGGACGAGCAGACCGGCCGCATCATGGAGGGCCGACGCTACAGCGACGGGCTGCACCAGGCCATCGAGAGCAAGGAGAAGGTGAAGGTGGAGGCCGCCACGCAGACCTACGCCACCATCACCCTGCAGAACTACTTCCGCATGTACCACAAGCTGGCCGGCATGACCGGTACGGCCGAAACGGAGGCGCAGGAGTTCTGGGACATCTACAAGCTCGACGTGATGGTGATCCCCACCAACCGACCCGTGGTCCGCAACGACAACGAGGACATGGTGTTCAAGACCAAGCGGGAGAAGTACACCGCGGTGATCGAGGAGATCGTGAAGCTGCAGGGCGAGGGCCGGCCTGTGCTGGTGGGCACCACCAGCGTGGAGGTGAGCGAACTGATGAGCAAGATGCTGACCATGCGGGGCATCAAGCACAACGTGCTCAACGCCAAGCAGCACGCCCGCGAGGCCGAGATCGTGGCCCATGCGGGACTACCGGGGACGGTGACCATCGCCACCAACATGGCCGGTCGCGGAACGGACATCAAGCTCGGCCCCGGTGTGAAGGAGGCCGGCGGCCTGGCCATCATCGGCACGGAAAAGCACGAGAGCCGTCGGGTGGACCGACAGTTGCGCGGCCGCAGCGGTCGACAGGGCGACCCGGGTTCCTCCCAGTTCTACATCAGCCTGGAGGACGACCTCATGCGCCTGTTCGGCAGCGAGCGGATCGCCAAGTTGATGGACACCCTGGGCCTCAAGGAGGGCGAGGTGATCCAGCACGCCATGGTGACCCGCAGCATCGAACGCGCCCAGAAGAAAGTGGAGGAGAACAACTTCGGCATCCGCAAGCGCCTGCTGGAGTATGATGATGTGATGAACAGCCAGCGTACGGTGATCTACAAGCGCCGCAACCATGCGCTGTTCGGCGAACGCCTGAAGCTGGATATCATGAACATGTTCCACGACGTCGCCCAGGGCATCGTGGACCAGTACCACGAGGCCGGCGATCACGAGGGGTTCCAACTGGAGCTCTTCCGACGGCTGCACTGCGAGAGCCCCGTGGCGGCCGAAGCGTTCCGCAAGGCGGACCGCGACGCCCTGGTGGATCAGGTGATGGAGGCGGCGCTCGCCGCCTATGGCCGGCGCACCAATGAGCTCGCACGCCAGGCCCTGCCGGTCATCAGCGACGTATTCCTCAACCAGGGCGCGCAGTACGAGAACATCGTGGTGCCGATCACGGACGGGATCAAGACCATGCAGGTGGTGGCCAACCTGGAGCGCTGTTACCGGTCCGAAGGCAGGGAACTGGCGGCCAGCGTGGAGAAGTACATCACGCTGGCCGTGATCGACCACGAGTGGAAGGAGCACCTGCGGGAGATGGATGACCTGCGCCGCAACGTGCAGAACGCAAGTCTTGAACAGAAGGATCCCCTGCTCATCTACAAGCTGGAGAGCTTCAACCTCTTCAAGGACATGGTGGAGCGGATCAACGGGGACGTCATCAGCTTCCTCAGCGGAGCAGGACTTCCCACCGCACAGCCCAGTGTGCAACAGGCCCAGGCGCCTCGACCCCCGCAGCAGCGGTTGCAGACCAGCCGCACCGACGTGCCCAACTACGCGGGCAGCAGCACCAGTGCCGCCGCACCGCGGACAGCCCCGCCGCCCCAGCGCACCGCACCCCCACCGCCGCAGGGCCCGCCACGGCCGGTGCAGCCCGTTCGTGTGGAGAAGAAGGTGGGTCGGAACGACCCCTGTCCATGCGGCAGCGGGAAGAAGTTCAAGCAGTGCCACGGCAAGGAGGGCTGATCGGAACCCAGCACAACGGCGAAGGCCCCGGAGATCCCGGGGCCTTCATCCTATGGTATGGCGTCTGGTTCGATCAGAATTCCACGGGCAGCTGCATCTGCACCCGCACGGGTCGACCCTTCTCACGGCCAGGGTCCCAGGCCGGCGTGGACCTCAGGGCGTCCACCACCTTCTCATCGATGAAGGGGTCCTGCCCCTTCACCACCTTCACCTCGGTAAGTGCTCCGTTCTTCTCCACGATGAAGCTGGCCGTCACCTGGGCCTTCATTCGCTGTCCTTCGCTCCCTGCCACCCTGCCGCGGATGTAGCGCACCAGTTCCTTGTCACCTCCGGGATAGCTGGGCATGGTCTGAGCCCTTGTATACACGATGTCGGCCAGCGGTTCAGGGTCGTACACCTTCTCGGCGAGAGGGCGACCCCAGGCATCAAAGCGCTCCCACACGCCTGACTTCAAGCCGTCGGTGTAGTCACCCGAGCTTTCCACCTTGCCGTTGGCATGGTAGTAGGTGAAGTGGCCGTGCTCGATGGTGAGCTGTTGGTCGAGATAGCGGCCTTCGGCCTTCAACTTACCGTCCATCGCATAGGTGCGGCCGATGAAATACTGGCCCTCCATGCCCTCCCAGATGCGGTAGAAGGTGGCCTTGCGACCGGTGGTGCGCTCCAGATGCTCGTTGAGGAAGATGCGCTCCGGGTCCTGCGCGGCCGCCCCTGTCAGGGACAGCAGGAATGCCGCGATGGTGGCGGAGGACAGGGAAAGCAGCGTGATGCGCACGGCGTTGAGGTTGGGGCCCGGTCGATCCGGACGTACCCTCATACGGGGTGGTGGCGGCAGGGTTACGCGCCGCCTCAACCGGCCCAGCCCTCGCGGTCCAGGCTGCGGTACTGGATGGCCTCGGCCAGATGCTCGGTACGGATATCCGGACTGTCGGCCAGATCGGCGATGGTGCGTGCCACCTTCAGGATACGGTCATATGCACGGGCACTGAGACCGAGCCGCTCCAGCAGCGCCTTGCCGGGGTCATCTATGCGACAGATGCTCCGCAGCTGCTGGCTGCTCATCTGCGCGTTGCTGTGCAGCCCGATGCCGGCGAACCGCCGCTGTTGCACCTCACGCGCCCGCACCACGCGTTTCCGCACCTCGGCACTGCGCTCGTTGCTGCGCTCCGCGCTCAGTTCGCTGAACGGTACCGGCGTCACCTCGATGTGGATGTCGATCCGGTCCAGCAGCGGGCCGCTGATGCGTGTGAGGTACTTCTGCACCACACCGGGCGCACACACGCACTCCTTCTCCGGGTGGTTGTGGAAGCCGCAGGGACAAGGGTTCATCGCGGCCACCAACATGAAGCTGGCCGGGTACTCCACGGTGAACCGGGCGCGGGAGATGGTGACCACCCGGTCCTCCAAGGGCTGGCGCAGCACCTCCAGCACCGTACGCTTGAACTCGGGCAGCTCATCCAGGAAGAGGACGCCGTTGTGCGCCAGGCTGATCTCACCGGGCTGGGGATGGCTGCCGCCGCCCACGAGGGCCACATCGCTGATGGTATGGTGCGGCGAGCGGAAGGGGCGCACGCTCAACAGGCTGTCCTCCTTGCGCAGCTTGCCGGCCACGCTGTGGATCTTGGTGGTCTCCAACGCCTCCTCGATGTGCAGTGGTGGCAGGATCGTGGGCAGCCGCTTGGCCAGCATGGTCTTGCCCGCGCCCGGCGGACCGATGAGGATGATGTTGTGCCCGCCGGCGGCGGCGATCTCGAAGGCCCGCTTGATGTTCTCCTGGCCCTTCACGTCGGCGATGTCCACCGGGTACGACCGGCTGCTGGCCGCGAACTCGGCGGCGATGTCCACCTGCTCGGGTTCCACGGTCGGTCCACCCTCCAGGATGCCGATGACCTCCCGCAGGTGGGTGACACCGTACACCGTGAGGCCTTCGACGATGGCCGCCTCACGGCCGTTCTCCTTGGGGACGATCACGCCCTTGAAGCCGCTGCGCTTGGCTTCGATGGCGATGGGGAGGGCGCCCTTGATCGGGCGGACACCACCGTCCATCGACAGTTCACCCATGATGAGGAAGTCCGGGAACCGGTCCGTGGGGATCTGGCCCGTGCTGCCCAGGATGCCCACGGCCATGGGCAGGTCGTATGCCGAACCCTCCTTGTGCACGTCGGCCGGGGCGAGGTTGATCACTGTGCGCTTGCCACGCGGGAAATCGAGACCGCAGCTGCGCACGGCGTTGTCCATGCGATGATAGCTCTCCTTCACGGCGTTGTCGGGCAACCCCACCAGGTAGAACTTCACCCCTTTGGTGACATTGACCTCCGCCGTGACGATGGTGGCGTTGATGCCGAAGACCGCGCTGCCGAAGACCTTGACCAGCATGCCCCTCAGTTCAGCTCCCGCTCGATATGATCGATGAAAGCGTGGATCACCTTGATGTGCACCTCCTGGATCCGGTCGGCGTAACCGCTGTGGGGCACACGCACTTCCACGGTGCACAGGTCGGCCAGCTTTCCGCCGTCCTTGCCGGTGAGGCCGATGACATGCATGCCCTTCTCGCGGGCCACCTCGGCGGCACGCAGCACGTTGGGGCTGTTGCCACTTGTGCTGATGGCGAGCAGCACATCGCCCTCGCGTCCATGCGCCTGTACGAACCGCGCGAACACGTGCTCGAAGCCGTGGTCGTTGCCCACGCAGGTGAGGTGGCTGGGATCGCTGATGCTCAAGGCGGCGATGGGCGGCCGGTCGTCGCGGTAGCGACCGGTAAGCTCTTCGGCGAAGTGCATGGCATCGCACATGCTGCCGCCGTTCCCGCAGCTGATCACCTTGGCCCCCTGCTTGAGGCAATAGGACATGAACGCGGCGGCCTGCTCCACGGCGGCAAGGTTGGCCGGGTCGGCCAGGAAGCGCGCAAGCACGTCGGCGGCCTCGGTGAAGTGGGATCGGATGCGGTCGTTGCTCATGGGATCAAAGATGCGGCAGAACGCAGGGCCGTATCGGCCTTGGCCCCTGCTGAGCGATCATCCCCGGTGAGGCCCTGAACGGGCCGACCTTCAGCTCGTGCCGCCTTCATCACTTACTGTGATCGTCGTAAAATCCGTCAACATGACGCCCGAAAAGATGGCGGATCGGATCCGGTCCCACAAGCCCTGCGAAAGGTGCTCAGCGGCTGGCGCGCTGGTCCAGGATGCGCATGGCCTCGATGCCGCGCTCCAGAAAGGCCTGGTACTCGGCCACATCAGGTGTGTAGGCCACCGGATCGGTGAGCAGCTCACCTTCCGGGCTCAGCAGGGCATAGAACGGTTGTGAGCTGATCCGGAAGGTCTCCGCCTGCACCGTGCTCCACTTGTTGCCCATGGTGACGATGGGCTTCTGCTTACCGGAAGAGGTCATGTAGATGTGCTGCTGCTCCTTCGGCAGCTCCTGCTTGTCGTCCACATAAAGCGACACGAGCACGTAGCGGTCCTTGATCAGGTCGTACACCTCCGGCTCGGGCCAGACGTGCTCCTCCATCTTGCGGCAGTTCACGCAGGCATAACCGGTGAAATCGAGCAGAAGCGGCTTGCCCGTGGCCTGGGCCTGGGCCTGGGCTGCGTCCAGATCGTGGTAGCAATCCAGATTGTGCGGGCAGTGTTTCGGGAAGATCCAGCTGTACCCAACGGGCGGTGCCAGCCCGCTCATCAGCTTGAGGGTGTGAAAGGTGTTGGTATCCGCGTTGTAGCGGAAGCCGAGGGCGAGGTAGCCCGTGGTGACGGCGAAGAGGGCGGTGAAGGCCCACCGTGGTCCGGAACGTTTGGTGACGGGGCTGTCGTGCGGGAACCGGATCAGGCCCAACAGGTAGAGGACAATGCCCAAGGCACAAAGCACCCACACCGCCATGAACAGCTCATAGCGCACCAGGCCCCAGTGCTTCACGAGGTCGGCGTTGCTCAGGAATTTGAAGGCCAGGGCCACCTCGGCGAACCCGAGCACCACCTTCACGCTGTTGAGCCAGCTGCCGCTGCGCGGAAGGCTGTTGAGCCAGCTGGGGAACATGGCAAAGAGCGCAAAGGGCAGGGCGAGCGCCGTGCCGAACCCGCCCAGGCCGGCCGTGAGCTGCCATGCACCCCCATCGGCCGTCAGGGCTCCTGCGAGCAGCGAGCCCAGGATCGGCCCCGTGCAGCTGAAGGACACCAAGGCCAGGGTGAGGGCCATGAAGAAGATACCGACCAACCCGCCGAATCGCGAGGCCTTCTGGTCCATGCTGTTCACCCAGCTGCTCGGCAGGGTGATCTCGAAGTAACCGAAGAAGCTGACCGCGAAGACCAGGAAGATGACAAAGAAGAACACGTTGAGCCAGGGGTTCGTACTGATCTCGTTGAAGATCTCGGGGTTCACCGATCCCAGTAGATGGAAAGGAAGGCTGAAGATCAGGTAGATCAACAGGATGAAGCCTCCGTAGGTGAGCGCATTGCGAAGGCCCTTGCCCTGATCCTCGCTGCCCTTGGTGAAGAAGCTCACCGTGAGGGGGATCATCGGGAACACGCAGGGCGTGAGCAGGGCGAGCAGGCCGCCGACGAATCCCAGCAGGAAGATCCTCCAGAGCGATGTGGTGGAGCGCAGTTCGGCCACCTCGCCCGTGGACGCCTTCAGCACGGGAGCGTTGAGGTCCACCTTGGGCAGCTTGTACATGGGCCCGTCCACCACCGCGAGGTCGGACCCTGAAGGGGCACCGCCCAGCACCACGGCACCGGTGGCAGGCACGATGGAGAAGGCCAGCGGGTCGGGGAACACACAGGCCTCATCGTTGCAGCTCATGTAATTGATGGTGCCGGTGACGGGCCGCTGCGGATCGTCCACCCGCACGATCCGCGTGAACACCACCGTGCCCTTGTACTTGCGCACGGTCATTTCGAAGATGGGGTCATGGCCCTCCACCTTGCCGGACCCCTGCTCGGCGGGCTCGCCTGCTGAAGCGAAATGAGGCACGGTGTCGAACACGATGCTGGTCGGGATCGGCCCATCGCCAAAGGCCTCCTGGCTGTACACATACCAACCTTCGCGCACGGTGGCGCCAAAGGCGATCGCCCAACGCCCGGAGCCAAGGTCGCTCGCGGACACCGTCCATTGCACGGGATCGTCGCTGGCGGCGGCCCGGGTGAAGGGGACGGCCCCCATCTCGGCGCGGTCGGCCGCCGGGGTGATGCGGAAGTGGACGGGGTCCGGGAAGATGCACGCGCGGTCGTCGCAGGTCATGTACTCCAAACGCCCTGTGATCGGCGAGGCTGGATCGGTGAGCGCGACCCGCTGGGTGAAAAGCGCGTAGCCCTTGAACTTCTTCACCTGCATGTCGAACACCGGATCATGGCCCTGCACGACGTGTGCACCGGACTCTGCGGCGGTTCCGGCAAGGGTCACATGCGGCAGGGTGTCGAACGCCAGCGTGGTGGGCATGGGCCCTGCATCGCCGAAGCTCTGCTGGGAGTAGACGTACCAGCCGTCGATGATGTCAGCGCGGAAGATCAGGTCCCATTGGGCACCCTCCACCTGCACCATGCTGATGCTCCAGGTGACGGGATCCGCGGAGACCGGTGCCGCGCCGCCCGGCAATTGGGCGGAGACGCTGATGGCAAGGACGCCACTGAAGAGGGAAAGGGCTCTGCGCATGGGGTCACTTCGATGCAGCGGGGACCTCCACCGTGAACGGCACCGAGACCGGAGGCAGGCAGGTGCGGTCGTTGCAAAGCATGTACTCCACCTCCCCGCTCAGCTTGAACGCTGCCTCTCCGGTCCGTTCGGTCGACGCACGGAACACCGGCTCGCCGGAATGGTGCCGAACGAGCATGGCGAAGTTGGGGTCCATCTCCTCCACAGGCTCCGGGCCCGAGACCTCCAGCAGTCCGGTGTGGCCTTCGCCGGGGGTGAGCCGGATGACCGTCGGCAACGGTCCGTCCTCCCGGGGAAGCTGCAGGGCATAGAGGTGCCACCCGGGTTCCAGGGTCGCCTTCAAGACCACCTGGACCAGTCCATCGGCGCCAGGTTCCGCAGAGAACGCCCATCGCGCCGGGCCGGCAGGTCCCGCCTGCAGCATGAGCAGCAGCGGTATCAGTGCAATGTTGGACATGGAGGGCAGGGCTTGACAAAAGTAGCAGCCTCATTCCGGCGCAGGACCGGCCATCTTGCCCATCGCTTGCGATCCTGAAGGATCAAAGCGGCATCTCGATGTCGATGACCCGAGCGAGCGGTATGGTGGCCCCGTACTTCAGGACCAGGGTGCGGTCGTCAGCGGACCAGATGGTGGTCTCCACGGCCTTCAGCCCTTCAGCGTCGCGGAACAGGATGCGGCACTTGCCGTGCTCGCCATTCCCGAGCTGCACCGCACGGGCCACCTTCTTCTTCAGCTCGGTGCGGTGGGCATCGGTCAGCAGCACGGCTTCCTGCGGGAAGCGGAGGCGTTCCAGGTCCTCCTTCGCGATCACTTGAGCGGCGGTCGGTTTCATGGGCAAGGGACGGTGAGGCCCTGAAGATAGGACATGCTCAGCGGACGGGGACCCCATAGACCACCTCATCCAGGTCCGGTCGAGGGGCGAAGCCTTCAGCCAGCCGATGACCGACCACCCAGGCGATCTCGCCTGCCGCGCACAGCACATAGACCCCGCGTTTCCGATCCCTCGGCACCTTGGCGTCGATCAGCAGGTCGCTGACCAGTCGGGAGCCGCGCCCTCCACGGGGCCTGAACCGGTCGCCCGCGCGCCATGGCCGCAGCACCAGCGGACCCTTCAACCGTCCGGCGGCAAGGCGCACCACATGGCGCTCGTTCAGCGGCGCTCCGGGATCGTGCCGCGTGAAACGCACTGGCGCCGCTCCCGGGAGTTCGAGGTCCGCGTCGATCGCGTAGGCCGGAGGTTCCTCCTCCGGGCCCGACCATCGCAGCCGGTCACGGTCCACGAGAAGCGTTCCTCCGTTCATCGGGAACCGGGCGCCGGTCCGCCGTTGCGCCATCGCGCGCAGGATGCGGTCGAGCTGATCGGGATGCACGCCACGGTGGCGCAGGGCCTCGTGCAGGATGAGCCTGGGGAAGGGCGCCGATTCCAGGAGGTCGAAAGGGATCCCCTCCTCATCCATCGACGGGTCGAGGGTCCGGACATGGTGCTCCCAATGATCGAGGAGCTCATGCAGGTGCGCGATGGAGCGGACCATGGCCCGGTCGAAACCCGGGCTCATCCGCCGCAGGAGGGGCAGCAGCTCGTGTCGCACGCGGTTCCTCAGGAAGGTCGGGTCCGCGTTGCTCTCATCCTCCCTGAAAGGAATGGCCTCTTCAGCGGCATAGGCGGCAAGGGTGGCCCTTGGCACATCAAGGAAGGGGCGGATGAAGGGTCCGCTTCGGCGCGGGATGCCACGCCACCCCCGCGATCCCGTCCCGCGCATGAGGTTCATGAGCAGGGTCTCCACCACATCGTCCCGATGATGGGCGGTCGCGATGTGCTGCAAGCCGGTGCGCTGGGCCGTGTCACGCAGCCAGTCGGCGCGGGCAGTGCGGGCCAGCATCTCGACGGACCCCTTCGCCGCGGCCCGAAGCCGCGGCACACGCAGGGAGGTGGTCTCGATGGGGACCTGCTGTTCATGGCACCAGCTCAGCAGCCAGTCGCGGTCCTCTTCGCCGCGCGCACCGCGCAGACCGTGTTCGGCATGAGCGGCCACGACGGGGTGACCCGATCGTCGGAGCACATGGAGCAGCACCATGCTGTCGAGCCCGCCGCTCAGGGCCACGAGCACGGCTTCGCCCGGCTTCAACAGCCCGTGCACACGAAGCACCTCGCGCACCTCAGGCACCAGCATCACCAAGGGCGTCGATGACGGAGCACGCCTTCAGGGCGCATTCCTCCCATTCATGCTCCGGATCGCAGGCCGCGGTAAGGGCACTGCCCGTCACCAGTCGGGCCTCACCGGTGAGCCCATCGTATTCCACGGTCCGGATCACCACGTTCAAGTCCAGGTCCCCTGCCCCATCGCACCACCCGATCGTGCCACTGAACAGCCCCCGGCGCTGGTCCTCGTGACGGTCGATGAGGTCCATGGCCCGGTGTTTCGGGGCGCCGGTCATGGAGGCCATGGGGAAGGCGGAGCGGACCGCATCGGCAGGGCCACGGCCGTGGTCGAGGCGCGCTTCGACCCTGGACACCATCTGGTGCACCGCACCGGTGGTGCGGATGCCGCACAGCTCGGGCACGCTGACGGAACCCGGGGCGGCCACACGGCTGAGGTCGTTGCGGACCACATCGGTGGCCATGATGTTCTCGGCGCGTTCCTTGGGGTCGTTCGCCAGATCGATCGCGATGGCACGGTCGAGAACAGGGTCCTGCGCACGGCGGCGTGTGCCTTTCATCGGTTCGCAAAGCACGCGCCCCGCAGAGGTCCACAGGAAGCGCTCCGGGGAAAGACAGATCGCATACCGGTCGTCCCAGGCGTGAAAGGCCGCGAAGGCGGCTTGGGTCCGCTGCGTACCGCGCATGAAGGCGGCATGCGGGTCCCGGCCGGGCAGGTGGCCCGTGCGTTCCACACAGTAGTTCACTTCGTAGATGTCACCCCGCTGGATGTGTTCGAGCAACCGCGCGGTATGCCCGAGGTAGGTGGTCTTGTCGGTGGACAGCACCCAGGGTCCCCACGGGCCGGACGGTACCACGGGCGGTGGAGCGGTAAGACGAGCGATCAGTCGATCGATGACGGCCGGATCGGTGCCCCGGAACCGGGTGCGCCCATCCTCCCAGAGGACCATGACCTCTGGAACGAACCACCGCATCAAGGGCCAGGGACCCGAACGCGGATGCCTGCTCTGTTGACCGAACAGCGGCTCCCGCAGGTCATAGCTGAGGAACCCCATGGAGGGATGGCCGGCCTCCACGAGGTCCGCCCATCGCTCCAGCGCCCGGGCCGGGTCGTCACATTCCACGAGCCGTCGACAGCCCACACCAAGGACGGCCATATCACGATCGGTGGCCTGTCGATAGAGCCACCGGCGCTCGGTGCGCAAGGCCCGCGCATCGAACGGGAGGATGTGCTCAAGCGTTCTGACCACCTGCATGCGCGATCGAAGTTATCCCATGGAAGCAACCACTGACCGCCGATCGCGTCATTCGGCAGAAGGCGAACGTTCCACCCCCGCCCCATCTCCAAGACCATTCATCAAAAGCCTGACGGTCAGGCACCTAACAACCAGGATCCAGGCCCCGGGAACCCTAGCATCGGCCCTGCTTTTGAAGCGGGGGGGTTGAAGTGGGCGGAAGAACCGCATAGATTTGAGGTTGCCATGATGAAAAAGTTACTCACGTCGTCCTGTGTTCTGATCGCCGGCGCCGTCCTCGGGCAGGCTCGGCTGGTGATCAACAACAACGCCTACGTGGTCTTCGACCCGAACACGCCGGCGGCGCAAGCCACCTATCTGGTGGTGGATAATCCGAACACGAACGCCATCACCGTGGCCGGCACGGGGGCGAACATCGTTTCGGAACGTGAGCGCAACTTCATCCGGTGGTCGATCGGCACGGGTACCGGGGCATATTCCATCCCCTTCACCAATCCGGGGAACGTGAAGATGCCTCTGACCTACACGGTGCTTGCGGCCGGCAGCGCGGGCGGCTCCGTGCTGTTCTCCACCTACAACTACGACGGGACGGATGTGGCCGTTCCGGTGGCCAACCGGTGGAACAATGCCCTCTATCAGCCATCGGACGTCACGCACATGAACAACTGGGATACAGGCAACAACCTTACCCCGGGCGCGACCAATGAGTCGGGCCACGTGGTGGACCGCTTCTGGATCATCGATACACAGGCTCCGGGTTTCGCCTTCGGGAACAAGCCGGATGCATCCATCGTGTTCCGCTATGATGCGGCCGAGATCACGGCGGGCAACACCATCGGGGCAGGCAACCAGCTGATCGCGCAGCGGTTCAATCCGGGCACGAACAAATGGGGCGACTATCTGCCCACCTGCATTTGGAACACGGCGCCGTACTCGGTGGCCGTGCCGGCGGCCGGTGTGATCGCCGATGCCGACTTCTTCCGCTCCTGGACGCTTTCGGACATCGGCAACCCCCTGCCGGTGGAACTGGTGGATTTCAAAGGCGATTGCGAAGATGGCCAGGTGGTGCTGAATTGGACGACCGCCTCGGAGAAGGACAACGACTACTTCGTGGTGGAGAAGAGCCTGGACAACATCGAATGGACGATGATCGGGCAGGTGGACGGCGTGGGGAACAGCGTAAGCACCACGAACTATTCGTTCACCGACCCCGACCCGACCACGATGGCCTATTACCGGCTCATCCAGACCGACCTTGACCGCACGACGACCACCAGCAAGGTGATCGCCGCCGGCTGTGGCATGGGCTCCGGGATCGAGATCGTGAACGCCTTCGACGGTGGTGATGTGATGGTGGTGACCGTGAGCAGCACATCCGACGATGTGTACGACCTGACCCTCCTCGATGCGCAGGGTAAGGTGATGACCACGCGGCCCCGCACCGCGATCGCGAACGGGATCACGCAATTGGTGGTACCCACGGAGTCCATCGCCACGGGCATCTATGTGGTGCGGCTGGAGAACAGCGGCAACCTGATGAGCCGGCGGGTGCACTTGCAATAAGCGCGAACGGAACGATCACGAAGGGGCGCTTGGAGGCGCCCCTTCTCATTCCCGCGCCCGCCGCCGCGCGAGGCCCCCTGGCAGGAAGGCGGCCGATAACGCGGCCGCACCGGCGAACAGGGCCGCCCAGCTCAACACCTCACCGAGCACCACGAACGGGGTCCGATCCTTGTTCAGCAGGACGGTCTCCCGGATCACGGCCTCTTGCCACCAAGCGGTGGGTTGATGGATGACCCCGCGTTGATCGACGAAACAACTGATACCCGTGTTCGCGGACCGGGCGATGGCCCTTCGACATTCGATCGCCCGAAGGCTCGCATAGGCCAGGTGCTGCCGGTGACCGTAACTGTCGCCCCACCATCCATCGTTCGTGATGATGGCGATAAGGTCGGCCCCGTTGCGCACGTAATCGGCCACGTAGTCACCGAAGACGGATTCGTAACAGATCACCGGAGCCGCTCCGTAGCGGCCATCAGCCGGCCGGAACACCGTGCGTTCCTCCTGTTGGGCCAGGCTGCCGGTGGTGCCGCCCATGTCGATCGACAGCGCCTCCAGGCCGCCGAGAAGGGCCTCGAACGGAAGAAGCTCCACCCCGGCGACGAGCTTGCTCTTGCGATAGGCGGCGGCGGGCGCATCCGGTGCGACGAAGAGGGCTGCATTGGCCGCGTCGTACTGCCGATCGGTACCGCCGATGGGGCGTGCCGTCACTGTGCGCTCGTCCTTGCCAAGCAACCGGGAGCTGGACATGCCGGCCAGCACGGCGCAGCGCGAATGGCTCTTCTGCCAGGCGCGGATGCGCTGCACGCTTCCAGAGGCCTCGAGATCGTTCTCCCAGAGGCCTTGCAACTCCAACCCACCGGTCTCAGTGATGAACACACGCGAAGGCTCCTGCAGAGCGGTCTCCGGCAGCAGCAGCAACCGGGTGCTGTCGGTCATCCGCGGTTCGGCGAGCGCAAGCATGCCCTCCAGCTGCGTCAACGGATCGATGCCGCCGAACTTCTCCGAGTAGGGGTCGATGTTCGGTTGCACCACCACGACCTCCACAGCGCCACCGCGTTCGTCGTAGGTGACGAAACGCACCCAGGAGACCAGTACCGGTAGGGTCATCAGCAGCAGAGGGGGCCAGGCCGCCTTCCGGATGCCCCCCATGAGGAACCAATGCAGCACGAGGAGGTTGGAGACGAGCACCCATAGCGAGCCGCCGAGGTGGCCGGTGAGCTCGTACCACTGCACCCACTGCGGACGTACGGCGAAGCCGTTGCCCAAGGTGAGCCACGGCCACTGGAGGTCCCACCGCATGTGCATCACCTCCCAGGCCATCCACCATGCGGCGAAGGCGGCCCATCCCGCCCAGCGGCCGTACCGGCGACGCACCCGTCGACCGATCGCGAAGGCGATGAGCTGCAGGCCGGCGTTCGCCAGCATCACGCCCACACCAAGCAGGATCCGGGTGTCCCAGCTCTCCTGCACCTGGCCCAGCCACGAGGTGGTCACCAGATTCCAGAGCGCAAGCCCTGCAAAGAGGATCCACCCGGTGCCGCGCTGGGCGCAGCGCTCGTCAGGAGGGCAGCGCAGCTCCACCACGAGCATGAAGGGCACCAGGCCCACGAACAGCAGCGGAGAGACTCCACCGGATGCGGGCCACGCGAGGGTAAGCAGCACACCGCCCAGCAGGGACAGGCTCAGATGGATGAGGTCGCGCACGGTGGCGCCGAAGGTAGGAGGGCTCAGTAGAGCAGATACATCTTGCCGAAGCCCTTCTCAATATGCGGCGAGGCACCGGACTCCCGCCGTTCCATCTCCTCCCCATGGAGCTGGGCGATCACGCGATAGAGGTAGACCCCGCGTCCAAGGCGGTCGCCGAACTGATCCGTGCCGTCCCATGCGAACTCGGTGATGTTGCGCCCCACGCGGACCGGCCCCAGTTCGGCCGGACCGATCTCCCGTACGACACGTCCGGTGATCGTGAGGATCTGCACCTTGAGGTAGGTCGGTGGCTCGGTGCCCGTGACCGTGAACACGAAGCGCGTGCTGGTGGTGAAGGGGTTCGGGTAGTTCAGGACATCGGTGATGGTGGGCCGTGTGATCACCTCGAAGCGGATGTCGTAGTTGCGGTCGCCCGAGATGTTGCCGCTGGCATCGTTGGCCTGCACGGTGAGCTTGTACACCCCGTCCAGCGTGAAGGTGGGCCGGTAGTCGATGCGGGCGATGTTGTCGGCGCCCGTGGCCGGGATGAAGCGCATCACCTCGATGCCCGCACCATCGTGGAAGTGGATGCGCCGCACTGTGCCGGACGGCTCGGTGAGGAAGACCTTGAAGTTGATCGTGTCGGAGGGCTGGTCCATCAAGAGCACCGGGTTCTCATCGTCCAGTGTCACCAGGATCTCGGGGCGCGCGCTCACGATGTCGCCGTCCAGGATGTGCACCCCGTCGAATGTCACGTCGAGCAACGGGTTCTCGTTGTCCTCGTTCACGGTGAAGCGGAGCTGCGCGATGTTGTTGAAGTGGTACTGCTCGTACTGGTCGTATCCACCCGTCGCACTGTCCACCGGGTTGGCCTCGATGATGATGGTGTTCAGGCCACCGAGCCCGTCGGTGCTGAAGCGGATGGTGTCCATCAGCACGGCACCGGCGGGAAGGGGCGCATTGCGCTTGTCATGCACGGGGCGCCGCTGACCGTCCGCGCTGACCACCCAGGCGTGCATCAGCAGGCTGTCCATATCAAAAGGACTGATGTTGTGCACGGCCACGGCCAGCTCGGCCTGCTGTGGCTCGGCGATGCCTTCGAGATTGCTCACGAAGCCCAATGGCGGATCGATGGCGCACTCCGGCTCAGGGGTCATCAGCAACTGCCAGCGATCGAGCTGTGAGGGCAGCGGTTCGGCCACCGAATCGTTGAGGAGCTTGGCACGCAGCCGCACAAAGGGGAACTGCGCCGCATTGATGCCGCTTTGGAAGACCGTCTGCGGGATGGAGTCCAATGGCCCGCCACGCTCGAACACCAGTTGCTCTGCGCCGAACGGGGTGACCCCATAGACCTGAACGTTGACGCTGTCGCGCATGTCATTGGGGAATTCATCCCAATACAGGCCCTTCCATTCGGAGGCCGGTCCCGCCCAGGGTGCCACGATATCGCCGGCCACGCCCTGGGTGCTGACGAAGGTGGACAGGTTGATGGCCGCGTTGCTCGTGGCCCCCGTCACTTGGATGACCGATCCGGGGTCGCCCTTGGTCCCGAAGAAGATGTACGGTACCGTATCGGGTGCGTTCTGCAGATCGGTGGCCCCGATGCTGTTGAACGCGTCGTACAGGGCCTGCCCGCCATTGGCGTCCATGCCCGGTTTGTTGGTGCCCACGTAGGTCCACATCAGGATATGATAGCCCGGCGGCACCTGGTTCTCCAACAGGTCGGTGAGACCGGCCATGTGCGAGGGTCGCGAAGGCCAGTAGGAGAAGTACTTCTGCGCCCGGCTGCTGCGTTCGCACAGGCTGTCGCAGCTGTTGATGTTCCCGAACTGATGGTCGAGGTCCTGGCCGTTCCAGCAGGTCTTCCAGGGTTCGAAGGTGGCCGGGTCGATCACGGCCACATGCAGCGCCCGCTCACCGCCGCAGCCCTGGCCGTCCACCCACTGGAGGTCGATGTAGTAGCTGCAGATCAGACCGCTGCCGCCTGTCACTTCGCAGCGGATGCCACGCGGAGCGTCGTTGAACCGGAACAGACGCTGCGGACGGTCGTAGATCACCTGCGGGAAGCCGTCCTCCTTGAACTGGAAGAACTGGGCCTGGCCCCAGCCGCGCCGGTCGGTGATGTGTTGGAACGAGGACTCGCGCCAGTCATAGGTGCCGTCACCGGTGCTGTCCGGGGTGCAGCGCCAGAAGTACACCAGGCTGTCCTGCTGGGCGTTGAGCCCGAAGATCTGTTGGGGCGACCAACTGACGACCCCACCGGGCGCGTTGATCACGACCTCCTCGAAGACCGGGCTGTCGTATGTATCCACCGTGTCGATCTGGAACCGGTACGCACGCATCGGCGCGAAGGGGTCACCGGTGCTGGCCTTCAGCACGGGGGCCGCGTCGGGGATGATGGCGAACTTGAAGGGCTCCACGGGGAAGATCTCGCCACTGGTGATCAACAGGGAGGCCTGCACGGCGTTGTTGCCCAGATCGTCCACCTCCGCGATGGCGTCCGGGTCGAGGTCGACCCGGATGTTGAGGATGTTGAGGCCCTGCCCCCCCTCGTTGGCGAGCACCGGCAGCCGGAAGCGCACCGTGTCGCGGAAGGTGGAGGCTGACACCGGGACGTACATCGGCTGCATCACTTGGTTCTCCTCCACCAGCCTCCGTTCAAGCACCACGTTGGTCGTGCCTCCGGTGCCCTTGCCCAAGTTGGTCACGATCACATCCACGGTGAAGGTGTCCAGGTCGGCGGTCACCGGGTCGGGAGCGATCAGGACATCGGGCTCGCTCACAGCGAGGTCGGGCCGATCGAACGTATGCAGCACCAGGGTGGGGTCTCCGTGTAGGGTGAAGGTGTGGGCGTTGTTGACGTTCAGGTAACCGCTCCCCTGGAGCTGCTGTTTCGCGGCATAGCGCATGTGCTCCCCGATGCCGCCGCCATGGTTCACCTGGCTGAAACTGCGATACCATTCCAGCGTGTAGAGGTAGAGCATGTTGCTCAGGCCGATGTCCACCGAGGCCATGAAGGCGATGGCCCCTGCGTTGGGCACCAGGACGTTCTTCTCGCTCGCGCTTTCGGACGGGGCCAGGTGCACATTGCCCGCATAGCACGAGTTGCCGATGATGGCCGGGTACCTGCCGCCCCAGTTGTAGTTGACCGGATTGTCGATGGTGATGTCGAACCCGCCACCCGAGGCATGGGCGAAAAAGGTCATCAGGGTCACCCCCTCATCCTCGATCAGATGCTTCACACTGTCCGCGGAGGCCTGTCCGTAGACACCTGGGGTGTTCTTGTTGAACTGCGTGACCTTCCCGATGAAGTTCGTGTCCTCGGCAAGCAGTTCATACTGCCGGAGGTAGTTGTCGAACTGCTGGAACTCCGACTCCACGAAGCCTCCCCGGAAGTGCAGGATGTTCTTCATCCAGGGCTCGGGCTCATCCCAGCCCTCGAACTGCTCCACCTTGGACCGGTACAGGTCCACTTCGTCCGGTGTGCGAGCAGCCAGGCGTCCGACCGGGATCACCATGTCCGTCGGATCGCCGTTCAGACCCAGGGTGAAGCACATGTCGCTGGGCGGGAAACCCAGGGTGGGCACCAGGCACTTGGGGTAGACGGAAGGGTCGTCGCGGTGCCCGTTGAGGCCGTTGATGGAGGGGGCCAGCACCGACTTGCCCACCAGGAAGAGCGCCCGCGGATCGGTGTCCCACTGATCGAGCGCGAACTTGGCGAAGCGGCGGATGGCCAGAGGATGTTTCGGCACACCGCCACCGAACTGGTCATACAGCTCGTCCACGTCCACCACCACGGCGTTCATGGGGTTGGTGGGACTGGTGGCCCGGGTCATCGCGTACTGCTCCGCGGCGGTGCGCAGCGACGCGTGGGTGACGATCAGCATGGCCGAATCCTGCTGGGCCTGTACCAGGTCCGTGAACTGACCGCTGGCCGATACAGGGCGCAGGCCCGCAGGGGCGGCGATCTGCTCCTGGCGGTACATGAAGACCCGCGTCTCGGTCGCGTTGGGTGCCAGTGGGATCAGGGCCTGCCAGAAACCGAAGCCATCCTGCACCACCTGCACACGGCGGAGCGTATCGCCGTAGGCGTACACCACGGGTGTTCCCCAGAAGCCGATGAAGCGCAGGTAGGCCAGCGTATCCGTGGTCCCGTTGTGCGGCACGCGCACATCCGCGATGGGCTCGCCGCCGAAGTTCATCGCGCGGGGGTACCGGAGTTTGATGTACGCGATGTTCTGGCGGTCCTGGTAGTTGGCCCCGGCGCAGGCCTGCAGGTCGTACACCGCCCGCGTCTGGATGTTGGTGGCCCAGGTGTCCAGAGCGCCGGTGGGGAGATCGAAGCCCAGGCGATGATACTGGTAGGCACGGTAGGTGGTGTCCAGGGCCTGCACCAGGTTGGCGCCGTAGAACACCTGCAGGTGATGGTCGTCGCAGGCCCCGTTGCTGGGGCTGTTCGCGCCGGCCACGGCCATGTCGATGCGCGAAGGCGGTGCGTCGGGCTGCTGATATGGGTTCTGCGAAGGCACCTGGAAGAGCAGCGTGCCGTCGGCGCCATAGGTCTCAAGCGGCCAGCTGCGGAAGTAGCCCTCCCCTTCCACCATGAAGGACGACGAGGCCCCGAACAGGCCCCGATCACCCAGGTAATAGGCGAGCCCGAACTGCGACAGGGTCTCCCGCCACACCCATGGCCGCGGCGTATGCGGGGTGTGGTCGGTGTTGGTGTAGGGCTTCACGCGCAGCGGGGCCGTGGTGCCCGCCGACCAGGTGATGTAGTAGCGGATGCTGTCGTTGTAGAGGCTGTGGAAGGGGTTGCTCTGGATGCCCGGAAGCTCGTACAGGGCTCCGTCCATCCAGCCATCGTTCCGCATCGCGTGCAGCTCGATGAAGTCCGCGCCGTTCAGCACACCATCGTCCTCCCCCTCGATGAAGATGGGCACCTCCTGCTCGCGCCCGAAGACCTGGATGGTGCGCGGGTCCACCGTACCTATTGGGAAGCCGGCATCCGCCAGTGCAGCGCTGTCGACGCGGTAGATGCCGTCGGCGGCGACGGTGAAGCGCCAGTAGGGCCGGGACGGGTCGATCCACTCGTTGCCGTAGGGCTGGGCCAGGCTCGCCGAAGCGGCCAGCACCGCGAGAAGGAGCGTACCCGATCGCCTCATGAGCCGCCTCGCTTGAAGATGTCGAACCGCAGGCTGAAGACGTTGCTGTACAGCGCGATGGAGTTGTCGCCGATGTCCGTGAGGGCGTAGTCCACCGCGATGCCGCGGATCTTGAGGCCGGCCCCGATGTTGGGCTGGAAGTTCAATCGGCGCGTATCCGTGATGTCGGTGACGTACTGGAAGTTGTTGACCCCGGCGCGTACGAAGACCACCCCGGCGTAGCCCACCTCCAGGCCGAAGCGCGGGTCGGCGCTCCAGGTGCCCGTGCTGATCAGCGTGTTGCGCTGGCCGTCGAAGGTGTTCTCCAGGTTGAGCTCGGTGATGAGGCCGACCTTGTTGCCGAAGCGGAACTCACGCGCGGCGCCCAGGGTCAGCCGGGGCAGGGTGACCTCGGTGCTGTTCTGTGGTAGGTCGTTGCCGGTGAGCTGGAAGGTCTCGATGGTCTGCGGGTCCAGCGAATAGCTCCAGGCGTTGTAGGTGCCGGTGATGTCGCGGGCCACGGCGGCGAATCGCCACTTGTCCTTCTCATACTGCGCGGCCAGGTCGAGGCCGAAGCCCCACGCGTTGGCGAACTCGCCCACCCGGCGGTAGATCACCTTCACGTTGCCCCCCACCACCAGGCCGGGGATGCGCATGCGCCGGGCGTAGCTGATCAGCAGGGCGTGGTCCGCAGCGGTGAAGGTGCTGATGCGGTCGTAGTCCACATTGCCATCGTTGTCGATGAGGGCGGTGGTGTTGGGGATGTCGTCCACCCCGAAGCGCACGAAGGTGACCCCCAGGGTGCTGGCGGTGTCCAGCGGCTTGGCCACCCCCACGAAGTCGTACTTGGCGATGCCGGCGAAGTACTCGCTGTGCATGGCCCCGATCTGCAGGTCGCCACGCACCCGCGTGAGGCCGGCGGGGTTCCAGTAGCCGGCGGTGACGTCGTTGGCGGAGGCCACGAAGCTGTAGCCCATGCCGAGGGCGCGGGCGCCGACCCCGATGGCCAGGAACTCGTTGCTGTACTTGGGGGCGTCCTGGGCCAGCAGGCCCGGGGCGGTGGCACAGGTGATCAGGGCCGCCGCGATGCCGCGCAAGCCGTTGCTGCTCAAGGTCCTCATCCGTTGGGTGGTTGACGCAGCTTCTAACAGAAGGTGGCCTGCTTTATTGCCCCGAAATTATCCCAATTTCGGCCCGGGACGTCGGCCCCAGGCCGCGATCCCCACGACCACCATGGCACGGCTTCCGCGGCTTCCCGACCTGCTCACGACCGCGAACCTAGCCTGTGGCGTGCTGTCCATCCTGCTGGCCTCCCAAGGACAGCTAACAGCGGCGTGTTGGCTGGTGTTCGCCGCGGCCCTGTTCGACGTGTTCGATGGGCTGGCGGCCCGGGCCCTGGGTGGGGGCACCCCGCTGGGCGCCCAGCTGGACAGCCTGGCGGACATGGTGAGCTTCGGGGTGGCGCCGGCGTTCATCGCAGCGATCGACCCTGCCAAAGCGCTTCACCGAATCATTTCAGCTCACAGGGACTTTCTGCCTGTTTCCGGGTCGGGAGGGGGCGGGAGCGAAAGCCTCTTCGGTGATCCATTCTGGATGTCCGGCCTTACCACTGGTATCCTTTGCATTGCCTCTTGCTGGCGCCTGGCCAGGTTCAACATTGATACACGACAGACCTCCGGCTTCATGGGTCTGGCGACCCCGGCGAATGCTCTGTTCTGGATATCGATCGCTCTGACAGGAGCAGGCGCACAAATTCACCCGGGACCGTTCGCGGAAACGTTGCACGCGATCATCCTTGAGTTTGCGCATTCACCCATCGCCAAGATGCTCATCGCATTGGTGCTCGGCATCCTCATGCTCTCCGAACTCCCCCTCCCCTCCCTCAAGTTCAAGCACTTTCGCTGGCCCGGCAATCAGGTCATCTACCTGCTGGGCGGCATCGGCGCGGTGCTGGTGGTGCTCTATGGCATCCTGGCCGTTCCGCTGATCCTACTTTTGTACCTGCTTTCGCCGCTGTGGGGGAAGCTGTTCAGGTAGTGCAAAGGCGCGACCGCACCCGATGGGTCGACCCGGTGGGTCGACACTACCGGTGCACGGGAAACGCCGTCGTTCCCATCTTTGCCCCATGAAGACCTTCCGCGCCGCGATCGACGTGATGCCCCATGACAACCTGCTGGACCCCCAGGGCAAGGCCGTGAGCGGGGCGATGCCCAACCTGGGCCTGCCGGAGATCACCGGTGTGCGCATCGGCAAGCACATCACGCTTCACGTGGAGGCCAAGGACAAGAAGGCCGCCGAGGCCAAGGTGGACGAAGCATGCAAGAAGCTGCTGGCCAACCAGATCATGGAGAAGTACAGCTTCGCGATCGAAGAACTGGCATAACAGGTTCAACGCAGGGTGCCCATGGCACCCGTAGCGTCGACCCATGGGGTCGACCGATCGGATCCGGCGAAGACGTTCCAGGAACCTGCGGCTGAACGCGTTACACCTTCCGGCGCAGTTCGAAGTTCTTCCCCAGGTACACCTTGCGCACGGTCTCATCGGCCGCCAGCTCCTCGGCGGTGCCTTGCTTCAGGATCTTCCCTTCGAAGAGCAAATAGGCCCGGTCGGTGATGCTGAGGGTCTCCTGCACATTGTGGTCGGTGATGAGCACGCCGATGTTCTTGCGCTTGAGCTTGCTCACGATGCCCTGGATGTCCTCCACGGCGATGGGGTCCACGCCGGCGAAGGGCTCGTCCAACAGGATGAATTTGGGCTCGGTGGCCAGGGCGCGGGCGATCTCGGTGCGGCGGCGCTCCCCCCCGCTCAGTACGTCGCCCCGGTTGCTGCGCACATGCTTCAGGCTGAACTCATCGAGCAGCTCCTCGAGGCGCCGCTCCTGCTCGGGACGCGGCTTTCCGGTCATCTCCAGGATGGCCAGGATGTTGTCCTCCACGCTGAGCTTGCGGAACACGCTGGCCTCCTGCGGCAGGTAGCCGATGCCGAGCTGCGCACGCTTGTACATCGGCAGATCGGTGATGTCGTGGTCCTCCAGCCGGATGCGGCCGCTGTTGGGCTTGATGAGGCCCGTGATCATGTAGAACGTGGTGGTCTTGCCCGCACCGTTGGGCCCCAACAGGCCCACGATCTCGCCCTGGGCCACCTGCACACTGACGCCGCCCACCACGGTGCGCCGCTTGTAGCGTTTCACAAGGTCGTCGGCGCGCAGCATCAGAAGTCGAAGCGGAACTTCAAACGTATGGCGAAGAGCCCGATGTTGGGGTGGTCCTGATAGGTGAGGCGCCACACGCCGTCGATGCGGAGCACGTTCAGGATGTTCTCGATCCCGGCGCTGGCCTCCACGAAAGGTCCGTCGTACAGGCTGTACATGCCGGGCAGCAGCCGCAGCTCCTGGCTGTGCTTGGCGTCCAGATCGCCGATCACCGCCTTGCCGGTCACCACCTCGCGCAGTTTCAACTTGCGCAACAGGGGCACCTTGTTCAGGAAAAAGCCTTCGAAGTGGTGCTCGAGCTTCAGGCTCACATAGCGGTCGCTGATGAACTCGAAGAAGTTCATCGTGTTGAAGGCGTCATCGTAGTAGTAGAAGGTCTCGTTGCCGGTGTGCAGGATGAGCAGCGGATAGGGCAGCGTACCCCAGATGCGGCCACCCTCCAGGCGGTAGCGCGACCAGCCGATGGCGCCGAGCTGCACGCGCTGATCGATCCGTGCAATGGTCTTGTAGTACTCGTACTCGCTCCCAAAGACCCCCGGGATACCCACGGCGCCGTAGAACTCCAGCACCGGTTTGAAGGTGCCGAGGCTCACCCGGCGGAACTCGCCGCTCACGTACTTCTCGCCCCAGGCGAAGCGCGTGTTGAGGGCCACCTCGAGGCTGGTGATGCTCGGGACCTCGGTGAAGGTGAGGCCATCGTCGAAGGAAGGCCGCAGGTAGCGGAGGTCGCCCCGGGGGAAGAGGTTGCGGTGGCGGATGGTGAGCTGGTGGTTGAGGCCGGTGAAGGGCTCCAGTTCATAAAAGAAGCGGAGCTCGTCCACCAGGGTCAGCTTGTTGGCGGGGTTGCGGCGGAACGTGCTGCTGAGCACATTGTCCGACCGGAAGGCGCTCTGGCTCTGGCCCAGCTGCTCGATGTCGTGGCGCAGGTAGAGGCCGGTGAGCTGGCGCGGCTGCTTGGTGATGAAGGTCTGGCCGCCCACCATGCCCTTGAAGGAGCGGTCCAGCAGCCCGTAGGCGGCATAGCCCTCAAGCTCCGTCCGTCTGCTCCAGTCGTTGCTGGTGCGCAGGCCGGCGCGCAGGCGGGTGCCCTCCACCTCGTTGAAGCTGTAGAAGGTATAGTAGGGGCCGTACTCCAAGGGGCCCACCGGGTAGTAGCCGGTGACCAGCATGTTCACCAGGTCCACGAACGTGCGGAACCGCGGGATGGTCTGGATCGTGTCCACCATCTCGTAGATCGTGCTTTCCCGGTCGTTCAGCGGCTCATGGCGGCGTTCCTCCCAGAAGTCGGGCTCGCGGGTGGCGCTGTCCTCCTTCACCCGCACCAGTTCGGCCCCCTCGTAGAAGGATGGGTCGCCCGGCTCGTTGATCGTGAAATCGCGATAGGTGGCTGTGCGCCGTCCATAGAAGCCCTTGGTGCGGCGGCGGAAGATGCTCAGGTCCACCACGAGCGCGTCGCGGGTGAGCATCCACACCTCGTTCTTCACGGGCTCGTACTGCTGCTCCACCCAGAAGCCTTGGACGAAGTTGAGGTTGATGGCCTCCGGGAAGCCCGCTTGGATGCGCTTCACCGCGTAGGCCGTGTCCGCGATCCACATCTCCCCATCAAAGGCGAGCTCGTTCTTGCGCTTGGGATGGAACTCGAGCCGGTAGCACCAGTTGGTGCCCACCCAGGCGCTGTCGGTGAGGTAGTAGTCGTAGAAGAGCCGTCCCCCGTCGGCGATGGGGCTGATGAAGTTCTTGCCGAAGAGCACCAGGAAGTTCTCGTAGATGTTGACGTTCTGGTACATGTCGCCCATCAACTGAGAGATGCTCTGGTTCTGGATGCCGCTCTGCTTGGTGGCGCGGATCACCTCGCGCTTGGCACGGGGCTGCTGGCGGTAGTGCACCTCGCTGAGGGACTCGCTGATGAAGATGGGCAGGTAGGGCTTGGCGGCCGTGCTGTCCATGTTGTCGAACACGAAGCGGAAGGGCTTCCACAGTTTGTTCTCCACGAAGCGCCGGGTGAGGTTGTTGACGTCGAACTCCACCTTGTTGTAGGTCTCATGGCTGTAGTAGGCCAGCTTCTCGCGGTTGTTGGCGGGCTTGTTCGCCACCACGCGGTCCAGGATCTCGAAGGCGGGGTTGCGCTGCTGGGGTCGGATGGTCACCTCCTGGAGCTCGGCCGTCCCGGCGGCCAGGGCGAAGTCGACGCGCTGGTCCTTGTCGCGGCGCACCGCACGGGTCTGTGCCGCGTAGCCCAGCATGCTGGCCCGCAGCGAGTCGGTGGCGTAATAGGTGTCCAGGGCATACCGCCCGTCCATGTCAGTGGTGGTGGCCACGCGGCTGTTGACGAAGCCCACGTTGACGAAGGGCAGCGGCTCGCCCGATCGTGCATCGGTGACGGTGCCGGAGACACGGGTGGTCTGGGCGTCCGCTTCCACAGCGCCGAGGAGGAGGAGGAGGAGCGGAACGGTCCGGAGGAGCCGGCGCAGGGCGTGATGGAGCGCCTTCACGGGCATCTCAACGCGCTTGGGCGATGGGGGTTCGGGCCTTTTCGGCGGCCAGCGCCTGGCGTTCGACCCGGGCGGCGAGCAGGATGCTCACCTCGTAGAGCAGCAACAGCGGCAGGCTCACGAGCGCCTGGCTCGTGACGTCCGGCGGAGTGATCACCGCGGCCACGACCAGGATGCCCACAAAGGCGTGCCGGCGGTATGTGCGCATGATGCTGGCGCTCATGAGTCCCAGGCGGGCCAGCACCAGAACGGCCAGGGGCAGCTGGAACATGACCCCGGTCCACAGCGGTACGGAGGTCATGGTGCCGATGAAGCTGTCCAGCGCGATGGTGTTGCGCACGGCCTCGCTCACCTTGTAGCTCCCGAGGAACTGGATGCTCATGGGGGCGATGACGTAGTACCCGAAGACCACCCCGAGCAGAAAGAGCAGTCCGGCGAAGACCATGGCGGTGCGGGCCGCGCGGCGCTCACGGTCGTTGAGGCCCGGAGCGATGAACCGCCACACCTCCCAGAGCACGTAGGGCGAAGCGGCCACCAGACCGGCCACGAAGCTCACCTTCAGGTGGGTGAGGAACTGGCCGCTCATGCTGATGTTCTGCAGCTCGAAGCCCAGGTCGCGGATGCAGAGGGACTCACCGAGCCCGAGCCGTTGACTGAGCGCGCAGAGGGCGCGGTAGGTGATGAACCCGGGGTCGCGCGGGGCCAGGATGATCGTGTCGAACACCAGTTCCTTCCAGAAGAAGGCCACGAGCATGGCCGCGAGGATCACCGCGGCGCTGCGCATCAGCGTCCACCGGAGCTCCTCCAGGTGCTCCAGGAAGGTCATTTCCTTGTCGGCCACGGTCCTTCGACGCCTTTTCGACGAAGGGCCAAAGATAGCCGGGGGGGTGAGGGGACTTCGCGGAGGCGCGGCGATCCTTCAACAGCCGGACGGGCAACAGGGGACCCCGGTCCCGCGTTGAAGCGGCACGCCGCGGACCTGCAGCGCGGGATCCGGAAAGTTGCCATACCTTAGAGAGCGCCGGAACCCGGCCATAGAAGCGTACGCATACCGTGATGACCAACGTCGATCTGACCCCTCGGGAAGCCCTCGAGCAATTCTTCGGATTCAGCACCTTCAAAGGCCCTCAGGAGGCGGTCATCCAGAGCGTTCTGGAGGGCCGCAACACCTTCGTGATCATGCCCACGGGCGGCGGCAAGAGCCTGTGCTACCAGCTGCCCGCCCTGATGAGCGAAGGCACGGCCATCGTGGTCAGCCCGCTCATCGCCCTGATGAAGAACCAGGTGGATGCCGTCCGCAGCTTCAGCTCGGAGAGCGGCGTGGCCCACTTCCTCAACAGCTCGCTCACGCGCAACGAGTCGCTGCGGGTGAAGAAGGACATCAAGGACGGCCGCACCAAGCTGCTCTACGTGGCGCCCGAGAGCCTCACCAAGAAGGAGAACATCGAGTTCCTCAGCGACATCCGCATCAGCTTCTTCGCCATTGATGAGGCGCACTGCATCAGCGAATGGGGCCATGACTTCCGCCCGGAGTACCGCCGCCTGCGCACCATCTTCGACGAGATCAAGCGGGTGCCTGTGATCGCGCTGACGGCCACGGCCACCGAGAAGGTGCAGGAGGACATCCTGAAGAACCTGGACATCCCCGATGCGGTGGTGTACAAGTCCAGCTTCAACCGGCCGAACCTGTACTACGAGGTGCGCCCCAAGCAGATGGTGGCGCGGGAGATCATCCGCTTCGTCAAGCAGCACGAGGGCCGCAGCGGCATCATCTACTGCCTGAGCCGCAAGAAGGTGGAGGAGATCGCCCAGCTGCTGGTGGTGAACGGCATCAAGGCCCTGCCCTACCACGCGGGGATGGACGCCGGACAGCGGGCCGACCACCAGGACCAGTTCCTGATGGAGAAGGTGGACGTGATCGTGGCCACCATCGCCTTCGGCATGGGCATCGACAAGCCCGACGTGCGTTTCGTGATCCACCACGACATCCCGAAGAGCCTGGAGAGCTACTACCAGGAGACCGGACGCGGCGGCCGCGACGGGGGGGAGGGCAAGTGCGTCGCCTTCTACAGCTACAAGGACATCGAGAAGCTGGAGAAGTTCCTGCAGGGCAAGCCCGTGGCCGAACAGGAGATCGGCAAGCAGCTGCTACAGGACACGGTGAGCTACGCGGAGACCAGCATGTGCCGGCGCAAGTTCCTCCTGCACTACTTCGGGGAGCAACTGCCCGGGGACAACTGCGGCAGCTGCGACAACTGCGTGAATCCGCGCGAGAGCTTCGATGCGACAGAGGACCTGGGCCTGCTGCTCGAGGCGGTGAAGGAGAGCAAGGAACGCCATCGGGCCAAGTTCATCTGCGACCTGCTCACCGGCACGGAGAGCGCCGAGATGAAGACCTACAAGGGCTCGGGTATGGAGAGCTACGGACGCGGCAGCGACCACGATGCGCATCACTGGCTGGCCATCGTGCGGCAGGCCGTGGTGGGTGGATTCCTGCACAAGGACATCGAGACCTACGGCATCCTCACCCTCACCGACCAGGCGAAGAAGTTCCTGAAGAAGCCGTGGAAGGTGGAGTTCGTAAAGGAGCGCGACTACAGCGACTTCGACGAGGGGGACGAACCCGAGGGCAAGGGCGGAGCCGCGGCGGACGAGAAGCTGATGGCCATGCTGAAGGACCTGCGCCGCGGCCAGGCTCAGAAGCTCAAGCTGCAGCCGTGGGTGCTCTTCGGGGACCCCTCCCTGGAGGAGATGACCATGCGCTACCCGGTGACCATCGAGGAGCTCACGCAGATCACCGGCGTGGGGCCGGGCAAGGCGCAGAAATACGGAAAGCCCTTCGTGGACCTGATCAAAAGGTACGTGGAGGAGAACGACATCGAGCGCGCCGAGGAGGTCGTGGTGCGCAGCGTGGTGAACAAGAGCGGCAACAAGGTCCACATCATCCAGAACATCGACAAGCGGCTGTCACTGACCAGCATCGCACGCAGCCGCAATCTCAGCCTGCCGGATCTCATCACCGAGCTGGAGAGCATCGTGATGAGCGGCACGCGCCTGGACATCAGCTACCATCTCAACGAGAGCATGGACCCCGACCTGCAGGAGGAGATCATGGATTACTTCCGTGAGGCCGAGAACGACAGCCTGGAGTCCATGCTGGAGGAGTTCGGGCGCGACGTCAGCGAAGAGGACCTGCGCCTGATGCGCATCCGCTTCCTCAGCGAGGTGGCGAACTGAGGTCGAACAGGCTTCCAGCCTGTTCCCAGCGCAGATCACCACGCTCAGCCATGGATCCCAACGACCTCACCCTCGTCGCGAAGCACGTGATGAAGCTGCTGGTGGAGCGGCGCTTCGTGGACCTCGAGGAGGCGACCGATGGCGTGCGGCTCTCAGCCGATGCGATGGCGGACGCGGTGGAGGAGATCGGCGCACCGTTGGTGATGCCGCCCCCGACCGTGTGGAACAACCTGAAAGCGGTCGCCGTCCGCAACTGGCCCGGTGCGTTCTCGGTACATGTGGACCTCTACACCGCCGGCGGACGCTCCACGCACCAGGTGGAGATGACCGTGCACGAGAAGAACGGAAGGCCGGTGATCGAGCTGGACGATATCGTGCAACGCTGATGACCGCGAGCCCTCGTGCCGCTCACTCGGTCTCGTCGGTCTCCTCTGGTCTGGTCCAATAGATCAAGCGTCCCTTCTCCGGGCCCGCATAGGTGAGGAAGAGGTCGATCAGCTGTACGTGATCCGTCTCATCCACTCCAGTGAACGCGTTGAAGTAGAGGCTTCGGGAGCGTACGAAGTCAAAGTCCAGCGCATAGAGTCCGGCACGCTCGAGGAAGTCCGCGTCCAGGCTGTCCGCGAAGGAGTTCTTCGTCAGCAGCGTATCGATCACCAGACCACGCGTACTGGTGAGCTGGATACGGAACACGCGGTCGAAGTTCGACCCACCGAGGCCCCCCCCGTAATGGTCAGCACATGACGCTCGTTGAACAAGCTCAGTACCGTATCGGTGCGGACCGTGTCAGCCTCTCGCGCCGCAGCTTCCTCCTCGATCTCGGGAGTGGGCCATGATCCGGTGGTGTCGACGGCCATGGGTGGCGGTCCATCAGGAACGTTCTGGTTCCCACATCCGGCCAGGATGACCGCACCGAACAGGAGCACCATGGCCGGCAGGGCACGAGCAGCGTTCACGATCTGCATGAACAAACGGGTCATTGCAGCTCGTTCAGCGCCCCCGCCATCATCATCGCCGCACCGATCGGCAGCGCATCCTCATCGATGTCGAAGGCGGCGGTGTGCAGGCCGCTCTGCGTGCCGGGCTTCGCGGGGTTGCCGGTACCCAGGCGGAAGAAGCAGCCCGGCATCACGTGCGTGTAGTAGGCGAAGTCCTCGGCGCCCATGCGGATGTCCATGTCCACCACGTTCTCCGCACCCACCAGGTCCTCGGCCACGCGGCGCATGCGGGCGGTGAGCGCGGGGTCGTTCTTCACCACCGGCGAACCCTTCACGATCCGCAGCTCCGCCTCACCGCCCATGTCCTGTGCCACGCCCGCGCACACGCGCGGCAGCAGGTCATGGAGCAGGGCGCGCAGGTCCTCGTTGAAGGTGCGAAGGGTGCCATCGAGGCGCGCCTCATCCGGAACGATGTTGGTGGCGCCGTGGGCGATGAATCGACCGAAGCTCATCACCATGGGCTCGCCCGAAGGCTTCGCGCGTTCGGCGGCCTCGTACAGCACGGGCAGCATCCGCGAGGCGATGAGGATCGGGTCCACGAGCTCGGCGCGCTTGGAGGCATGGCCCCCACGCCCGCGCACGATGAGGTAGAGCTCGTCGGCGGCGGCCATGAAGGGACCGCTGCGGAAACCGAGCTTGCCCGAGGCCAGTTCCGGGGTGACATGCTGGCCCAGGATGCCCGATGGGGGGGGATCGGTCAGCGCACCCTCCTTCACGAAGAGGCTCGCCCCGCCGGGTTCCTTCTCCTCGCCGGGCTGGAACACCAGCATCACCGTGCCGCTCCAAGCCTCGCGCATGCGGTGCAGGGCGATGCCGGCTGCAAGCACCATGGCGGTGTGCGCGTCATGGCCGCAGGCATGCATCACGCCCGGGTTGAGCGAACAATAGCCGGCTTTGCCCACCTCCTGGATCGGCAGTGCATCCATGTCGGCGCGCAGGGCGAAACAGCGGTCGGACGGGGAGCGGGACCCGGTGACGAGCGCGATGAGGCCCGTGCCGCCGGACCGGTCCGGATGCCGGGCGAGCCCCTCGCGCACAGGGATGCCCTCCTCGCGGAGCACGGAGGCCACGTGAGCAGCAGTGCCCTCCTCGTGGAAGGACAGCTCGGGGTGCTGATGCATCCAGCGGCGCCACTGCACGGGCCGGTCCCCCAGGGCCTCCAGTTCCTTCCGGATGCGCGCGATCACTTGCCGAAGATCAGCTTGATGGCGACCACGAGCATCACAAGGCCGAACACACGCTTGACCGCATCGGCTGGGATGCTGAGGGCCATGCGGCTGCCCACGTATCCGCCCAGCACGAAGGCACCGGCGATGATGGCCACGGCCCGCAGGTCGAGCGGGTGCTCGCGGTGGTAATTCCAGGCGGCGACGGCCACCACAGGCAATACCAGTACCGCCAGGCTGGTGCCCTGGGCCTGATGCTGGCCATAGCCCATGAGCCATACGAGGGCTGGCACCATGATGATGCCGCCGCCCACGCCGACGAAGCCGCTCAGCAGTCCGGCCAGCAGGCCGATGAGCAGGAGCAACGCAACAGCGGTGGCGGACATGGCTCAGATGTCGAGGCTGAGGGAGAGGTGGAACACGGGGTCGAGCACGCGGCCATCGTCCACCCCCCAGGCCCAGTCGGCGCGCACGAAGTAGCCGAGGAGGCGCGCGCGGAGGCCGGCCCCGTAGCTGCCCACGATGGGCTCACGCTGGTTCTTGATGGTGATGAGCAGCGGATTGCTGTTGATGACCTGCTGGTTGAAGGTGTTCTCCTCACTGTAGGGATCGGGCCCGGTCCAGGCGACACCCACATCACCGAACGCCACGATCTGGAAGTTCTGCAGGAAGTCGGACCGCATGGGCCGGTTGACGAGGTAGCGGAAGATCGGCCAGCGCAGCTCGGTGTTCAGCACACCGAAGGAGGTGCCGTTGCGCGCATTGAAGTAGAAGCCCCGCATCGGTGTGGCGTTGCTCTGGTAGAAGTAGTTCTGGTCGAAGTCGATGGGGATGCTGTTGTCCACCCGGGGGAAGAGCCAGTTGTCCACCCCGCCCAGGAAATGGATGATGCGGCGGCTGCCCAGGCTGGTGGCGCCCGCAAGGCGGTTCACCAGCACCAGATCACGGTGGATCCGCAGGGAATGGCGGGCGTCCAGGCCGAGCACCTGCATGTCGCTGTTGCCCTCGTCCGGCTGGATGTAGTACTCGCCAAAGACCTTGAACTTCCAGCCGGTGTAGAGGTTGAGCCCGCGCGGCACCGAACTGTCATAGACGTATTCCAGTTTGCCGCCGGCCATCTGGTCGTAGAAGTTGGGCTCCTGCAGGCTGAGCAGGTCGGTGCTCTGCAGCACGTATCGGTCGTGCCGGTACAGAAGGGAGGCGCGCACGCTCGCCAGCTCACTGAAGGGCCAGCTCACCTGATAGTTGGCCAGGTGGGTCTGCACCTTCACCACACCGAAGCGGGATACGCCCTGCAGGGTCTGGCGCTGCACGGTGAACCGCTTGTCCAGCCGTCGTTTCAGGTTGATGTAGGTGAGGAAGTAGTCGTTGTTGTTGAGGTCCAGCGCAAGGCGGAAGCCGCCGATGATCTTGTGGTCCTCGAACAGGTCGCTGATGCCCATCTGGATCATGCCGCTGAGACCGGGGTTCAGGTTCTGGGCGCCGGTGAAGGGCTGATAGAAGGCGGCGTTGTAGCTGTTATCCACCTGGGTGAGCACCGCGTCGGTGGCGAAGTTCACATGGTAGTTGCGCTGCTCGGGGAAGACCAGGGGACGGTCGGCGAGGGTGTCGCCGGGCGCAGCGGCGGACGGGACGGTCGCCAAGGTGGGAGGTGGTGCCTCCATGGGCCGGTCAGGCGGTGGTGCGTTCTCGTCGCTGAACTGATAATTGTCCACGTTCACCACTTCGCCTGCGGGCCGGGGCACACGGGGAGCCACCTTCACCACCTGGTCGAGGGGGTCGTTCTGCTCACCGAGTGGTTCGCGGCGGTCGGGGCCTGGGCCGCTGGGCGAAGCGTCGCCGACACCTGCGCCGGCAGGAGCGGTGCGGCCCATGCGCAGATGATAGCGACCGTTCTCGAACACCAGTTCCGCGAGGCGCCCGTTCCGGGCGTGCACATCGTGCTCCAGCACCGAGCGACGCCCCCTGGTGATCCGCTCGTTCACGGCGAAATAGCGGTAGTGGATGGTGGTGTCCACATGGCTCACCACACTGTCATAGCGCACCCTGTACCGGTCCCGCAGGCCTGACGCATCACCCAGGTAGGTGAACGCCACGCTGTCCAGCGGCATCGGGGCCGATTCGTCGGCATACGAGGTGCTGGTGAGGCGGCGCAGGAGAGCGGAGCGGCCGGCCAGGTCGTACAGGAAGATGTCCTTGTGCCCGTTCACCAGGGCCACCTCGGCGTTGGCCGGCTGGCTACGCAGGGTGTCGTCCGTGCGGTCGCTGGCGAACAGGATGCCCTCGCCGTCCAGCGTGAACGACGGCTCCAGGTCGTCGAACTGATCGCTGGTGAGCTGCTCCTGCCGGTTGCCGATGAGGTAATACAGGTAGAGGTCGGTGCGGCCTTCCCGAACGGCGCTGAACACCATGTTCTGGCCATCGGGCGAGTAGGCCATGGAGAGCAGCTTCTCCAACATGAACACCGGCCGAACGCTGGTCTTGCGATCGTCCAGGGTGTAGGTCTTCAGGTAGAGCTCACCCTTGCGTTCCACGGCGTAGCTGAGGGCCCGGCTTCCGGGGTGCCAGGCCAGCACCGGATAGCTGCGGTCCACGATGCGGTTCAGCTTCTTCTCACCCTTGGCGATCCGCCAGGTGCGCTGCTCGGAAAGGTCCCGGATGAAGACCTTGTACTGGCCCAGTTCATTGGTGACCCAGGCGGCGTAGCGGCCGTTGGGGCTCAGCTTGAACTGTGACCAGGTGCTGCGTTTGCGATGGCGGATGGGCAGCTCGTCCAGGGTGACCGCCTCACGCAGCTGCTCCTCTTTGGCGAAGCGCTCCTTGTAATGGCCCAGGCAATCCGTGGCGAGGTTCTTCAAGGGCACGCCGAGCACGTACATGAACCCGCTCTCCACGTTGCGGCTCACCCGGGTCATGTACAGGATGTTGGGGATGACGCTCTGACCGTACACATCGGCCACATAGGACCAGATCGCCTGGCCCATGAGCACCGCGTCCTCCCCTTCCAGCCGGTTGAAGCGGTCGAAGCGGCCCGCGAGGATGCCATCGCGCAGGCGGCTGGCCTGCATCGCGTCCATGGGCCCGGCCACATGGGCCACCAGCCCCTTGGTGTACCACTCGGGCAGGTTCATCAGCGTGCTGTTCTTCAGCACCTCGCGCCAGTTCCCCCCGAACATCATCTGGTCCAGCATCACCTGGGCCACCCCGCTTCGCACCTGCTGATCGAGCCGCGCGTGGTCGCCCTCGAAGTACACGAAGACCTTGGTGCCCACGATGCGGGTGACCCCGCCGATGTTGTACTGCTCATCGCCGGTGATCCCGATGTTGCTCTGGCGGAAGTCGGACAGCGAGTTGTACACCACGAACTGCACGCGTTCGTCGAGGGCGATGTCGAGCTGCTTCTCGAGGTCCTTCAGGTGCTTGTGGCCACTGAGGGCCACGTACCGCGCCAGATCACGGCCTCCCTTGTAGAAGTAGGTCTCCAACCGGTCGAAGCGGTAGTACTGCCACAGGAACTCCTCGTGCTGGATGCGGTTCTTCCCGAACTCCTGCTGGGCCCCGTTGTAGAACTGGCCGTACGCGACAGGGGTCGCCGAAAGGGCGAGCAGGGCAAGGAGTGTCGCACGGATGTTCCTGAGCACAGCGTTGAAGATAACTACATTCGACCGCCCTTGTTCGGCGCGCCCTGCGCGAAGTTCAGGCTTTTCCGGGCATGCTGCACTGCGTACCGTTCGTCTGCAACCCCTTTCAGGAGAACACCTGGCTGCTCCACGACGGCCGGGAGGCCCTGCTGGTGGACCCGGGTTGCTGGAACACGGTGGAGGAGCATCGGTTGGAGGCCTATCTAACGCAGCAAGGCCTGCGTGTGGTGCGCTGCCTGAACACCCACGGCCACATCGACCATGTGCTGGGCAACGCCTGGGCCCATCGCCGGTTCGGGCTGTTGCCGGAGATCCATACGGACGACCTGGAGCTGCTGCGGCGCGCCCCGGCGATCGGGCAGCTGTACGGGGTGCCATGCGAGCCCTCCCCCGAACCGGCGGCCCACCTGGCCGATGGGGACGAGGTGCGGCTGGGCGATCTGCGGTTCGAGGTGATGCATGTGCCGGGCCACAGCCCCGGACACGTGGCGCTCTATTGCCGCGAAGCGGGCCACCTTGTGGGCGGCGATGTGCTGTTCCAGGGAAGCATCGGACGCACGGACCTGCCGGGCGGCGACCTGGAGCAGCTCCTGCACAGCATCCGTACCCGCCTGCTGGTTCTGGATGACACGGTGGTGGTCCATAGCGGCCATGGGCCGGATACCACCATCGGGGCCGAGCGTCGCGGCAACCCCTTCCTCCGACCTTCGTCGTTCCGGTGAACGCGACCGCCGTTGTCCGCACACCGTCCACTGCGGTCCGCACGGAAGAGCATGCTCCGGAACCCGTACATCATGGGGCCCTCGGTACCGGTCGTGGCGGTGCTGCTCGCGCTCTCCGGGTGCACAGGGCCGGGCCTTGGACCGTCCCCGACCACCACCGGTGACACCTCGGCGGTGCGCTCTCCCCTGCTCGTGCAGCATAGCGGCGAGGCCATCGGGATGCCCTTCCGCAATGCATTCGTGGAGACCGACGAGATCAACTACTATCGGTTCCGCTATCTGTATCTGACCGGAGGGGTGGCCACCGGCGACGTGGACGGAGATGGGTTGCCCGAGGTGTTCGTCGTCTCCTCGCGCGACGGTGTGAGGCTGTACCGGAACAGGGGCGGACTGCACTTCGAGGACGTCACCACCAAGGCCGGCATCGCACAGGAGGACATCTGGCCGATGGGCACCTCGATGGCGGACATCGACGGCAATGGGCACCTCGACCTCTACGTGGTCTGCGGCGGCCCGACGAACGATCCCGAACGGCTGAGGGACCGGGTCTACCTCAACAGGGGCGACGGCACCTTCGAGGAACGCGGCCGGGAACTGGGTTTGAACCCGGACGGCCACGGCATCATGGCCTACTTCCACGACATTGACGTGGACGGTGACCTCGATCTGTTCCTGCTCGGGCACCGCATGGACTTCGAGGCATCGGCCAATGTGGAGGTGATCGTGCCTGCGGGCAGCTCCCTCTTCAGCAACCGGCTCTTCATCAACGACGGCAACGGGCGCTTCACGGACAACACGGTCGCGGCCGGGCTGCTCAGTCACACGTGGAGCCTGGGGGCGGCGATCGGCGACGTGAACGGCGATGACCGGCCGGACATCCACGTGGCGAACGACTTCGTGCAGCCGGACATGCTGTACATCCAGCAGCCTGATGGGCGCTTCATCGACGAGGTGCGCTCCCGGCTGGGCCATGTGAGCTACTACAGCATGGGCGTGGACCGGGCCGACATGAACAACGACGGGCATCCGGACCTCTGCGTGCTGGACATGACCCCGCCGGACCACGGGCGAAGCAAGCAGAACATGGCGAGCATGCGCCCGGAGGACTTCGACAGGATGACCAGCATCGGATGGCACGCCCAGTACATGGCGAACCAGCTGCACCTGAACAACGGTGACGGGAGCTTCAGCGAGATCGGCCACCTGGCCGGGGTGGACCGCACGGACTGGAGCTGGGCCCCCCTGTTCGTGGACCTGGACAACGACGGATGGAAGGACCTGTTCGTATCGAACGGTGTCTGGCGCGACATCACGAACAACGACCTGAAGCGCAGCGTGGCGCGTATCAAGGAGGAGCGCAAGGACCGGCCGATCCGCTACGAGGACATCGCCCCGCTCCTTCCCTTCTCGCCGATGCAGAACCATGTGTTCCGCAACCAAGGGGACCTCACCTTCTCCAAGGCCATGGCCGAGTGGGGCTACCAGCATGCCGGCGTCAGCACCGCTGCCAGCGTGGCCGACCTGGATGCCGACGGCGACATGGACCTGGTGGTGGTGGATGTGAACGGTCCGATGAAGGTGGTGGAGAACCGGAGCCGGCAACGGGATGGCTCGCACTATCTGCAACTGGCGTTGCGCGGGCCGAAGGGAAACCCCTTCGCGGTGGGCACCAGGGCCCTGCTGTACGCCGGGGGCACCATGCAGCATGCCGAACTGGTCCATGCCCGTGGTTTCCAGAGCAGCGTGGAGCCCTTGATCCACTTCGGTCTTGGCGACGGTGGCGTTGATTCGGTGGTGCTGCACTGGCCCGATGGGACATGGTCGCGCATCGATGGTCCGAAGGCCGATCAGCGGATCGCGGTGGCCTACGAGGCGCTACCTCACGAACGGCGCGCACGCTCGCGCCCGACCACCTGGTTCACGGACGTGAGCTCACGCACCGTGCCCGGGATCGGTCACACCGAGAACAGCTTCGACGACTTCCGGGCCGAGAGCCTGCTGCCCCACCGCCAATCGACCCATGGCCCTGCCCTGGTGGCCGGCGATGTGAACGGGGACGGTCTGGACGACCTGTTCCTCGGGGCCGCCACAGGAAACCCCGGGCAGCTCCTTCTGCAGGGGAGCGGTACCCGCTTCGCCCCGGCGACCACCCAGCCGTGGTCCGCGCACAGTGATCAGGAGATCATCGGGGCCTGCCTGTTCGACGCTGACGGGGATGGCGACCTTGATCTGTACACGGCCGCCGGCAGCACCGAATGGTCCGCACCCAGCGCGCGCTACCAGGACAGGCTCTACGTGAACGACGGTCGTGGCCGCTTCACGGAGGCCGTCGATGCGATGCCTCCAATGCCCTGGCCCACCCAGGTGGTGGTGGCGGATGACGTGGACGGCGATGGCGATATGGACCTCTTCGTGGGCGGCCGCAACGTACCGGGCGCCTACCCTTCCGCTCCCCGAAGTGTGCTGCTGCGCAACGACGGCGGCCGGTTCAGTGACGTCACCGCCGGCTGGTGCGCTCCGCTGACGAGCGTGGGCATGGTCACCGGCGCAGCGTTGGCCGACCTGGACGCGGATGGGCGGAAGGACCTGGTCGTCACGGGTGAGTGGATGCCCGTGCTGGCCTACCGGAACACGGGAACCGGCTTTGCGCGCGCAGCATGGACCGACAGCACCTTGACGGGCTGGTGGCAGGGCATCACGGTGGCCGACCTGGACGGGGATGGCGATCAGGACCTGGTGACGGGGAACATCGGGCTCAACAACAAGTTCCATCCGAGCAAGGAGAAGCCACTGGAACTGTACATGGCCGACCTGGACGGCACCGGCACCAACGACATCGTGCTGGCCAAGCACGGGGCGGACGGCACGTGTTTCCCGGTGCGTGGCCGCGAGTGCTCCTCCGAACAGATGCCCTTCCTGAAGCAGAAGTTCCCCACGTTCAAGTCGTTCGCGGAGGCGGATGTGCACAAGCTCTATGGACCGAAGCTGGATGAGGCGTTGCACGTAAGTGCCACGGAGTTCCGCAGCCTGGTGTGGTGGAACGAGGGCGGTCGCTTCTCCCCGGAGCCCCTCCCGAACGCGGCCCAGGCCGGCCCCCTGCGTTCCGTGGTTGTGGTGGACCTCAACGGCGACGGGCACCTGGACATGGTGGGCGGTGGCAACCTGTACGGCACCGAGGTGGAAACATCCCGCTATGACGGCAGTACAGGCGTGGTGCTCCTGGGGAACGGACACCGCGGCTTCGACCCTGTTCCGGTCGCCGGCAGCGGGTTCACGGCACGGGGCGATGTGCGCCAGGTGGTCCGCGTGCGCACCGGCGGCGGTGGTCAGGCCTTCGTGGTGGCCGTCAACAATGGGCCGTTGCGGGTCTTCGTTCCCGAGCGGGTACCGGCCAAGGGAGGCCTGGCGCTCCGCTGATCAAGGGTGGTAGCTGTCCGGCTTGTACACCTTCTTCTTGCCTTCCAACGCATTGGGCTTGATCGCCGGCGGGCAGGCGAAACCCTTGGGATAGCGCAGGAACAGGAAGCGGATGCTGAGGATGATCGGGCGGTAGCGGCTGTTGAACCATTGAAGCTGGCCGAAACCCTTGTCCCCGGGGACCACGCTCACCACGGGCGTCTCCAGCGTGGGAATGATCAGCAGACGGCCGCGTGTGCGGAATCCGTAGCCCACCTTCACATGGGCCTGGCCGATGAAGGACGGCGGCAGCTCCTGGTCGGCCAGCACGAACGGGTCGCCGGTGTATTCACGCGCGCTGCCCACGTCGAGGTCCGCGTTCACACCCAGGCTCAGTTGCACGAACTGGCGGTCGGCCGTCTGGAAGAACTTGTTGGCGTTCACATGCACACTGGCGTAGTGGTCGCGGAAAACCCCCGATCCGGGCAGGACCACCGTGGAGTCCGTTTCGTTCGGCCCATAGCGGAGCACGCCGATATGGTCCTGGCGACCGTTCAGGCCCTTGTAGGCCAGGCCGAAGTCCCAGTAGTCCAGGATCACGGGGTCGCGGGTGGCATGGAACCAGCCCACTTCCAGGTACGGTCCGAACCGGCCGTTGGGGTCGAAGGTGGCCGAGTAGGTGGTGTCGGCGTTGCGGAACAGCTCACGCTCCTCATCGCCGAACCGGGCCAGGGTGTAGGTGGCCCCAAGGCCGAAGTACAGGCCCCCACGCCGCATCTTGCCATCCGTGGGGATGATCTCCGGACGCTTGCGCTCGAACAGCCGCTGGGCGTTCAGCTGCGTAGGCAGAAGCAGCAGGAGCAGCAGACCGGTGAACGGGTGGCGCATGGAACGAAGGTCGGTGCCCATGGACCACCAACGTGTGGACCGGAGGGCAACGTATGAACGATCGCCGGTGGGTGCCGCCAACTATCTTGGGCCAACGAACCCCGTCCCATGGCCTTGCGCCCGCTCACCGTTCCGCTTTTCACCGCCTTTCTGCTGGCGATGCCCATGATCACCGGCTGCGGCGGGCCGGCGTCCGAACCGTCCCGGCAGGTCCCGGGTGACGGCGCGGCGGTGCCCCGATTTCTGGTGCTGCCAGGTGACAGCACAGGGCTTACGCTGCGCAACGACCTGCGCGAGTCGCCCGAGATGAACTACTTCGCTTACCCCTACCTGTACCATAGCGGCGGGGTGGCCATCGGCGATGTGGATGGCGATGGGCTGCCGGACGTGTACCTCACCACGAACCGAAACGGAAGCCGTCTCTACCGGAACCTCGGGGGCCTGCGCTTCACGGACATCACCGATCAGGCGGGTGTGGGCACGGGCGATCGCTGGTGCACCGGTCCGTCGATGGTGGACCTCAACGCGGATGGGCATCTGGACATCCACGTGTGCGTGGGAGGGCCACCCGCCGATCCCGAGCGGTTGCGGGGCCTGGTGTTCGTGAACAACGGCGACGGGACCTTCACGGAGCGAGGGGCCGAGCTGGGCCTGGCACTGCCGATGCACGCCCTTCAGGCCTACCATGCGGACGTGGACGGCGACCTGGACCTGGACGCCTTCATCGTGGCCACACGCACCGATTTCGAGAACAACACGAAGGTGGCGCGCTACACCGTCGGCCCGCGATCGAACACCTCGCATCGCCTGATGGTGAACGATGGCACCGGGCACTTCACGGACCATACCGAGAAGGCCGGGCTGCTGAGCCACGCGTGGGGCCTGAGCGCGGTGCTCGCCGACCTCGATGGCGATGAGCGCCGGGACATCTATGTGGCGCACGACTTCCTGGAACCCGACGCGGTGAAGCTGAACACCGGGGCCGGACCGTTCGCGGAGGCCGGCACCCGCACCCTTCGTCACACCTCGATGTACAGCATGGGGGCCGACATGGCCGACATCGACAACGATGGGCTCGACGACCTGTACGTGCTGGACATGACCCCGCCGGAGCACCAACGGAGCAAGCAGAACATGGCGAGCATGCGCCCCAGGCAGTTCTTCGGCATGGTGGCCCTGGGCTGGAACCACCAGTACATGGCGAACGTCCTTCAGCTCAACAACGGCGGCGGCAGCTTCAGCGACATCGCGCACCTGGCCGGTGTGGACCGCACGGATTGGAGCTGGGCTCCGCTGATCGCGGACCTGGACAATGATGGATGGAAGGACCTCTTCGTTTCCAACGGGGTCTGGCGCGACATCACCAACAACGACTTCAAGAACACGCTCGAGCAGCTCACCGCCTCGCGCGGTGCCCAACTGCCCTTCAACGAGGTGATGGCGCTGATCCCCACCGACCGGCCGGAGAACTACATGTTCCGCAACCGCGGCGACCTGACGTTCGAGAAGGCGATGGCCCCATGGGGCTACCACCACAAGAGCGTGAGCACAGGCGCGGCCTATGGCGATCTGGATGCCGACGGCGACCTCGATCTCGTGGTGTGCGATGTGGGCGAAGCGCCGAAGGTGGTCCGCAACCTCACACGCGAACTGAACGGTGGTGGATGGCTGCAACTGGTCCTCGAGGGCATCGCGCCCAACACACGGGCCATCGGCGCGCGCGTCACCCTGCATGCCGGATCGATGCGGCAGGTGGTGGAGCAGCGACTTGAACGCGGGTTCCAGGGCAGCGTGGAGCCCCTGGTGCACTTCGGTCTGGGAACGGCCCAGGTGGACAGCGTGCTGATCGACTGGCCCGACGGCACCCGCAGTGTGCTTCGCGAGGTGGCCGTGAACGCCCGTACGACGGTGGACATGGCGACGGTGCCGCGGGGTCCCCGCCGGGTGCCGCCAGGCGAACACACCTGGTTCAGCGAGCAGGCCGGCACCCTTGGGCTCGACCACGAGCATGTGGAGAGCAGTTTCGACGATTTCGCCTCGGAGATCCTGCTGCCGCACCGGCAGAGCGATCATGGGCCCGCGCTGGCGATCGGCGATGTGAACGGTGACGGCGCCGAAGATGTCTTCGTGGGCGCATCGAAGGGGAACGCGGGATGCCTCTACCTGCAGGGCCGCGATGGTCGGTTCCGCAAGGCGGGCCCACAACCGTGGGCGGCACACAACGACCAGGAGCTCATCGGCGCACTGTTCTTCGATGCGGACGGCGATGGTGACCCGGACCTGTACACCGCGGCGGGAAGCACGGAATCCGGGCCCGCAGGCGCGGCCTATCAGGACCACCTGTACCGCAACGAAGGTGGCGGCACCTTCTCCGAAGCGAAGGATGCGCTTCCGGTGATGCCCGGTTCCACCCAGCGGGTGGCGGCGGCGGACGTGGACGGCGACACGGACCTGGACCTTTTCGTGGGCGGCCGCAACGAACCGGGCGCCTACCCCGCCGCACCACGCAGCTTTCTGCTGATGAACGACGGCAGCGGCCGGTTCACCGACGCCACCGCCGACCGCGCCCCGCTGCTCGACCGTGTGGGCATGGTGACCGATGCGCTCTTCCACGACCTCGACGGCAACGGAGATCCCGACCTGCTGCTCTGCGGCGAGTGGATGGCGGTACGGCTCTTTCTGAACGACGGCGGCCGGTTCACCGACGGCACAGGCACATGGCTGGACAGCACCCGGGTGGGCTGGTGGAACGATCTGGAGCTCGCGGACCTGGACGGTGACGGGGACATGGACCTGCTGGCCGGCAACATCGGGCTCAACAACAAGTTCCACCCCAGCAAGGAGAAACCCCTGGAGATCTACATGGACGACCTGGATGGCACGGGCACGACGGACATCGTGCTGGCCAAGCATGGTGCCGGGGGCGCATGTTTCCCGGTGCGGGGTCGCGAATGCAGCAGCGAGCAGATGCCCTTCCTCAAGGAACGCTTCGGCACCTACAAGGCCTTCTCAGAGGCGGACCTCGATGTGCTTTACGGCCGGGAGAAGCTCGCCAGGGCGCTGCATTACAGCGCGACGGAGTTCGCCACCCTGTTGCTCCGCAACGAGGGAGGGCGCTTCCAGGCGGTGCCCCTTCCGAACGAGGCGCAGACGGCGCCGTGGCGGGGCACGGTGGTGATGGACGTGAACGGTGACGGCCACGCCGATCTGGTCGGGGCGGGCAACCGCTGGGGCGCCGAGGTGGAGACAAGCCGCTACGACGCTGGCAATGGCTGGGTGTTGCTCGGCGACGGACGCATGGGGTTCACGCCTGTGCCCCACCGGAGAAGCGGACTGCGCGCCGAAGGGCATGCTTGCGCGGTGGCACCGTTGCAGGTGAACGGACGCCCGGCCGTGGTGGTGGCCAACGGCGATGGTCCGCTGCAGGTCTTCGTGCACACCCCGCCCGTCCCGGCCGGTGCCGTTGCGCAGCGCTAAAGGCGCGATCCCCCGTCCAGCAGTTCCAGCGCCCTCTTCTCCACCTCCGGGCTGTCCCAACGCTCCTCAATAGCGGGCATGGCCAGCACCTGCTCCATGATGCGGTCGTGGCGAAGGCCCTCGTTCCACGCGTCCGCATAGGCGATGTCGCTGAACTTCACCTGGCTGTAGAGCGGCAGCCACTTGTCCGGATGGCGGGCCTGCAGGCGGCCTTCGATCTTCTTGCGCAGGATGAACCGCGGATCGGCCACCAGGTCGCGCATCTCCACGAAGTTGCGCAGGCTGAGGTCGGCGATGGCATCGCCGTTCGGCTTGCGGGCCCGGTGATAGGCATCGAGCACGGTGGCCCAGTTGTCGTCGCCGTGCTCGTTCAGCAGGTCGTTCAGCACCTTGCAATCCTCGTAGCCGGCGTTCATGCCCTCGCCATAGAAGGGCACGATGGCGTGGGCCGCGTCACCGATGAGCGCCACCTTGTCGGTGTGCGTCCATGGCGAACAGCGGATGATGGCCAGGCTGCTCTGGGGGTTGCGGAAGTACTGCTCGGCCAGGTCGGGCAGCATGGGGATGGCGTCCTGGAAGTGGGCCTCGAAGAAGCGCATCAGGTCCTGTTCGTCCTTGATGGTGTCGAAGGAGTGCTCGCCCTCGTGCGGCATGAAGAGCGTGCCGGTGAAGCCGCCATCCTGGTTCGCAAGGCCCATCATCATGAAGAGGCGGCGCGGCCAGATGTGCAGGCAGTTGGGGTCCATCCGTGGCGTGCCATCGGCGTTGGGTGGGAAGGCGATCTCCTTGTAGTCGTGCTCGATGTAGGTCTGGCTGAACGTGAACCGTCCCTTCATCATGGCCTGGCGCACCGCGCTCGGGGCCCCGTCGGCTCCGAAGACCACATCGGCCTTGATGCTGGCCACCGAACCGGTGATGTCGTTGCGGAAGCTGCAGCGCGCCAGGTCCAGGTCGACCTCCACGCACTGGTGGTTGAAATGCAGATGGACGTTGGGAAGGGCTTCCGCTTCGGAAAGCAGCACCTTGTTGAGCTCGGCCCGGCTCACGCTGTGGATGGCCCGCTCGTCAATGCTGTACGGCAGCCGCGTGAGCTTGCCGTCGCGGTCGTGCGTCATGCGCGCATGCACCGGCACCACGATGCGCTCCACGGCCTCGTGCACACCCGCCGCACGAAGGGCCGTCCACCCGCGGTGGCTCACCACCAGGTTGATGCTGCGCCCGGCATACACATTGGCCCTGCGCGGATCGCCGCGACGCTCGAAGACGTTGATGCGGTGACCGCGCTTCGCGAGGAACACGGCCAGCAGGCTGCCGACCAGACCGCCGCCGACGATGGTGATGTTCTTCATGTCAACATGCAATAAGTCGACCCGATGGGTCGACGCCACAGGTTCCCTGTAGCGGTATCAGTGCTTGGCGGCAAGGCATTCGGTCAGTATCTGTCCGAAGCGCCATACGTCCTCGAACGAATTGTACAAGGGCACCGGCGCCACGCGGATCACGTTGGGTTCTCGCCAGTCGGCGATCACGCCGCGCTCGGTGATGCGGTTGAACAGCGCCTTGCCATGGCCGTGGGCCAGGATGCTCAGCTGGCAGCCGCGTTGGGTGGGGTCGCTCGGGGTGATCACTTCCAGCCGGGTGCCGGTGGCGCGCTCCACCCCGGCGATGATGAACGCGAGGTAGGCCGTCAATTGTTCGCTCTTCGCGCGCAGGTCGGCGATGCCCGCCCGGTCGAACTGCTCCAGCGCCACGCGGTGCACGGCCATGCTCAGCACGGGTGCGTTGCTCACCTGCCAGGCCTCGGCGGTGGGCATGGGCTTGAAGGTGCGCTCCATCCTGAAGCGCTCGGCCTTGTCGTGGCCCCACCAACCGGCGAAGAGCGGCAGGCGTTCCCCCAGGTGGCGTTGGTGTACGAAGGCGCCCGCCACACTGCCTGGACCGCTGTTGAGGTACTTGTAGCTGCACCAGCAGGCGAAGTCCAGGTTCCAGTCGTGCAGCTTGAGGTGCAGGTTGCCGGCGGCGTGCGCGAGGTCGAAGCCGGCGATGGCCCCCACGGCGTGCGCGGCGGCGGTGATGGCGGCCATGTCGAAGGCCTGTCCGGTGTAGAAGTTCACGCCGCCGAAGCAGACGAGCGCGAGCTGCTCCCCCAGCTCGTTGATCTGGGCGATGATGTCCTCCGTGCGCAGGGTGTGCTCACCGGCGCGGGATTGCACCTCGATCAGGTCGGTCTCCGGGTCACCACCGTGGAAGGCGATCTGCGAGGCGAAGGCGTACGTATCGCTGGGGAAGGGCCGCGTCTCGGTGAGGATCTTCCTCCGCTTCCCGCTGGGTCGGTAGAAGCTCACCATCAGGAAATGAAGGTTGCTGGTGAGCTGGTTCATGGCCACCACCTCTTCCGGCAGGGCACCCACCAGCCGGGCCAGCGAAGACGTGAGCTCCTCGTGGTAGCTGTACCAGGGATGCTTCGCCTGGAAATGCCCCTCCACCCCGAAGCGGGCCCAATCGTCCAGCTCCTGCTTCAAGGCATCGGCAGCGGCCTTGGGTTGCAGACCAAGGGAATTGCCGGTGAAGTACAGCACATCCCGGCCGTCGTGCTGCGGGAAATGGAACTCGGACCGGAAGGCACGAAGTGGATCGGTGGCATCGCGCGCTTGAGCGAAGGAAAGGCTGTCCTCGAACGGCATGGATGCCGCCAAAAGTAGGCCTGCACGGTCACCCCGGGCTGACGATCGTCGCCCAGGGCATCGAGGCCAGGGCCTGTGCGAGTGGCGGCAGAAGGAGCGCCCCGTCCAGGACCAGGCCGAAGTGGAGCGGGCCCCGCTCCGCCGTGCTTCGCGCCACAAGCACAGCCACGGCAAGGTAGGCGAGGGCCGTCAGCACCATGTCCGCAGGCCAGCTGAAGGACGAGCCCACCGGGCTCAGCGCATGCCCCACGAACGCCAGCGAGGCGAACACGGCGGCCGGATAGAGCATCAGGAGCACGGCGAGTACGCGTGTTCCGACAGACCCCACGAGCTGCGGAACCGTGAGCACGACATCCCGATCGATCACGCGGTCGCGGAGGTCGAACACCAGGGCGAGGGACAGAAAGAAGCACATCTGCATGGCGAACAACCAGCCGATACCCTGTGGGAGGCGGTCCGCTGGCGCGAAGAGCTGGGGCAGGTGAACGGTGGTCCGTGCCCAGCATGCCGCGATCAGGAAGGCCTTGAGCAGCGGCACCCGTCGCAGGCCCACCGTGCGCCCCCGCACCCAGGGGGCGGGCACCACGTAGAGGAGCACGGCCAGTGCGACAGGCGCACTGCGCAGGACCAGGTCCGGCACGTGATGCGCGGCCACGGCCAGGGCGACGAGGGCGGCCAACATCGCCGCACCGAGCAGGGCCGGGCGATGCGTGGCGGTCCATTGCAGTTGCGGCGACAGCCCCAGGGTGGGATGACCGGCCCGTGCCGAACGCATGAACGCATATCCGGCGAAGGCGGCCAGCCCGGCCACCGCCGGGGCCCGCCATCCGGACAAGCCCATCAGGTGCTGCATGGACCAGGTCTGTGCCGCGGCCCCGCACGCGAGCCACACATGGCCATGGATCAACACGCGGAGCAGGGGGTCGCGCAGGCCCGCGTCCATCGGCCTCAGCGGTCCATGTTGGGGTTGATCACCAGTTGGCGCACGGCCAGACCGACGGCCACGCCTCCCAGTGTCGTGTACAGCGTGCGCAGCACCCGCTTGGTGCGTCCTGTGCTGGCATAGCCGGTGGCGTAATAGGGATCGCCCTCCATCAATGGGTCGCGGATGGACCCGCGGGTGACATGGACCCGGGGCAGCGCCATCGCACCGGCGTAGATCGGGGGCAGCAGCAGGGACATGACCTCCAGATCGAGCGCGATCACGGTGCCCGCACCGAATACGAACCCGCCGATCATGGGCCACAGCGGGCGGTAGCCGTCGCGTGCATCCTGTTCACCCTTGATGATCCAGCGCATCTGGTCCACGCTGTAGTCGTTGCCGAACACCGTGTCCATGAAGTACCATACGCGTTCACGTCCCAGGCTGTCGGTGACGCTGAACACGCTCTCGGTGGGCTCGCTGCGCTCGAGGAGCCGGGCCCCCTTGGGCACCTGATACCGGATCTCCAACGTGCTCTGTCCGAGCACCCGGCCTTCGATCGTCTGGCCGTTCATGAGGAGGATACGGTCCTGAGCCTGGGTCCCCGCACAAAGGAGCAATGGAAGGAGCCAGGTGGATCGCATCGGAAGCGGCCAAAGATAGGCCGTGCCGAACATCGCGCCGGCCGCGTTGTTGCTGGGAATGAGCGCCCCGATCGGCCTTCAGCCGGTCCGTATATTCGCCGCGCCTTCAGGCCACCCCATGAACACCGTTACCTACCACGAGCGCCACATCGGGCCTCATGCCACCGACACCCAGGCCATGCTGAACGCCATTGGCGTGTCATCGCTCGATGAGCTCATCCAGCGCACCGTGCCTCAGGGCATCCGCTCCGCGCATCCACTGGCCACAGGCGAGGCCCTCACCGAGCGTCAGCACCTCGACCACATGAAGGCGCTGGGTGCGAGGAACAAGGTGTTCCGCAGCTACATCGGTCTGGGCTTCAGCGGCACGGTGACCCCGCCGCCCATCCTGCGCAACGTCTTCGAGAACCCCGGATGGTACACGGCCTACACGCCCTACCAGGCCGAGATCGCGCAGGGCCGCCTGGAGGCGCTGCTCAACTTCCAGACGATGTGCAGCGACCTCACCGGCCTGCCCATCGCCAACGCCAGCCTGCTCGATGAGGCCACCGCCATCGCCGAGGCCATGCACATGCTGTACGCGGCACGTCCGAAGGAACTGGCCAACGCCCACAAGTTCTTCGCCGACAAGGGCCTCTATCCGCAGAACATCGACGTGCTGCGCACCCGCTGCGCGCCCATCGGCGTGGAACTGGTGGTGGGCGACGTGAACACGCTCGACCCTGCCGACGGCTACTTCGGCATCGCGCTGCAGTACCCCGCCATCGACGGCAGCGTGAACGACCACCGTGCCATCGTGGCGAAGGCCAAGGCGGCCGGCGTGAGGACCGCCGTGTGCGCCGACCTGCTCTCACTGGTGCTGCTGACGCCTCCGGGCGAGTGGGGCGCCGACGTGTGCGTGGGCAACAGCCAGCGCTTCGGGGTACCCATGGGCTACGGCGGTCCGCACGCCGCGTTCTTCTGCACCACCGAGGACTTCAAGCGCCTCATCCCCGGCCGCATCATCGGTGTGAGCCAGGACCGCCGCGGCCGTCGTGGCCTGCGCATGGCCCTGCAGACGCGTGAGCAGCACATCCGCCGCGACAAGGCCACCAGCAACATCTGCACCGCGCAGGCGCTGCTCGCCGTGATGGCCGGCATGTACGGCGTGTACCACGGTCCCGATGGCCTGAAGCGCATCGCCGCCAACGTGCATGCCCACACCCGCAATGTGGCCGAGGCCGCGAAGGCGCTGGGCTATACCGTGGTCAACGGCAGTTTCTTCGACACCATCACCCTCAGCGGTGCCGATCTGAACAAGGTGCGCGTCGCGGCCGAGAAGCGGGGCATCAACTTCCGCTACGACGGCAGCAACGTCAGCATCGCGCTCGACGAGACGGTGCGCCTGAGCGATGCGAGCGACGTGGTGGCCGCCCTGGCCGAGGCCGTGGGCAAGTCTGCTCCGGCACTCAGCGGCAACGGTGCCAGCATGGCCGTGCCCGCCGACCTGCAGCGTAGGAGCGAGATCCTCACCCATCCGGTGTTCAACACGCACCACACCGAGCTGGAGCTGCAGCGCTACATCAAGAAGCTTGAGAACAAGGACTTCAGCCTGATGCACGGCATGATCCCGCTGGGCTCGTGCACCATGAAGCTGAACGCCGCCAGCACGCTGATGCCGCTGAGCTGGCCCGAGTGGAACGCGCTGCACCCCTTCGCGCCGATGGACCAGACCGAGGGCTACCAGGAGCTGTTCCGCGAGCTGAGCGACATCCTGGCCAAGGCCACCGGCTTGAGCGCCGTGAGCCTGCAGCCCAACAGCGGCGCACAAGGTGAGTACGCCGGCCTGATGGTGATCCGCGCCTACCACGAGGCCCGCGGCGACAAGCACCGCAACATCGCCCTGATCCCCAGCAGCGCGCACGGCACCAACCCCGCCAGCGCGGTGATGGCCGGCATGCAGGTGGTGGTGGTGAAGGCCACCGAGGACGGCCAGATCGATGTGGCCGACCTGAAGGCCAAGGCCGGGCAGTACAAGGACACGCTGAGCTGCCTGATGGTGACCTACCCCAGCACGCATGGCGTGTACGAGGCCGCCATCAAGGAGGTCACCAGCACCATCCACGCGAACGGTGGCCTGGTGTACATGGACGGCGCCAACATGAACGCGCAGGTGGGCCTCACCAGTCCGGGCGAGATCGGCGCCGACGTGTGCCACCTCAACCTGCACAAGACCTTCGCCATCCCGCACGGCGGCGGCGGCCCCGGCATGGGCCCCATCTGCGTGAACGACAAGCTGAAGCCCTTCCTGCCCGGCCACCCGCTGATCAGGACCGGCGGTGAACAGGCGATCTCTGCGGTGAGCGCAGCGCCATGGGGCAGCGCGCTGATCCTGCTGATCAGCTACGGCTACAGCAAGATGCTCGGCGGAAGCGGCCTTACCGATTCCACGCGCTACGCCATCCTCAACGCCAACTACATCAAGGCCAAGCTGGAGAAGCACTACCCGATCCTGTACGTGGGCGACCAGGGCATGGTGGCGCACGAGATGATCCTGGACTGCCGCGAGTTCAAGCGCACCGCCGGTGTGGAGGTGGAGGACATCGCGAAGCGCCTGATGGACTACGGCTTCCACGCACCGACCGTGAGCTTCCCGGTGGCGGGCACGCTGATGGTGGAGCCCACCGAGAGCGAGGCGAAGCCCGAGCTGGACCGCTTCATCGAGGCCATGATCGGCATCCGCCACGAGATCGCCGAGGTCGAGAGCGGCAAGGCCGACAAGGCGGACAACGTGCTGAAGATGGCCCCGCACACCAGCGACGAGGTCTGCGCCGACATGTGGAGCCACCCCTATGGCCGCGAGAAGGCCGCCTTCCCGGTGAGCGTGAACCGCGACTGGAAGTACTGGCCCACGGTGAGCCGTGTGGACAACGCCTACGGCGACCGCAACCTGGTGTGCACCTGCCCGCCGGTGGAGGAGTACGCGACCTCGGAGGCCTGAACGCGGGCAACCGTTCACCCTGGAACGCACCACTGCTCCACCGGTGGTGCGTTCGCGTTCCTGGGCCAGCGATCTTCGATGGTCTGTGCCCGGGCCAACCGTTCACGGAAGGCCTCCGGGTCCGTCACAAAGGCCTTCCGTTACCCCTCTCCGTGGATGCAGCTTCGGCCCGGGTCAGCGTCCGATCGCCGGCCCCAACGCCGATGCGGAACCCTGTGAACACCATACTTCTTTCCCTGGCCAGCACGATGGTGCTTGCCCAGGAACCCGTACAGCAGATGCCGTCGTGCTGGAACACGCGGGCACCGATGGCCCCGGCCCATGCACATGAACCACCGGACGCGCTGTCGGACGCACGGTCGGCCGCTGCCGTGCTGTGGTCGGAGGACTTCGAGAACGGCCTGGGCGGCTGGACGGTGAACACCCAGACCGGGGCGGTGTCGTGGCAATTGACCAGCACCGGGAACACGGGCGGGTTCACGCCCGGTCCGCTGCAGAGCACCACCGGCTATCCGGGCGGGTCCTGGATCGTGGCGGATTCGGATGAACAGGGCACGGCGGGTGTGGCCGAGAACACGACGATCACCTCACCCCCGATCACCGGGCTGGACACGGTCCCCTTCATGCTCCTGCGCTTCGAGCAGAGCTTCCGCCAGCTGAACAACGACATCACCCAGGTGGAGGTGAGCAGTGATGGCGGAAACGACTGGACCGTATTCCCGGTGAACGGCGATGTGCCGGGCAACCAGAGCACGCCCGGCGCACCCGTGAGCGAGACGGTGCTGTTGAACATCAGCAGCGCGCTCAATGGCGGCTCGGGCGACATCCGGATCCGCTTCCACTGGCTGAGCTTCGAGGGCTTCACCTATAGCTGGCAGGTGGATGACATCGCCTTGCTGACGGTGGAGGCGAACGACCTCCGGCTGATCTCGGCCACCTATGCCGACTGGAGCCCCGATGAGCCCGACTTCAACGGCCTGGCCTACACCATCTACCCGATCGATGAACTTCGGGAGCTGAAGTTCAAGGCCGTTGTAGTCAACAACGGATCACAACCACAGACCAACGTTCGGCTGAAAGCCGACATCGACGGCCCCGGCACCAACGACGTGATCCTCTACAGCGCGCCGATCATGCTATCACCGGGTGCGGTGGACAGCCTGTACATCACGGGCTACACCCCGGTGGCCGCGTTGGGCACCTACCTGCTCCAGCTGTCCGTGGTCCAGGATGAGCCCGAAGCCCTGCCGGACGACAACGGGACGGTGATGCGCTTCGAGGTGCAGGTGGACCGCTTCGCGCGGGACGAGAACGCCATGCAGGGCGACCGCGACAACGGTACCGACCCCTACGAACTTGGGAACTGGTATCACATCCGGTCGTCGGACCACACGCTGTACGCGATCGAGGTGGCCCTGAGCGCGCGTACCGACCCGGGTACGCTCATCTCCGCATCGCTCTATGACGAGGAGTTGGAACTGCTCATGAGCACCGATGAGCACGAGGTGCTCGCCGGTGAGCTGAACCTCCAGGGCCAGCATGAGTTCATCACCCTGCCCTTGGTCGCACCCATGCCGTTGGACGCGGATAACGACTACTTCGTGGCGGTGACGCACTATGGGGGCACCGAAGAGGTATGGACGGCCACCAGCGGCACGAGCGCGCCACAGAGCTCGTTGATCTTCGACGGTGGCAGCGGCCAGTGGTTCTATGTGACGGTGACCCCGATGGTGCGGATGAACTTCGATCCCGCGGCGAGCGTGATGGATGGATCGGCAGCGCCGCTCGGCCTCATGGCCACACCCACCCTGTTCGACGATCACACGACGATGAGGTTCGAACTGCCCGCGGCATCGCCGGTACGCTGGGAGCTGCACGATGCGGTCGGCCGCCTGGTGCGATCGGGCGATGCGGGCCGAATGGCCCCGGGTGCGCACGCGATCGAACTGCCCGCGGGGGACCTGGCACCGGGGGTGCATGCGTTCACCCTCATCGATGGCGAGCGACGGTCCACGATCCGCATCGTGCGCAACGGGGCGCGGTGACCGGACCGGTCGTGAGCGGCGAAGCCCCCGGATGACGGGGGCTTCGTGCGTTGCACCGGGCTATCTTTGGCGGCCATGACGCGCCGCCTCCTGCCCGGTACTCCGCCCTTCCGGGCCCTCTTCGGCCTCCTCCTGCTCACCCTGACCTACACAGGTGTTCGGGGGCAGGTATGCGTGCTCAGCGAGGACTTCAGCGCTCCGACGCTGCCGGCAGGATGGGACATCGGACCGGATGTGGAGCGCATCGACGCGAACGGTGCGGGCACCGGGGAGTTCGTCCCGGCCTGGCGCGTAGGCACCGCCACCGAGGCCAACGCATCGGGCTACTTCCCCGTGCCCGATGGACCGGTGGACAACCGGTTCATCATGGCCAATGACGATGCAGCACCCTGCGATTGCGACCTGGACAGCGCTCAACTGACCACACCGTCCATCGACCTGAGCACCGCGGATCATACGGTGCTCACTTTCCGGTTCTTTCTGGAGGGTGCGTTCGGCGGGGACAGCGCATGGGTGGAACTCACCCTCGATGGCAGCTCCTGGACCCGTGTGGCCGACCTCGCGGCCGGTAACACATGGCAGTTCCGCACCGTGGACCTTTCGGCCGCGGACGGAGCTCCGGCGGCACGGTTGCGATTCCACTGGACGGACCGCGGCGGCTGGGCGACAGGCCTGGCCTTGGACGACGTCTGCGTCCGGGGCCGTGCCGCACATGACCTGGCGCTGGAGCTCCTCTCATTCGGCGACCTGCGTACCTCCCCCTTCAGCAGCACCGTGGCCGGACTGGACCCGGCGGAGGTTCCGGTGAGCCAGGCGGCGTCCCCTGCCCTCTCGGTGGTACTGCGCAACAAGGGCCACCTACCCCTCTTCGGAGCCCATGCCAGCGTGTCCCTCGCGCTCAACGGAGCCCCGCAGGGACAGTGGTGGAGCGACACCCTTGTGCTGCTGGCGGCGAACGACGTGGACACGGTGGTGGTGCGAACGGACTGGACGCCGACAGGTCCAGGTGTGCTCATGGCCACGGCCACGGTCGCCACGGGGGGGTCGGAGGACGTACCGGGCGACGAGACCGGATCCGTGCAACGCACCCTAACGGCGGCCGGATGGGCGGATGGTGACGGCGCCTACGCCCAGCGCACAGGGTCCACTCTGGCGGGGCTCGATGCCGGTGGCGCGGGCTACATGGCCGGATGCCGGTACGAGATCCAGGCGGACGATCAGGTGCATGGCCTTGGGGTACGCCTGGATGCAGGGACCGAAGTGGGCGCATGGGTGATCGGGCACCTGTTGAACACGGACCTTCAGCCCATCGCGAGCACGGACACCATCCGCATCACCGACGCTGACGTGCAGGTGGGCCTGGCCTGGGGCTGGGCCTTTCTGCCGTTCGAGGCACCGGTGGCGGTGATCGGCGGCACCGATGTGCTGGCGATGGTGGAACAGGTGCCGGACAGCGGGCTGGTCCGCCTTGCCCTCGGCGGGGAGGTCCGGCCTGGAACCGCCTTGGTACGTGAGCTGAGCGCCCTCGCGTGGAGCTATCCGCTGCGCGCTCCCTTGGTGCGCCTTCACCTTACCCCTGTCGCAGCTTCGGTGCCCGAGCCCACCCAAGGCGCTGAACTGGTCATTCGGCAGGACGATGCGCAGCTGACCATCCAGGCCCCCTGGCCCATCCGGGCGATACGGGTGTTCGACGCCGCGGGACGGACCGTACGCGTGCAGGGCCCCGATGGGGCGATGGCCGCTGTGCCCTTGGGCGGCCTGGCCGAAGGAGCCTACCTGCTGATCGCGGAGGGGCAGGACGCGCAGGCCGCGGCGCGGTTCGTGTGGACGCGGTGAGCCCACGCCCGGGCGCAGGGCCGAACGGTTCCGTCGATCTGAGGAACGGGTTGCTTGCGGAAGCAGCGGGATGGCTACCTTGGGCGTCCTTAATCCGGAACAACCCTTCAACCGATGGTCACTCGATACACGACAGCCCTTTCGTTCATGGGCCTTGCCATGCTGGCGGGCGCCCAATGGGTCCGCAACACGCCGGCCCGTTCCACGTTCGGTCCCGATGAAGCCACGCCCCTGCGTGCCAAGCCCCTGAGCCAAGGCCAGGCCAAGGCCGGCGGCGACGTGGTGTTCTATGAGGACTTCGCCAATGGCCTCGCCGGCAACAACGGAGTCGGCGCATGGACGGTGGCCGGTCCGGACGGAAACCTCTGGGTGCATCAGTTCACCGGACCGAACGGCGCCTACAGCGATCCCGCAGGCGAGATCATCCAGTCCGAAAGCGTGGCCAATGGCTTCATGCTGTACGCGGCCGACTCGGCCAACTGCACCTGGGCCGGCCAGACCCCCACGGCGAACGCCACCTTCGTGAACTGGGAAGGCTCACTGGTGAGCCCGACCATGGACCTCAGCGCCACACCCTTTGTGCAGCTCGAGTTCCAACAGGCCCGTCGTTACTGCTGCGGTGATGCTCCCTTCTTCGTGGAGGTGAGCACCGATGGTGGTGCCAGCTGGCCCTTCCGCTTCGACGTGAACAACGGCACTTCCGCCAACACCGGTGTGGACATCGACGTGCGTTCCGTGAACCTGTCCCAGGCGATCGCCGGCAACCCGGCCAACGTGCAGATCCGCTTCTTCTTCGATGGCGCCACGGCCGGCACCTCCCACTACCACTGGCAGGTGGACGACGTGCGCATCATCGAGCTGTACGAATACGACCTGTCCATGACGGGTGCTGCTCAAACGTGGTGGGACCCGGCGCTCTCGCTGACCTACGACTCGCTGCGCTACTCCATCTATCCCTATGGACAGCTTCGCCCAGTGGCCCTCAACATGACCGTGCTGAACAACGGATCATTGGACCAGTCGAGCGTGACGGCCAATTTCCTGGTGGAGCGTTCCGGTACGACAGTGATCGATCAGGACCAGACGATCGCCAGCTTCCCAGCAGGCGATATCCAGACGGTCTTCGTCAACCCCGACTTCGTTCCCCCTGCGACGGCCGGTACCTACGATGTGACCTACAGCATCAGCAGCGGCCAGGTGGACAACACCCCGAACGATAATGACGCTGCGCTTTCCTTCGGCGTGGCGGAGTTCGACTACGCACGCGACCTTGGAACGGTGGCCTCCTTCGAGGACGGCAACGGCAACAACGACCCGTACGAGCTGTGCAACGGATTCCACATCTCCAGCGCCACGGACCTGTACGGCATCAAAGTGGCCCTGCGGAACGGAGGTACGGGCACCGTGGGCCTGTTGATCCGCGGTACCCTGCGTGCCGGTGACCTCACGACCATCATTGCCCAGACCGCGGAGCACGAGATCGTGTCCAGCGACCTGAACGGCGCCAACGGCAACAAATTCATCCCGCTGGTGTTCGATACGCCGCAGCCCCTCGATGCCGGCAGCGACTACATCGTCTGCATCGAGCACTTCGGTGGTGGCCAGCTGCGCATGGGCCAGAACGGCGTCAGCGAGGAGCAGTCCTCCTTCATCTACTTCGATGGGCCGAACGGCCTGGATTGGTACTTCACCACCACGACGCCGATGGTCCGCATGAGCTTCGACCCGAGCGTCTCCATCACCGAGGCCGATCGCACGGGTGGTGTGGGCCTGGGTCAGAACCTGCCGAACCCGGCCGATGAGAGCACGGTGGTGACCTTCGAGCTGAAGGAGTCCAGCGCCACCACCCTCGAGGTGCGCGACCTCAGCGGCAAGCTGGTCCGCCTGAACGACCTGGGCAACCGCGGTGCCGGCACCCACCGGGTGACCATCAACACCGCCGACCTCACGGACGGCGTGTACTTCTACACCCTCACCGCCGCCGGGCAGCGCCTGAGCAAGCGGATGGTGGTGGTGCATTGATATCGAAGACCATCCCTGCGGAAGCCCGGCCCTGTGGTCGGGCTTCCGCTTTTTGTGGACGGAACGTTCGACAACGATCGAAGCGCCAGGCGCGGAACGAGCAAGTACCTTGGCTGAACAACGAACCTACCCCGACCATGAACAGAACCCTACTCGCGCTGATCGCCATGGCGGCCGCCCATGGCTTCCTGAACGCACAACACCTGCGCAGGGTGCCCGCACTGCCGGAACAGAAGCACGACGGTCCGTCGATCGCCCCGGCCGTCCGACCGACCGTCAACGCCAAGGGCACCGCGTTCTTCAACGAACCGTTCGACAACGACCTGAACGGATGGACCGTGGTGAGCGGCATCGGAACGTTGGATTGGGCATGGACCAACAGTGGCCCGGGCCCCACGACCAGCACCTACCCCGTACCGGCGTTGAACACCAGCACACCGAGCGGTTGGGCGATCATCGATGACGACTACCTCGGAACACCGGGCCAACAGGCCGAGAGCAGCCTCGTGAGCCCGGTCATCGACCTCAGCTCAGCCCCGGCGAACCTGAAGGTGGAGTTCGACCAATACTTCCAGGAATTCTCCGACCCGGACGTGGAAACGTGGGTCGGGGTGAGCACTGACGGGGGCACCAATTGGGATGAGGTCCTCATCAACGAAGGCGTGGGCCGTGACGGGCGACCGAACCCCGAGCAGATGGACGTGGACATCAGTGCCTGGGTGGCCGCCAACCCCTCCAACGTGCAGCTCCGCTTCCGCTACCTGGCCACCTGGGACTATGGCTGGCAGCTGGACAACATCGCCATCCGCGAGCTGCCGAACAACGACATGGCTCTGGTCTCATTCGCCAAGACCGATTTCGACTTCGACCTCACGGGCGTGGCGAACATGGACTACAGCATCTATCCGCTGTCGCAGATCCGCCCCATGCAGATGTCAGGCCTGCTGAAGAACAAAGGCTATCTGGCGCAGACCGGGGTATCGATCACCACCACGGTCAGTGAACCTGGCGGAGCGAACGAGGTGCTGAACGGCGGTGGATTGACCTTCGCGCCCGGCGAGACCGTCTCCGTACCGGTGACGGGCTACACGCCGCCGAGCACCGTGGGCAGCTATTCACTGGATAATGTGGTGACCCAGAACGAAACGGACGAGGTGCCTTCCAACAACACGAGCACGGACCAGTTCGAGGTGAGCACGACCACCTGGGCCCATGACGACGGGGCGGTGCAATCCTTCATTCTTCAGGGTCCGGACTTCGCTGGAGATCAGTTCGGCGTGGGCAACCGGTTCGATCTGGTGGCCGACGCGCAGCTGGTGGGGGTGCAGGTCGCGATCCACGACACCACGGAGGCCGGCACCCTCATCGCCGGGGAGATCTACGATGCGGACGATATCCTCCTTGACCAGACGACCGACCACGAGATCCTGTCCTCTGAACTGAACAGCGTGGGCGGAAGCACCTTCATCACCTTGAACTTCGATGCACCGGTGGACCTGTTCGCCGGCAACGCTTATCTGGTGATGGCGCATTACTTCGGCGGCCCCGAGGTCGTGGGCTTCGCCACCAGCGGGACCAGCGCGGCGCAGGTGAGCATCGTGCACTACCCGGACGACCCGCAGGGCAACTTCTTCTACTACGTGACACGCACCCCGATGGTGCGTGCGATCCTCGCCGGTCCGATCGGCATCGATGAGGCGAACGGCCTTCTGGCCCGTGCCCCGCTGGTCTGGCCGAACCCCGCCAACGAGCAGACCCGACTGAGCTTCGAACTGCTCGAGGCGGTGACGGTGCGTTACGAGCTGTACGCGGTCACCGGTGAGCTCGTCCAGGCCGCCGACCTCGGTCGCCTGGGCGCCGGCGAGCAACAGCACTTGATCAACGTGGGCGACCTGTCCCAGGGCCTCTACACCTGGACGCTGGACCTGGAGGGGCGCCGGTTCAACGGCCGCCTGGCCGTGCAGCGCTGATCCCTCACCGACCGCTGCGAAGGCCCCGCCCCGGCGGGGTCTTCGTGCGTTCAGGCCTGACCGAGGAGACCTTTCCGCGCCTGCCGCATCAGTTCGCTGGCGAACACGAAGGCCTTCAGTTCCTCATTGTCCGAGGCCAGCAGCGCGTTGCGGTCCCCGGTCCACCAGCATCGGCCGGTATGCAGAAAGAGGATGTTCTGCCCGGTCTCGATCACCGAGTTCATGTCATGGGTGATCACGATGGTGGTGGTCCCGTATTCCTCGGTGATCTCCTTGATGAGCTCGTCGATGAGGATGGAGGTCTGGGGATCGAGCCCACTGTTGGGCTCATCGCAGAACAGGTACTTGGGGTTCATGGCGATGGCCCTGGCGATGCCGACCCGCTTCTGCATGCCGCCGCTGAGCTCGGCAGGGAACAGGGCGTCCTTGTCCACGATGTTCACCCGTTCGAGGCAGAAGCGCGCACGCTTCTCCATCTCGGCCACGGTCATGCTGGCGAACATGCGCAGCGGGAACATCACGTTGTCCAGCACGGTCATCGAATCGAACAGGGCCGCGCTCTGGAAGAGCATCCCGATCTCCTGGCGGATGGTCCGTTTGTCGGCCATGTCGAGCTCATGGAACGGACGTCCATCGTAGAGGACGCGGCCCTGATCGGGACGGTGAAGGCCCACGATGCACTTGGCCAGCACGCTTTTACCACTGCCGCTCTTGCCGATCACCTGGTTCACCACACCCTTGGCGAAGGTGGCCGTGATGTCCGTGAGCACACGTGTGTCGCCGAAGCGCTTGCTGAGCCCGATGACCTCGATCATATGAGCAGCAGCTGCGTGAGCATGTAGTTGGCGATGAGGATCACCACGCTGCTGAACACCACGGCGGTGGTGCTGCTCCGGCCCACTTCAAGCGCCCCTCCGTGGGTGTGGTACCCGTGGTAGGCGGCCACACTGGTGATGATGAAGGCGAACACGACGGTCTTGATCAGGGCATAGGTGACGGTGAAGGGATCGAAATCCCACTGAAGGCCCTGGATGTAGTCGTTGGGGGCCACCACACCGGTGAGGGCGCTCACGGCCCAACCGCCGAAAATGCCCAGGAACATGCTGATGACGATGAGGAAGGGGTTGATCAGCATGGCCGCCACGATCTTGGGGAGGATGAGGTAACTGGCGCTGTTCACCCCCATGATGTCGAGCGCATCGATCTGCTCCTTCACCCGCATGGTGCCCACCTCGGCGGCGATGTTGCTGCCCACCTTGCCGGCAAGGATCAGCGAGATGATGGTGGGGCTGAACTCCAGGATCACGCTCTGCCGCGCGGTGAAGCCCACGACATAGTCCGGGATCCAGGCCGCATCGATGTTGCTGGCGGTCTGGATGGTGATCACCGCACCCATGAACACCGAAAGGAGCGCGACGATCCCGAGGCTCTTGACACCGAGCTGATCGACCTCCTCGGAGACCCTGCGGCCATAGAGGCTCATCCGTTCCGGTCGTCCGAACACATGGCCCAGGAACTCCAGATACCGCCCGATATGGAAGAGGATGTTCATGCGCCCGGGGCGAAAATAGGTCCCCTGATCCGAGCTCCCTTGGCCTCCGGGCCCCGAAGAGGTGTTCCCCTACCTTTGCCGGCCATGTGGTGTGCCCGGTCACCCCGATCGTTCCCGGCCCTGTTGGCGGTGTTCCTGCTGGTGGCACCGCTGCTGGGGGCCTGCGCATCACGCCCCCCCCACGTCACCAGGCACAAGCGCGGTCGCAAGTGCGACTGCCCCAAATGGGACCATCGCCCGCCCGCAGGCCCGCGGGATTGGCGTCACCACGCATGGACCCCCTGCCCCGGGCCTCGGCACCTGGCATGAGCTCCACGGGCGGACCGGAAGCACTGCGCGAACGACTGCCTGCGGGGGCGGTGCCGGTGGTGCTGGACTGGCTGCAGCGGCACAGGGTGCACGTGCGGATCACGGCGCGCCGGGCCACGAAACTGGGCGACTACCGCGCCCCGGTGGCCGGCCGGCCGGCACGCATCTCGGTGAACCGGGACCTCAATCCCTACGCCTTTCTGGTGACCCTTGTGCATGAGTTCGCCCATCACGCCACCTTCGAGCGCTCCGGTCCCCGGGTGCGCCCGCACGGCATCGAGTGGAAGCGCACCTATGCCGAACTGATGCGCCCGTACCTCGCACCGGCCGTCCTGCCCGAGGATGTGCGCACGATCCTGATCGACCACCTGAACGATGCCACGGCCAGCAGCTGCTCCGACCCGGCACTGGTCCGTGTGCTGCGGCGATATGATGAGCGCGTCCTCCCGCTGCTAGAGGAGCTCCCGGAGCGCACCATCTTCCGCTTCAACGAGAAGCTGTTCGTGAAAGGCATCCTGCGGCGCTCCCGTGTGGCCTGCCGCTGCCTCAACGACCGGCGCACCTACACCATCGACCGGCTCGCCGGCGTGGAGGTGGGTCCACCAGTGCCGATCGCCCTCCATGAACCATGAACGAAAAGACACGATGACCGACCCTCGTACCTATTGTGTGATCATGGCCGGCGGTATCGGAAGCCGGTTCTGGCCCATGAGCCGGACCGCCTATCCGAAGCAGTTCCTGGACTTCCTGGGCCTTGGACGCACCTTGATCCAGCAGACCTACGACCGCTTCCTGGCGCTCTGCCCGCCGGAGAACATCCTGGTGGTGACCAACGCCCAGTACGCGCCCATCGTGAAGCAGCAGCTCCCCGCCATGAGGGACGAGCAGATCCTGCTGGAGCCGGGCCGTCGCAACACCGCCCCCTGCATCGCCTACGCGAACCACGTGATCGCCAAGCGCGACCCGGATGCGCGCATCATCGTGGCCCCCAGTGATCACCTGGTGATGAAGGAGTCCGAGTTCCACGAGACCGTCCGCCTCGCCCTCCGGCAGGCCACCGACCACGACTGCCTGGTCACCCTTGGGATCATGCCCAACCGACCGGACACGGGGTACGGGTACATCCAGTTCACCGAGGAGCAGGGTACGGCCCATCCGCGCGTGAAACGCGTGCGCACCTTCACCGAGAAACCGGACCACGGCACGGCCCAGCGCTTCATCGAGAGCGGCGACTTCCTGTGGAACAGCGGCATCTTCATCTGGACGGTGCGGAGCATCCGCAAGGCGTTCCAGCAGCACCTGCCCGACATGGAGCGTGCCTTCGAAGCCGGCCGCGATGCGTTCGGGACACCGGCCGAACACGCCTTCATCGCCGGCATCTACGCGGACTGCGCCAACATCAGCATCGACTACGGGGTGATGGAGAAGGCCGACAACGTCTTCGTGGTCACCAGCGATTTCGGGTGGAGCGACCTGGGCACCTGGGGCAGCCTGTACACCCACCTGCCACACGATGGCACCGGCAACGCCGTCGTCGGTCAACAGGTGAGGCTCTATGACTGCGCCCGCAACGTGGTGCATGTGCAGGACGACCGGTTAGTGGTGCTGCAGGGGCTTGAGGACCACATCGTGGTGAGCACGAACGATGCGCTCCTGGTGGTGCGCAAGCATGACGAACAGAAGATCAAGCAGTTCGTGAACGACGCCACGGCCGAGTGGGGCGCGAAGTACGTCTGACGTCCGTTCAGTGGGCACATGGACCCGGCGGCCGCCCCCGGCGATCGTTCTCCATGTAAACTATCTTCGCCCCCATGCACCGGAGGCGGTTCCTCGGGGTGGCCGCTCTCGCGTCCGGCGGTGCTTTCGCGATGCGCTTGACGGAATTCCGCCAGTTGGCAGAGCACCACGGCAAAGGCCCGGTGATGCCCTCCATCTTCATCGGTCATGGAAGCCCGATGAACGCCATCCAGGACAATGCCTTCACGCGTTCGCTGGCCCGCCTTGGCGAACGGCTGGACAGGCCGAAGGCGGTGCTGGTGGTGAGCGCACACTGGCTGACCCCTGGCCGGACCTTGGTGGCGGTGCACCCACGGCCGGAGACCATCCACGACTTCGGTGGATTCCCCAGGGAGCTGTACCAGGTGCGCTACCCTGCCCCGGGTGCACCGGAGGCCGCGCGCAGGGCCGCAGGAATGATCACCGGCCTTCAGGTGCACGAGGGCCATGAGATGGGGCTGGACCACGGTGCCTGGTCGGTGCTGAAGCACATCTGGCCGGCCGCCGACGTGCCGGTCTTCCAAATGAGCCTGAACTGGGGCCTGTCGACCGCCGGGCACCATGCCCTTGCCGGGGAATTGAAGGCCTTGCGCAACGATGGCATCCTCGTTCTCGGCAGCGGGAACGTGGTGCACAACCTGGGCCGCTTGAACTGGACCGCCCCCGACGCACCCGCTTACGATTGGGCGCAGGAATTCGATGCCTTCGTGGCGGACCGCCTGGAGGCGGGGGATCATCAAGCCTTGATCGCCTACCGCTCGCTGGGAGCGGTGGCCGATCTGGCCCACCCCACGAACGACCACTACCTGCCACTGCTCTACACGGTGGGGACCGCCGGCGATGGTGATGTCCTGGATCGGATCCATTCCGGTTTGGAGATGGGCAGCATCAGCATGCGGAGCTTCATGCTCGCCCGGAGCTGAGGTCCTGCGGCTACCTTCGCGCGCTCCAGCGACATGAGACCCGTTGCCTACAGCACCGTGAACGACCAGGGCGACCTGGCGCGCATGACCGCGGCGCTGAGCGCCTCGTCGGTGATCGCGCTGGACACCGAAGCGAGCAGCTTTCACCGCTACAAGGTGCGGGTATGCCTTGTGCAGGTGAGCGACCGCGACCGCACGTGGCTGGTGGATCCCTTCGCCGCCGGCGACCTGGCGCCACTGGGGACCCTGCTGGCCCGTACGGACATGGAGGTGGTGATCCATGATGCCGATTACGATCTGCGGATGCTGGCGCGGGAACAGGGGATACGGGTGGAGAACGTGTTCGACACGCTGGTGGCGGCGGAGCTGCTGAACGAGCCCGAGATCGGCCTGGCCTCCCTCCTGCAGAAGTACATGGGCATTCAGGTGGACAAGAAGTTCCAGAAGGCGGATTGGAGCAAACGCCCGCTGCCGGAAGCCATGCTGGACTATGCCGCCGGGGATACGGCGCACCTCATCGCCCTGCGCGACATCCTCGAGGCCCGGCTGAAGGAGAAAGGCCGATGGAGCTGGGCCCGGGAGGAGTTCGCCCTGCTCACGGACGCCCCCTTCAACCTGCAGGACAACCTGGAACCGGGTTATCTGCGCCTGAAGGGCGCCAAGCTCCTGAAGCCCCACCAGCTGGCGGTCCTGCGCGAGGTGCATGCATGGCGCGAGGGTGTGGCCGAACGCATGGACCGCGCCCCGTTCATGGTGATCGGCAACGAGGTGCTGCTGGACCTCGCCAAGGAGCCACCGGCCGATGCGCACGCGCTCGCCTCGCGCAAAGGCATGAGCGAAAAGGTGATGGACCGCCACGGCCGTGCGATCCTCGAAGCCGTTCGTCGCGGCGCCCTCCTGCCCAGGGATCAATGGCCGCGCCTGGAACGCCCCAAACGATGGGACCGCGACCCGGAGCATGACGAACGCCTGAAGCGGCTCAAGGCCGTGCGCGACCGCCTCACCGCCGAGCACGACCTGCGCATGGGCATCGTGGCCAGCAACCAGTTGCTTCAAGAGGTCGCACGCTCACGTCCAGGCGACCTACAGGCCCTGTCCGCACTGCCCGGCATCCGGCGCTATCAGGTGGAGCTCTTCGGTGCTGACCTGCTCGCCGCCGTGTAGGGATGTGACGTTGGTCACATCGTAACATAGTTATCTCGCTATACTTTTGTCCCCGGAACACCGAGGACGATGGCGACCCTGACCCTGGAGGAACGTGTGGGCACTGAAAAGCTGGTGCGCGCGAGCGAGTTGTTGCGCATGGCGGCGCATCCGCAACGCCTGGCGATCCTGGACCAGCTTGGACGGGCAAAGCGATTGTGCGTGCTTGAGCTGCGCGAGCGGTTGGGCATCGAGCAGGCCATCCTGAGCCAGCACCTCACCCTCATGCGGGACAAGGGGCTGGTGGACTTCGAGAAGGAGGGCCGCTTCAGCTTCTACTTCCTGGCCCGGCCGGAGTTCATGAAGATCATCCGCGACATCGAGACCTGCTGCGACAAGCTCTGAGCCATGGAGATCATCGGGTACATCGGTGCGGTGCTCATGGGGCTGTCCCTGGGCTTGATCGGAGGGGGGGGAAGCATCCTCACGGTCCCCATCCTGGTGTATCTCTTCAGCGTGGACGCGGTCCTGGCCACCGCCTACTCCCTGTTCATCGTGGGCCTGACGAGCCTCGTGGGCAGCTTCAGCCACATGCGCATGGGCAACATCCACTGGCGCACGGCCCTCGTCTTCGGCATCCCCAGCATCCTGGCCGTCTACGCCACACGGGCCTGGCTGGTGCCGGCCATCCCGGACCCGGTCCTGCACGTGGGCGACTTCGTCCTGCACAAGCCCATCGGCATCCTCATCCTCTTCGCCCTGATCATGGTGGCGGCGGCCTACAGCATGATCCGCAGGCCGAAGGCGACCACGGCGGAAGTGAAGCAGGAGGTAGCGTTCAACTACCCGCTGATCCTGATCGAAGGCATCGTGGTCGGAACGGTCACCGGCATCGTGGGCGCGGGTGGTGGCTTCCTCATCATCCCGGCGCTGGTGCTGTTCGCGAAGCTGCCGATGAAGCAGGCGGTGGGCACCTCGCTCATCATCATCGCGGCCAAATCGCTCATCGGCTTCACCGGCGACCTGAAGGGCGCAGAGGTGATCGATTGGAACTTCCTGCTCGTGTTCTCCGCGATCGCCATCGGCGGCATCATCGCCGGCAGCATCCTCAGCAAGCGCATCCCGAACGAGAAACTCAAACCCGCCTTCGGATGGTTCGTGCTCGTGATGGGCATCTACATCATCGGAAGGGAACTCTCCAACCTCTGACCGCACGGGCGCGTCATGACGCGCCCCAACGCAAACTCCACAGACCATGAACATCGAACAGATCTACACCGGCTGCCTGGCGCAGGGCGCGTACTACATCGAGAGCGATGGCGAAGCGGCCATCATCGATCCGCTGCGCGAAACGAGCCCCTACATCGAGCGGGCGGCTGCGCGCAGTGCGAAGATCAAGTACGTGCTGGAGACCCACTTCCACGCGGACTTCGTGAGCGGCCACCTGGACCTGTCCCGGAAGACCGGCGCACCCATCGTGTACGGACCGAACGCCAAGCCCGCCTTCGAGGCGCACATCGCCACGGACGGCGAAGAGCTGAAGCTCGGCAAGGTGACCATCAAGGTGCTCCACACCCCGGGCCACACGATGGAGAGCACCTGCTACCTGCTGATCGACGAGAACGGCAAGCCGCACAGCCTCTACACGGGCGATACGCTGTTCATCGGCGATGTGGGCCGTCCGGATCTGGCGCAAAAGGCCGGCACGCTCACCCAGGAGGACCTGGCGGGCTTCCTGTACGACAGCCTGCACAACAAGATCATGACGCTGCCCGATGACGTGATCGTGTACCCCGCGCACGGGGCCGGCAGTGCCTGCGGCAAGAACATGAGCAAGGAGACCTTCGACACGCTCGGCAACCAGAAGCGCACGAACTACGCGTTGAAGGCCGCCACCAAGGAGCAATTCATCAAGGAGGTGACGGACGGACTGCTGCCGCCCCCGGCCTACTTCCCGCAGAACGTGGCCATGAACAAGGGCGTGATCCCGAGCGTGGACACCGTGAAGGAGAAAGGCCTGCGCGCACTGACCCCCGACCAGTTCGAGCTGGTGGCCGAGACCGAAGGCGCCTTGGTGCTGGACACGCGGAACGCCGAGGACTTCAAGGACGGCTTCGTGCCGCGCAGCATCAACATCGGCATCAAGGGCGACTTCGCTCCCTGGGTGGGCAGCATGATCCCCGACGTGAAGCACCCGCTGCTGATCGTGGCGGATGCGGGCATGGAGGATGAAGTGGTGACCCGTCTCGCCCGCGTGGGCTACGACAACGTGATGGGCTTCCTGAAGGGCGGTATCGCCGCGTGGAAGGCCGAGGGCAAGGAAGTGGACACCATCGAGCGCATCGATGCAGCGGAGTTCGCCAAGCGCTTCCACGCCGCCAAGCTGCGCGTGGTGGACGTGCGCAAGGACGGTGAGTATGCCGCCGAGCACGTGGACGGTGCGTGGCATGCCTCCCTGCAGTTCATCAACCAGAACCTGGCCGCCTTCAGCAAGGAGGAGACCAACTACGTGCACTGCGCCGGCGGCTACCGCAGCATGATCGCCGCCAGCCTGCTGAAGTCACGCGGCTACCACAACCTGGTGGAGGTCCGCGGCGGTTTCAACGCGATCAAGGGCACCGATGTGAAGGTGACGGACTACGTGTGCCCGAGCACACTGAAGAAATGAACGCAAGCGAATGGTGAATGGTCAATGGTGAACGGGCCGCCTCACTGGCGATCCCATTCACTGTTCGCCACTGACCATTCACCAAGACCCTCAACCCCATGCTCGATCTCATCAAACAACCCTGGCCCTGGTACGTGGCCGGCGCCCTCATCGGCCTCACGGTACCCTACCTGCTGCTCGTGGGCAACAAGACCTTCGGCATCAGCAGTTCGCTGCGGCACCTGTGCGCGGCCTGCCTGCCGACCAACATCACCTTCTTCAAGTACGATTGGAAGAAGGAGGCGTGGAACCTCTTCTTCGTCGGCGGCATCGCACTGGGTGCGTTCATCGGGGCCACGCTGCTGGCCAACCCCGGTCCGGTGCAGGTCGCGGAACCCACGGCCGCCTACCTCGCGGAGAAAGGCATCACGGACACCACGGCCTTGATGCCCCCGGAGATCTTCTCCTGGTCGAACCTGTTCACCCTGCGCGGCCTGATCTTCTTCGTGATCGGCGGCTTCATGGTGGGCTTCGGAACGCGCTACGCCGGCGGCTGCACCAGCGGGCACGCGATCATGGGCCTCAGCAGCCTGCAATGGCCCAGCCTCGTGGCCACCATCATGTTCATGGTCGGCGGCATCATCATGACCTGGCTCATCCTCCCCCACCTGCTCACGCTCTGATCCCATGGCACAGCCCTCACAACCCGCACCCTCCGACCTGAAGGACCTTCGAACGCGAGAGCTCGATGCGATCTGCGTGAACGAGAGCGCACTGAAACACCCGTGGTGGTACAACCTGAAGTACAGCGCCTGGGGCATCCTGTTCGGCATCGTGTTCGTGAAGGCGGAGATCATCAGCTGGTTCCGCATCCAGGAGATGTTCCGCTTCGAGAGCTTCCACATGTACGGTGTGATCGGCACGGCCGTGATGGTGGGCCTGACCAGCGTGCTCATCATCAAACGCACCAAGGCCCGCACCATCTACGGCGAGGAGATCCACATCCCGAACAAGGAGTTCAACAAGGGACAGATCTACGGCGGACTGATGTTCGGGCTGGGCTGGGCCATCACCGGCGCTTGCCCGGGTCCGCTGTTCGCCCAGATCGGCGCGGGTTTCAGCGTGGTGATCGTCACCTTCCTCAGTGCGGTGGCTGGGACCTATGTGTACGGAATGCTGCGCGACCGGCTCCCGCATTGACCCATGCCCCTCATCGCACCCCTCACGATCCTGTTCGCCGCCCTCGTGGTGTGGCTCTACCTGGTCGTGGTGGAAGAGGCCACCCGTGTGCTGAGCGAGCGGGCGGGGATACCGTTCCAGGAGCGACGCGCGCGGACCATGCGCGCCCTGGTCCTTGCCGTGATGGCCGGGGTCGTGCTGATCATCATGCTGCCCCACCGAACGCTGGACCTGTTGCGGCGGACGGACCCCTCCCTGCCACAACAGGCCACCTACACCGCCGACAGCCTGTGGACCGGCGCGGACACCGCACGCCTGACCTTCCTCGATGAAGAACAGGGCGCGCTGATCCGCTATGGACGCGAGCTGATCGCCAACACGGCCGCCTATCTCGGTCCGAAAGGCAGCGTGGCCGCGCTCACCAACGGCATGAACTGCCAGAACTGTCATCTGGACGCCGGGACCAAGCCCTGGGGCAACAACTACGGGGCCGTGTGGAGCACCTATCCCAAGTTCCGCGCCCGCAGCGGTGGGCAGGAGAGCGTGGAGAAGCGCGTGAACGACTGCATGGAACGCAGCTTGAACGGCACCGCCCTGGATAGCACCAGCCGCGAGATGCGCGCCATCGTGGCCTACATGCAGTGGCTGGGCACCGGCATCCGCAAGGAGCAGAAGCCGAAGGGTTCGGGCATCGTCGAGCTGCCTTACATGGACCGGGCGGCGGATCCGACCAAGGGTGAAGTGGTCTTTACGACGAAGTGCGCAAGCTGCCACGGCAACGATGGCCAGGGCATCCTGAAGGCCGATGGCATCACGTACCAGTATCCGCCGTTGTGGGGCGAACACAGCTACAACCAGGGCGCGGGGCTGTTCCGGCTCAGCCGCTTCGCGGGCTATGTGAAGGCGAACATGCCGCAAGGGGCGAGCCGGGAGCGCCCGCAGCTCACCGATGAAGAGGCCTGGGACGTGGCCGCGTACGTGAACGCACGACCGCGACCCTCCAAGGACCTGAGCGGGGACTGGCCGGACATCGGCAAGAAACCGATCGACCATCCCTTTGGTCCATACACGGATACCTTCACCGAGATACAGCACAAGTTCGGTCCCTTCGGCCCGATCGCCGCCTACCACAAGAAACCATGAGCGAGATCCAACACCCGCCCGGATGCACCTGCGGTGCGCATAACGATACACCGCTCGATGAAGGACGCCGACGCATGCTCCGTTCTCTCGGCGCGTTGGGTGCGGGCCTCACGCTGGGCCCCACCCTGGCGATGGGCGCTTTGAGCGATCCCGTGCGGCGCAACGAGCTGACCGGTTCGGCGGCCGTGGCCCAGGGCAAGGCGCAGAAGTTCTCGCTGCTCTTCACCAGCGACATCCATGCGCAGTTGCATACGCACGATGAGTTCTTCCTGGAGAACGGGAGACCCGTGTACCGGAAGCGTGGCGGTTACGGGGTGCTGAAGACGATGATCGATACGCTGCGTGCGGAGGATCCCGCGAACACACTGGTGATCGACGGTGGTGATTGCTTCCAGGGAGGAGGTGTGGCGGCCATGAGCGAAGGGCGGGCCATCGTGCCCCTGATGAACCGCATCGGCTACGACCTGATCCTGCCCGGCAATTGGGAAGTGGTCTACGGCAAGGAGAACATGCTGAAGGACCTCGGCGGCTACCGCGCGGCGAAGATCTGCGCGAACATGTGGCACGAGGAACCGGCGGACTACTGCGGGGACATGCAGGACCCCAACGCCGACCTCGCGGGTGAGATGATCTTCCAACCCTACTGGACGCGCATGCTTGCCGGGGTCAAGATCGGCTTCATCGGCTACAACGATCCGCTCACGCCCAAGCGGCAGTCACCGGCGTACAGCTGCGGCATCAAGTTCACGAAGCCGGAAGTGAACGTGGCGAAGTACATCCGGATCCTCCGCGACTACGAGCAGTGCGCCATGGTCTTCCTGGTCACGCACATGGGCCTCGCGCAGCAAGTGGACCTGGCGAACAAACCGGAGGTGGAAGGCGCGGACCTCATCCTCGGCGCCGACACGCACGAGCGTGTGCGCAAGCCCATCGCGGCGAAGTACAGCAAGGTGGTCGAGCCGGGATCGTTCGGTTCGTTCCTGGCGCGCCTGGATGTTGTGGTGGAGGACGGCCAGGTGAAGGACAGCCATTACGAGCTGCTCGATGTTGATCCGGAGAAGTATCCTGCGGACCAGGGCATGCTGCAGCTCGTGGACGAGGTGAGCGCGCCGTACAAGGAGGAATTGTCCCGGGTCGTGGGCAGCACAAAGAACACCTTGGTGCGCTACTACGTGATCGAGAACCCGATGGACAACCTGATCACGGACGCATTGATGTGGAGGCTGAAGCCGGACATCGCGATCAGCAACGGCTTCCGCTTCTGCCCGCCGATCGTGACGGATGGCAAGACCCCGACGCCCATCACCAACGACCACCTCTGGAGCATGATCCCGGTGGACAGCGACGCCAAGTACGGTGAGGCGACCGGTCAGCAGGTGTGGGACTGGCTGGAGAAGGAACTGCACAACGTGTTCGCGAAGGACCCTGCGAAGCGCTTCGGCGGCTGGGTGGTGCGGTTCAAGGGCATGACGGCCGACTTCACCATGCACAACGACATGGGGAAGCGCGTGAACTGGATCAAGGTGGGCGGCAAGCCGATCGACCGCGCGCGCACCTACCTCATCGCCGCCTGCGAACGCGAAGGCGATCCGGACGACACGCTCTGCCGCTTGGAGAAGGTGAAGAATCCGCGCCGGGCCGACATCACCATGCACGCCATCCTGCGCGAGTACTTCGGCAGGTTCTCGCCCGTGGCCCCGAAGGTCGAAGGACGCATCACCGCGACCGATGCACCGCAGGACCTGCTGAGCCAGCTGGAGGGGTACGACTACGAGTTCCGCTGAACCCAACACGAGCTGCCATGAAGACCAATGCGATCGGACTCGACCGGAAGAAGGCCGCCAAGCTGGCCGAGAAGCTCAACGTCCTGCTGGCGAACTACTCGATCTTCTACCAGAACACACGGGGTTACCACTGGAACATCAAGGGCGAGAAGTTCTTCGAACTGCATCTGAAGTTCGAGGAGCTGTACAACGACCTGCTGCTGAAGATCGACGAGGTGGCGGAGCGGATCCTCACCCTTGGCGCGACACCGGCGCACAACTACAGCGACCACCGCAAGGAGGCCACCATCAGGGAAAGTCGCCAGGTGAGCGACGGTAATGCGGCCGTGAAGGACATCCTGACCGCGTTCACCACCGTGATCACCCTCCAGCGCGAGCTGTTGGAACTGAGCGCCGATGCGAACGACGAAGGGACCAACGCGCTGATGAGCGACTACATCCGCGCCCAGGAGAAACTCGTGTGGATGTATTCGGCCTATCTGGGCAGGTGACCGGGCCGCGCCGCTCACTTCGTTCCGCCGGCCAGTGCGATCGCCGAACGGATGTCCGGGCACAGTCGCCCTTCCGTCGGTAGTCCGGCGTCCTGGATGGAGCCCTGCACCTCCGGCCGCACATCGGTGAGCAGGACGCGCACACGGCGCCGCTCCATCGTCCGGATGATGTCGTGCAACCGGTGCAGCCCCGTGGCGTCGATGAAGGGCACATGGCGCATGCGCAGGATCAGCACGCGATGGTGGTCGCCCACCTTGCGGATGGTCTCGGCGAAGGTCTGCGCCGCACCGAAGAAGAGCGGTCCGTTGATCTCGAAGATCACCACATGCGAGGGCACCGTGCCCAACTCGGATTCGAACAGCTTCTCCGCGGTGCCTTCCGCGGCCCCCAGTTCGCTGAGCCGCGTGCTGTCGCTCATGCGCTTCATGAACAGGAAGGCCGCCAGCACCAGGCCGATCTCGATGGCCACCACCAGGTCCACGAACGCGGTGAGCAGAAAGGTGACGAGCAGCACGGCCATGTCGTAGCGGCTGGTCCTGAACACGGCGATGAAGCTGTGGACCTCCGCCATGTTCCAGGCCACCACCACGAGGATCCCCGCCAGGCAGGCCATCGGGATCAAGGCGGCCCATTGCCCGGCCACCAGGAGGATCAGCAGAAGGACCACGGCATGCACCATGCCGGCCACGGGGGTCCGTCCACCGTTCTTGATGTTGGTGGCGGTGCGGGCGATGGCGCCGGTGGCCGGGATGCCGCCGAAGAGCGCGGACACCACGTTCGCCCCTCCCTGCGCCACCAGCTCCATGTTGCTGCGATGCCGGCCACCGATGCTGCCATCGGCCACCACGGCGCTCAGCAGCGACTCGATGCCCCCCAGCAGCGCAATGGCCAAAGCGGGCCGGAGCAGCTCCTTGAACGTGGTCAGGTCGACCCAGGCGAAATGCGGTGCCGGCAGGCTGGTGGGGATGCCCCCGTAGCGCGAACCGATGGTGTCCACCGGCAGCTGGAACACCGTGACCACGACCGTGGCCAGCACGATGGCCACCAACGGACCAGGAACGGAAGGAAGGATGCGCGGAGTGAGCACCGTGATGGCGATGGTGCCCACCCCCACCACGAAGGAGACCGGGTCGAAAGCGCCCGCATGGTGCAGATAGCTGCCCCACTTGTCGAGGAGGTCCGCAGGTACCTGGGCGATGCGCAGCCCCAGCAGGTCGTTGATCTGCGTGGAGAAGATGATCACCGCGATCCCGGTGGTGAAGCCCACGATGAGCGTGTGCGGGAAATAGCGCAGCAAGGCCCCTGCGCGCATCAGGCCGAGCAGCACCAGCAGCATCCCGGCCAGGAGAGTGGCGATGGTGAGCCCTTCCACGCCGTGCTCCTGAACGATGCCGTAGATGATGACGATGAACGCACCGGTGGGTCCGCCGATCTGTACGCGGCTGCCGCCGAAGGCGCTGATGAAAAAGCCCGCGACGATCGCCGTGACCAAGCCCTTCTCGGGGGCCACGCCCGAGGCGATCGCGAACGCGATGGAGAGCGGCAGGGCCACGATGCCCACGATGACGCCGGCCAGCACATCACGCCGGAATTGCGGCATCGTGTAGCCGCCGCCCAGCACCGTGAAGGACTTGGGCACGAACTCCGACAGGTCCCGGTCGAACCTCACGGCGGCCAAGGTACAGGAGCAGGATGCGGATCCGCGGGCACCATCCCGCTCCGTTGCGAACCGGGTCCGGTTGGCGGTCGCATATGGTCGGTGACATCGATCACCGCGCACCGGCCCGGCCAGACGGGACCTTTGCGACATGAGAACGCTCCTACTTGGGCTGGCGCTGTGCGTCGGCATGACACTTCAGGCCCAGGACGGCACCCGCCAGCACCGCATCGTCATACAGCTCACCAGCGGTGATACCCTGGTCCACAAGAACCTGATGAAACAGTTCAGGAACATGCTGGAGGCCTCACCCACGGCGAAGATCGAGGTGGTGTGCCACGGGCCCGGCATGGACATGCTGATGAGCGACCGCAGCGTGGTGGAAGGCAGGGTGAAGGAATTCGCCAGCAAAGGCGTCGCCTTCATGGCCTGCGACAACACCATCCGCGAGCGGCAGCTCGACCCCGCCAAGGTGCTCCCCGAAGCAGGCCATGTGAAGGCCGGCATCATCCACATCGTGGAGCGGCAGGAGGACGGCTGGAGCTATATCAAAGCGGGCTTCTAGGGCATGTTCCCGTTCCGACCGGATCGGTCGCAGTGCGGCCGGCCCGCGCTTTTGATGGCCTCCCTGCTCGGCATCTCCGGTGCGCTGGTCGCGCAGCATGGCGAACAGGACGTGCCCAGCGCCGACAGCCTCCGCGGCACAAGCCACCTGTACGACATCATGAGGCAGGGCCGGCTGGATGGGCGGTTCCGGCTGTACGGGATGCTCACAGTGAACGACGGAGCCCCGGCCGACTACCACGCCGTGGCCTTCGGCGGGACCCTCGGCTTCACCTCCCAGCGCTGGCACGGGCTGCGGTTCAGGCTGAGCGGTGGATACACCTTCGACCTGGCCACGAGCGACCTCACGGAACCGGACCCGGTGACCGGAGCCGTGAACCGCTACGAGATCGGCCTGTACGACGTGAACGACCCCCGCCACACGAACGATCTTGCCTACCTGCACGAATTCCAGCTCGACTGGCTGGCGCGTAATGAACGGACGCAGGTCGTGGTCGGCAAGCAGGAGCTCAACACCCCCTTCCTGAACCCGCAGGACGGGCGCATGCATCCCAGCCTGTTCGAGGGCATCTGGGCCCACCATCACACGCAGCGCGGATCCCGGTTCCAGGGTGGATGGCTGTATCGGGTGGCACCGCGCGGTGCCAGCGAGTGGTACCGCGTGGAGGAGAGCATGGCCGTGTTCCCGGTGGGTCGGAACATCCACGGTGAAGGTGCAGGCCACGGCGACCACCTGAACAGCGCCGGCATCTTCGCGGCCAGCGCCAGGCAGGACCTGGGGCGCAGGTGGCGGCTCACCGTGTGGGACCTGTACACGGAGAACGTGTTCAACAGCGCCCTCGCCCAGGTGGACCTTGGGGGCGCAGAGGACCGGTGGAGCGCTTCAGGCATGGCCATCCGGCAGGATGCCGCACACCACCGAGGAACGATGAACGACACGGTGCTCTACATGCCACCCAGCGAGAGCTCATGGGCCTTCAGCGGTCGGCTGCGCAACGTGCTCGGCCGGTTCCGCTGGCAGCTCAACTACACGCGCATCACGGCCCACGGCCGCTACCTGATGCCGCGCGAATGGGGGCGCGACCCCTTCTTCACCTTCCTGCCGCGCGAGCGGAACGAGGGTGCAGGTGATGTGCACGCCGCCACCCTGAACCTCATCTGGAGGACGCCCAGTGGATGGCGCATCCAGATGGACGGGGGGTGGTACGCCATGCCCGCCTTGAGCGATGCACGGCTGAACAAGTACGCCATGCCATCGTACATGCAGTTCGATGTGAACATGCAGTACCGGTTCAAGGGCGGGTGGAAGGGCCTTGCCCTGCAACTGCTCGCCCTGGTCAAGCTGCCGGCGGGCACAGAGTTGTCCGAGGCACAAGCGATCAACAAGGTCGACATGCTGCACGCGGACCTCATCATCAACTACGTCTTCTGACCGGCATCGGTGACAGCGGTCACCGGGGAGGCGGCCTGTGAGCGCGGAACTTTGCGGCACAACTGAACGAGATGGGGATCCTGCAAATGATCAAGCGCGCCATGGGTGGTGGACCGAGGGTCGACCTGGGCGGACTGCTGCGGTCCGGCGCGGTGGTGCTGGACGTCCGCAGCAAGGAGGAGTTCACGGCCGGTCATGTGAAGGGGGCGAAGCACATTCCGTTGGACCGGCTGGGATCGCACTTGGCGAAGCTCGACCGCTCCAAGCCCATCATCACCTGCTGTCGCAGTGGCATGCGTAGCCGTGCGGCGGCCGACCTGCTGCGTCGTCAGGGATTCGATGCCTACAACGGCGGCCCGTGGACGAGCGTGCGTGCGCTCAAGGCCGGATGAGACCGATCGCAACGCCCCTCATGCGCTGGTTGAACGGCGCAGTGGCCATGGCCTTCCTGGTCCAGGCCATGCTCAGCAACGACGGGTTCGCCTACGCACTGGCGGCCTTCTTTGGTCTGAGGGCCCTCTTCAAGGTGGGCTGCTGCACGAGCGAAGGCTGTGCCACGCCCGACCGGTCCATCCAACCCCCGTCCCAGGAGCTGGGAACGCCCCCCATTGCGCAGACCCCATGAACACCCGTGCCCGCACCTTCCAAGAGCTGATCGCCGGCGAAACGCCGGTGCTGGTGGATTTCTTCGCCGAGTGGTGCGGCCCGTGCAAGGCGATGGCGCCCATCCTGGAGGACCTCAAACACCAGGTGGGTGACCGGGTGCTGGTGGTGAAGGTGGATGTGGACCGGAATCCGGCGGCCGCTCAGGCCTATCGCATCCAGGGAGTGCCCACACTGGCGCTCTTCAAGCAGGGCCACATGGTCTGGCGTGCCTCGGGCGTGATGAGCGCCGCTCAGCTGATGAACGTCATCTCCCCTCACCTCGACCGACCATGATCCACAGAACACTGATGCCGTTCCGCGCAGGAGCGCTCCTGCTCCTCTTGAGCATGGCCGCGGCCTGCGGCGCAAGCGGCCCGGGATTGGCGCTTGCACCCGCGTCCTTCCAGCAGGCGATGCGTACACCCGGAGCGCAGGTGATCGATGTGCGCACCCCGGCGGAGTTCGCATCCGGTCATCTGGACGGTGCGATCAACCTGGATTGGACGGGCGGTGTGCTCGAACAACGCATGTCGGAGCTGGACAAGGAGGCGCCCGTCCTGGTCTACTGCGCCTCGGGTCGTCGCAGCGCCGCCGCGGCGAACGCGCTGCGGGAGTCGGGATTCCGCACCGTGTCCGACCTGGGGGGCGGTATCCGGGCCTGGCAGGCGTCCGGGCTTCCGGTCGTCGGTCGCTAGCGTCCCACAAGCAGGCGCATCCCACCGGGACGCCACGTCGCCATATCAGCATGGCCCATCCGCTTCCGATCGGGCGAGATCACGTGCATGTGGATGTTGCTGTCGTGATGGGTGAACACCGTGCGATGCGCCGTGGAGAAGAACCCGATCAGCTCCACGGGTTCCCCGGCGAAGCTCAGGTTCACATCGAAGGCGTGGGCCTCCTCCCTGGAACGGACCTCCATGTTCTGCGGCACGGCGAGGACGTGCGCCGAAGCACTGTCCGCCTCACCGACCAGGCGGAACGCGAACGGTCCGGGGTCCATACCGGCCCGTGCCGTGAGGAAGGCGTCCAAAGCGGCCAGATCAAGCACGCTGTCCGGCAGGGCCACAGGCTCCCAGCGATCCACACGGGTATGGACGAAGAACGGTGCGCGCACATCCCTGTTCACGGACACCCTCACACTGTGGTTCACCACCCGGGCCACATGGCAGACCCCGTCGACCACCGTGATCTCTCCGCGCAGGTGCTCCAGTGGCCCGACACCATAGAGCCCCGGGCCGGTGAGGCTGTCCATGGAAATGACACCCGCCCCCTGGCCATTGTGGATCACGTCGCGCATGGCGCCCGAGGGGATGACCTGGGCGCCCAGCAGCAGCGGAACGACAGCCCAGACAAGGAGCGTGGCACGCTTCGTCCACCCGCGTCCCTCAAGGGAGCAGGTCACAGGAAACGCATGTTGCACAGCGATCGCGGTCACCTGTAAGGCAGGTCGTGTAGACCATCTTGAACTGATTGAGCAAGAGGCAGGATCCACAGCCCAGGGTGCCATGCAGATTGGGATGGCTCGTGGTATTCGTTGGATCGTGCCGATCGATGATCAAAACATGCTCCTTGGTGGCCGAATAGTCCAAGACACCATCCGTCTTCACAGTGATCACATAGGGGCTGGACATGGAGGCCTCTCCGGTCACCTTCACCACGTGCTTGTTCTCGTTCATCACTTCGGATACGAAGGCCATGGTATCCTCCCTGGTGGCGGCGCTTGCCAGCGGTCCAAGGTCCATGATGACGATATCGACCTGACGACCATTCACCTTCGCCGGATCCAGGGCGTTCTTCTCGAGGTGGACGGTATAGCCGCCTTCCACGCGCTCCAAAGGCGGTTTCACCGCCGGTCCTGTGCATGCCGCCAGAAGCGTGATTGCGAGGATGGGAAGCACCTGCCTGGTCAGAGCAGGCCGGTTCATCGTCAAGCTCTCTTTCGGAGATCCCTTTGTCATCATGATCGGAGTGGATCAGGCGAGGCCCCAACAGCAAGGCCACGGCCGAAAGGTAACCAAGCCGGTCGCTGGCTCCTTCGGCCTCACCCCTCGCCGCACATCTTCGCCGGGTCCACCCACGTGTCGAAGTCCTCGGCGGTGACGTGGCCGAGCGCGATGGCGGCCTCCTTCAGCGTGGTGCCTTCCTTGTGCGCCTTCTTCGCGATCTCGGCAGCCTTGTAGTAGCCGATGTGCGGGTTCAAGCTGGTGACGAGCATGAGCGAGTTCTCCAGGTGGCGCTTGATCACCGGGCGGTTGGGCTCGATGCCCTCCGCGCACTTGTCGTTGAAGCTCACGCAGGCCTCACCGATCAGGCGGGCGCTCTGCAGCACGTTGGCGGCGATCAGCGGCTTGAACACGTTCAGTTCAAAATGGCCATTGCTTGCTCCGATGCCTACGGCCACATCGTTGCCCATCACCTGGGCGGCCACCATGGTGAGCGCTTCGGGTTGCGTGGGGTTCACCTTGCCCGGCATGATGCTTGAGCCGGGCTCGTTGTCCGGGATCACGACCTCGCCGATACCGCTGCGCGGTCCGCTGCTGAGCATGCGGATGTCGTTGCCGATCTTCATGAGGGAGACGGCGAGCCGCTTCAGCGCGCCGCTCAGTTCCACCATGGCATCGTGGGCGGCGAGCGCCTCGAATTTGTTCGGCGCAGTGACGAAGGGCAGCCCGGTGAGCTCGGCGATCTTCTTCGCCACGAGCACGCTGTAGCCCTTCGGTGCGTTCAGCCCGGTGCCCACGGCCGTTCCGCCGAGCGCCAGTTCGCGCACCATCTCGAGCGCGTTGTTCACGGCGCGCAGGCCGTTGTCCAGCTGCTGCACATAGCCGCTGAACTCCTGGCCGAGCGTGAGCGGCGTGGCGTCCATGAAGTGCGTGCGGCCGGTCTTCACCACGTCCTGAAAGGCCACGGCCTTCTTCGCCAGCGTGTCGCGCAGCTTCCCCACCCCCGGGATCGTCACCTCCACCGTCAGCTTGTAGGCCGCGATGTGCATGGCCGTGGGGTAGGTGTCGTTGCTGCTCTGGCTCTTGTTGACGTCATCGTTCGGGTTGAGCACCTTCTGCTCATCCGTGAGCGTGCCGCCGTTGAGCACATGCGCACGGTAGGCCACCACCTCGTTCACGTTCATGTTGCTCTGGGTGCCGCTGCCTGTCTGCCAGATCACCAGCGGGAACTGGTCGTCCAGCGCGCCGGTGAGGATCTCGTCGCACACGCGGCCGATGAGGTCGCACTTCTCCTTCGGCAGCTTGCCCAGCTCCAGGTTGGTGAGGGCGGCGGCCTTCTTCAGGTAGGCGAAGGCATGCACGATCTCGCGCGGCATGCTGCCCGGCGGGCCGATGCGGAAGTTGTTGCGGCTGCGCTCGGTCTGCGCGCCCCAGTATTTATCGGCGGGCACCTTCACCTCGCCCATCGTGTCCTTCTCGATCCGGTATTCCATGTCGTTCGTCATTGCGTTGGTCAGCCCGGCCTTCCCATAAAGGATCCGGGCGACGCTTGCGTCGCCCCTACACCTTCTGTGACTGGCCGTGCTGCATCAGGTAGGCCTTCAGGAACTCGTCGATCTCGCCGTTCAGCACATCGTCCACACTGCTTGTCTCGTGCTCGGTGCGCACGTCCTTCACCAGCTTGTAGGGCTGCAGCACGTAGTTGCGGATCTGGCTGCCCCACTCGATCTTCTTCTTTCCGGCCTCGATCTCGCTGCGCTTGCTGCGACGCCGCTCCAGTTCGGCCTCGTACAACTGGCTCTTGAGCAGCTGCAGCGCCTTGTTCTTGTTCTCGAGCTGGCTTCGCGTCTCGGTGTTCTCGATGATGATGCCGGTGGGCCCGTGGCGCAGGCGCACGCCGGTCTCCACCTTGTTCACGTTCTGGCCACCCGCACCGCCGCTTCGGAAGGTGTCCCAGGTGATGTCACTGGGATTGATGTCGATCTCGATGCTCTCGTCCACCAGGGGGTAGACGTACACGCTCACGAAGCTGGTGTGGCGTCGGGCGTTGCTGTCGAAGGGGCTGATGCGCACCAGGCGGTGCACCCCGTTCTCGCCCTTGAGCATGCCGAAGGCGAACTCGCCGTCCACCTCCATGGTGGCCTGCTTGATGCCGGCGGCCTCGCCGTCCTGGTAGTCCAGCACTCGCACGGCATATCCGTTCCTCTCGGCCCACATGCGGTACATGCGCAGCAGCATCAGGGCCCAGTCGTTGCTCTCGGTGCCACCGGCGCCACTGGTGATCTGCACCACCGCGCTCAGCGGGTCCTCCTCGGCGCTGAGCATGTTCTTGAACTCGAGCTCCTCCAAGGCGTGCGCGGCCTTGGCGTACTGGGCCTCCAGTTCCTGTTCGCTCACCTCCTTGGCCTTGAAGAAGTCGTACATCACCTCCACGTCGTCGAGCTCCCGCTTCACCGCTTCGTACAGCTCCACCCACCGCTTGAGCTCGCGGATCTTCTTCATGGTGGCCTGCGCCTTCTTCTGGTCGTTCCAGAAGTCGGGGTCGTGGGTGTACTTCTCCTCCTCGAGGATGAGCCCGCGCTTGTCCTCGATGGCGAGGTAGCCCTTGAGGGCCTCGAGCCGCTCGCGGAGCGCGTCGATCTTGTCGATGGTGATCATCCGGGTGAAGCGGCCGCGAAATTACGCCTTGTGGCGCAGGGCCGGATCACAGGGGGATGTCCTTCCCGGAGCCGTCCACCACCCGGAAGTCCAGGTACTGGCTGGAGCCCTCTCCCACCACCTTGACCCACTTGCGCCAGCGCCACCACCACCGGTGCTGCACACTGGGAAGTCCCTTGGAGAGGTAGGCGGCGATGAAGGGATGCACGCGGAGGGTGAGACCGCTCATGTCCTTCTCCACCAGCAGGTGGTTCAGGGCGTTCTCGATGGCGTCGATGATCAGCACCGGAGCGCCCACCTCTCCGCTGCCGCCGCAGGTGGGGCAGCTCTCCGTGGTGTCGATCTCGGTCTCGGGGCGCACACGCTGACGCGTGAGCTCGATCACCCCGAAACGCGAGGGCGGCAGCACGTTGTGCTTGGCCTTGTCGTCGGCCATCGCGTCCTTGAGCGCCTTGTGCAGCTCACGCCGGTTGTTGGCGTCGTACAGGTCGATGAAGTCGATGGCGATGATGCCGCCCATGTCGCGCAGGCGCAACAAACGGGCGATCTCGCGGGCCGCCTCGATGTTGATGTCAAGGGCGTTCTTCTCCTGGTCCTGGTTGCCGCCCTTGCGCGCACCACTGTTCACGTCGATGACGTGCATGGCCTCGGTCTTCTCGATGATCAGGTAGGCGCCGCTGGGCAGCATCACCTGTTTGCCGAAGGCCTGTTTGATCTGCTTGTTGACCCCGAACTGGTCGAAGATGTCCAGCTTCCCCTTGTACAGCTTCACGATGCCGGCCTTCTCGGGGGCGATGCGCTCCAGGGTCTGCCGCACCTCCTCGGTCAAGGCCTCGTCGTTGACGTGGATGCTGGTGAAGTCCTTGTTGAGCAGGTCGCGCAGCACGGCGCTGGTGCGGTCGATCTCCCCCAGCACGCGCTTGGGCGGGATGGCGTTCCGCAGGTTATGGAAGCAGGTGTCCCACCGCTGGAGCAGGTTCTTCAGGTCGGCCTCCAGGTCCTCGGTGCGCTTGTTCTCGGCGTTGGTGCGGATGATGACCCCATGGTTGGCGGGACGGATCCGCTGCATGAGGTCCTTGAGCCGCCGGCGCTCCTCATCGTCCTTGATGCGCGTGCTGATGCTCACCTTGTTGATGAACGGGACCAGCACCATGTAGCGGCCGGCCAGGGTGACCTCGGCGGTGAGGCGCGGGCCCTTGGTGCTGATGGGCTCCTTGGCGATCTGCACCAGCACGCTCTGGCTGGCGCTGACCACCTCGGCGATCTTGCCGTCCTTGTTGATGTCGGGGTCGAGCTTCCAGCCTGTAAGGTCGCTGCTGGTGATGGTGCCACTGACGGCGCCCTTGGCGAACTTGAAGCTGTTGCGGTACTGGGGACCGAGGTCGAAGTAGTGCAGGAAGGCGTCCTTCTCGTGCCCCACGTCCACGAAAGCGGCGTTGAGGCCCGGGGCCACTTTGCGCACCTTGGCCAGGTGGATGTCGCCGACGGTGAACCCGCGCTCGGTGCGCTCGCGATGGAGCTCCATGAGCACGGGGTGCTGCCTGCCGGGCACCGTGCGGAGCAGGGCGAGGGCGACCTCACCGGCCGAGGAGCGGATAACGAGATCGACGCTCACCGGGGGAGTGATGTAGGGGGTTCGGGCACGATCCTGAGGGATGTGCGCAGCCAGCACCGGAGAGGCGCGTGCCGCTCAGGGCACGGCCCCGGCGCTCGGCTGAAGCGTCCTACCGGAGCTTCTTCTTGTGGCGATTCTTCCGCAGGCGCTTCTTGCGCTTGTGGGTGGCCATCTTGTGGCGCTTCCGCTTCTTACCGCAGGGCATGGTCCTGTTCGTCTAGGTTGATCCGTAATTCCTCCAATGCCTGGTCCGTGGCCTTCTGGGCTTCGGGATCGGGCGTCAATTGCCTGTACCGTGTCAACGCGTCGATGGCCGGCAGGATGCTGTCCATCATCGCGTAGCTCTGCCCCAGCAAGGACCACGCTTCGGGGAGCGTGCCGGCCGTATCCAGCTCCACCACCTTGCGGAAGCGGGCCGCGGCCTTGTCCACCTGCCCGCTTTGCAGGCTGAAGAGGCCCAGGTGCCAATGCACCTCGGGCCGCTCCGGATGCTCCTCGGCCAACTGGCGGAGCAGCATGATGCCCTGCATGGGCTCCTGGCCGTTCACCAGGGCCACCGCCTCATCGAGGCGGCGTTGCAGGTCATCCGGCGCCGGTGCCGCCTGTTCAGGGACGGGCGCCGTGCGCGGTGTGCGGGGCAGCAGGAACAAAAGAACGACCACCGCCAGCGCCCCGGCCACGGCCAGGTAGTGAACGGTGCCCCAACGCCTCATCCCTTCGCCGGGCGGTTCTTCACCCGGTCAACGAACACGTCCGCCGGCTTGAAGGCGGGCACGTCGTGGGCGGGAATGACGATGGTGGTGTTCTGGCTCAGGATGCGGCCGGTCTTCTGCGCCCGGTGCTTCACCACGAAGCTGCCGAACCCGCGCAGATGCACGTCCTCACCCTTCTCCAGGCTGGCCTTCACCTCCTCCATGAAGGCCTCGATGGTCACAAGCACGGCGTTCCGCTCGATCCCGGTACGCTTCGAGATGATGCCGACCAGCTCTGCCTTCGTCATGCCCTTCAGACTTTTTGGGGGCGCAAAGATAGGGTTCTTTCCATACCGCGCAACGCATCTTTGTGCTTGGATGTCAAGCCCTTCTTGGTTCACCAAGGCCCTGCGCAGCTGGTATACCGCCGGTCATCGCGACCTGCCCTGGCGCCACACCCGCGACCCGTACCGGATCTGGCTCAGCGAGGTCATCCTGCAGCAGACCCGGATCGACCAGGGCATGGCCTACTATGAGCGGTTCGTGGAGAAGCACCCCACCGTTCATCATCTGGCCGCCGCGGCCGATGACGAGGTGATGCGGCTGTGGCAGGGTCTGGGCTACTACAGCCGCGCCCGGAACCTGCTGGTCGCGGCGCGGGCCGTGGTGAACGAGCACGGAGGCCGCTTCCCGGACACGGTGGAAGCTCTGCGCGGCCTGAAGGGAGTGGGGGACTATACCGCGGCCGCCATCGCCTCGATCGCCTTCGACCGCCCCGCAGCAGTGGTGGACGGCAACGTGTACCGCGTCCTCGCCCGCGTGTTCGGCATCGCCACGCCCATCGATTCCACGGCAGGCCGTCGGGAGTTCAGCGCGTTGGCCGGCGACCTGCTCGACCCGGAGCACCCCGGTGACCACAACCAGGCGGTGATGGAACTGGGCGCCACCGTGTGCCTGCCGCGCTCGCCCCGCTGCGGCCAGTGCCCGGTGGCCACGCGCTGCATCGCCCGCCGCGAGGGCCGCATCGCCCACCTGCCGGTGAAGGTCGGTCGTGCCACCGTGCGCGATCGCCATTTCAACTACCTGTGCATCGATGTTGATGGCGGCCTGATGCTCAGGAAACGAGAGGGCCGGGACATCTGGCAGGGGCTTCATGAGCCACCCCTGCTGGAATCCGAGGCACCGCTGGACCGTGCGGCCTTCCGGAAGGCCTTGCGCCGCTGGCTGGGCGCAGGGTGGACGATCACCGGCGATCACGGCCCCACCCGCCATGTGCTCAGCCACCAGGTGCTCCACGCACGGTTCTGGGAGGTGGTGCCCCCCCGCACCTTCACCCCACCCCCGGACTGGCGCTCCGTGGACCTGACCGAGCTCGAGAAGGTCGCTGTGCCACGGCTCATCGAACGCTACCTGGCGCTGCGTCGTGCGCGGGGCCTGTTCGGCTAGGGCCAGTTTTCCACGATCCGGGGATGTCCGGACCGATGGGGTTACCTTTGGACTTCTTCCATACCCCACCATGTCCGGAGTCAACAAAGTGATCCTGATCGGCAACCTGGGTGCCGACCCCGAGGTGCGCCACCTGCAGAACGGGGCCACCGTGGCCAACTTCCGCATCGCCACCAGCGAGACCTACAAGGACCGGCAGACCGGCGAGAAGCGCGAGCAGACCGAGTGGCACAGCATCGTGGCCTGGCGCGGGTTGGGCGAGATCACCGAGAAATACCTGCGGAAGGGCAGCAAGGTGTATGTGGAAGGCAAGCTCCGTACACGCTCCTGGCAGGACCGCGACGGCAACACGCGCTACACCACCGAAGTGCACGCCGAGGAAATGACCCTGTTGGACCGGCCCTCGGGCGAACGCCCGGAGCTGGCCGCAGCGGCCGGATCGATGGCCACCGCCCCTGCCCCGCGTGCTGCCGAACCGGTGGGCGCTGCCCCGGCCGGACAGCCCAACGAAATGGACGACCTGCCGTTCTGATCACGCCCTCAGCCCGCCGACCAGCGGGCCGTCCATGGAGCCTCCGCCCGTACCGCTCACCACCTTCCTCCCCGCCGGCCTGGACCCGCTGACGGCCACGGCCTTGGTGGCCATCGTCCTGCTGTTGATCGGTTCGGCGGCCATGTCGGCGAGCGAGGTGGCGCTCTTCAGCCTCGACCCGACCCAGCTGCGCGACCTGCGCGAGCGCGGCGGAAGGAGCGGCGCCCGCGTCATCGACCTGCTCTCCAAGCCGCGCCGGTTGCTGGCCACCATCCTCATCGCCAACAACTTCGTCAACGTCGGTGTCATCATCCTCAGCACCGTGGTGCTCAACGGGCTGGTGGACACCACGGGCATGTCCGACCTGCTGGTCTTCAGCATCCAGGTGCTCGGGGTCACCCTGGTGATCCTGCTGCTGGGCGAGGTGCTTCCCAAGGTCTACGCCACCAGCCATGCCGTGCGCGTGGCCACCACCATGGCCGCACCCCTCACGGCACTGCGGTGGGTGCTCAGCCCGCTCAACGAGCTGCTGGTCCGCAGCACCACCTTCATCGAGAAGCGCTACAAGAAACGGGCGGCCAAAGGCATCTCCGTGGACAGCCTGGGCCATGCCCTCGAGCTCACCAAGGATGCCAGCACCACCGCCGAGGAGCAGCGCATCCTGAAGGGCATCGTGAAGTTCGGCAGCGTGGAGGTGAGCGAGGTGATGCGACCGCGCACGGCCATGGTGGCCTTCGACAGGGAGCTCACCTTCCAGGAACTGGTGCCCGCCATCATCGAGAGCGGCTTCTCCCGCGTGCCGGTGTACGAAGGCACCCTGGACCGCGTGATCGGCGTGCTGCACATCAAGGATGTGCTGCCCTTTCTGGACAAGCCCGACATGGACTGGCTGGCCCACCTGCACGAGCCCTGCTTCGTGCCGGAGACCAAGAAGCTGGACGACATGCTCAAGGAGTTCCAGCGTAAAAAGGTGCACCTGGCCATCGTGGTGGACGAGTACGGCGGAACGAGCGGTCTGGTGACCCTGGAGGACGTGATCGAGGAGATCGTGGGGGACATCACCGACGAGTTCGATGACGAGGAGCTGAACTACACCAAGCTCGATGACCGCACCTGGATCTTCGAGGGCCGCACGCCGCTCAACGACCTGTACCGCATCCTTGGCATCGATGGACAGGTGTTCGAGGAACACCGGGGAGACAGCGGCACGGTGGGCGGATTCGTGTTGGAGCTCACCGGGCGCATCCCCCAGAAGGGCGAGCGGGTCTCGCTCAGGAACTTCACCTTCGTGGTGGAATCCTCGGACAACAAGCGTGTACGGCGGGTCAAGATCAGCGTGGGCGATGAGGATGCGGCCTGAAGGTGCCTTTCGGGGTCTGTTGCTGGTCCTGGTGACCGGGTGCACGGCCGAGCCGCGGCCCCTGCCCCACGGCTATTTCCGCATCGACCTGCCACCGGTGGCCTTCGTCGGGCATGACGCGGGCTGCTACACCGCCGAAGTGCCCGCCGCCGTGCGGGTGCTGCCCCGCAGCGCGGATGGTCAGCGCTGCTGGAGCGACCTGGACTACGGCCCCTACAAGGCCCGGGTGCATCTCACCTATCGCACCGTGAACGGCGACCTGGACCGGTTGATCGACGATGCCCACGTGCTGAAGCGCAAGCATGAACTGAAGGCCGCGCGGATCCGCAGCCAGGTGGTCCATCGTGACCGTGCACAGGTGCACGGCACCATCTTCGATGTCGAGGGCGATGTCGCCAGCCCGTTGGTGTTCTACCTCACCGACAGCAGCACGCATTTCCTCTACGGGGCGCTGTACTTCATGGCCCGGCCCAACTCCGACTCACTGGCCCCGGTGACCGACCGCGTGCGGGCGGACATGCGGCACTTCATCGGCAGCCTCCGGTGGAACGACCCGCCCGGTGGCGTGGATCAGGCGGAGCAGCACGCCGAGCAGTAGCAGCGCGCCAAGCTGGTGCAGCACCCCGAGGGCGATCTGCACCGCGGTGAGCAGGGTGGCCACTCCAAGAACGAACTGAAGCAGCACGGCGGCCATCAGCCAGGGGCCGATGCGCCGCACGCGCGGATCGGCGCGCAGGAGGATGGCGAGCGCGATGCAGCCAACAGCCACCAGCCACGCCACGTTGCGGTGCACGAACTGCACCCCGTCCCGGTGGTCGGTGAGGTCCTTCACCAGGTCGCCGAAGGCGTGGACGTTCTCGGGCATGAAGGCGCCGTTCATCAGGGGCCAGGTGGTGTAGATGCGACCGGCATCGAGGCCGGCGGTGAAGGCCCCGTAGACCACCTGGAGCACGACCAGCACCAGGAGAAGGCGCGACCAACGCGCGGCCGCCGAGCCATCAACCCGCCACGCACGCCGCCCAACCTGCAGATCGAGCACGGTCCACAGCACCAGCAGAAAGACCGCGAAGGCCGCGCACAGGTGGATGGCGAGCCGGAAGTGGCTGACGTCCGGGTTGTCGGCCAACCCGCTCATCACCATGAACCATCCGAGCGCCCCCACCAGGCCACCGCCCGTAAGGATGACCAGCGTCCGGCGCAGGAGCCATCCCTTCAACCTGCCCTGGCGCAGGAAGATCGCGAAGGGGACGATGAAGACCAGCCCCATCAGGCGGCCCCAGTTGCGGTGCAGGTACTCCCAGAAGAAGATGGCCTTGAACCCGTCCAGGTCCATGAGCTGGTTCCTGAGCGTGTATTCAGGGATGCGCTTGTACTTCTCGAAGGCCTCCAGCCATTCCCCCTCGTTCATGGGCGGCAGGGCCCCCATGATCGGCTTCCACTCGGTGATGCTGAGACCGCTGCCGGTGAGGCGGGTGATGCCCCCGATCGCCACCATGCAGGCGATCAGCGCACAGCCCGTCACCAGCCAGCGCACGACAGGACGGTGGGGGGCATGGACCGGCATGGGCGGCAAAGCTATCAACGCCCGAGAGCCCCTTCCGTTCGGGGCGACAACGCGAAAGGGGCCCGAAGGCCCCTTCACATGCGCCGGGTCCGGGGATCAGGCCCGGAGGATCAGCGAGAGCAGTTCCAGGAGGCTCGGGAGACGCAGGGTGGGCAGTTCGGCGTTCACCTTCGCCTCGGTGGCGCCGGCGGCCTCCTCCCCTTCGCTTGCCGCTCCTTCGCCCTTCACCTGCTTGGTGACGGCCACGGCCACCACCTTGTACTGTCCATCGTGGAGTTTCTGCACGGCCTCCACCAACTGGGCATCGCTCACCTGGGCCGGATCAAAGGTCACGATGGCGTGGTCGTTCTCATCCCCCTCGATGAACTTGATCTCCGTGGCGGCCACTCCGGGCACCTGGGCGAGGGCCTTCTTGATGGCCCCCCCACACATCATCTCGCAGCTCATGCCGGAGATGCTGAGGTCAGCGAAGGTCACCGGGGTGCCCTGGGTGATCAGCTGTTCGGTCACCACGCGGGCCACGCCGGCCACATCCGTCGCGGCTTCGGTCGCTTCACCGGCACCGGTGGAGCAGGCGGAGAGCAGAAGGAGCGGAACGGAGCCGGCGATGATCCAGGAGCGCATGGCGTGGGAGGGGTTGGTGAACATGGGACGCCCAGGAGAACGGAATTGTTACAAAAGTAGTGTGCGGAAGCGTCCCGGTACATTCGCGGCGCATGCCGTCCCCCCCGCGAGGTCCCGACCGGCTTTCCTGGCTCATGTTGGGCACGCTGGCCCTGATCTGGGGCTCCTCCTTCATTCTGATGAAGCGTGGGCTGTGGGCGGAGGGGCGTCCGGTGCTGAGCCCCGGACAAGTGGCCTCCGCGCGGCTCGCCATCGCCTGGGCGGTGCTGTGCCCGGCCGTGCTGCGCCACTGGCCCATGCTGCGCACCCACTGGCGGCCACTGCTGCTGGCCGGTGTGCTGGGCAACGGCATCCCGGCCCTGCTGTTCGCCACGGCGCAGACCCGCATCGACAGCGCCCTCAGCGGGATGCTCAACAGCCTCACGCCGCTCTTCACCCTGGTGATCGGGCTGCTGCTGTTCGGCACTCCGGCGCGCCTGGCCCAGCTGGTCGGAGTGCTCCTGGGGCTCATCGGCGCCGTGGGCCTGGTGGTCTTCGACCCCGGTGCCGGACCGGCGGATTGGTCGCTGTACGCGCTGCTGCCCGTGGCCGGCACGATGTGCTATGGGGCCAGCGCCAATGTGGTGAAGCACCGTCTTTACATGCTGCCCGCGATGGCCACCGCGGCCCTGGCCCTCACCTTCGTAGGGCCCATCGGCATCGCCGGCTGTGTCCTCACCGGCCTCCCCGGCACCCTGGCGGCCGATCCGGCGGCCTGGCCGGCCCTGGGCTTCGTGGCGCTGCTCGCCGTGCTCAGTTCGGCCCTCTCCCTGGTGCTGTGGAACGCGCTGCTGAAGCGCACGAGCGCCGTACAGGCCTCTGCGGTCACCTACCTCATGCCGGTGGTGGCCATCGGCTGGGGACTGCTGGATGGAGAGCGGCTCGGCCTGTTGCAGGTGCTGATGATCGCGATCGTGCTCGGTGGGGTGTACCTGGTGTCCACCGCCGATCGGGCCTGAGGGTCGGCGTTGGTTGAGCATCTTTGCCCGACCGGCCGCACCCGGCAACCAACGACCTCCATGTACCTCGGACAGAAAGTCATCGTGGTGCTCCCCGCCTACCGGGCCGCGCTCACCCTCAAGCAGACCTACGACGAGATCCCCTTCGACCTGGTGGACGAAGTGGTGCTTGTGGACGACAAGAGCCCGGACAACACCGTGGAGGTGGCGCGGCAGCTGGGCATCCGCCACATCGTGGTGCACGACGTGAACAAGGGGTACGGGGGGAACCAGAAGAGCTGCTACGATAAGGCCAAGGAGCTCGGAGCCGACATCGTGGTGATGCTCCATCCCGATTACCAGTACACGCCCAAACTGCTCACGAGCATGATCGCGCTGATCGGCAACGGGGTGTACCCGGTGGTGTTCGGCTCGCGGATCCTGGGCGGGGGCGCGCTCAAGGGCGGCATGCCGATGTACAAGTACATCGCCAACCGGCTGCTCACCATGGGACAGAACCTGCTGATGGGCGAGAAGCTGAGCGAGTACCATACCGGATATCGCGCCTTCCATCGCAAGGTGCTCGATGCCTGCCCCTACAGGAACTGCTCGGATGACTTCGTCTTCGACAACCAGATGATCGCCCAGATCTTCTGGCAGGGCTTCGCCATCGCCGAGATCACCTGCCCCACGAAGTACTTCGACGAGGCCAGCAGCATCAACTTCAGCCGGAGCATGACCTACGGGCTTGGCGTGGTGCGCACGAGCTGGCGCTATTTCCTGGCCCGCACGGGTCTCCTGGGCTGGGCCCTGCTGGGCCAACGCACCCGCTGACCATGTCGGACATCCTGCGCGACCGGCTGGTGATCGTCCTGGCGGCCCTGCTGCTGTTCGTGCCCGGCCTGGGGGCGGTGCATCTCTTCGACTGGGACGAGATCAACTTCGCCGAGATGGCGCGGGAGATGGTGGTCACCGGCGACGTGCTCCGGCCGCGGATCGACTTCAAGCCCTTCCACGAGAAACCGCCCCTGTTCATCTGGCTGCAGGCCGCATGCATGGCCGTGTTCGGAGTGGGCGAGTTCGCCGCACGGCTGCCCAACGCGGTCTGTGGCGCGATCACGCTGCTCGTGATACACGGTATGGGCACCAGGCTGCGCGGTCCGCTCTTCGGCCGGCTGTGGGCCCTGACCTACGTAGGCTCCATCCTGCCCCACCTCTACTTCCGCAGCGGCATCATCGACCCCTGGTTCAACCTCTTCATCTTCCTCGGCCTCGACCGCATCATCCGGGTGTTCGACGGGGCGGGGCGAAGCGATGCGGTGTGGGGCGGCCTGTTCCTGGGAATGGCCGTCCTCACCAAAGGCCCGGTGGGCATCCTCATCCCCGGGCTCACCGCCGGCGCCATGCTGATCCGGTCGCGTTTGCGGCTCCGCCTGCCGGTGGTGCCGCTGGTCTGGATGGCGCTTGCGCTCCTGGTCACCATCGGCTCATGGGCCGCGATCGACCTGCTGCGGAACGGACCGACGTTCATGCAGGCGTTCTTCTGGCGCCAGGTGGCCATGCTCACCACGGAGGATGCCGGTCACGGCGGTTTCCTCGGCTACCATGTGGTGGTGCTGCTCGTGGGCTGCTTCCCCGCCTCGATCTTCGCCCTGCACGAGGGGATCCGTCCGTCGGCACCGGATGATCCACAGCGCCTGCACCGCCGCTGGATGGTGGTGCTGCTCCTGGTGGTGCTGGTGCTCTTCAGCCTCGTGAAGACCAAGATCGTCCACTACAGCAGCCTGTGCTACTTCCCGCTCACCTATCTGGCGGCCGTCCGCCTGGCGCACATCTGGGAGCACCGGGTCCCTTTCGGTCCGTCGCGCTTTGCGCTGGGTGCGCTCGGCAGCCTGATCGCCGCGGTGGTGATCGCAGTGCCCTTCCTGGGCATGCGGCCGGATCTTCTGCGCCCGCTGATGTCGTCGGACCCCTTCGCCCTGGGCAACCTGGAAGCGGTGGTGACTTGGACCGGCCGGGAGGCACTGGCCGGGGTGCTGCTCGCCGCGGCGCTGCTGGCGGCTCACTTCCTGCATGGCGCAACGCGATATCGAATGAGCATCGTGGTGCTCTTCTGCGGTGGCGCGCTCTTCGTCACCACCACCCTGGTCGCGTTCATCAGCAACATAGAAGCGTACAGCCAGCGCGCCGCGATCGACTTCTTCACCGCGCGCCAGGGCGAACGGTGCCACCTCGCCACCAAGGACTACAAGAGCTACGCCCCCTGGTTCTATGGACGCACCACAGGACCCACCCCGCCGGAGGAAGTGCTCTTCCATGGTCCCATCGACCGCCCGGTGTACCTCTCGTGCAAAGTGACCTCGGTGGAGGCGGTGCAGGCCCTGGGCACGTTCACCGAGATCGGAAGGAGCAACGGATTCGTCTTCTTCCGGCGCGATCCATGACCGCCCTTCCTTTGTCAGCATGACCGATGACCTTTCGCACCTGCTCAACCACCTGGGCGAGGACCGCGCGCACGGATACGATGCCGTGGTGCCGCCCGTGGTGCAGAGCGGCAACTTCGCCTACCCCACGGTGGCCGCCATGCGCGCCGTGGTGCAACAGGAGTTCGAGCGCCCCTTGTACACCCGGGGCTTCAACCCCACGGTGGCCATCGTGCGACGGAAGCTCGCTGCGCTCGAGCATGCGGAGGATGCGCTCCTCTTCAGCAGTGGCAGCGCGGCCATCGCCGCCGCGGTGATCGCGTTCACCAAGGCCGGCGACCATGTGGTGTGCGTGCACAAGCCGTACAGCTGGACGAAGAAGCTGTTGAGCGAGCTGCTGGTGCGCTTCGGGGTGGAGACCACCTACGTGGACGGCACCGAGGCGGAGAACTTCCGGCGTGCCTGCCGTCCGAACACCACGTTCATCATCACCGAAAGCCCGAACTCGCTCACGTTCGAGCTTCAGGACCTGGCCATCGTGGCCGCCATCGCCCGGGAGCGGGGCATCGTCACGCTCTGCGACAACAGCTTCAACAGCCCGCTGTTCCAGAACCCGATCGACCTGGGCATCGACCTGGTGGCCCACAGCGGCACCAAGTACCTCAATGGCCACAGCGACGTGGTGTGCGGGGTGCTGGCGGGCAGTGCGGCGCACATGCGGCAGGTGATGGCGCGCGAGTTCATGACGCTGGGGGCGGCACCGAGCCCGCACGATGCGTGGTTGCTGATGCGCGGGCTCCGCACCCTGGAGCTGCGCGTGCACCGGAGCGCCGGTTCGGCCGAACGTGTGGCCCGCTTCCTGGAGGCCCATCCCAAGGTGAGGCGGGTGCACTGGCCGGGGCTCGAAAGCCATCCGCAGCACGCGCTGGCCAGGCGCCAGATGCGCCGTTGTGCGGGGTTGATGACGATCGATCTGGACGCAGCGGACGAGGCCGCCGTGGAACGCTTCTGCGACAGCCTTCGTCGCTTCCTCATCGCGGTGAGCTGGGGCGGCTACGAGAGCCTGCAGTGGCCGGTTTGCGCACTGAAGGGTCCGAGCGGGTATTACACCGACCTGCCCTTCACCCTGGTGCGCCTGTACATCGGCCTGGAGGATCCCGACCTGCTCATCGCCGACCTGGAGAACGCACTGGCCCGGATGTGACGAGCACACCCGGGCCAGGCATTGCGCTCCGTACGTTCGTCAGAACGAAGCGCGCAGCCCCACCGTGAAGTTCCTGCCCGGCGCGGAAATGCCGGAGGAATACGGTCGGTAACGCTGATCGGTGATGTTCTCCACGCCCGCGGACACCAAAAGGACCTTGTTCACCTGATAGCTTCCGTTGAGGTTCAAGGTGTACCAGGAGGGCGCGTAGGGATCGCCGTTGGCATCCTTCGCGTAGATCGGAAGCTTGGCCTGTTCGCTCGGGGGCAGATCCTCGAAGGAGTATCCAGCGCTGATGTCCGCGAACAATCGGGCGCGCACCCGACCCTTTTGCCAGGAGAGCCCCGCGCTGCCGAACGGCGGAGGTGAGTGGCGAAGAGGGACGTCCGCCGTGTTGTCGTCGTCCTGCTCCACGCCATCCTGCCAGTTCAGCCGCATGTCGATGCCCAGACCGGACCACAGGCGGGCCTCCAGGGACAACATGCACCCGATCACCCGGGCCTGTGCAGCGTTCTGGATCGCGTCCACACGGCTCGGCTCCCCATCGTACAGGATGCTGTCCTGGCCATTGATCGCGAATGGACGCCGCACCATGGCGTTGTCCAGCAGGACGTAATAGCCACCACCGCGTACACGCACGCGTTCGGACACCACCTTCTCGATGCCCAGCTCGGTGCTGTAGGCATACTCCGGTGCCAGGTCCGGGTTGGGCACGATGACCGCACCGGGTTCACTGTCGAAGACCTTCCCGATGTCATCGATATTGGGCGCACGGAAACCCGAGCTCAGGTCCAACGAGATCTTCCAGTCCGTCCCCGGTCGGTACGCCAGTCCGAGATTGCCTGTGAATGCCGTGTTGCTGAGGCTCGTGGTGGTGGCCGGGTAGGGGAAGAGGGTCGTGTCGAAGGCGCAGTCCAAGGCGCTCCAGTTGAACCGGGCGCCTGCGGACAGGGTGAGGCGCTCGGTGAGATCGAACATGGTGCCGACATACACCGAGCCGGTGCTCCAGGAGGATCCGTTCGGGTAGCGGGAGTTGATCACGGTCTCCTCCCCGGTCTCCTGATCGACCCGCTTTCCGGTCGATCCGACCGTGTTGGTCACATACTCTCCGCCATAGAAGAGCTGCCCGCGCCTGCTCAGTTCGCGTTCCATATCGAGGTTGATGTAGATGCCGGTCACCTCCTCGGCCTGGGTACGGAGGCTTGTGCTGCGGTAGTTCCGGTCGTTCCGGCTCTCGGCGTAGTCCTGATAGGCCACACTGAGCCGCGCAGTGTTCCATGGCCCCTTGCCGGCGGTGTGCTTCACCGTGAGCGCGCCCATCGTCCAGGCCTGCGGCCCGTAGTACCACTCGGCCGATCGTGGGGTGCCGTTCGAACGCAGTTCGATCAGGCGGTCGTAGCGTGGCACATCGGACGTGGTGCTGTGGTACACGCTCAGTCCGATCTCCAACGCATCCACCGGAAGGAAGGCGAGCTTGCCGAAGAGGTTGATGTTGTCGTAGCCGCTGCCGACCTGCAGGTCCGGGTCGTCGTTCATCACCATGGAATCCACACCGTTGATCGTCCCCACATACCAAGGTCGCTGATAGTCCTTGGGGCCGGAGGAGCCGGTCCGCAGATCTCCGAACCGGGTGAACGATGCACTGCCCATGAAGGCCGCACGTCGGCCGCCAAGACCGAGGTTCAGGTTGCCGCCGAATTCGTTCGCTGCGCTTCCGTACCGTGCCATCGCACCGCCACGCAGCAGCAGGGTGCTGTCCTGGCTGAAGCGTGGACGGAGCATGTGGAAGTCCATCACCCCGCCGATCGCATCGCTGCCGTAGGTCATCGCACCAGGGCCATGGACCACTTCGGCGCGCTCGATGGCGTTCGCATCGGTGCTGATGATGTTCTGCAGATTGCCGGCGCGGTAGATGGCGTTGTTCATGCGCACACCGTCCACCACGATCAGGAGGCGGTTGGCCGCAAAGCCTCGGATCATGGGGCTGCCGCCACCGAGCTGGCTCTTCTGCATGAAGACCTCACCCGAGCGCTGCAGCATGTCGGCGGCCGTGCCGGGGTTGTAAAGCGCCACATCGCGCGGCCGCATCACCGTGATGCGGTCCGGCACCCGCTCCGAGCCCTGCTCCCAGCGGTTCACGCTCACCACGGCTTCGCGCAGGGTGAACGGAAGCGCATGAAGCGCTATATGGTTGTCGGCGGCTGCCAGGGCAGCACGCGATATCCGGTGCTCTGCATATCCGAGCGCCGTGAATATGAGCGTATCTCCGGGCAGCCCGTCGATGGAGGTGCGCCCACGCGCGTCCGTCGTGCGCCCCATGGTGGGGTCACTGCCGATGATGACGACCCCCTCCAGGGGTCGTTGGTCGTCCTGGTCCACCACCAGCACCATCTGGGCCTTGGCCTTCAGGATGCACAGCAGGAGGACGAGGACCGTAATGGTCCTGTTCAGTATCATGTTCGGTTGAGCGTTGTGAGAACGGGGAATGTGCGTTCCGGAGAGCGCGGTCCATCGCGCTTCGGAACGACCTCCATCCTCCCCGGTACGGATGAGGGTCAGCCGTGCACACGCCGCTCGGGCGGAGGTGTGCGATCGGCGATCCATCCATCCGCAGGCGACCGGCCCGATGCCGAAGGCCAGGCCTGCGCAAAGGCAGCTTGCTCGGGAATGGCCGGTCCTTCAGACGGACGGCCGAGGTCGAGCACCAGGTGCACCACACGCTCCCTGGACCTGGGCACGCGTCCCTCAAGGTCGCGTGCCACGGCCTCCTTCAGCCCGGCGAAGAGCGCCGTCTCCTGATGGTCCGCGATGCACTGCAGCACCACCACCCCATTGGCGCGTTCGGTGCGTTGCACCACATCGAACATGCGCCCGTCGGTCAGGCGGAACTCACGGCCGGGTTTCACCCAGCGCAGACCGCGCCATTGTTCCGCCGTAAGTGTGAAGGTGGTGAGCTCCTCCTCGGGCACTCCCTGCTTCAAGCGGAGCTTCATCGCCCGTTGGATGGAAGCCCTCTGCCGTTCGAACCGCAGCAGTGCACCGAACTGGGCATAGCCCAAGGCCAACAGGGCCGTAAGCAAGAGCCAGGGTGCGGCCCGCCGGAGCATGCGCCGAAGGTAGCTGGTGTTCGCTTATTGTCCCTGCCGCTCCTCGACCAGGAGCAGCCGCAGGTCATGGATGCCCCGGGCGGCCGTGAGCAGGTCGGACAGCGCGCGGTGATCCGGACCGCCCTCCCGCAGGTTCGTCACCGAAAGCTGCGAGCTCACGGTGGCCGTTCCACCCGTCGATCCCACCTGCACATCGAGCATGGCACCCGGCGAACGCCAGGAGCCGGAAGGGATGTCCGACCGCAGGACCATGCCATCGGGATGCCGCACGCTCACCTCCAGCAGATCGAGCTGGATGAAGTCCCAGTGGAACGGCAATGCGCGCGCGGCGGCGTCGAACGGGGCCGGTACCGCGTGCATGAGCAGGTGCGCGAGATCGAGGGTCCAGGCGGTGTCGTTGACCCGGTTCAGCCTTGGTCCGAGGTCGAGCAGCTGTGTGATGGTCGTGGTGAACGGCGGATCGGTGCTCAACGGCGACGCCTCCTGCCGCAACACCATGCACCGACCCGCATCCTGCGGCCGGTGGCCATAGCCGGTGTGCACAGCGGGATCCGGCTCGGCGTGGCACCAGGCCCCACGGCCCACGGTGCTGAACTGCCCGGCCAGCCGCACCTGCACGCGGGCGGTGCACGTCCCGTTCCGGGGGTCCACGTCCACCTCCATCGCGATGTTCCGGCGGTCATGCCCGGGATCTCCCGATGGAAGCCTCGTGAACGCGACGTCCTGCGGCCCGTCCATGGCGAGGCGTGTCACATCCGCACGCAGGGCCGGGGTCCCGGCCCAATAGAACGGCAGCTCGTTGGCCAACAGCCCGGTGCGCCGACGCTTGGGGTGCATCCAGAGCATGCCCGCGCCATCCTCGATCCCGATCAGCTGCTCCAGGTCCCACACGGGTGTGAGATGGTCCGGCGTGAGCACCCCGGCGCGACGATCGAGGGCGTACGCCGTGCTGTGCGCCAGGCGGTGGTGGGCGATGAGCTTCACATACAGGTCGTGGCGGCTGATGTCGCGCAGCAACGCATCGGCCACCTGGTCGCCCATGCGCTGATCGGTGCCGCGCACATCAGCGTACCAGTCACGGTCCGGATCGTAGGCGAAGTCCATGGCGATCCGCTCATGGAGCGCCTCGATCCTCCGCGCGACAGGGCGGTCGGAAAGGCCGGTGGTGGTGGCGGCGATGAAGTCCTTGACCAATTGGTTCTGCCGGTCGGGCACCTTCTTGCGGGCCACACGTTCCAGCCAGAGCGCGTTCATTTCGCGGTGGCGCACCACGTACATCCAGGGCGACTGTTGAACGGGCATGTGGCTCAGCCGGTCGCGCGCCCAGTAGCGCAGATCCTCCACCTCGAGCCGGAGCACGATGTGGGGCAGATCGTCCGCAGGTCGGGCGTTCACTTCGTCCATGCAGCCCGGCAACCCGGTGTGACGCCACACGGCGGCCAGGGCCTCCCCGTCCTCCCGGAGGGCATGGGGCCCTTCTCCCGAAAAGCTCAGACCCTGCTTGCGCAGGTAGCGGATGGTGACCTGCTGGGCGCGCACGGGCAGGGCGTCGTGGAAGAAGATGCGCCAGCTGGTGAGGCGGGCCCAGTTGTCCATCCACGGAGCGGAACGCCAGCCCTGGGTGGCCGGCTGGTTCAGGTCGTAGGGCACCATGTACTTCCAGTGGAGCTCCACCACATCACCGGGCGCGATGGCCGGAAGGTCGAAGGTGAAGGACCAGGCCTGCTCGATGGTGGTGGGGTTCTTCACCGGCCATCGGCGCACGCGCACCAAAGGCTCAAGCTCATGGGCCGACCCGTCCGGCCGCAGCACGCGGGCCATGAACCGGTCGAGGCGGACGTTCAGCCAGCGTGGACCGGGGTTCTCGGCAAGGGGGTCCCAGATGCGCTCACCGCGGTCCATGGGCGGGTCCAGGCTCTCGGGCAGCTGCACGGAACCGTGCCTCAGGATGTCGGCCTCCGTTTCGAAGCGGATGATGCGTCGCCGCTCGAAGAACACGTTCAGGAACTGGGGCTTCACCCCATGGAAGCGTACCTCCAGCGTATCGGCGAGGATGACCGTGCCCTTGGTCCGCTCCCATCCTGGATCCCACACCGGGTCATGGGTCCACGCCTGTGGGCGGTCCAGCACGCCCAAGTCCTGCGCCGCAGCGCTCCACCCCATCGCGGCAAGGCTGGCGATGAGGAGGGCACGCATGGCGGGTCACTTCTTCCTCAGAAAGATACGGACGGGGACACCCGTGAAGCGGAAGTGCTGGCGCAGCTTGTTCTCCAGGAAGCGCACGTAGGGTGCCTTGATGTACTGGGGCAGATTGGCGTAGAACGCGAAGGAGGGCACCGGCGTGGGCAGCTGGTTGATGAACTTGATCCGGATGGTCTTGCCCTTGTACATGGGCGGTCCCATGCGCTCCACCTCCGGGAGCATCACATCGTTCAACTGGCGGGTGGGGATCTTGCGCTCCCGGTCGCCGTGCACCTGCATGGCCATCTCCATCACCTTGTGGATGCGCTGCTTCTCCAGCACGGAGGTGAACACCACGGGTACGTCGGAGAAGGGCGCGAGCCGCTTCCGCACCTCGGCCTCGAAGGCCTTCATGGTGTTGGTCTCCTTGGCCACCAGGTCCCATTTGTTCACCACCACCACCACGCCCTTGCCGTTGCGCGCGATGATGGAGAAGATGTGAAGGTCCTGCTGCTGCACGCCTTCGGTGGCATCCACGAGCAGCAGGCACACGTCGCTGTCCTCGATGGCGCGCACCGAGCGGATCACGCTGTAGAACTCGATGTCCTCGTTCACGCGCTGGCGTTTGCGGATGCCGGCGGTGTCCAGGAGCATCACGTCGAAGCCGAACACGGTGTAGCGGGTGTGGATGGGGTCGCGCGTGGTGCCGGCCACCGGGGTCACGATGTTCTGCTGGCGGCCCAGAAGGGCGTTCACAAGGGAGGACTTGCCCACGTTGGGGCGCCCCACGATGGCCAGCTTGGGCACGTCGGGGAGGGCTTCGGCGCTCGGCTTGCGGAAGCCGGCGACCAGGGTGTCGAGCAGATCGCCGGTGCCGGCGCCGCTCTGGGCACTGATGCAGTGCACCTCGCCCATTCCCAGGGTGTAGAACTCCGCGGCGTCGGCCTGCTTGTCGCCGGTGTCCACCTTGTTGGCCACCAGATGCACCGTTCTCCTCGACCTCCGCAGCATGCCCGCGATCGCCTCGTCCATGGGCGTGAGGCCCTGGCGCACATCCACCAGGAACAGGATCACATCGGACTCCTCGATGGCCAGCTCCACCTGGCGGCGGATCTCCGATTCGAAGACGTCGTCGCTGCCGGTGACATAGCCGCCGGTGTCGATCACACTGAACACCGTCCCGGTCCACTCCACCTGGCCGTAGTGCCGGTCGCGGGTGGTGCCCGCGGTGGGGTCGGTGATGGCCTCCTGCTGCTCGGTGAGGCGATTGAACAGGGTGCTCTTGCCCACGTTCGGGCGGCCCACGATGGCGACGATGTTGCTCATTCAGTTGCGAGTGGTGAGCGACGAGTGGCGAGTGGCGGTTGGTGATGCACCGGTCCAGATGGGCACCAGCTCACCACTCGCCACTCGTCACTCGCAACTCTCATCAGTATCCGTAGTTCCGAAGCTTCTTCTTGTCCTCGCGCCAGTCGGGGTCGGCTTTCACCTTCAGGTCAAGGAAGACCTTGGTGCCCACGAAGCGCTCGATCGCCTCCCGGGCCTGGGTGCCCAACCGACGCAACGCCCTGCCCCCTTCACCGATGAGGATGGCCTTCTGGCTCTCACGCATCACGATGATGTCGGCCTGGATGCGGGTGAGGGTGGCGCCCTCCTCATAGCTGTTCACCACCACTTCACAGCTGTACGGCACCTCCTGCTTGTAGAGGGCGAGGATGCGTTCGCGCACCAGTTCGGCCACGAAGAAGCGCATGTTGCGGTCGCTGAGCTCGTCCTTGGGGAAGTAGGGCGGATGCTCGGGCATGGCCTGCACCAGATGCTGGCGCAGTTCGTCGACGTGGAACCCGTGGAGCGCCGAGACCGGCACCACCTTCGCGGTCGGCAGCGCCTCCTGCCAGCGCTGACAGGCTTCCAGCACCTCGTCCTCCCCGCCCAGGTCCACCTTGTTCACCAGCACGAGCAGGGGACAGCCGGCCCGTCGTGCGCGGTCGAGCAGCGCCTGCGAGCGGTCAGGACGCTGGCGCAGCTCCACAAGGACCACCAGCACATCGGCATCGCGCAAGGCCTCATCGACCGCGGCCATCATGCGTTGCTGCAGACCGTATTGCGGCTCCAGGATGCCGGGCGTGTCCCCGATCACCAGTTGATGGTCCGGGCCGTTGATGAGCCCGAGGATACGGTGACGGGTGGTCTGGGCCTTGGGGTTGGTGATGGCCAGGGGCTCACCGAGCAGCGCGTTCAGCAGGGTGCTTTTACCCGCGTTGGGCATGCCGATGATGTTGACGAAACCGGCGCGGTGGCTCATGGCTCTGCGAAGATGGGAGCGGGAGGGGCTGAAAGAAAGAGCCCGGTCGATCGGACCGGGCTCTTGTGTAGCGGGGGCAGGACTCGAACCTGCGGCCTTCGGGTTATGAGCCCGACGAGCTACCATCTGCTCCACCCCGCAGTGGACCGCAAAGGTAACATTCTTTCGTTGCGGATGAACTAGGCCTCCACGTCGAGCTGGTCGAGGCGGGCGGAGGCGGCCTCCCAGTCGGCCATCACGGCGGCGATGCGCTGGGCCAGTTCGCCGAGCCGGGCGTAGCCCTTGTCCAGTTCGGCGGCGGGCAGGCCGGCGGCCATCACCTTGGCCTGCAGGGCCTTTTCCTCCTGCTCCAGGGTGGCGAGCTCCTTTTCCGCACGCTCCACCTGGTTCTGCACCCGGCGGCGCTCCTTGTCGCGCTCCTTGCGCTCGTGGTAGTCGCTGCGCTGGCCGTTGGCGCCCTTCGCCGGTGCGGTCCGTGCGCTGCTGGCGCCCATGTCGGCGGCCTGCAGGGCCTTGCGCTTCTCGATCAGCTCCAGGATGTCCAGATGCTGATCGCGGATGCGGCCGCCGTCGAGCTCCAGGATGCGGTGGGTGAGGCCATGCAGAAAATCGCGGTCGTGGCTGACGAGCAGGAAGGTGCCGTCGTAGTTCTTGAGCGCCTCCTTGAGCACGTCCTTGCTCTGGATGTCCAGGTGGTGGGTGGGTTCGTCGAGCAGCAGGAAGTTCAGCGGGCGCAACAGCATGCAGCACAGGGCCAGGCGCGCACGTTCGCCGCCGCTGAGCACCTTCACCTTCTTGTCCACGTCCTCCCCGCTGAAGAGGAAGGCACCAAGCATGGCGCGCACCCGTGGGCGGTTCTCCTCGCTCGCGGCATCCTCCGCGGTCTCCAGCACGGTGCGCCTGGGCTCAAGGCGCTCGGGCATGTCCTGTGCATAATAGCCCAGCACCACGCCATGTCCCAAGCGGATCTCGCCCTCGAACGGCTCCTCTCCCACCACCATGCGGATGAGCGTGCTCTTGCCCGTGCCGTTGGCCCCCACCAGCGCCAGGTGCTCGCCCTTGCCGATGGTGAGCTCCGCATGGCTGAAGATGCGCTTGGGCCCGTAGGCCTTGCTCACGTCCTTCACCTCGGCGATGAGCTTCCCAGCATGCGGGGCCGGCGGGAAGCGGACCACCAGCTTTCGGAGGTCCTCGTCCTCCACCTCGATGCGGTCAAGGTTCTCCAGCTTGGTGATGAGGCTCTGGGCGAAAGCGGCCTTGCTGGCCTTCGCGCGGTACTTGTTGATGAGCTCCTGGGTCTTCTCGATGTACTTCTGCTGGTCCTTCGCGGCGGCCATCTGCTGCTCGCGCTCCACCTTACGCAGCTCCACGTACTGGCTCCACGGCACCTTGCGGTCGATGAGTTCGCCACCGGTCACCTCCAGGGTGCGCTTGGTGAGCCGGTCCAGGAAGGTCTTGTCGTGGCTGATCAGCACCAGCGCGGACGGATAGGTGCGCAGCAGGTCCTCGAGCCATTGGATGGCGGGCAGGTCAAGGTGGTTGGTGGGTTCGTCCAGCAGCAGCAGGTCGGGCTGCAACAACAGGATGCGGGCCAGCTCGGCGCGCATGCGCCAGCCGCCGCTCAGCTCGGCCAGGGGGCGGTGGATGTCCTCGCCCACGAAACCCAGGCCCTTCAGCATGCGCTCCACCTGCTGGTCGTGATCAGCGACCCCAAGTGCGTTGAGCCGTTCATGGGCATGGGCCAGCATGGTGGCGAGCTCCATCTGTTGCTCCACCTCGGTGGCCGTCTCGAGCTCCTTCTCGATCCGGTCGAGCGAGGCGCGCAGGTGCTGGGCCTCTTCAAAGGCCTTCTCGGCCACCTGACGCGGGCTCAAGGAGAGGTCGTGGTCCATCTGCTGAGGCAGGTAGCCCAGGGTGAGCTCACGCGGACGACCGATGCTACCCTTGTCGTAGGACTGTTGGCCGGCCAGGATCTTCAGCAGGGTGCTCTTGCCGGCCCCATTGCGCCCCACCAGGCCGATGCGGTCGTCGCTCCCGATGAAGAACGACACCCCGTCGAACATGGGGCGCTGGCCGAAGTGCAGCGTGAGACCGGAGACGTCGATCATGACCGGATGGGCGGAAAAGGCCGCAAAGGTACGGGCTTCCGGGCCACCTGGCGGACGTGAACGACGAAGCCCCCCGCGGCGCGGAGGGCTTCGGTCGACGGATCGCTCCGCTCAGAAATTCCAAAGGTCGTGCTCGAACTCGAAGAGCGACTGCTTGATCTCCTCGCCCTCCAGCAATGCATCCAGACCGGTGCGGTATTGGTTGATGCTCCGGTCGTACACGTTGCTCCACTTGATGATCGTGCTGCTGAACTGGCGCTTCCAGAAGAGGTCCTCATAGCTGCGCCGCTCGGCATCGTTCTCCCGGTTGAAGACATCCCAGTTGGCGAAGACATAGCGGCACTCCGGGAAATAGAGCCAGAAGAGCGTCTGGAAGCCTTTGGACTCGCCGTCGTCGCCGATCTTCTCCCGCATCGGCGCGATGCCGATGATGCGGATGTCCATCGAACTGCGCTGTTTATCAAAGACCCAGTCCTCCTTGATGCGGTAACGCTTCACCTCAGCCGATTCCAGCGGGATCTCCTGCACCACCTGGATGAACTCCCCAGGGTTGCTGGGGTCCTCGGTGAGCTGGGTGTCCACCTTCAGGAACATTTCCTTGAGCTCGCTGGGGGGCAGCGCCTTCTTGAACTCATCCTCATCGCCCAACGCACCGGCGCTGTAGGCCGTGATGGAGCCGTCAGTGAGCAGGGCCTGGCGGATGACATCGAACAGGCTCTTCCGGTCGCTGATGGGCGTCGCGGGGTAGTACAGCGGATGATTGATCTTCTCCCGAAGGTCGATCTCGCGCCATACGCGGCGGGCCCACATCACATCGGCCTCACGGATGTGGGCGTAGGGCACCACCCGCTTGGTCTTCGTATGCTCCTTGATGTACGCCCCGTCCAACACGGTCTGTGCCGTGGCGGTGACGGCGAACGACGCGAGCAGCACCGACCCGATGAGGGCGGTCTGCAGGGAACGGACGACGTGCTTCATGGTCATGGGGCGTTGGTTCATCAAACGACCTTCAACGACAGGGAGGCGATACCGGTGACAGTGCCATCAGGCTTGCGGACCTTGATGTTGTCCACATAGACCTTGCTGCCCACCTTCACCTTGCTCAGCAACTCCTTCTGGTCGGCGTTCAGGGTGTTGCCTTTGTTGCTCTTCTCCGCATACGTGCCGGAGACCGATACGCCGATGTTGAACTCGACCACCTCGAACTTCAGATCGAACTCGAAGCCCTCCATCTTGGCGATGACGCCCAAGGCGGCGGTGAGCTCGGCCTTTTTCACCGTGGCATCGCCGGCACCCTTGCCGGCGAACTGCGGCGTGGGATTGGGCACGGACTTCACGCGGAACTTCACGCCCGGCATGCTCTTGCGCTGGCCGTTGGGCATCTCCACGCTCACGTTCACGGTGGCCTCGGTGCCCTTGCCGGGCTTCACGATATAGCCCTGGGCGGCCTTGGTGATCGAGCCATTGTCGATGCTGGGCGTGATCTTGTCCGCGCTGAAGCCGGGCACACTGACGTCCACGGGGTTGTCGATCCCTCGGTAGAACACGTTCATCTTGGTGGGGCTCACCACCACGTTCGGCTGGGCCACCTCGTAATTGGCGTAGAAGGGGTAGCGCTTCTCCGCCTGTCCGGCCTGCTTGAACTTGATGATGCCCTTCCATTCCTTGGACCCGACACCCTGCCCCGGGAGGCGCAGCTTGCCTTTGCCATCGATGCCGATGGGGACGATCTCCTTGTCGCCGATCACCTCGAGCTTCACCGTATCGATGGTGCCGTTCTTGCTCAGCTCCACGACGGGCGGGTTCAGGGGGTCGTAGCCGGCGAGGTACACATCGGCGCGGAACGAATCGCCCACGGTGATGTAGTTGCTCACGGGCAGCACCACGGGGGCGAGCTCCGAGAATTTCATCGCCGCACCTTCCACCTCACCCATGAGGTAGCTCACGCATTCGTTCTCCACGTTGCGCACATCGCTCTGCAGCTTGGAAAGGATGGTGATGCCGGCGGCGAGGGGAACGTGATAGAAGTTGATGCTCTCCCAATTGTTCATGGTTCCGGAGGCATCGCGGCGGTCGCTGAGGTCGAACACGCGGTCCACCTGGGCCGCGAGGCCCGGGTTGCTGGCCGCCACCTGCTTGATCTTGTCGCGATAGGCCTCGATCTTGCCCCGCAGCTCACGGGCGGTCAATTCGCCCTCCTTCGGCTTGCTGGGTTCGGAGCCGACCATCAATTCCGTGATCTTGTTGTTGTCATCCTTCTTGCCCACCAAGGCCAGGTTGATGATGGTGTCACGGCCTTTCTCGTCCTTGCCGATGACCTTGTCCTCGGGAAGGCCTTCAGTCGCGGAGATCACCTTCACCTTCACGCGGTCGATGTGCGCCAGAAGGTCCGAGGCCATGGCCTGCACCGCCTGTGCCTCACCCCATGCCTTTCCGTATTTCTTGGGGTTCTCCGCGGCGAGCCCCGAGAAGCTCGCATAGGTGGCGTCCATCTTGTCCTTCAACGTCAACTTGGTGGTCTCCAGACCGTTGTTCACGGTCACGAAGCTGTCCAGGATCTCCTTGGACACGTTCAAGGCCAGAAGGGCGGTCAACACGAGGTACATCATGTTGATCATCTTCTGACGCGGTGTCTGTTTGCCACTTGCCATGGTTCTACCAGCGGGTTTTGGTCCGTGCTAGGTCAGGGATGCAAGCGGCGCTCAGCGCACCGTCATGGCGTTCAGCATGTTGCCGTACACCGTGTTGAGCTTCTGGAGGTTGTCGCTCAGTTGGGCGATGTTGTCCTTGTAGCGCTTGGTGTCGTCCACGCTGTTGCGCAGGTTGGTGAGCAGTTCGCCCACGCCCTCGAACATCTGGTTGGCGGCTTCGAGCTTCTCGCGGCTGCTGCGCAACTGCATCTCGTACATCTCGTTCAGTGCGCTGAGGTTCTGGCTCATGCGGCTGAGGCTCTCGCCGGCGCTCTTGCCCGCGTCCACGTTGTCCGTCAGGCCCACGAGGCTCTCGCTGGCCTTGGCGTAGCTGTCGCTGAGGCTGCTCACCTTCGTGCTGGCGTCCTTCAGGCTGTTCGCGTACTCGTTGGTGGCTGCGGCGGCACCGGTGATCTCGGTCATCTGCTTGGCCTGATCGCTGAGGGAGCGCATGCCATTGCCCAGGCTTTCGATGAGCTCCGGCTCGATCTTGGCCGACTCCAGCATGTCGTCCAACTGCTCGGTGATCGAACGCTGATCGTCCTTGCGGAAGTCGTCACCCTCGGCGCGTTCCCCCGTGGCGAGCTCGGGGTACACAAGGCTCCAATCGGGGTCCTCGTGCGGGGGTTCGAAGGCCGAGAAGAAGAAGATGATGGCCTCCGTACTGAGGCCCAGGATGAGGAAAAGGTCCGCAGCGGGCCAGTGCTGGATCTTGAACAGTGCGCCCACGATCACGACCGCGGCACCGATCCCGTACAACTTGGCCATGAAGTTCTTCCACTTCTTGCTACCGGGTTTCATCGTTCGTCCTTGCGTTTTAGGTTGGTCTGAAGAGTTGGTCCTTCTATCGAGCGGCCCCGTGCAGGTTCAGTGCGGAGGCTGGTCTTCTGGTCTTAGAGGTCTTCGGCATTGACGGCCTTTCCGCGGCCCAGATAGGTCATCACACTGCGGAAGCCGATGTAGCACTTGGAGGTGTCCTGGTATTCGTAGCTGCGGGTGCCGGTCTGCAGGTACCAGCCGATGTCCTTCCAGGAGCCGCCGCGGATCACCTTGCGCTTGAGCGAAGGCGGGTCGTTGGCCAGGGCATCGTAGCTGTACTCGGGGTTCAGATCGTGGTCGAAGTCGTACACCGCCTCATCGAAGGCCGTGCTGGTCCACTCCGCCACATTGCCGGCCATGTTGTACAGGCCATAGTCGTTCGGCGAGTAGCTGTCGATGGGCACGGTGTGGAAGCCACCGTCGTCCGTGTAGTTCCCGTGCAGGGGCTTGAAATTGCCCAGGAAGCAGCCCTGACGGTTGCGGATGTACGGACCGCCCCAGGGATAGGGTTGAAGGTCCAGGCCCCCGCGTGCAGCGTACTCCCACTCGGCCTCGGTGGGCAGGCGAAAGCGGTTCACGAAGGGTTCCTCCTGCGAGCTCAGCCAGCTGTTCATCAGCATGGAACGCCATACGTTGAACGCCGTGGCTTGCGTCCAGGTGATGCCCACCACGGGATAGTCGTCGTAGGCCGGATGCCAGAAGTAGTTCTCCGTCATCGGTTCGTTGAAGGAGTAGGTGAAGTCATGCACCCAGGCGAGCGTGTCGGGATACACGTTGATGACCTCCTTGATGATGAACTTGCTGCGGTCGCTGTGGCCGCGGATGGCGTTGTTCTGGCCCTTGGTGTTCGTGTAGCTCAGGTCCAGGTCGCGTCCGGCCTTCCTGGCGGCCTCCTTGAGGTCGATCCAGTAGTACTCGAACATGAGCTTGCGGGTGTCGATCTCCTTGCGGCGATAGAACTGCTCGCTCTCGCTGTAGAACATGTCGGCCAGGGCCTCGCGCTCCTCCTCGCCATACCAGTTGATGCGTTCGCGCCAGTTGATGATCGGGGGATCGATCTCCTCGCCGAACTCATCCTCACTGATGACGTGCTCCCCGATGTCGTCCTCACCCAGCAGCTTCTTCGCGGTGCTGTCGATGACGTAGTACACGAACTGACGGTACTCGTTGTTGGAGATCTCCGTCTGGTCGATGTAGAACGCCTGGACCGACACGGTCTTGCTCTTGGAGACCATGGCGTAGGGGGCGTCCTGATCGCTGGGGCCCATGGTGTAGCTGCCCATGGGGATGTAATTCATCCCGTAAGGATCCACCTGGTACCAGTCCGGACGTCCGACGACGCCGATGAGCTGCCCCTGTCCGCCGCCGCCGCAACTGGCCAGCAAGCCGACAGCGCCGATGTAGATGATGGGACGAAGTTGCATTGGTTCCTCCGTTTGTGCCGTTCGACCGTTGGGGCCTTGGGTCCGGGTAAGCGAACACTTCAGGCTAGACTTCCTACGGCCGTGCAGGTGTTTGGGTTACCGACTTACAGGAAGCGGATGTTCCGGTAGATCTCGAGCTTCTCCGGCTTGATGATCTTGAAGCAGTAGTTCAACATCACCTCGTGGCTGCCGCTGCTGTAGTTGCTCAGCTGGGAGGTGGTCACATCGTAGCTGTACCCCAGGCGGATGCTGGAGTTGCCACTGGGGAATTTGTACTGATAGCCGATCATGGGGGCGATGGCATCCTCGGTACGGTAGGTAACGCCCAGCCAGACCATGTCATTGTACAGGAAGGTGGCGTTCACATCGAGCTGGGTGGTGGCCGCGTCGCTCTTGACGAGCACGCTGGGCTGGAGCACGTACTTCTTGTTGCCTCCGATGGCCCAGTCGTAGCCGCCCTGCAGGAAATAGTGGCGGGCGTTCTTGATGCTCACCTCTTCCAGGGCGGTCTCCGGAAGCTGGGTGCTGCTGATGCCCACCCAGAAGGTGGGGGCCACGTAGTAGAGGCCTGCGCCGAGATCAAAGCCGGCATCGGACACACCGGCGTCGGGGATGGCGTCGTCATTGGCCACCGGGTCCACGGCCACCCAGTCGCTGCCCAGGGAGCGGCTGGTCATGCCCGCATAGATACCCACCCCGAAGGTGCCGGGCCCGAACTTCCGATGGAAGGAATAGCTCAGGCGGGCGATGGTGCCCTTCTGCTGCCCGAGCTGGTCCATGTACACGGAGAGGCCCACCCCACTGCTGATCTTGCTGATCGGCATCTGGAAGTTGAAGAGGCCGGTCTTGGGCGCACCCTCGAAGCCGCTCCACTGCTGGCGCAGCAGGGCGGTGACGCACATGTTGCCGCTGGTGCCGGCCACGGCCGGGTTCACCGACAGGCGGTCGAACATGTATTGGGTGTACTGCGGTTCCTGTTGGGCATGCACAACACCCATCAGGCCCGCGCAAAGCGCTGCGGTCAGTTTCCCCCTCATCCTTGGTTCCGTTCTAGGCCGGCCGTCATGGGACGAAGGTCCCCTCGGGACCGGCGTTGATCCCGGCGCCAATATAGCAAAGATCCGGACCGTCCAAATTTCCCCAAGCCCAGCAGGGGCGGGCGAAGGCGGTCAGGCCAGCTTCTGGAAGGTGCGCCACCAGCGGTCGGGCACCTCCTCCCGGCAGGCCATCTGGTAATCCGCGTAGCTGCACGGCACCAGATGGTGGCGTTCGAACCGGGCCTCCTGTTCAGCCCTGTAGGGCACGTCCATCCACCAACGGTCGCTCACGGCGCTCTTGTAGAACACCAGCTCCTGCTCGTTGCCCCGGATGGGGATCCGGAACCGGGTGAACCGCTTCCGGTCCAGCCACGGCAGGTCGTTGGTGCGCGAGCGGAAGCCGTCGAGGAAGCACCAGATCATCTGGGCCGCCAGTTGGGCGGTGACCCCGTCCTGGTCGCGGCCGGGATCCAGTTCATAAAGCCCCACGGACGAGATCTTCTCGCTGATGCCGGCATAGCGCATGAGCTGACAGACCTCCTCGGCGTGGAACCCGTTGGGACCGGGCCGGGTGGTCCCTGGTGCATCACTGCGCCGCACGGCGGCAAGGTCAACGCTCAAGGTGTCGCCGTTGCGGAGCACCGGTTCGGCATCGGCCAAGTGGTCGCGCAGCTCGCCCAATCGATGGGCATCGAAGAACAGCTTGTCCATCAGCTCGATGCCGGGCTGATCCACGAGGTAGGTCTGGAAGCCGAGGTTGCTGTAGTTGAACAGGTAGTTGGGCTGGCGCAGCACGATGTGGCTGAGGTAGCTGCTGTCAGCCAGGCCCTGTCCGGGCTCGCCCAGGTCGAAGCGCGCATCGATGCAGACCAGGTTGGCCGTGCGCTCCAACTTCTCGTAGGCCAGGTACTGGGTGAAGGTGTGGCCCTGCCCACCGCCCAGGATGATGGGCACGATGCCGCGACGCACCAGTTCGGCGATGGACTCGGCGAGCGCGTGCTGGGTATCCTGCGCACTGGCACCGGGATGGATGTCACCGAGGTCGACCAACTGCAGCCGTCCTTGGGGGCGGAAGAGCGGATACAGCTGCTCACGGATGGCATCCGGGGCCTCCACACAGCGCCGTGGGCGCGCATGGCCCGGATCGTCGAGCACCCCGATCAGTGCCACCTGGGCCCCTTCCAGCTCAGGAAAACCGGCAGGACCGTGAAAGAGCGCCCCGTCGCCCAAGGTGTGGGCCGCATGGTCGGGGCGTTGGGCGCCGAAGCGGGGGCTCGGACGGAAGTAGAGGCTGATGTCCATGCGCGACCCGGGCCGTGGCTCCGGTCATGGCGAAGGTCCGACGATGGTCGGTGACGACGGCGCCCGGTCGCACCGAGCTACGCACACGATGCTGTTGGCAACCCGGTGAACGAGGCGTGGTCCCTGCGTCAGGCCTTCTTGGAGGCTGCCTTCTTCGCCGGAGCCTTCTTGGCAGCGGCCTTTTTCGCAGGAGCTTTCTTCGCTGGCGCCTTCTGTGCCGGGGCGCTGCGTCCACGTCCCTTCCGGCCGCCCTTCTTCTCGGGCGCTGCGGCCAGCAGCTCGGTGGCCTGCTCCAGGGTCACGTCCTCGGGCTTGGTGCCCTTGGGCACGTTGGCGTTCTTGCTGCCGTCGGTGATGTAGGGGCCGTAGCGCCCGTCAAGGATCTGGATGGAGGAGCCCGGGAACTCCTTCAGGATGTTCTGGCGCGCACCGGCGAGCTTGGCCTCCACCAGCTCGATGGCGCGCTCCAGCGTCACTGCGGCGGGGTCCTCCCCTTTCGGGATGTTCGCGTAGGTCTTGCCGAACTTCACGTAGGGACCGAAGCGGCCGCGGCCGGCCACGATCATTTCGCCCTTGTGCTCGCCCAGGTCGCGCGTGGCGCTGGCCGCCTTCTTCAGGTCGATGAGCTCGATGGCACGGGTCAGGTCGATGCTGAGCGGGTCGTCATCCGCTGTAAGGCTGGCGAAGGTGCCGCCCAGGCGCACATAAGGGCCGAAGCGTCCGATGGCCACGCTGACGACCTCGCCATCGCGTTCGCCCAGGGTGCGGGGCAGTTTGAAGAGGTCCAGAGCCTCTTCCAGGGTGATGGTGCCGATGCTCTGATCCTTGCGCAGGCTGGCGAAGCGCGGCTTCTCCTCGTCCTCGGCATCGCCGATCTGGATCATGGGACCGAAGCGGCCGATGCGGGCCACCAGATCCTTGCCGCTCGCGGGATCCTGGCCCAGCACGCGGGAACCGGTGGCGCGTTCCGCGGTCTCGCTCACCGTGCCGATGGTCTTGTGGAAGGGCGCGTAGAACTCCTTGAGCATGGCGCGCCAGTTCATGGTGCCTTCGGCGATCTGGTCGAACTCGCCCTCCACGTAGGCCGTGAAGTTGAGGTCGACGATGGTGGGGAAGTGCTCCACCAGGAAGTCGTTCACCACCATGCCGATGTCGGTGGGAAAGAGCTTCTGTTTCTCTGCCCCCACGTTCTCGGTGGCCGTGCGATCGGTGATGGCGCCATCGGCAAGCGTGAGGATCCGGTACGGGCGCGGTGTGCCCTCGCGGTTCTCCTTCACCACATAACCGCGCTTCTGCACCGTGCTGATGGTGGGCGCGTAGGTGCTGGGGCGGCCGATGCCGAGCTCCTCGAGCTTCTTCACCAGACTGGCCTCGGTGTAGCGGGGGGCCGGGCGCTCGAAACGCTGGGTGGCCGTCATCTCCTGCAGGCCGAGCACCTCGCCCTGCTTCATCTCGGGCAGCAGGCCCTCCTGCTCCTCGCTGTCGCCCTCGTCGTCGCGGCCCTCCATGTACACTTTCAGGAAACCGTCGAAGAGGATCACCTCGCCCTGGGCGACGAGGTCATCACCGGGGTGGCCGCTGATGGCGATGTTCACCACGGTCTTCTCCAGTTCGGCGTCGGCCATCTGGCTGGCGAGGGTGCGCTTGCTGATGAGGTCGTACAGGCGCTCGGCATCACGATCGGTGCCGGCGGTGCGCACATTGAGGTCGGTGGGGCGGATGGCCTCGTGGGCCTCCTGGGCGCCCTTGCTCTTGCTCTGGTAGCGGCGGGCTTTGCAGTAGCGCGTGCCGTACTGGGCGGTGATGGCAGCTTCGGCGGCGGCGATGGCCTGTTCGCTCAGGTTCACCGAGTCGGTACGCATGTAGGTGATGTGCCCCTGCTCGTAGAGCCCCTGGGCGATGCGCATGGTGCGGTCGACGCCGAAACCCAGTTTCCGGCTGGCCTCCTGCTGCAGCGTGGAGGTGGTGAACGGCGCCGCGGGTGTGCGTTTGCCGGGCTTCTTCTCCACCGCGTTCACGGTGAAGGTGGCGCCCACGCAGCCCTGCAGGAAGGCCATGGCCTCGGCCTCGGTGGCGAAGCGCTTGGGCAGCTCGGCTTTCACCGTGGCCTTGCCTCCGGTGACCAGCAACGCGGTGATGCGGAAGGCGCTCTTTTCGGCGAACCCGAGAATGTCGCGCTCGCGTTCCACGATGAGCCGCACGGCCACGCTCTGCACACGGCCCGCGCTGAGGCTGGGCTTCACCTTGCGCCACAGGATGGGGCTGAGCTCGTAGCCCACCAGACGGTCGAGCACGCGACGCGCCTGCTGGGCGTCGACCAGGTGCACATCGATCTGGCGCGGATTCTCGATGGCCTTGAGGATGGCCGGCTTGGTGATCTCGTTGAAGGTGATGCGGCGCACCTTCTCATCGGGCAGCTTCAGCGCCTCCTTCAGGTGCCAGCTGATGGCCTCCCCTTCGCGGTCCTCGTCAGTGGCGAGCCACACGATGGCCGCCTTGTCAGCCTCCTTCTTCAGCTCGGAGAGCCGGCCTTTCTTGTCATCCGGGATGATGTAGGTGGGCTCGAAGCCGTTGTCCACATCCACGCTGAGGTCGCGCTCGGGCAGGTCGCGCACATGGCCGTAGCTGCTGAGCACGGTATAGCCCTCGCCGAGGTACTTCTCGATGGTCTTTGCCTTGGCGGGCGACTCCACGATCACCAGTTCGCCCGTGCCTGCTTCGTTCTTCTTCGCCATGGGATGCGGTCCTTGGTCCGCAAAAGAACGTTCATCCAGGGCCGTGCGGCGGATCGGGCGAGCCCCCCTCCCACCCTTCCCCTATGGGGAAGCTTTTTTTCAACAGGGACGGGCCTCGCGCGGTGGCGTGCGCGGCCCGCGCATACGTACGAACGCGCGCGCGAGGCGTCAGCGGACGGGTGGGCGGGCCCATTCGGTGAGGGCCATGCGCTTGGTGGTGAACGCCCACCCCAGGCGCAGGCCCGACTCCCAGGAGCGCGAGCCGCCACCGACGCGGACCATGGGCATCAGGCTGAGGGCGGTGAAGGGGTCGATGACCAGTTCGCCGCCCGGGGTGAGCGGAACGCGGATGCCCAGGCCCAGCATGGCCCGCAGCTCGCCGCCAAAGCCTGTGGGGTCCGCGTCCTCGAGCGTTTCGTCCACCGTGCCGTTGAGGCCCCATCCGGTGCGGGTGCCGTTCATCCGGCCCGCGACCACCGCCCCCAGCGCAAGGCCGAAGCGCAACCGCGTGTTCCCGGGTCGGTCCAGGTTCACCTCGGGCAACAGCGCCAACCGCACCGTGTAGAGCTCCACGGAGGCCGTGGTGGACCCGCCACTGCCCAGGCCGCCATCGGACCAGCTGGCGCTGAACCGGCGTCGGTCGACCTGCAGCTCGCCCCCCAGGTGGAGGCGGCCCGGCGCGTGCTCGCGGTAGAACACGGCCATTGACCAGGCGGGCTGGTCGACCCCCTCGAAGTTCAGGGAGCCTGTGGTGTTCTTGCGCTTCCGCTCCTGCAGGTCCAGGTGGGCCGCGCCGACCGTGATGCCGATCGCGTACTGGGCTGTGGCCTGCGTGATCGTGAGCAGGCCCAGGACGAACACGGCAGCACGCATGGGAGAGCGGTCTCTCAAATGTAGGCCCCACAACCCATCTGCCACCTTGTCAGTTGCCTGGAAAGATCCCCCTACCTTTGCAGCCCTTTCCACCATGGCCGGCAAGCGCGTCCATATCGAGAGCTACGGCTGCCAGATGAACTTCAGCGACAGCGAGATCGTCGCGAGCATCCTGGCCCGGGACGGCTACACCGTGGTGGATCGGCCCGAGGAGGCGGACCTGGTGCTGCTGAACACCTGCAGCATCCGCGACAAGGCCGAGCAGACGGTGCTGAACCGCATCGACGGGCTGAACCACCTGAAGGGGAGGAACCCCGACCTGCGGGTGGGCGTGCTGGGCTGCATGGCCGAGCGGATGCGCGAGGACCTGCTGGAGAAGAAGAAGCTGGTGGACCTGGTGGTGGGGCCCGACGCCTACCGCACCCTCCCTGCCCTGCTCGATGAGGTGGAAGGCGGCCAAAAGGCCGTGAACGTGCTGCTGAGCCGCGAGGAGACCTACGCCGAGATCGAGCCCGTTCGCCTGGGCAGCAACGGGGTCACCGCCTTCGTCACCATCATGCGGGGCTGCGACAACATGTGCGCCTTCTGCGTGGTGCCCTTCACCCGGGGGCGTGAGCGCAGCCGCGACCCGGACAGCATCGTGGACGAGTGCCGGCAGCTGGTGGCCCAGGGCTACCGCGAGGTGACGCTGCTGGGCCAGAACGTGGACAGCTACCGCTGGAACGTGGACGGCCGCGGCGCGGTGAAGGACCCCGCGCTGCCGGTGACCGACTTCGCCGACCTGCTGGAACGGGTGGCCGGGGTGAGCCCGTTGCTGCGTGTGCGCTACAGCACCAGCCATCCCAAGGACATGACCGACAAGGTGCTGGCGGTGATGGCGCGCCACGACAACATCTGCAAGTACATCCACCTGCCGGTGCAGAGCGGCAGCAGCGCGGTGCTGAAGCGGATGAACCGCGGCTACGACCGGGCCTGGTACCTGGACCGCATCGCCGCCATCCGCCGGCACATGCCCGACTGCGCCATCAGCACCGACCTCATCAGCGGCTTCTGCGGCGAGACCGAGGAGGAGCACCAGGACACCCTGAGCCTGATGGAGGCGGTGCGCTACGACATGGCCTACATGTTCAAGTACAGCGAGCGCCCGAAGACCCTGGCCGCGCGGAAGTTCGCGGACGACGTGCCGGACGGGGTGAAAGGCCGGCGCCTGCAGGAGGTGATCGACCTGCAGATGAAGCATGCCGGTGAGCGCAACCGGCAGCACGTGGGCCAGGTGCAGGAGGTGTTGATCGAGGGCGTGAGCAAGCGAAGCGACGCGCACCTGTTCGGCCGCAACAGCCAGAACGTGGTCGTGATCGTGGCGCGCGGGCACCAAGGCACTGAGCTGAACCCCGGCGACCGGGTGCTGGCTCGGATCATGAGCGGCACGAGCGGCTCGCTGCAGGGCGAAGTGACGGAGGTGGTGGCGCGTCGCCAGGCCTCCGCCGCAGTGGCTTCATAGGACCAACGGGCGCGGAGGCGCACCAGAGCACGGCACGGAATGAACGTACAACCCATCAAGCAGCGGTTCGGCATCATCGGTGGATCGCCGATGCTCGACCGGGCCATCGAGATCGCCGCGCAGGTGGCGCCGACGGACCTGACGGTGTTGATCACCGGCGAGAGCGGCTCGGGCAAGGAGGTGATGCCGCAGATCGTGCATCAGCTCAGTTCGCGCAAGCACGGCCCGTACATCGCGGTGAACTGCGGCGCCATCCCGGAGGGCACGATCGACAGCGAGCTCTTCGGCCACGAGAAGGGCAGCTTCACCGGGGCGCACGAAGCCCGCAAGGGCTACTTCGAGGTGGCCGACAAGGGCACCATCTTCCTGGACGAGGTGGGCGAGCTGCCGCTGACCACGCAGGTGCGCCTGCTGCGGGTGCTGGAGACCGGCGAGTTCATCCGCGTGGGCAGCAGCAAGGCGCAGAAGACCAACGTGCGCGTGGTGGCGGCGACGAACGTGAACATGCTGCAGGCCGTGCAACGGGGCGGCTTCCGCGAGGACCTGTACTACCGCCTGAACACCGTGCCCATCCACGTGCCCCCGTTGCGGGAGCGACGCGAGGACATCCACCTGCTCTTCCGCAAGTTCGCCAGCGATGCCGCCGAGCGGTACCGCATGCCGGCCATCACCCTGGAGCCCGATGCGCTGAAGCTGCTCACGGAGTACCGCTGGCCGGGCAACGTGCGGCAGTTGCGCAACATCGTGGACCAGCTGAGCGTGATCGAGCAGACGCGCTCGATCGGTGCCACCACACTGCGCCAGTACCTGCCGGAGGAGAGCACCGCATTGGTGCCGGCCGGCGCTGTCCGATCCACAGGCGTCGACAGCGTGAGCGAACGGGAGCTGATCTACAAGTTCCTGTTCGATATGAAGAACGACCTGACGGTGCTGAAGGAGCAGGTGGCCGCCCTGATGCACGGTCAACCGATGCCGACGGTGGCGCCGCCGGTCTACCGCGAGGAGATCGTGCTGCCGATGCAGGGCACGCCGTCGGGCACGGTGAGCATCCAGCTGCCGCAGCGGCCGGGTGAAGCGGACGAGGAGGTGGAGCACATGGAAGTGGAGGAATCGCTGAGCCTGGAGGAAAAGGAGAAGGAGCTGATCCGGAAGGCCCTGACCAAGCATCGCAACCGCCGGAAGACCGCAGCGGCCGAGCTCGGCATCAGCGAACGCACCCTCTACCGCAAGATCAAGGAATACGGGCTTCAGTGATGGAGGGTGGAGCGGTGCAAGGGGGCGAGGGGGCGAGGGTGCCGGGGCGCCGGACCGCGAACCCCGCAGGGCGACCGATCGGCCGAAGGACGCTGAGCGTGATGCTCCTGCCGCTCCTGCTGTCCCAGGTCGGCTGCAAGGTGAACTACTCCTTCACGGGAGCGGACATCCCGGCCGGTGCGTCCACGTACGATGTGGCGGTGTTCGACGCGCGCGCACCGCTGAGCACGCCCCGCACCGCGCAGGTGTTCACCGAAACCCTGCGCGACCTGCTGCAGGCCCAGACGCCCCTGAAGCTGGTGCGCGAGGGTGGCGACCTGCGGTATGAAGGCGCGATCACGGGCTACGACGTGCAGCCGGTGTCCATCCAGGCCAACGAGACCGCCGCGCTGAACCGGCTGACGATGACGGTGAGCGTGACCTACACCAACACCCTGGACGCGACGCGCACCAGCACCTTCACGGTGAGCCGTTTCGCCGACTATGACAGTGCGGCCGATCTGGTGACCGTGGAGGAGAGCCTGGTGCGGACCATCAGCGACCAGTTGGTACAGGATATCTTCGACCGCACACTGGGCAACTGGTGAACCGCATGGACCGCGAACGGCTGAACACCTTGCTGCAGGAGCCCACGGCCGTGGACGCCGCCGATGTGGCCGGGCTGCGGGAACTGGCGGGCCGCTACCCGTGGTTCAGCGGCGCCCAGGTGCTGTTGACGGTGGGCGAGGCGGCCACCGGTGGCGTGCTGTACGACGAGCACCTGCGCCAGGTGGCGGCCCATCTGCCCAGCCGGGCGCGGGTGCACGACCTGGTGCACGCCGATGCGGGCCCCGCACCGCGCCTGCGGCCCATGCCGGTGGATGCCGGACCGCTGACCGTGCCGGTGACGCCGGAGCTCCCGGTGCCCATGCGGGAGCCGGTCGACCAGGAGCAGGCGGTCGGCGCGCCCGAGGAACCTGTCGCTTCCGCGGATGGACCGGCCCCTCCCGCCCCGCAACCCGAAGGGTCCATCGCAGCGTCGGACGAACTGGACGACCAGATCCGCAGCGCCGCCCTGGCGACCGCGTACGACCTGACCTGGTCCGCGCCTCAACCGGCCGAGGAGGTGCGGGGCCCCGTGGTCCCTCGGACCGAGGCCCCCGCCCCGCCCCCAGCCCCGGCGCCCGGACCACCGCCTCCGACAGATGAAGGACCTGCCGTGCCGGCCCCTCGTCGGGAACGCATGCGGTTCACGGCGTGGCTGGAGGACGGACCCTCCGAAGGAACGCGGGCGAGCAGCACGTCCCCGAAGGAGGACCGGGTGCCCGCCCCTCCGCCGGAAGCTCCGGTGAAGCAGGCCTCCCCCCCACCGGTCCTGCCCGGAGCGATGGACACCAAGGCCTTGATCGAGCGGTTCATTCAGGGCCAGGCCCCGGCCGCCCCCCGCAAGGCGGAGTTCTTCACCCCGCAGCAAGCCGCCAAGCGCAGCTTGGAGGAGCATGCCGAGCTGGTGACCGAGACGCTGGCGCGCATTTACGAGCAGCAAGGCGACACGGCCCGGGCCGCCGCTGCCTACCGGCGGCTGGCGGAGCGGCATCCGCAGCGCAGGGAGGAATTCCTGGCCCGCGCTGTTGCGGTGGAACGCGGCAAGGGTTGACCGCCGGATCGCCAAGATCCGTTTACTTTGCGCCCCCGCTGCCCAACAGCGTCCTCTTCAACGCTTCTTCACCATGGTCGTCGTCTCTGTCCTGATCCTCATCGTGGCCGCCCTGCTGGCCCTTGTCGTCCTGGCCCAGAACCCCAAGGGCGGTGGGCTGGCTGCGGGATTCACCGGCGCCCAGCAGATCGGGGGTGTGCAACGCACGGCCGACTTCCTGGAGAAAGGGACGTGGACGCTCGCCGGTGCCTTGATGGTGCTGTGCCTGGTGAGCACGGCGGTGCAGAGCGGAGGCGCGGCCGAACTGGATGAGCTGGACGCACCGAGCGAGCAGGTGACCAGCGGCGCGGTGGCCCCCGAGGATGTGGCGCCGGCCCAGGAGGAGGCACCGGCCCAGGAGCCTGCGCCGGCCACGCCGTAACGCGTCAGGCTGACAGCCCTGCTGTCAGGTGGTTGGTCCCTTCGGGCTGAACCTTGCAAGATCGTCAGTCGTGTGGCAGGCAGAGGTGCATTGGCATGGCGGTTGACATGCGCGGCCCGCAAACCAACCGAACGATCCAATTCACCATGGCTACGAAAGTGAAGCCCCTGGCGGACCGTGTGCTCGTGGAAGCCGCAGCCGCCGAAGAGACCACCAAGGGTGGCATCATCATCCCCGACACGGCCAAGGAGAAGCCGCAACGCGGCAAAGTGGTGGCCGTCGGCAGCGGCCGTGTGGCTGAAGATGGCAAGGTGACCCCGTTGAGCGTGAAGGCCGGTGACGAGATCCTGTACGGCAAGTACAGCGGCACCGAGCTGAGCTACGACGGCAAGGATTACCTCATCATGCGCGAGAGCGACATCTACGCCGTCCTGAACTGAAGAACCCCTTGGGCGCCTCATCCGGCGCCCGTCCCGTTCCATCCCAAATCCCCCAACTGCAATGGCAGCCAAGAACATCCAATTCGACGTCGATGCGCGCGACCGCTTGAAGCGTGGTGTGGACCACCTCGCGAACGCCGTGAAGGTGACCCTGGGCCCCAAAGGCCGCAATGTGATCATTGACAAGAAGTTCGGTGCCCCCTCCGTGACCAAGGACGGTGTGACCGTGGCCAAGGAGATCGAGCTGAAGGACGCCGTGGAGAACATGGGCGCCCAGATGCTGAAGGAGGTGGCCAGCAAGACCGCCGACGCGGCGGGTGACGGCACCACCACCGCCACCGTGCTGGCGCAGGCCATCGTGACCGCCGGTCTGAAGAACGTGGCCGCTGGCGCGAACCCCATGGACCTGAAGCGCGGCATCGACAAGGCCGTGATCGCCGTGGTGGACGAGCTCAAGAAGATGAGCAAGTCCGTCGGTGACGACAACGCGAAGATCAAGCAGGTGGCGTCGATCAGCGCCAACAACGACGAGACCATCGGCGCGCTGATCGCGCAGGCCATGGAGAAGGTGAAGAAGGAGGGTGTGATCACCGTGGAGGAGGCGAAGGGCACCGAGACCACCGTGGAAGTGGTGGAGGGCATGCAGTTCGACCGCGGCTACCTGAGCCCCTACTTCGTGACGAACGCCGACAAGATGGAGGCCGAGCTGGAGAACGCCTACATCCTGATCTACGACAAGAAGATCAGCAGCATGAAGGAGCTGCTGCCGATCCTGGAGAAGGCCGTGCAGACCGGCAAGCCCCTGCTGATCATCAGCGAGGACGTGGACGGTGAGGCGCTGGCCACCCTGGTGGTGAACAAGATCCGCGGCGCCCTGAAAGTGGCCGCGGTGAAGGCCCCGGGCTTCGGCGACCGCCGCAAGGCCATGCTGGAGGACATCGCCATCCTCACGGGCGGCACGGTGATCAGCGAGGAGCGCGGCTTCAAGCTGGAGAACGCCGACCTGAGCTACCTGGGCAAGGCGGAGAAGATCAGCATCGACAAGGACAACACCACGATCGTGAACGGTGCGGGCAAGAAGGCCGACATCACCGCGCGTGTGAACCAGATCAAGGCCCAGATCGAGACCACCACCAGCGACTACGACAAGGAGAAGCTGCAGGAGCGTCTGGCCAAGCTGGCCGGCGGCGTGGCCGTGCTCTACGTGGGAGCCGCCACCGAGGTGGAGATGAAGGAGAAGAAGGACCGCGTGGACGACGCGCTGCATGCGACCCGTGCGGCCGTGGAGGAGGGCATCGTGCCGGGCGGTGGTGTGGCCTACATCCGTGCGCAGAAGGTGCTGGAGAAGATGGAGGGTGCCAACAACGACGAGACCACCGGCATCGGCATCGTGCGCCGCGCCATCGAGGAGCCCCTGCGCCAGATCGTGGGCAACGCGGGCCTGGAGGGCAGCATCGTGGTGCAGAAGGTGCGCGACGGCAAGGCCGACTACGGCTTCAACGCCCGCACCGAGGAGTACGAGAACCTGCTCGCCGCCGGTGTGATCGACCCCACCAAGGTGACCCGTGTGGCCTTGGAGAACGCCGCCTCCATCGCCAGCATGCTGCTCACCACCGAGTGCGTGATCAGCGAGGAGAAGGAGGAAAAGGCCCCGGCCCACGGCCACGGAGGTGGCATGGGTGACATGGGCGGAATGATGTAAGGCATCCGTTCACAGGAAATGACAAGCCCCGGCGAATGCCGGGGCTTGTTCGTTCATGCGGATCCAGGGATGCTCAGCCGCCTGGGCAGGTGTCGGCACCGGGCTCAAGCACCCGTATCCGCACCACGATAGGTGCCGGTCGGCGTGCGTTCCTCTCACCGCTCCGGGCAGGGTCACGCATTGCCGGCATGCCTCCCTCCGCCGCACGGCACCTCATCGCAGCCTCAACGCTGGATGAATTCGCGGCGTTCCGGCAAAGGATGATGTGCGCTTCGCATTGCCGGAACATCGCTGCATTCGCTTTGCGGCACCGAACCGAACGAACGATGGAACGACCAACGATGACGAAGAACGCCATGATCGCCGGACTGCTGCTGCTGGCCCCTCAGGGCATGAAGGCACAGGATGTGGCAGAACTGAACCCCGGGGAGCGCAGGACGGAGCAGCACCGCGACGCGATACGCTCAACGGGCGAGGACCCGATCACGGATGATGGCCATGACACGGACCGGCTGAGCCCGGCGGCCCAGTTCGTGATCACCAGTGAGCCCGATGCGAAGGGAACGCTGCACGTGCAGATCCGCGATGAGTCCGGCCGCGTGGTGCAGGACCGGTCGTATGCGGACAGGACCACGATCGCCGTGGACCTGGGCCACCTGCAGCATGGACGCTATGCCGCGCGCGTGGAGCGCGGTGGTCAGGTGGTGGTGCGCCGGTTCGTCCGGCCCTGAACTTCACCGCTGATGCATGGAAGCCGGCCTCGCGCCGGCTTTTTCATACGTGGACGGGCGTGGTTCACGCCAGGTTCCCCAAGGCTTGATGCGGACTTCACACGCAAGGCGGCCCGATCCGCTTCCTTCGTGGCTCAGGCCCGGCACCGGTGGGTGGTCACAACGTCATCAACCCCGGTTTGGCCCACCGGTCGCCGGGTCCGGTGCTGTGGATGTTGCGGGGGCATCCGTTGTCCTGTGCGGATCGGGTGCGATCGCGCCGACCCTTGGTTCCAAGGCCGTCCTTCCAATGGGAGGTTCGAGCCACACACTGGGGATGGGATCCCGGCGTCGCCAGGTGCGGACGGACTGATAGGCATCCCGGAACGCGGAGAGATCGGCATCCGGATCCTTCCAGGCCCCATCCTCGAGCAAGGCATCCACGGCAAGCACCTGGGAAACGGTGATCCGAGGGGCAAGCTGACGACGCAGCAGCTTCAGACGCAGATGCACATCAGCGAGCCGGTCGCCCAGGAACACATCCTCGAAGCGCAACACCGCCCATACAACCTGATCGGTGTGATCCAGGCTGGTGACCCAACGCGCCAGCTCGGCGCCCAATCCATCCGCATTCCTTCGTTCGCCCATGGTTTCCGATCGACGATGAACACGTCGATCGCCGGGGCAAAAAGTAGTTCGAGCGGACGCGGTGCCGAGCGCTGAGGCCGGGCTCGTATCCACGACCTATCAACAGGCGGTTGTGGACCGCTGCGGGAGCACTTGAGGCTCAGGGGCAGACGATGCCGAACACGTTCACGAACAGCCCGAAGTCCGACACGTTCACCGTATTGTCGAAGTTCAGATCGGCCGCACAACCGGTGCATGGTGCACCGAACGCGTTCACGAAGAGGCCGAAGTCGGTGATGTTCACCTGGCCGTCCCGGTTCAGGTCACCGCGCACGGCTTTCACCGCCGCCGCACTGTAGATGGTGCCCGTGCGGGGAAGACCGTTCAGGGAAATGAAGAAGTCCTTGTTGTTGGCGGTGGTGTACGCATCGTTCACGATGCGGAAGTTGGCGCAGGCGACGCCGGGACGGATGGGGATGGTGGCAATGACGCGCTCAGTATTCGCGGTCCAGGTCTGCCCCGGGCAGGCGGCGCTCAACTGGGCGAATCCGAACGCATTGAAGGTGTAGTAGTTGAAACCTCCATTGGTGACCGTGCTATCGCCGCTGGGTGTCACGAAGAAGCCGCCCGGGCAGTTCTGTCCGATGCTCAGCGTGGACGGTCCCGCGATGGTGGCCCCGGAGGTGGACTCCCAGCGGATGGTGAAGGTGAGCGAGCTCATCACCTCCGTGAACGAAGCGTTCGGTCTTACGCGCACTTCCAAGGTGTTCGCCGCGGTGCCGGCGAACAGCCCGATGTCGGTGGTGGGTTGGGCGTAGGCCGTGGTGGCGATGAGCGCGAGGGGAAGAAGGCGGAACTTCATGGGGAGCGCGGAGTTGCTGGAAGTGTGGCGCAACCTAGAAGGAAGTGACCGGACGTGTGCGAAGGCTGGATGAACACGATGTGAAGCGATCGTGATCCCCATGAACGCAAAGGGGCCGCCCTAGCGGACGGCCCCTTCCCTCGTTCCTGGGGATCGCTCCCCGGTCCTCAGCGCTGTACCACCAGTCGCCGGGTCCATTGCTGCTCACCCACGGTGAGCGTCATCAGATACACGCCATCGGGCTGACCGGAGAGGTCGACCCGCATGGACGGGGTGAAGGACGCCTGTTCGGCCAGTACGCGACGGCCGGTCAGGTCCATCACTTCCAGCACGATCGTGCCGTCGAACGCATCCATGCCCTCGAAGCGCACGTTGCCGAGGCCATTCCGCACCGGGTTCGGATAAAGGGTCACGTTCTCGGCGACGACATCCGCGTCCACACTGCGCTGCACCTGGCCCGGCGTGTTGTCGATCGTCACCGTGCACACGTCACCGAACGGACAGTAGGTGGCACCGCCATCCACGCTCACGCGCACCGTCACGTTGTAGGTGTCCCCATTCACGAGGGGCAGGGTGTTCCACTTCAGCGTGAGGTTGTTGGTGGTGGACGCGATCTGCCGGGCGAAGCCTCCGCCCACGCGCTCGAAGCGGAACTGGTAGGTGGTGGCCCCGGTCACCGGGAAGGCGCTGATCTGGGCATTGGTGCCGAATGGCTTCACCACACCGCAGGAGAAGATGGAACTGCCCGGGGTGTCCACGAGCTTGGTCGTGCTGCATGCGGGCACGGCCACCTTCAACTGGCAGGCCGGACCGAACTCGGCATACACACCCGCCACGCGCGAGCGTACCTGCACGTTCAGCAGGACGTTCGCCGGTACGGGCAGGGTGGTGAGCGCGCTCAGCTTCAGCGTGGCGCAACGCGTGGCACCTGCCGGGCCGTTGCCGGTGTTGTGCGCCAGGAACACCCGGCGGTTGTAGCCGCCATGCGGGTTGCGGATCCAGAACTGGTAGCCGCTGGTGGTGTTCGTCACGTTGTACTGGGCGCTCACCGCGGGGTTGACCTCGGCGGAGATGGCCCCGGTGGGCGCGATGGCCAGCAGATCGCAGCTGGCGGCGGTGAGCCGGTCGCTGCCAAGGGGCAGGCAGAACCCGAGCGGTGCCTTGCTCAGGGAGGTGAATGAACCGCCGTTGTTGCTGTTGTCGATGATCCGTTCGCCGTTGGCGTCGCGGAGCACGAAACCGCCACCGGCGATGCCATCCCCGAAGCTGTCAAGGACCTGCAGGTCGTAGCAGCCATCGGCCAGGCAGCAGGTCGCCGTGAAGGTGGTGCTGGCGGGAAGACCGCTGCCACTGCACACCACGGTCTGCGTGTTGCCGATCACGATGTTCCAGCTGAGCTGGTCGGCGCTGGCATCCGTGGTCATCGTCAGCTCCACTTCGTTCAGCAGGCAGGCCACCGGACCACCCAGGATGTCATCCTCGCGGTCGTTGACCTCTTCGATGCGCGTGTCCAGGCTGTCGGGCGTTTCGGCCAGCGCGTAGGCCGACGTGCTGTGGAAGCTCTTCATGTACTCGGCGAAGGCATCCTGCTCGCTGCCGGCATTGGTGAAGCTCGCCACACCCGGACCCGCGTCGGGCAGGGTGTTCAGATCCACGCGGCCGGTGCCGAGCGTATTGAACGGATAGCCATCACCACCTCCGGCCAGGAAGTTCAGGGTCACCACCCGGAAGGTGCGGGCAGGGTCGCCGTGGACGAGGCCGTTCATCACCAGCGTATCCACCGTGATGCCAGCGCTGTCCGTCACCACCGCGTTCAGGATGCGGGCGTTCGCCGGCAGGGTCTCATCGTAGCTGAAGCGGACACCGCTCACCTGCGGGAAGCGACCCTGGGTCTGGCCGGGACCGCTGGCGGCCACACCGTGCTCCAGGATGGTGCGCAGGTCGGCGGCGGTCAGGGTGAGCGTGCTCAGCTGGTTGTTGAAGCGCAGCGAGTTCTCAATGTCGAGCTGGCTGATGTCGCCCTGCTGCTTGCCCGCGAGCGGGTTGGCCTGAGGCGGCTCCAGGTTCACGTTGCCACCCACGGCGTTCACATAGCCGATCGCGCTGCGGATGCCCCCACCGTTCTTGATGCTGATGGTGACGGCGGGATCGTAGCGGCGGGCCATCCACTTGTTGGCATCGGCGCTGAGGTTGCCCATGTTCGTCTCCTCGGTGCGGACGAAGGTGCGGCGGCCTTCCAGGAACACATCGATGCGCCCGAAGAGGTTGCCGTCCTTCGCCACGATCACCGCCGCGATCGCGCCACAGAGGTTCTGTACCTCCTGGCCCTTGCTGCCGGGCGTGAAGGCATCGGCGTAGTCGCCCCACACCTCCACCACGCCCAGGCTGTCGGCCGGATAGGCGCCGCTGATGGCGGGGTCGATGCTGGCCGGGACGATGTCACCGTTGGCGTCGAAGTCCACCACGAGGCGGCCGACGTACTTGTACTCGCTGGTGGTGTTCACGATGGCGATGGGCTTGCCATCGAGGCCGGCCGTGAGGAAAGGGTAGGTCTCGGCGGCCACATCACCGGCGCGCAGGCGATCGGTGGCGTCGGCCATCAGGGTGTGCGAACCACCGGCGATGATCACGTCCACACCGTTCAGCAGCGGCGCGAGCGCCTTCTCCAAGGTGAGCTGCTGGAGGTGGCTCAACAGGATGATCTTGTCGATCCCTTCCGCCATGCGGAGGGAGTCGACCACCGGCTGCAGGATAGCGGCCAGCGCAGGCATGTCATCCGCGTCGGGACCGATGATGGTGGTGGCCCCGGGCGAGGAGATGCTCGCGAGGATCTGGGTGGTGGCACCCACCACACCGATGCGCTCGCCGTTCACCGTGATGATCGTGCTGGGAGCAAGCTTCTTGGTGGCCGCGATCGCCGAGGCGGTCTGCGCCGGGTTGCTCTGGAAGAAGGTGTGCTCCTCGCGGGTGTTCGTGAAGAGGTTGCTCAGGTTGGCATCGGCGCTGAAGTCGAGGTTGCTGCTGAGGTAGGGGAACTGGGCGCCGGACCAGCGGATGTTGGTCCCGCTGTTCTGACCGGCGATGATATTGCGCAGCTCGCTGGTGCCCAGATCGAACTCGTGGTTGCCCAGCGCAGCGGCCTGGATCCCCAGGATGTTCATGATCGTGATGTCCACCCGGCCGATGCCCGCGCGCAGGTCGTTGTTCGCGAAGGGACCACCGTAGTAGTTCTCATAGGCGGCCTTCAGCGGCGCCACCAGCGTGGGATCCTCACCCGCGCTCATGAAGGGACCGGGCAGGAAGTTGTCGCCGCTGCTCAGCGTGACCGAGTTCGCGTAGGTGTGCTCCAGGCTGTCCACGATGGCGGCAAAACGCGGGGCGTCCTCCGTGGCGGGTACGGCGCCCTCGAAGTCGGAAGCGTGCAGGATCTGCAGCTCGAACGCGGTGGGCGCCACTTGGAAGATGCTCACCGTGCCGCTCACCTCATTGCCCACCACAAGCAGCGGTGTGCCATTGGGACTGTCGGCAGCACTCACGAACACGATGCACTCGGGGCCCAGGTCACCGGCGGTGCCAAGCTCCGCATCGCCAGCGAAGTCGCGGTTGTTGAGGTATTGCACGAAGACGGGAGCCGCGGGATCGCTCACGTCGTATACCATGATCCCTCCGATGCGCTCCAGACCGATGAACGCGTAGGGTACACCGTTCACCACGCCCACGGTCACGGCCTCCGGCTCGGGTCCTTTATCATCGCTGCGTGCATCGAAGGTTCCGTTCTCGTCGTTGTTGCTGTTGAATTCCGATGGAAGCTGCGTCGCGGTGATCTGTTCGAAGTCATCGCCGCTGTCGTAGACCAACGCACCGTTCACATCGCGGATGCTGAAACTGCGCGTGCCGAAGGTGAAGATGGTGTCCAGGTCATTGTCGTTGTCGGCATCGCCTTGGGCGATGGTGATGTTCAGGCGCCCAAGGTTGGCGTTCTGCTTCAGTGTGGCGGCATTCGGGAAGATGGTGGGGTCGAGCACCACGGAACCGCTCGACACGCGCTTCACTTCCTCGTATCCATCGTACTCGCGCACATCGCCCTCGTTGGCGTAGGCCACGTAGGTCTGCCCAGCGATGGTGAAGGCGTGGATCGCATCGGGCATGTAGAAGCTGCGCACCGGCCACGTGGAAATGTTGATGCCGCCGTCACTGTTGCTGGCGTCGAAGCCGTTGCCGGGTAGGCTGTTGTCCTTGCTGCCCAACGCGGCGATCTGCTCGATCGTGTTCGTCGTCAGGTCGATGCGCACCACCGCGTTGTTCTCCTGACAGGCAACGAAGGCCTTCTGCGAATCATCGCTCACAGCGATGTACTCCGGCTCCATGTCCTGCGCCACCGTTGCACCGGGTCCGAAGATCCGCACGCCAGGCAGCATGGCGGGCGTGTACCCGGTGAATTCGATCGTGGTCACGTTCGCGGCGGTCACGGATGCGATCCCGCCACTGATGTCGATGATGCTTACCGAGCCTTGCGGGTCGATGAGGTAGTCATCATCGGGTTCACCCTCGTTGGCCACGAGCACCTTCTGTCCGTTCGGTGTCACGGTCACCATGTCGGGCAAAGCGCCCACGGTGACCTGGGACAGGAAGACGCCGTTGGGATCGAAGAAGACCACCTTGCCCGGATCGGTCTTCGGGTCGGCCTCCACGGCCACTGCGATGCCACCGGGCACCACCACAACACTGTTCACGCCAGCGCCGTATGCGGCCATGGATAAGGTGAAGGCCAGTGTGAGGGCTGCGGGGTTCGAAGCATCCAGGGCGCGGACCTCATTGAGCCCGGCATTCACGAAGTAGATCCGGTCGCTGACGGGGTCGAAGTCCACGATCTCCGCAGCGCCTGTATCGAAGCTGCCGGTGGAGTAGGTGCTCAGATGGCTGATGCTGATCTGGGCCTGCGCCATGAGGCTGATGCAGGAGAGACCGATGGCCAGCGCGAACCACCACAGGTGTTCATGGAACCTGCCCCATCGGAAGAGGCGTTGCCGCGCCGGACCGACCAGCGGAGCGTGAAAGGGTATCGTCGGGTACATGGGGGTTGGATCGTGCGGCAAAGCACCCCCGCGGACATTGCGTGGATGTGGCCGCGGATCTATGGTTGGGTCATCGCTCTGTGAGATCACGGGAAGCGGGGCCCGTGGCGATCCCCGGTTCGGCTCACACGGATCTTACCGCGGGGTAGGCATAGGTCCGTGGGATGGTGGCGGTGTGGTCGCCCACAGCTCAACAGGATCCCAGGTCTGGGCGGTCGTCGGGTAACGGTGCGGCAAGCGAAGCTTAACCTTCCGATAGGGCGGGCTTCACGCGGGCCCTCGTGCTTTGCCCCGATGTCGCACACCCGGAATGACGGCGCGGGACGGACCGGCGAACCCGGCGAGGAGCTCGCGCTGTTCGCTGCGGCGGTGCAGGCGGGGCGATCGGACCATGCGATCTTCAGGCACTACACCACCGGGCCGCCCATCGATCCACATGACGCCCGACTGGACACCGACCCCGCCGCGCTCACCGAGCGGTTGCGAAGCATGGCGGCGGCGGATCGGAGGAAACCCGGGACCACAGGGCGCCCAGTGCCGATCGCCGCACGACGGTCGGATGAGGAGGACCTGATCGAATTCCTTCCGAGGCCGTTCGCCAGGACCTATGTGATGCGGCAGGCCATCCCTGAGCCGACGGTGGACGACCTGCCGTTCCTGATCGGACCGCAAGGAGGAGCAGGGAACACCTTTCTGGTCTTCGCACCGGAGATCGGCGCCGGCCATCCCTTCGCGTTCGCCACGTCCGCCCTGCCCCACGCACAATTCGCCGGACCGGGCCGGCGCACGGTGCTGCTTCCACGTCATACGTTCGATCCCAGGGGAGTGGCCCGGGACAACATCAGCGCTTGGGCTGTGGACCGCTTCCAAGAGGTGTACGGTGCCCTTCCGCTCCGCCACGGCGAAGGCCCCCAGATGATCCCGCCCACGCTGTCGGAGGTCCGGGCCGCACGTGCGCAAGGCATTCGTCGCAGACCGCTGCGGAAAGCCACCATAGACCGCACGATCACCAGCACGGACGTCATCCACTATGCCTACGCGGCGATGCATGACCCTTCGTGGAAAGGACGACCGGAGGCGGACGGGGCCGCACCCGGCCCGGTACGCATCATGCTTCACCCCGACCTGGAGGCCTGGTGCAGCCTGGGTCAGGAACTGCTCGATCTCCACCTCGGCCACGACATGATCGAGGGGTGGCCACTGACCGCCACGCCGTTGCCGGCTCCGGTGTACGAGCGGCTCGTGCATGCTGAGGCGGGTGCGCCCTTCATCTGGCGGCTGCGCATCAAGGCGGACCGGGAGGAGGGCTGGATCGAGGTCGACGGTCGGGTCCGGCTGGAGGGCGTGCCGACCCGTGCCTGGGACCTGATGCTTGGTGAGCGATCGCTGATGGACCGCGTGATCGACCAGTTCAAGGAACAGGCGATCCATCCCGGCCGGAGCCCCAAGGAGGAACGACTGGCGCGTGAGCGGCACATGGACCGGTTCGTCCGCACCCTGCGGCGCGCGTGCCGGTTGAGCCTCGAGACACAGCGCATCCGGCAGGCGATCGGGGCGTTGCCACATGCCATCACGAACCACCTTCCAGCGTAAGATCCGATCGACCGGATCGTTACGCGAATGTGACCGGGCCGCAGGCCTCCGATGTCCGCCGACCGGGGATGAACGCTTCCAGGCCTTGCTGGTCGAGGGCCCGTGCACGATGATCCACATCGGTCGGATATAGATCATGCTTAACGCCAACGGAACGCTCAGCCCACATGGGCCCTGCACCTTCGCCGACCCGGACGGGGACCAACCGCATGAGACCGCTGCGCCTGCCTTCGATCCTGATCATTCTGCTGCTCGCGCCCGCGCTCATGTTCGCGCAGTCCACCGTGCGCGGAAAGGTGAGCGACGCCCTGAGCGGAGAACCGCTGATCGGTGCCGCGGTGATGGTGAAGGGGTCCACCCCACCCATCGGAACCACCGTGGACTTCGATGGCAACTACTCGCTGCCGTTGAAACTGACCGGACCGGTGGTGCTTGAGTGCACCTTCTTCGGCTATGCCCCCCGCGAACTGGCCGTGGACCTGGGCGGCGGGGGTGTGGTGGTGCGCGACTTCGACATGGTCGAGGCCAAGCTGGAGCTCAAGGAGTTCGAGGTGACCTACAAGGCCAGCAAACGATCGGACGGGTACCTGGACCGCATGAAGATCAATTCCGCGACGAGCTTCGACTTCATCTCACGCGACGCGATGGTCCGCACCGGGGATGGCGATGCGTCGCAGGCCGTGCGTCGGGTGACAGGGGTGTCCACCGTGGGCGCGTTCGTCACGGTCCGCGGTCTCGCGGACCGGTATGTGGTGACCTCGATCAACGGCGGCAGGGTACCGACGCTGGACCCCTTCACGAACAACCTGCGACTGGACCTGTTCCCCACCGGTCTGATGGACAACATCATCATCACGAAGACCGCGACCCCCGACCTGCCCGGTGACTGGTCCGGCGCACACATCTCGATGAACACAAGCGACTATCCGCAGAAGTTCTTCGTGAACGTACAGACCACCCTGGGCTACAATCCGAACTCCAGTTTCGCGGGTATCGTGACCTCGGCCTCGAGCAGCACCGACCGGTTGGGCTGGGATGACGGCATGCGCGGCCTTCCGGAGGGCGTGCCCGAGGACGTGGAGGACTTCCCTCGGTTCGTGGAGCCGAACATCTACCAGCAGTTGAGCCTTCTGGGCCTCCAGGGATACCTCAACGGATTGGGCATCACTGGATCCACGCCCGGCTTCGGCAGTACCTCGATGACCACGGGGAACACGCTGCAGCACCTTGCGCTCACCGAATTGGGCCTCCTGGCGCCCGCGCTGCTCTATGATGCCACGGCGGTCGGCGAAGCGGTCGGCACCTACAACGCCACGTATGACCTGGGCTACTTCTCACCCACCGTGAACGCCGAGCTGGCGGAGCTCAACACACGGTTCGACAACAGCCGATGGCGAGTGGGCGAGGGAACGGGGGACCCGAACTACAACCTGGGCATCACCCTGGGCAACCAGATCGACATTGGAAGGAAGCGTGAACGCCCCGGGAAGTTGGGCTATCTGGTGGGCCTGAGGTACTCCACGGAGACCCAGTACGACGGAAGCTCGACCTTCCTGCGGACCTTCGAGCGATACGAGGACCAGGAGCCGGGTGATCAGTTCAAGCGGAAGGCCGAGCAACGCATCAGTGTGGTGTCCAATGGCTGGAACGCACTGGGCAACCTATCCTTCTCCCCCGACCGCAACAACACCATTTCGCTCATGGCCATGGCGAACACGCTGGGCCAGAACAACGCGCGGTACATCAGCTTTCTGGACCCCACCATCAGTGGGGAGACCTTCATCTCGGAGGAACAGTTCTGGGAACAGCGCAGGCTGTTCGCCTTCCAACTGAGCGGCAAGCACCTCATTCCCGCGCTGAACCTCACCGTTCTCCCCGACATCTCGTACTCGACCGGACGGCGGGACATGCTGGACTTCCTGACGGTCCAGTACGTGCTGCCTCCCCCGGGCCAGCCCATTACGGACGTGGACGGCGCCTTGACCCCTCCCGGCAGGATCTATCGCTTCCTCAACGAACGGATGCTCGACGCACGGCTCGGCTTCGAACTCCCGCTCGGTGACGATCCTTCGCTTATCCGCAAGCTCAAGTTCGGCGGCGCCTACCGGTACAACACGCGGCGCAACGATCAGAAGTACATGGTGGTGCTCGACGCACCGGGCCCCACCCAGTGGGAGGAACCCGGTCGGTTCGAGATGAACGAGGAAGGCCGGTTCCCCTCACGCTACGCTCCCTTCGGCACGTTCAAGGACAACGACATCGGCATCCTCCACGTGACCGCGGGCTATATGATGACGGACTATGGCATCACCCCGAGATTGCGGATCGCCGGGGGCCTGCGTGTGGAGAGCACGGACCTGGTCAGCGACATCTACCGTTTCTGGAAGGACGGCGTGGCCCGTGAAGACAGCATCCGCGGGACCGTCGGCGATCTGGCCATCAACGGTGCGGGCACGCCCGATCCGAAGCCCGCGTATCCGGGTTCCATCGCACAGTGGGACCTGTTGCCCAGCGTGAACCTGATCTACCGCCTCCGTTCGGATGAGCAGGCTCCGATGAACCTGCGCGCAGCCTACTTCCGTTCGCTGGGGAGGCCCAGTTTCCGCGAGCTCAGCGTGGTTCAGTACTACGACTACCTGTTCCAGGCCCCGGTGTTCGGCAACCCCGACCTCCGGATGACCTCGATCGACAACTACGACCTGCGGGTGGAGAACTTCTTCAAGGGGGGCGCGAACGTGTCGCTGAGCGGCTTCTACAAGACCTTCCGCGACCACATCGAACTCCTCCAAACCTCCGGGGGGGGCATCACCTGGCGCAACGCCGATCGCAGCTATGTCGTGGGCGTGGAGCTGGAGGGGCGAGTGAAGCTGCTCCGGCCCCTTGAGCTGCGCGGCAACCTCACGTGGATGGAATCCCGATCGTTCCTCACCACGTTCATCGCCGGGCAGGAGGTGAGGTACAGCACACCGATGTTCGGGCAGGCACCCTACATCGTGAACTCGATGCTCACCTATGCGCTGGACAGCCTGAAGCTGGACCTGAGCGTTTCCTACAACCTGCAAGGGCCGAAGCTGGCGGTGACGAACAATGAGGGGGACCCGGACGCCGTGCGGGCCTTTGAAATGCCGCGGCACGTGCTGGACATCACACTGGGCAAGCGCTTCGGTGATCACTGGGGCCTGCAGTTCAGGGTTCGCGACCTGCTGAACACCGCGGTGCGCCGCAGCTACCTCTTCGCAGAAGGTCATGGACCGGACTTCGACAGCTACCGCTGGGGTACCGAATACCAACTGAGCCTATCGTACACCATCCGATGAGCGCACGCCACCTTCTGCTGCTGGCCACCCTGGCAGGCCCTGTGCAACTACAGGCCCAAGCGGACCTGGAGAACGTCATCGTGGAGACCTATTACATCTCCGATGCGAACGACGCCACGGACCTCATCGGTGGCGGGCTCGCCACGGGCTCGCGGACCTACCGGGTGTTCGTGGACCTGTGCGACAGCTGCGCGCTGCGGGCCCTCTACGGCGATGTCCCACACCCCTTGAACATTTCGTCCACCGCGAACTTCTTCAACAATGCCGATCGTGGAAGGACCTTCGGACATGAGATCAACAATGGCGCGTTGGACGAGAACACCGTGGCGCTGGACTCCTGGTTCTCCGTTGGCGCCGGGAGCAACCAGAAGTTCGGTGTGCTGAAGGAGGGGGACCCCGACGGCAGCATCCTGGGCGGCAATGATGGCGGTAGTGCGATGATCCCCGGTGGCCTGCTGCAGAACGCCGATCCCCTCGCTGGCGCTCCGCTCGACTCCCTGGACGGCCTGGTGCCGTTGAACGGGGGCACTGCACTGCCAGCCGGCTTCGCGGTAACGGGCACCAGCCCCGACAGCCTGTTCCGAGACAGCACAGCGGGCAATGCCTTCATCACTTGGGACACGCGCATCAGCTGCATCGCTCCGGGTGTGCGCGGACCATCACCGGACAACCGCATCCTCATCGGTCAGTTCACCACGGCCGGCGAGCTCTCGTTCTGCCTGAACATCGAAGTGCAGCGTGCCGATGGCACGATCATCAAGTACGTCTGTTCCGACACGCTTCTCCAGCCCGGAGAGGTGGCGAGCGGGCTGCTCCAGTACCCGCCTGTGTGCGGCTGCACCGACCCGGACTTCCTGGAGTTCGACCCCACGGCCGGCTGCGATGACGGATCCTGTGCCACGCCCATCGTGTTCGGCTGCCTGGATACGCTGGCGTGCAACTTCGACCCCACGGCCAATTTCCCGGTGGCCCAGCTGTGCTGCTACGGCCCGGACAACTGCAACGGCCTCGACATCACCCTCGTCTGCCCCGATGTATCGGTGGATGCTCCCATCACGGGCCGATCGGAATGGACATTCCGCCCCAACCCCGTTCGTGACGATGTGGTCATCGTGGACTGGAACGGCGCGCCGGCCGGGGTGGTCCGCGTGCTGGACGGGGTCGGGCGCACGGTGCTGGTCGCACGGCTCGACGGCGCTCCGCAGGGTCAGGTCCACCTCGATGTGGCGCAACTACCCCCGGGTCCGTACCTGATCCGCCTGGAAGGCCCGGGATCCATCCGCACAGGTCGGCTCATCCGGGAATAAGGATCACGTCACGATCTGGTAACCCAATGCTCCGATGGGCGCAAAGTGCCCCCGGTAGTTTCGCCCCCGAACCACGTCCCATGCATCGCACACTCCTCCTCCCGCTGCTCATGACCGCCACCGGCCTGCTGGGCCAGTACGCCCCGCCGGACCCCTCCGGTCTGGAAGGGATCCTGGTGGAACGCTACTACGTGGCCGATGCGAACGATGCGTCCGACTCGGACGGCAGCAGCGACCTTGACGAAGGAGAGATCACGTATCGCGTGTTCGCGGACCTGAAGGCCGGCTACAAGCTCATCACCGTGGGCGGCTTTCCAGGCCATGACATCAGCTTCAACACGACTACGACCTTCTTCTACAACGACGACCGGGGCGAGGCGTGGGCGGTGGACATCAACGACATCCACCTCAACAAGAACTCGGTGGCGATCGACAGCTGGCTGACCGTCGGCGCGGCGAGCGATGCGCACTGGGGCGTGCCGAAGGACGAGGACCCCGACGGCTCCATCCTCACCAGCAACGACGGTGGCAGCACCGGCACACCGATGCTGGTGAACACCGACCCACTGGCCGGCATTCCCCTGACGCAGGCCGACGGGCTCATCCCGGGCACACCGCCGGGGATCCTTTCGGTGGGATCCGCGCCGACGATCTTCAACGACCTGAACGGGAGCAGCTACAGCTCGGACAACTTCGCCTGGAGCAGCAACATCGGGAACATCGAAGGCCCCACGGCCTCGAACCGGATCCTCCTGGGCCAGTTCACCACCGACGGCACGTTGACGTTCTGCCTGAACCTGTGGGTGCGCATTCCGGACAGCCTTGTCTGCAACGACCCGAACTGCCACGAGATCCTGGAGTACTATGCCACCATCATCCCCGCGGATACGCTGGGCGGAGGGTATAACGCGGACAACAAGTTCAGCACCCCCTGGCTTTGCTTCGATTCGTCCAGCCAGCAGGTGGATTGCGCTGGTGTGCCGGGTGGAAGCGCCCTGCCGGGAACGCCGTGTGATGACGGCAATGGGGACACCGCGAACGATGTGTACGACGCGAACTGCGTGTGCGTGGGCGAGGATTGCGAAGGCGTCCTTGGAGGCCCTGCATTGCCGGGCCAGCCCTGTGATGACGGAGACCCCAACACGGTGAACGACACCTGGCAGACGGGCTGCATCTGCTCGGGCACCGTGGGCATCGGGGAACAGGGCGCTGATGACCTGATCATCGACCTGCATCCGAACCCGGTGCTGGAACGGTTCACCGTGAGCATCACCGGGGCCGGGGGAAGCCGGATACGCATCGAACTGAAGAACACCCTCGGTCAGCGCGTGGTGGCCCGTGATCTTGGCGTCGTCCCCGGCACGTGGTCCGGCATCCTGGACCTGAGCGAACGGTCGAGCGGCATCTACTTCCTCGAAGTGGTGCACGGTGATGCCCGCACGGTCAGGCGTGTGGTGAAACGCTGACCGATGCGCGTCCTTCCGTGCGCGGTCGCCCTCGGACTGCTGGCGTGGTCAGCCGGCGCAACGGCGCAGGACCCGTTGGAGGGGGTGCTCCTGGAGCGGTACGCGGTGCGTCCGGATGCGGGCGGCGGTCCTGAGCTGGTGACCTACCGGTTGTACATCGACCTGCCCGAAGGCCACCGGTTGAACATGGTGTACGGGGATGAGCAGAACGAGCTGCTCATCCGGACCAGCACACACTTCGTGAATTCGCCCAACAGTGTGAAGTACGGCGATCGCATGCACCATCGGGACATCCGGGAAGGTGAGGACGGGTACGACTCCTGGCTGTCCATTGGTGCGGCGAGCGACCGGCATTGGGGTGTTCCTCGCGACCTGGACACGACCGACGGGACCGCGGATGGCTTGGTGGCCATGGACAGCGTGCCCCAAGTGGTGAACATGTACATGGAGCCGGGCTACCTGGGCAGTGCACCGGGTTGCTGCATCCACACCATGAACGGCGCCTGGGCGGTCCTGGGCGGCACGGCCGGGCTGGCCGGAAGCGGTCTCGTCCTCATCGGACAGTTCACCACACAAGGTCAGCTCACCTATGCACTGAACGCACAGGTGCAACGGCCGGATGGATCACTGGTCCGGTGCGTATCCACGGTGGCCGACGAGCCGGACGAGCTGTTGTTCCCGCTGTTGAAGGGCTCCGCCGGTCAGGCGTCGAGCGGACGGAAGTAAGGCTTTGGCGGAGCGCCATCCGAGCAGGGACGGCACGGATGACAAGGTCCTGGGCTCAGGACGGCCGATGTTAAGTCCGTGTGATCGAATGGACATCGGAATTCACCTGGAAAGGCCTGATCCATAAGCAAAGGATAGCGTGGCCCTAACGCCCCATGGGGTCGGGCGCGGACAGTTTTGTCCCACCTGAACGAGTACTCCAGAACCCCCAAACACCCTAACACTCTCCCGACCATGAAACACGTGAATCGAACCCTGATGGTGGCCGGTCTGGCCGCTGCCGGACATGCGGCCTCGGCCCAGTCCGTGGGCAGCGCCTGCGGCTGTCCGGACGTAGCGTCGCGCCCCCAAGTGCTCATGTCCACACTGGTGGATGCGAACGACAACCAGCTCAGCGCCAACACGACGCTGACCTGCAACAACCTGTACATCCTGGACACCCGTCACTACGTGGGCAATGGCCAGGACCTGTTCATCGAGCCGGGCACGGTGATCAAGGCCCAGAGCAACGCAGGAGCCGCCCATGCGATCATCGTGACGCGCGGGGGGCAGATCTGGGCGAACGGCAGCGAGACCTGCCCGATCATCATGACCTCCGTGAACGACCCGCTCGACGGTTCCTATTCCGTGCTGAACCGCGGACAATGGGGCAGCCTGGTGGTGCTGGGCCGCGCTTACACCAACAAGCAGAACACGGACAATGACCCGACGGAGACGGCCGTGAACGGCGTGGGTTCGATCGAGGGCCTGGCGGTGGGTGACCCGCGGCACGAGTTCGGCAACCCGGTCGGCACCGAGATCAACGATGACAACAGTGGCGTGATCCGGTACGTGAGCCTGCGCCATGGCGGCGAGATCATCGGCGCGAACAACGAGATCAATGGATTGACACTGGGCGGTGTGGGCACCGGCACCACCATCGACCACGTGGAGGTGGTGGCCAACAAGGACGACGGCTTCGAGTTCTTCGGCGGCACCGTGAACGCCAAGAACCTCGTGGCCTTCCATTGCGACGACGACTACATCGACTGGGATAACGGCTGGAACGGCAAGCTGCAGTTCGTGTACGGCATCCAAGGACCGGACAACAGCGGTGGTGCGAACAACCAGGGCGACAATGGATTCGAGAGCGACGGCGACGACGCCGCCACGAACACCGGGATCAAGTCGAACCCCATCGTCTACAACGCCACGATCATTGCGCGCAACCTGAACGACGAGGCGATCGAGGCCAAGGAGCGGACGCTGGGCAGCATCACCAACAGCATCTTCGCGCGTTTCGCGCGCGGCCTGAACATGACCACGGAGGTGGGCGCCTCGTGGAACGGAGGGACGTTCAATGTGAAGAACTGCACCTTCCAGGAAGTGGCCACGCCCCTGCGGATCAACAACGTGGTGCCCGCCGGCGGCAGCCCTGAGCAGACGAAGTTCGCCGCGGACGGTAACCTGAGCGTGGGCGCGAACGCGCTGATCGACGCCACCTACACGATGGGTGCGAACAACAGCCTCACGGACCGCGTGAATCCGGTGCCTCCCGCCGGTGCGGTGGCCGCGCAGACCACGTTGACCCCTCCGGTGGACGGCTTCTTCACCGGTGCGAAATACCGTGGCGCCTTCCAGCCCGGTGTGGCGCCTTGGACCGAGGGCTGGACGCTGGCCGCGCAGATCGGCCTGGACGTCGCCGCGTCGGCCGGCTGCACCGGTGACCTGAACCGCGACGGCATCGTGAACGCCACCGACTTCGGCCTGTTCGTGAACGCCTTCAACAACACCTGCTACTAAGCGACCCCCTGAACGGTCCCCGGGGAGGCGGGTCTGCCCCGATCCCCTCCCCGGGCGCACCGTCCCTCTTTAACCATTCCAACCATGAACCAGACATTCAAACAACTCCTGCTGGGGACCGCCCTTTGTTGCGGCACCCTGGTGGCCCAGGCCCAGGGCCTGGAAGGCATCATCGTGGAGGAGTTCCACACGGTGACACAGGCCGATGCCGATTACCTGAACAACGACCTCGGCAACAGCAGCTTCACGATCGCCCCGGGATCCAAGGTGTACCGGGTGTATGTGGACATGCTGTCCGGCTACAAGCTGAACCAGGTGTTCGGTGCGCCGGAGACCTTTCCCGGGAGCGGCGTGAGCCTCAACCCGCTGGATTTCTCCACGACGACGACCTTCTGGAACGATGACAACTTCGGCTCGGAGATCCCGGCCCAGACGCGTCGCGTCGACGAGGGCACGGCCTTCGACAGCTACATCACCGTGAACACCACCGGTACCGCCGGCGGCACGGCGGGTTGCGGTGCGGCCACCCAGCAGTTCGGTGTGCTGCGCACGGCCGACACGGACGGTGACCTCACCACCTGCGGTGTGTACCCGGGCTTCACCGGCAACGACGGCAGCATCCCGGGCACGGGACCCGCGCTGACCTACAACATCAGCGGTCTGATCGACTTCGCGGCCCTGACCGGATCGGCCAGCAGCCTGCAGGTGATCAACGACGCGTGGACCACGCTGCCTGCCAGCCAGGGTGTGGACCCCAGCGGCACCAACCGCGTGCTCATCGGTCAGTTCACGACGAACGGCACCTTCAGCTTCCACATCAACGTGCAGCTGAGCGACCCCAACAGCAACCTGGAGACCTACGTGTGGAACCAGGCCGGCGCCGGCGAAGTGGTGAGCCCTCTCCTCACCTACCCGCAACAGCTTCCCCCGGATTGCAACGGTGTTCCGGGTGGTCCGGCCGTGCCGGGTACCGCCTGCGATGACGGTCTCGCCACCACGGGTAACGATACCTGGGACGCGAACTGCGTGTGCGCGGGTCAGCTGATCGACTGCCTCGGTGTGCCTGGCGGAGCTGCTCTGCCCGGAACCGCCTGCAACGATGGCAATGCCAACACGGGCAACGACACCTGGGACGCGAACTGCACCTGCGTCGGTCAGCTGATCGACTGCATGGGCACCCCGGGCGGCAGCGCCCTCCCCGGCACCGCCTGCGATGACGGACTCGCCACCACCGGCAACGACACGTATGATGCCAACTGCACCTGCGTCGGTCAGCTGATCGATTGCGAAGGCACCCCGGGCGGCAGCGCCCTGCCGGGCACCGCCTGCGATGATGGCCTCGCCACCACCGGCAACGACACCTGGGATGCGAACTGCACCTGCGTGGGCC
>CALMPI010000001.1 GCA_937872175.1 uncultured Flavobacteriales bacterium | reverse complement strand
TCAAGTCGATCGACATGCACCCTCAGGTCGATCCACATGGACCCTCAAGTCGATCGACATGCAGCAGCAGGTAGGCCCATACGCCCCACCAGGCGAACCCTTCCGCACGGGCAGATCGGTCGATGGTGCAGGCGGCTGGGGGCCAAGGCCCGGCAAGGCGCCCGTTCTGCGGGGTTGCGCAGCACGAAGGGCCCGCAGGGGCGCACGGCCGCCGGAGGCGGAGCGGTATGGAGGTCCGTAGGCCACAGGCCAACCGGCCGCTTGGCTCCGCCACCTGAGCCCCGAAAGGCCTTGAACCCCTCCGCCTTGGGCGGCCTGGAACCCACCGACCTTGATGCCTTGGAACGTGACACTTGTTCCTTCAGCCTTGTTCCGGCCGCCGGAGGCGGAGCGGTATGGAGGTCAGTAGGCATCTGGCCAACCGGCCGCTTGGCTCCGCCACCTGAATACCGATAGGCCTTGAACCCCTCCGCCTTGGGCGGCCTGGAACCCACCGACCTTGATGCCTTGGAACGTGACACGTGATCCTTGAGCCTTGTTCCGGCCGCCGGAGGCGGAGAGGCATTCAGGCCATTGGGTCATGGTCAACTAAGCCACAGGCCTCTTGGCTCCGCCACCTTGAACTTGGGAAGCAAGCACGGCCCAGTCGTACTTATCACGCTCTTAGGCCTGTTCGAAGGCTACCGCTTCCCGAACATCCTCCCCAAGTTCTCCTTCGGCCGGCCACCGGCACGGTGTCCACGCTCCTGCGCCCGGCCCCTCACCAGATGCTCCTGATCCTGGACAGTGCGGTCACCTCAATATGCCCCATCGCCATCAGCCTCTGTTCACCATCCTGCTCCTTCAGCATCGCCTTCAGCCGGTCGGCCTCGACCTTCTCCTCCGCGCTCATGTCCGGCTTCCACATCACGCGCAGGCCCTGCCCGGTATAATGCACCAGCGCATCCGGCTCCAGCCGGATCACGCCATAGTTGGCGGTTGTTCCATCCATCCGCTCCATCACCCCGGCTTGGCCGGGCTTCAGGGCAAGGACCCCTGGGGTTCCATTCTTGATCTTCATGTGTTGTATGTGTTTCGTTCAAGACCGGTCGATCACGGGTGCCCCCTGCGCCTCGCGCTTTACCACACTGATACCCGTCTCCCTTGATTGGGCTGTGGTGTAAGCTTCACTTGCACCGAGCTTCTCTCCATTCGCCGCCTTCAGGTTGAAGTAGTAGGAAGCCCCGGTCTGCCAGCGGGTGTACCGGTCATCGTTCGGCGCATTCAACCTCACCGAAGCGATGCTGCCTTGACAGGCTTGCTTGGTGGTGTGCTCCTCGCCGACCATTACGACTTCGTGGTTGTTGCCGCGGAACGTATAGTAGAACTGCCCGCTGGCGCTCTTCTGAATGATGAACTCTGCCATGTTACTCGTCAGTTCGTTTGTTTCAAGATATACCCGTATGGAGAGGAATGGTGCGCAGAGTTTTCAACGATCCGGGCCTCCGTGTTGATAGAAGGGAAGGCCCCTGGCCACCTCCTTGGTATTTTGGCCCGCAGCAATGCGCACTACTCCATTTGATATCCTCCATCCTGACCAGCGCTGGCGGCCCACCCCGGACCAGCAGGCAGGGAAGAAGTTCGATGAACTGATACCGCCCCTGGTGGACAAGATCCGCCGAGAGGTGGCCGCCTGGCGTGAAGGTGGTTATAAGTCGTGCAGCGATACCTCTCGTGCGCTACTCAACTTCTGGTTCGAGACCGAGCATCCCACCGAGACCGGCGAGTTCCGCTTCTACTTCAGCCAGCGCGAGGCCATCGAGAGCATCATCTGGCTGTATGAGGTGGCACAGGCGCGGGACAAATACGGTCTGATGCGCTTCGACAGCAGCGGACGCGTGAGCACCGGCATGTTCGATGAAGTGTGGGCACGCTACGTTGTGAAGATGGCCACCGGCGCGGGAAAGACCAAGGTGCTGGGCTTGGCACTGGTCTGGAGCTACTTCCACAAGCTCTACGAAGCGGACAGCACCCTCAGTCGCAACTTTCTTGTTATCGCGCCGAACATCATTGTGCTCAACCGCCTGCTAAAGGACTTTGAGGGCCTGACCATGTTCCGTGAAGAACCCTTCATCCCAGAGAACGGCTGGGCCGACCGTAACTGGCAGGTGGATTTCCGACCCCAGTTGCACGTGCAGGATGAACTTGGGCCGCTATCGCCCGATGGCAACATCTTCCTCACAAACATCCATCGGGTCTTCTTCAATGAGGAACCGGAGCAAAGCACCGAGGAGTACTTCCTGGGCAAGAAGCCGAAGGCCGATGCCGATACCAACCGGGGCTTGGACTTGGGCAAACTGCTCCGCAGTGAGCGCCTGAGCGACTTGGTGGTGATGAACGACGAGGCGCACCACATCCACGACAGGAGCCTTGCCTGGTTCCAATGCATCCAGGACATCCACAACAAGCTGAAGCTGCGCCTGGGCAACGGGATCGCCCTGCAGGTGGATTGCAGCGCCACGCCACGCCACAACAAGGGCAGCATCTTCGTGCAGACCATCTGCGATTATCCGCTGGTAGAGGCCATCACGCACAACGTGGTGAAGACGCCGGTGCTGCCCGACCGGGAGAGCCGGGAGAAGCTGCACGAGCAGGATAGCACGGACCTCATTGAGCAGTTCCGCGACCACATCCACCTGGGTTACCAGGAATGGGAGCAGCAGTACAACGCCCTGAATAAGCACCGTTCGCCCATCCTGTTCTACATGACCATGGATACCCAGGAGGCGGACCAGCTGAGCGAATACCTGCAACAGAGCTACCCGCTGCTGAAGGACCGTGTGCTGGTGATCCACACCAAGGACAATGGCGAACTGAAGGGCGAGGGCACCAAGGCGAAGAAGGACAAGGAGGAATTGGAACGCCTACGCAAGGCGGCCGATTCCATCGACGACGTGCGCTCACCGTACCTCTGCGTGGTGAGCGTTCTGGTGCTGCGCGAAGGCTGGGACGTCCGCAACGTGAGCACTATTGTCGGCTTGCGGCCATACCGGGCAGAAAGCAACATCCTGCCGGAGCAAACGCTGGGTCGTGGTCTACGAAAGATGTTCTCGTTGGAGGTGCAGGAGAAGCTCGTGGTGGTGGGCACACGGCGTTTTTTGGAGTTTGTGGAAAGCCTGAAGACCGAAGGCGTCACCTTCGAGTACAAGCCCATGGGTGGTGGCAGCGGTGGCAGCAACCCGGTAGTGGTGGAAGTGGAAACAGAGGCCACGGACCGGGACATCAGCGCGCTGGACATCCCGCTGCCAATTCTCACACCCAAATTCTACCGCGACTTCGAGGTGCTGAGCAAGTTGGACCGTGATCAGCTTTTCCCCGGTAAGGTGGACCCACGCACCTACACGCCGGACGAGATCCGGAAGATCGACTTTGAGGACCTGCACGGGCAGCATAGCCACAGCACTGAGCTGAAAGGCGTGGTGCCCGACCACCGCAACGTCCTCAGCTTCCTCACCCAGCAGATCCTCAAGAACAGCAAGCTCTTCCACGGCTTCGATGCGCTGTATCCGCTGGTGCGCGACTACGCGACCGGTCAGCTTTTCACGCAGCCGTTCACCGTGGACGACCCGCAGTTCGTGTGCAACCTCACCCGGCCAGAAGCCAAGCAGGTGCTCTACGGCACCTTCAAGCAGGCCATCGACAGCCTTACGGTGAAGGAGGCCGATGCCATCCGCTTCGGCGGCTTCCGCAGTTTGCTGGATACGCCCGTGCATGTGGCCAGCGAACAGCCCAGCATGCACAGCAAGAAGACCGTCTTCAACAAGATCCTCGGGCAGAACCCTTTCGAGCGCGGCTTCGCGGGCTTCCTGGACAAGGCGCCCGATGTGGTGGCCTTCGCCCGTAACACCCAAGCCGTCAAGTTCTTCATGGAGTACCAGAAGAGCAATGGCAACATCAGTAGCTTCAATCCCGACTTCCTGGCCCGCACCAACGAGCGCGATGTGTGGATCATGGAGACCAAGGGCCGGGAGGACGAAGACGACAAACGGAAGATCATGCGCCTGCGCCAATGGTGCGTGGATGTGAACGCCGTGCAGGACCGCTTCACCTACCACCCGCTGTACGTGAAGCAGGAAACCTGGGACACCCATTACAACAGCTTGCGCACCTTCGCCGATCTGGCGGAACTGTGCCACGCCGATACCCAAGCCACGGAAGTGTGATGAACGCCCGGGCTACTTTTGACCTAGAGCAAGCGCAGTGACCGTAGAGCAGAACATAGCCCGACTGAAGCATCTGATGAAGATGTTCGGCTTGTCCGTGCCTCAACTTTTGGAGAAGGTCAGCCAAGGCCTGAAGACGCCGGTCACCGAAGCGGAATTGTTCGCAACGAACATCAAGCTAAGCACCCTCAAACGGGTGGACAAGGTCTTTCACAAGGGCTTGCACTATTACCTGGACCCCAAGGCGCCGTTAGCCGCACCGGAGAGCAGCATCTTCTTCCGCAAGGAGCGCTTTAATACTGACCTGAACCTGCCAGCCCGAAAGGTGGTGACCCGCTTTGAGGATTTCTCCATCGCGCTGAGCGCCATCGCGAAACTGGCCGACCTGGAGCAGAGCCGGATGCTACCCCTCTATACCGTCAAGGCACTGCCCCAACAGGCAGCCGCCGAAATGCGTGCGGCTGTCGCTCCCGATTTTCATCAAGACCTGCGCGACCACCTGAAAGGGCTCATCGCTGCGTTGGCGGCCAAGAACGTCCTCGTGTTCGAGTTCGTGGAGACCTGGAACCAGGAGAAGACCAACGTGGATGGCTTCTTCTTGAAGCCCAACGTGATCGTGCTCAAGCGGCACCAGAACGCTTTCCGTCGGGAGATCTTCACGCTGGCCCACGAGCTCGGCCATTATCTTCTTGGCCAGGAGGAAGTGGAAGAATTGCCCATTGAGGTGCTGGCTCAGAAGAACCTGAGCGACGTGGAGCGCTGGTGCAACGATTTCGCGTTCTACTTTCTGGCAGGCGACCATGCCCGTGTGCTCGAAGCCTTGGACCGGGCGACCGCGGCCAACGATTACCACTACGATACGCTCACCGCTGTATCCAAGGCCACACACCTCAGCAAGCTGGCCCTTTTCACCCGTATGCGCTTGAACGACCGCATCAGCGTCGCCGACTACACGAAGGTGAAGGATGACCTGGAGGAACAGCATCTGCGCGATCAGATGGAACGGGAGAAAGAGCGTGAGCGGCGGAAGCAGCTTGATGAAGAAGAAGGCCGTACCGTCGAAGCGCGCAACCCGAAACCCATCAAGTCGCCCTTGTTGGTGAGCACCATCCAAACGGCCTTCCATGAAGGCGTGCTCTCAGAGTTCGAGGTGCGCGAGAAGTGGAAGTTCAGCAATGCCGAATTCCAGCAGTTCTTCGGATGAGGGTGGCCATCGACTCCAGCTCGTTGCTCACCTTGGTCCGGTACTACCTGCCGTTTGACCGGGACCAACGGCTTTTCTCGTTCTTCAAGGAGAAGATCGAGTCGAAGGAGATCGTCGTCATCGAACAGGTGTATTTGGAGTGCAAGGGTATCGCGCAAGGTGTTGTGGTCAAGACCCTTCCTTACCTCGAAGAGAAGTCCAACCGGCTGAAGACCGAGGACTTGTTGGCGACGCCTGCGTTGATCAACAGGGTAGAGAACGATTTCGCGATCAGTGTGCAGAAACGGAAGCTCACCGAAGCGGAGTTCGAGAACCGCAAGCTGGACTACATGGAGGACGCCGACTTCAAGTTGATCCTGCTCGCGCTTCGTGAGAAGAAGAGCCTGGATCCGATCACCATCGTTACTGAAGAGTCCACTGCCAGTAACGACGGCAAGGTATTCAAGAAAATCCCAGCCATCTGCAAACTGCAGGACATCGAGCTTGATTGCTTCGACCTGCCTACCTACATCAAAAAAGCCGACGGCATCGACTTCGCCGTCAAGTAGCTGCCATCGCACCGATATCATGAGCCTTAGCGAGAAAGAAAAGCAGGAGATCATTGGCCTCATCCAGGAAGGGCGGCCGCTGCCCAAAGAGTACATCTACAAGCTGTACGCCGATGAGGAGGACGTCTTCCTTTTCTGGAACGGCCGCAACGAGCAGGTCACCAACGCTGCCTTGCCCTTCCACAGCATCGAGCACATCGACGAGCCCCGGCAGGAGGTGGAGCACGCGCCCACCATGTTCGATACCAAGGGCCGCCAACTGCAAGGCTGGACCAACAAGCTGATCTGGGGCGACAACAAGCTCATTCTCTCCAGCTTGGCCAACGGGCCGCTGCGCGAAGAGATTGAACGCGAGGGAGGGTTGAAGCTCATCTATATCGACCCGCCGTTCGCCGTTGGTGCTGACTTTGGGTTCGATATTGAGGTCGGGGGCGAGACGGCAGAGAAGCGTCAGACGGTCATTGAAGAGATCGCCTACCGGGACACTTGGGAGCGAGGAATGAGCAGTTACCTGAGCATGCTCTATGATAGACTCCGTCTGATGCATGGTCTGCTCTCTGCGGATGGGAGCATCTATGTCCATTGCGATTGGCGTGTGAACGCTCATGTAAGGCTCATGCTGGACGATGTATTCGGCTCAAACAATTTCATCAACGAAATCGTCTGGAAGCGCGCCCAAACGGTAAAGGGCAACATCGGTCAAGGCAGTAAGTTCATGGGCGCAAATACGGATACGCTCTTTGCCTATGGCAAGTCGCCCGCGTACGTGTTCAACAACCAGTTCCTTCCCTACACGGAGGAATATGTGTCTACCTTCTTCAAGTACACCGACCCGGGCAGCAAGAGGAAGTACCGCTTGGTGAGCATGATTGGTCCTGGAGGATCAAGCAAGGGAAACCCCAACTACGAGGTAATGGGTGTCCGACGGTATTGGCGGTATAGCGAGGCAACTATGCAGAAGCTGATCGAGCAGGGGCTCGTGGTACAAACGAAGCCTGGCACCGTGCCGCAGAAGAAGCAGTATCTGGATGAAGGGGAGGGTGTTTCGATTCAAACTCTCTGGGATGATGTCTCTGCAATTTCAGCATCTTCAACTGAAGGGACTTCATATCCTACGCAGAAGCCTGAAGCTCTATTGGAGCGAATCCTGAAGACCAGCAGCAACGAAGGCGACCTGGTCGCCGACTTCTTTGGAGGCAGCGGCACTACGGCTGCGGTGGCCGAGAAGCTAGGCCGCAAGTGGATCACCTGCGATCTGGGTCGCTTCGGTATCCACACTACGCGCAAGCGCATGATCGGTGTGCAGCGGGAGCTAAAGGCAGATGGCAAGAATTACCGCGCCTTCGAGGTGCTGAACCTGGGCAAGTACGAGCGCCAGTTCTTTATGGACAACCTGGTGAACGGCGCACGCAAGAAGAAGGAGCAGGCCTACCTGAACCTGATCCTGCAAGCCTACCATGCGCAAGCCGCCGAGAGCTTCACACACCTACACGGACGCAAGGCGGGACGCATGGTGCATGTGGGTCCGCTGGATGTGCCCGTGACCAAGCAGCGCGTGCTGGAGATCTTCGAGGAGTGCAAGAGCAAGCTCATTACCAAAGTGGATGTGCTGGGCTTCGAGTTCGAGATGGGCCTGATGCCGAACGTGTTCGACGAGCTGCGCGAGCAGGGTGTGGACATGGTGGCCAAGTACATCCCCAAGGACGTGTTCGATCCCCGTGCCGTGGAGAAAGGCCAGGTGAAGTTCTTCGATGTGGCCTACCTGAACGCCAAGGCCCACGTGAGCAAGCGCAAGGTGAAGATCGAGCTGGTGGACTTCGTGACCAAGTACACGCAGGACGACCTGGAGGAAGTGGAGAAGCAGCTGAAGAAAGGCGCCAAGGTGGTGATCGAGAACGGCCGCATCGTGAAGCTGAGCAAGGACAAGGACGGCTTCGTGGAGCGCACCGTGCTCACCGAAAGCTGGCAGGATTGGGTGGACTACTGGGCCATCGACTTCAACTACCGCGACAAGAGGGAGGTGATCCGCGTGCCCCAGCCCGATGGTACCGTGAAGGAGGAATGGACCGGTAACTACCTCTTCGAGAACGAGTGGCAGAGCTTCCGCACCCGCAAGGACCCAAAGCTGGAATACACCAGTGTGGAGCATGAGTACCCCGCTGCGGGCACCTACCACGTAATGGTCAAGGTGATCGATATATTGGGGGTGGATACGAGCCGGGTGATGGAGGTGCGAGTGAAGTGAGCCTGTTAGACCATGGTAGAACAGCGTTCCAACCCCAAGCAGGACGCATTCCACAGCTTTCTATCCCGCATGGAGAAGGAGGGTCGCAACTTCACCATGGAGGAGATAGCTGAACACACTGGCTACCCGCTGAAAGGAACTGTGAAGGCCAAGGTGAGCCGCAATGAGTGGAAGAACGTGCTGGTGAGGCTCGGGCCGAACGAATTCAAGGCCCAGCCCATCAGCAACTTGAGCAAGGCCGAGTTTGCACAGCGGCTGAGCGTGAAGGATATGCACGAGCCGGATGTACCAACCCGTTCCGGCAAGCTCGTAGAGAAGAGCGTCCATGCCGCTCTATCCGCAATCGAGGTATACAACAAGCCGGACTTCAAGTACCGGGAGGAGAGCTTTTGCATCCTGATGGTGAACGCATGGGAGTTGTTGGTCAAAGCAAAAATCCTTCGCGATAATGCAGAGAAGGAGGACAGTATTCACAAGAAGGACCATGAGGGCCGAGTAGTGGTGTCCAAGTGGACAGGTAATCCGCGTACGATCAGCATCGGCGAAGGCCTCAATTCCTTATCGCTGGACCAAGTGCTGCTAGATCATCTATTCGCCTTGGTGGAGTTCCGGGACAACGCCGTTCACATGCTGAATGACAGCCCCATGCTGAAGCTGAAAGTTCAGGAGGTGGGCACGGCCTCATTGCGCAACTACTTGGAACTCGCGAAGGATTGGTTCAACGTGGACCTGGCGCGTTACAATTTCTACCTCATGCCGATGAGCTTCTTCCATCCGCATGAGCTGCAGAGCTACTCGATCAACAGTGAACCGCTGCAACATCAGAATCTGCTTCGATACATCGAAGGTTTGGAAACGCAGATCGACGGACAGTCCGATTCCCGGTTCAGCATCAGCCTGGAGCTCCGGACCGAGTTCGTTAAGAGCAAGCTGCGCTATTCCCCGGATGACCCCAATGCCATCCCGGTGAAGATCGAATCGGAGGAGGCCTTCAGACGCAAGTATCCGTGGCGTTACAAGGAGGATCTGCTTCCGGCTATGAACAAGGCGTTCAGCGATTTCAAGGTTGGCCCTAAGTTCTATGCGCTGAAGAAGCAACTGGAACTCGATGCTCGCTACTCAGGTGAACGCCACTTGGATTGGAACAACCCTAAAGGTCAGAAGAAGCGCTTCTACAGCCCGGAGATCATGAAGGAGTTCGAGAAGCACTATGGCAGGCGTAAGTAGGTTTACCCTGTGCATGGCCTTCCATTCGCCACCCCAGACCTAAGAAGGCCTTCCCCCCCACCTCGCGCGAGCGTCCACGCTCGCGCCGCTGAACGCCTGACGAGGGGCCGACGCACGAGCGAGGGCGCTCGCGCGAGGAGCTGATCACCCAAGCTCGACCCACTTAAAAATCGGCTTGAGTTCTACCTCACCCTGCGGAACCAGTTTGCGCACTATGCATACAGCCGTAAGGGTAGCTTCCATATGAATGCCCGACAGGACAGTTTTGAGTCACTTGTAAGGAAGGAAGAAGGGATGGAATGCGCACCCTCATTGCATGCCTCCAAGCAGGGGAAGCCTGGGTTCTTCATTGAGTACACGATCACAAGCGACCGTCCGGTAGTAGGGCTTATCGAGGCTGCCAAAGCCTACTACTTTGGCCTCTTGGATGAATGGATGCGAGAGGTAGAAGCCCATGGAACCACTCCCCCTTCGCCATAGCGTCACCGAAGCCCAGGATGCCTGGGACACGGGCATGCGGCCGATCCTGGTGGTGGGCGACGACCTGCGGGCGTATGTGGCCAAGCATGGCGGCGGGCAGCGGGTGTGCTCCCGCTTGGTGAACGAATTGCTGGCGCACCATTACGCACGCATCTGGGGCCTGCCGGTGCTGGAAGCTGCACTGATGCGTGTGGACCCGGCCCATGTGGGGCGCTTCGTGGCCAACGATCGGCAGCCGGCCTATTTCAAGACCACCTGTTGGGCTACAGCCTTCCGCAGTGACTCGGTGGAACTGAACCGGTTCCTGCGCACCACGAACCCTTACGAACGGCGGCACTACCCCAACAAAGCCGACCTGCTCCGCATCGCGCTGTTCGATATCTGGCTGGCCAATGAGGACCGCACGCAGAACAACCCGAACATCCTGGTGACCACGGACCCGGAAGGCTTCACGTTCCGGGTGATGGACCACGAAGCGATCTTCGGCACCAATGTGCTGGACCACCCCCTGCCCCTGCTGACCATGGGCGACAGTCTCCTGGCCCACCCGGTGATGCCAGCTTTACTGGGTGTCAGCTTCAGCAGGGACAGTGGCTTGATCGCCCACGCCGAACAGGATGCCTACCTTTGGGTGCATGAATGCGAACAGCGCACCGATGAGATCCTTTCCCGGCTTCCGGCCGATTGGGGCATCGATGTAGCCACCTTGCGCCAACGGCTGCAGGACCGGCTCTTCGATCCGCCGCGCCTTCCCGCCGTTCTGGTCCATTTCCACGCCTTGTTGGCCCAATGCTGAACCAATGCCTGCGCCGGGCTTCGGCGCCGAACCCATGAGCAGCTTCTATTCCATCGTCCATGCCGGGATCAATCCCGTGGCCGGCGACAAGCTCGCCGTGGGGCTTTTCATGCGCGGCGCGCAAGGGCCTCGTTTCGCTTGGAGCCGCAACAGGGTGGGTGTGGTGCGCGACCTGCTGGGGCGCGATGCCCACCGCATGCTGGTGGTGAACCTGAAGGCGCTGGCCCGGGAGACCCTGGCGGATGCGAAGCTGAGCGCCGGTCTTTTCAGCCAGGTGGAGGCTGGGGAACTGGCCGGGCAGTTGTTGCAGGAGCCCTACTTCGACTACTTGAGCCGATACAGCCGCAACCTGCTCACCTTCGGTCCGGTGACGCGCATTGAGGTGGAGGCGGATGAAGCGCGTTTCGCAGCCCTCTTCAAACTGCTGGTGGATGACCAGGAACTGGGAAGTAAACCTGCGACCTCGGACATCGACGAAGTGCGGGAAGGTTTGCGCGTGCGCACCGCCCAGCGGCTGGCATGGGAGGTAACACTTACCCAAGCGCAGTTGCCGGATCTGCTCATGCCCGCGGTCACCATCGGCTTCCATGGCCGCAACGAACTGGATGTGATCGGCGAGGTGGTGGACTTTGAGCGGCCGAACTACCATTTGGAGATCCAGTTGTACGAGCTGAACGACGTGCAACGCGCCATCAGCGCAAGTAAGCGTTTGGGCAAGGCCTACGTGGTGGGTGATGAGCCGGATGCAAGCACGCATCCGAAGCAACATGCCACGTGGAAGGCGTTCCGCGCACAGAGCCGATACACAGTGGTGCCAAGCAACGAGGTGAAGGACGTAGAAGACTACATGGAAGAGCACGATGTACGGCCGGTAGAGCTGAACAGATAAGTTGTGCAGAAGTGGATACGGGGGGCGCTGAGGATGAGCTTACATTGTTGGCCCGCCACCATATCACAGCACCAACACGCTCACCCCGCTTCCCGTCAGATCAGCGCGCTCAGGGTGAGTTTTCTTTTGGGCCATGGCGAAGCCGTCGTGCAGCAAGCCAGCGTTGACCTATGCCCAGCAGCTGGACCTGCTTCAGCAGAGCGGGTTGCACGTGCAGAACACGACCAAGGCCCAACCCACCTCGCGCGAGCATCCACGCTCGCGCCGTTCACGGCCGTTCGTCCTTTCCCGCTCCCACTGGCGCTCGCGGGTTCGGGGTGGCCACGCCAGGTGCTGGTCCACCCCCAGCTCAGGTTCCCGGCGTTGGTTTCTCCAGAGCGGCGGGGAGCATCAGCAGAAAGGGCAGGGCCTGCGCGTAGTCCAGGGCATCATACTCCAGCCCGAGCATGCGGATGTTGCGGTAGTACTGCTGGTGGTGCTGGTAGTAATGGCGCTCGCTGGGGATGAGCCAGGCCTTTTCGCCGAGCTTTTGAACGAGGAACCACTTTTCCAGCAGGCGTGCGCAGCGCCCGTTGCCATCGTCGAAGGGGTGGATCTTCACGAACACCAGGTGCAACAAGGCCGCGTAATGGAACACCTGCGCCAGGGACAGGTCCATGGTGTGCAGCAGCGCCAGGTCGGCGAAGTACTTGTCCAGCTCGGCCTGCACGGCATGGGGGGGCGTGGCCACGTACTCGATGCGGCCATCGGGCGTGGTCACGTACATGGCGCTGGTGCGCACCCGGCCGCCCCGGCCTGCGGGAAGGATGTGGCGGGTGAGCATCCGGTGGGTCTCCAGCAGGGTGTCACGATCCAAGGGCTTGGCCTGCGCGAATTGGTAGGCAGCGTAGAGGTCGTCCACCTTCTGGGTGTGGTCCGGCCGGAAGGGAATGCCGAAGCGCTTGTGCTTGACGTAGCTGTCCAGTTCGATCTCTTCGCCCTCGATCTTGCTGGAGAATACGGCCGAGACCGAGGTGTGGAAGCTGAAGGCCTTTACGGACAGTTCGCTGTCCTGCAAGGTGCGGTAACGTTCCAAGGGATGATCCGCCACGGCCAGCTGGTAGGGTTCCAGCAACAGGGTGGGGAGGATCCGGAAGCTCGGGGGCATCTCGGTCCAAACCTAACCCATAGCAGCGTCCATCTCCCGGTTCGGAACAGGGCCTCCCGCGCCCCAACTCGCGCGAGGAGCTGATCACCCCACCCACCGGGGCCACGCCAGGTATCCCTTCTCCACCGGCCGCGCCATGGCCTGGAGAGGGGAAGCTTGGAACGGCTTCGTGAACATCCTTTCTGGCGGGCTCCTCCTTCGTTGGTGCGCCAACGCTGGTTCCGTGGTGCTCCTGTAAGCTCCCCCGGGATATGGCGTGCGCGGTCCTGCAGCGGCGCACGTCCATGGAAGCCGGTGGCTGCGATGCGCTCCACAGCCCCGGTGGTCCCCGGTGGAGCCATAGTTTCGTGGTCCACGACCAACCTCCCCCAAGCCCATGGCCACCGACCCCGATGCCGCGCTGCGCACCATGATCGCGAATCTGAAGGAAAAGACCGGCCGCGACCTGGACGCCTGGGTGGCCTTGCTGGACAAGGCCGGACCGGCCAAGCATGGCGAACGGGTGGCCTTCCTGAAGGAGGAGCACGGGCTCGGGCATGGCTACGCCAACCTCATCGCGCTCACGCTGAGCAAAAGCGCGGCCAGCACCATGGACGACCGCGGTGCGCTGCTGGATGCCCAGTACGCCGGTGCCAAAGCGGCCCTGCGTCCCATCCACGACCGCATCATGAAAGCGGTGCACACCTTCGGCAAGGAGGTGGACGTGGCGCCCATGAAGACCTATGTGAGCCTGCGCAGAAGGAAGCAGTTCGCCATCATCCAGCCCAGCACCGCGACGCGCGTGGACGTGGGCATCAACCTCAAGGGTGCTGCGGCCACCGATCGGCTGGAGGCGAGCGGCAGCTTCAACAGCATGGTAAGCCATCGCGTCCGCCTCTCCGATGCGGATCAGGTGGACAAGGAACTGATCGCGTGGTTGCGGGAAGCGTATGAACGGGCCGGTTAAGCGCGGCTGAACCGCCTCGCACCCCGGCCCCATCCCGGCGTGAGCGTCGGTGCCCGTGCCGCTCGGAGCCCTGCGAGCGTGCCACTGCCATCGGCACTGCACTACCTTTGGTCCATGTCCGTGAAGATCCTGATAACCGAGGAGCTGAGCGAGGAGGCGAAGGCGATGAACAAGGCCTTCAAGACCGCCACCCGGCAAGCCGCTCGGAAGGCGTTCACGAAGCGCAAGACCATTCTGGTGGAGGAGGATGGTTGGCTGGTGCGTGTGCGTGCGGATGGCCGCGTGTGGCGCCGCGTCAAGCAGCTGCAACCGGTCCGGCTGCCCTGATCATCCGAGCATAGCGGCGACCACGGCTGCGGGTGTTCGCGGGACCCAACGGGTCGGGCAAGAGCATCATGAAGAAGCAGGTGATGCGGACCGAGGTGCGCGGAAGGCCGGTGAACCTGGGGGTGTATGTGAACGCGGACGAGATCGCGGTCGCACTGTGGAAGCAGCGAAGCATCGAGTTGGCCGAGTACAGGGTCCGCGTGGACGAAAGGTCGTTGCGCGACTTCGCCTCACGTTCCGGTCTGCTCAACAGGCGTTTCACAAGGCGCCGGATGCTTCTCGATCATCGATTCGTCGGTACGGAGTTCCATTTGCTCAGGACCGGGCATCTCGATCATTTCGCTCAGCTGCTCGCCGCCTATCTGTGCGACCAGTTGCTGGTGCAGAGGGTGCAGTTCTCATTCGAAACCGTGTTCAGCCATCCGAGCAAACTAGCCTTGATGAGACGGGCGATGGAGGCCGGATACAAGGTGTACCTGTACTTCATCGCCACAAATTCGGCGGAGATCAATGTGGACCGTGTGCGCATCAGGGTGGCCAATGGTGGGCATGATGTGCCCAGGGAGAAGGTCGTGGAACGCTACGGCCGGTCACTGAAGCAGTTGCTGCCTGCGATCGACCTGTGCTATCATGCCTTTGTCTTCGACAATTCGACGGCATTCGACGGCGGCCCGTCGGAACCCCTTCTTTTCGCGGAAATGAAGCAGGCGGAGATCGGCAGGGTCTGGTCTTGGGACACTCGCCGCGTGCCCGATTGGTTCGTTCGTGACTACCTCATCGCCAGTGGCGAGCCCATCTATCTGGATGTGGCTCGGAAGGTCCTAGAACAACGTGGCGCCGCCTGACGCACATCACCCTCACCCCACCCACCGCGGCCACGCCAGGTACCACTTCTCCACCGGCCGCGCCATGGCCTGGATGCCGAAGTTGTCGCTGGCGGCGGCGATGTCGCGCAGGCTGCCGTCCTTGTAGAGCAGCTCGATGCGCTGCCGCGTGTCGTCGTACGCGTTGTTGACGATGCGGCCGTGCAGCACGAAGTGGTCGGCCTGGGCCGGGGGGATGCCCAGGCTGCGTGCCACCTGTTCCTTCAGCTCCTGCTGCCGCTCGGGGTCCCACGGCCGGTCCTGCAGGCGGATGCGGAAGGTGCGGCGCTCCACGATGTCCGCGCAGAGGCGCGCCAGGGCGGGGTCGGGGTGCTGGGCCCACACCTTCACGGCGCCCATGATGTCGTGGTCGTCCAGCCGCAGGAAGTCGGCCAGCACGGCGGGGTCGTCGAAGCCGCCCAGGTCATGGCGGCCCCGCAGGAAGCGCAGCAGCGCCGGGCTGGCGAAGAGGTCCGCGCCCGCCTCGGCCAGGTCGCGCGCGCGCCGCAGGGCCTCCACCAGCATCACCTCCGCGCTCACCACCGTCTTGTGCAGGTACACCTGCCAGTACATGAGGCGCCGCGCCACGATGAACTTCTCGATGCTGTAGATCGCCTTCTCCTCCACCACCAGCCGGTCGTCCACCACCTCGAGCATCTTGATGATGCGGTCGCCGCCGATCACCCCTTCGCTGACGCCGGTGTAGAAGCTGTCGCGGTTGAGGTAGTCCATGCGGTCCACGTCGAGCTGGCTGCTCACCAGCTGGTGCAGGAAGTGCCGGGGGTGCGCGTCGCGGAAGATGGCCAGGCCCAGGGCCAGCGCCCCGTTGAACGCCGTGTCGAGGGCGTCCATCACGCGGGCGCTCACCGCCTCGTGGCCCACGTCCTGCACGATGCTGGTCTCCAGCGCGTGGCTGAAGGGGCCGTGGCCCACGTCGTGCAGCAGGATGGCGATGGCGGCGCCCTGCGCCTCGGCCTCGCTGATGGCGTGGCCCTTGCCGCGCAGCACCTCGATGGCCTGGCCCATGAGGTGCATGGCCCCCAGCGCGTGGTGGAAGCGGGTGTGCAGCGCGCCGGGGTACACCAGGTGCGACAGGCCCAGTTGCTTGATGTAGCGCAGCCGCTGGAACCACGGGTGGTCGATGAGCCGCAGCACCAGCGCGTCCGGCACGGTGATGAACCCGTAGATGGGGTCGTTGAGGATCTTGCGGGCCACGCGGTGGGGATCGGGGTCGGCGCCACCGCCGTACCTTCACGGGCCGAAAATAGCCGCCCGGCGGCGCAACCTCCCGACCATGAACGTGAACATCCTTTGGGCCGACGACGAGATCGACCTGCTGCGGCCCCATGTGATGTTCCTCCAGGAGAAGGGCTACACGGTGGACACCGTGAACAACGGGCTCGACGCCGTGGAGAAGGTGGGCGCCCGGGAGTACGACATCGTGTTCCTGGACGAGAACATGCCCGGCCTCAGCGGGCTGGAGACCCTTTCGCGCCTCAAGGGCCTGCGCCCCCAGACGCCGGTGGTGATGATCACCAAGAGCGAGGAGGAGCACATCATGGAGGAGGCCATCGGCAGCAAGATCAGCGACTACCTGATCAAGCCGGTGAACCCCAACCAGATCCTGCTGGCGCTGAAGAAGCACCTCGACGGCCGCCGCCTAGTGAGCGAGAAGGTGACCAGCGACTACCAGCAGCAGTTCCGCCAGCTGGGCATGCGCCTGGGCGACCGGCTGAGCACGGGCGACTGGAAGGACCTGTACCAGGAGCTGGTGCGCTGGGAGCTGGAGCTGAACCGCAACGCCGACCCCGGCATGGCCGAGATCCTGCGCAGCCAGTGGCGCGAGGCCAACGACCAGTTCTGCCGCTTCGTGGAACGCCATTACGTGGACTGGGTGAACGGCAAGGGCGACGATGTGCCGCTGCAGAGCCACACCCTCTTCAAGGCCAAGGTGGCGCCGCTGATCGACGAGAAGCGCGCGCCGCTCTTCATGGTGCTGATCGACAACCTGCGGCTGGACCAGTGGCGCGTGCTGGAGCCCGTGATCAACGAGCACTTCCGCGTGGAGGAGCAGGACCTCTTCTTCAGCATCCTGCCCACCGCCACGCAGTACGCCCGCAACGCCCTCTTCGCCGGCATGATGCCCGGCGAGATCGAGAAGCGGTTCCCCGGCAAGTGGATCAGCGAGGACGCCGAGGGCAGCAAGAACGCGCACGAGGAGGAGTTCCTGGCCGGGCAGCTGCAGCGCCTGGGCAAGGGCGTGAAGCACAGCTACCACAAGATCACCTCCCTGGCGCAGGGCCGCAAGCTGGCCGAGAGCATCGACAACCTGATGGGCAACGCCCTCAACGTGATCGTCTACAACTTCGTGGACATGCTGAGCCATGCCCGCACGGAGATGGAGGTGATCCGCGAGCTGGCCGAGGACGATGCCGCCTACCGGAGCATCACCAAGAGCTGGTTCGAGCACAGCCCGCTGCGCGACGTGCTGCTGGGCATCGCCGCCCGCAAGGGCCGCCTGGTGATCACCACCGACCACGGCACCATCCGTGTGGAGAGCCCCAGCAAGGTGGTGGGCGACCGCAACACCAACACCAACCTGCGCTACAAGCACGGCCGCAACCTCACCTACGAGGAGCGCGAGGTGTTGGTGGTGAAGGATCCGGCGAAGGCCTTCCTGCCCCGGGCGAACGTGAGCTCCACCTACATCTTCGCCAAGCACGACGCCTTCTTCGTCTACCCCAACAACTACAACCACTTCGTCAACTACTACCGCCACACCTTCCAGCATGGGGGCATCTCCATGGAGGAGATGATGGTGCCGGTGGTGGTGTTGAACCCCCGCTGAGCGATGAGCACGATCCTGGTGATGCAGCGCCCCGAAGAGGCCGCCGAGCTGGCCGCCGCCATGTTGCACGCCTGTCCGCAGCGCCGCGTGTTCGCCTTCCGCGGCGAGCTGGGCGCGGGCAAGACCACCTTCATCAAGGCCCTCTGCGCCGAGCTGGGCGTGGAGGACGAGGCCACCAGCCCCAGCTTCGCCCTGGTGAACGAGTACCGCAGCGAGCGCCGCGGGCCGGTGTACCACTTCGACCTGTTCCGCCTGAAGGACGCCCGCGAGCTGGAGGGCATCGGTTTCGGGGAGTACATCGACAGCGGCAGCTACTGCTTCGTGGAGTGGCCCGAGCTGGCCAAGGGGCAGCTGCCGGCGGACACCGTGCAGGTGCGCTTCGAGGTGATCACCGACGGCACCCGCACCATCCACCTGGAGCCATGAGCAGCAGCGAACTCCTCAAACAGCTGGCCCGCGAAGTGACCCTTCTGCCCCAGGAGGAGGTGCTGGAGGTGGGCCGCCGCCGCAAGAGCCTGCACATCGGCATCCCCAAGGAGACCAGCTTCCAGGAGCACCGTGTGCCGCTGACCCCCCAGAGCGTGGCCGTGCTCACCGGCCGCGGCCACCAGGTGCTGATCGAGCGCGACACCGGCCGCGCCGTGCAGTTCCAGGACAGCGACTACAGCGAGGCCGGCGCCCAGGTGGTGGAGAGCGCCGAGGAGGTCTTCAAGGCCGACCTCATCCTGAAGGTGGCCCCGCCCAGCCACCGCGAGATCGAGATGCTGCGCCACCGCCAGATCCTCATCAGCGCCCTGCAGCTCACCGTGCAGCCCAAGGACACCCTGCGCCGCATGATGGAGAAGCGCATGACGGCCGTGGCCTGGGACTTCATCAAGGACCGCGAGGGCATCTACCCCATCGTGCGGGCCATGGGCGAGATCGCCGGCACCACCAGCATCCAGATCGCCGGCGAATACCTCAGCGCCGAGCGCGGGGGACCGGGCCTCATGCTCGGCGGCATCAGCGGGGTGGCCCCCGCCGAGGTGGTGATCATCGGTGCGGGCACCGTGGGCGAGTTCGCCTGCCGCGCCGCCCTCGGCACCGGCGCCAGCGTGAAGCTCTTCGACCGGAGCATCTACCGCCTGCGCCGCCTGCAGAACGACCTGGGCCACCGCCTCTGGACCAGCGTCATCCAGCCCGAGGAGCTCAAGAAGGCCCTGCGCCATGCCGACGTCGCCATCGGCGCCCTCCGCCCCGAGCAGGGACGCACCCCCATGGTCGTCACCGAGGAGATGGTGCGCGACATGAAGGCCGGCTCGGTGATCGTGGACATCAGCATCGACCGCGGCGGCACCTTCGAGACGAGCGAGGTCACCACCCACACCGATCCGGTGTACAAGCGCTACGGGGTGATCCACTACTGCGTACCCAACATCGCCAGCCGCGTGCCCCGCACCGCCAGCTATGCCCTCAGCAACATCTTCGGGCCCCTGCTGCTGAGCATGGGCGACAAGGGCGGATTCGAGGAGCTCATCAAGACGAACCTCGGCCTGCGCCACGGGGTGTATCTCTACAACGGCTCGCTCACCAGCCCCATCCTTGGCGAAGCCTTCAAGCTGCCGTACAAGGACCTCGACATCCTGTTGGCGGCCTTTTGAATTCGCATGTGCGCATGTGTCCATGTGAACATGTGCTCATTCAGATCCCTCGGACCGACCGTTGACACCTCTTCATGACGCTCCCCCGCCGTCTTCTGCTCTACGCCGTTGGCCTGCTCATCGGCGGCGGCCTGGCCTGGTGGTCCTTCGGTGAGCGCCTCACCAACGCGGCGTGGACCCCGCGCGAACGCATCAAGCTGCGCGTGGCCGCCACCCTGGTGCGCAGCACCGAGATGGCCGGTGCCGCCCTCGCCGCCCGCGGGCTCGACCTCGCCGGTGTGCGCCAGGCGGTGCCCCACAGCGAGGTGCTGCTGCCCCGCACCCGGCGCAGCGGCGACAGTCTTTTCTATTCGCTGAGAACGCCGATGGGGCGGGACACGCTCACCCTGGAGGTGCAGGTCTTCGAGGACCACCGGCGCGACAGCACCGCCACCCTGGTGCGCGTGGAGTGATCAGGTATCCGCCTTCGGCTTGTGCGGCCACACCAGGCCCAGCGTCAGGTAGCCCATCACCGCTCCGTAGAGGGAACTGCGCCACCACACGCTGGTGATCAGGCAGCCGTTGGTGCAGCCGTACCAGTACCACCACGCATAGCCACCGGCGGCGCCCAGCAGCACCGCCACCACGATCCACAGCAGCCGACGTTCCATGGTGCAAAGGTGCACCGCGACCCGCCCTGCTCCGCGTGACCCGGGTCACCGCATACGCCACGGGCGCCACGCTTCGTTGCTGCACCATGCGAACACTGATCCCGATCGCGCTGCTGCTCGCCCACACGGCGCAGGCCCAGGCGGTGCGCGTGGTGCACGTGCTGGTGGCCCTCTGCGACAACGTGCACCAGGGTATCGTGAAGGTGCCGAGCCACCTGGGCAACGGGCAGGACCCCACCGGCAACCTTTACTGGGGGGCGGCCTTCGGTGTGCGGACCCACTTCAACAAGGCCGCCGAATGGGTGCGTGTGCCCTGCGACAAGGCTGCGGAGGCCCACATCCTGGACCGCATCGCGTGGCGCCATCGGGACAGCGCCGTGGTGCTGATCGCCGAGGCCTACGACGGCCGCCACATCCGCGAGGCCACCGAGGACCTGCTGCGCTACGCCAGTGGGGCCGGAGCCCGGGCCGTCACCGTCGACGGGACCACGGTGCGGGCCGGTGGTGCAGCGCAACTCATTGCTTACGCGGGTCACGATGGGCTCATGGACTTCCAGTTGGACCGCGACTTCACGGGGCCGGTGAGCAACCCGCGCGAGACGATCATCCTGGCCTGTGTGAGCCGCTCGTACTTCCAGGGACCGCTGCGCGCCACGAACGCCACACCCCTGCTGTGGACCACCGGCCTGATGGCGCCGGAGGCCTACACGCTGCGGGCCGCCCTGGAGGGCTGGGTGCGCCGGGAGACCGCCGCCCAGGTGCGCGAGCGCGCGGCCGTGGCCTACGACCGCTACCAGAAATGCGGACCATCCGGGGCGCGACGGCTGCTGGTGAGCGGGTGGTGAGGGATGGATCGGAAGTGCGAGGGTGGCAGGGACGGCTTAGGCTCACGCACCCGTTCATGCGCTCCCCCGTTCACCGGCTCCGCCTGGTCCGCTCAGCCGCTAACCGTTGAGCACGACCGCGTGCGCTGCGCCGTGCCATCTTAAGCGATACCGTACTTTTACTAGAGCCGTAGGTCAGGAGGTCGGCCTACGGGCTGATCCGCTCCACTCAACCCCATCACCGAACCATGAACCTCTTCATGACGCGTCGAAGCCTTGCCACGATGGCGCTGTTGACCCTTCAAGCCGGGGCCGCTTTCCGGGCGGACGCCCAGGTGGTGGAGATCGCCACCGGTGCGCCGAACACCCCCTTGTACGCCGTGGGGCCCATCTACATGTCCTCCACGCTCTTCTACCGGTACAGCCGGTTCGCGTACCTCTACACACAGGCCGAACTGGCTGCGGCAGGGATCACCGCGGGCACCACGATCAACGCGGTGGGCTGGATGAAGGACACGCCCAATTCCGCCGCCGGACCGGCGCTCTTCACCATTTACATGAAGAACTCCAGCACCGCCGCCTATGCCAATGCAACGGAACCATGGGCCGACCTGAGCTTGGGCGCCACCCAGGTGTACAGCGAGAATGCCCAATCCATCCCGGCCACGGCCAGCCCCAACTACATCAACTTCACCCTCGACACCCCGTTCCAATACACGGGCGGGTCCCTGGAGATCCTCACCGAGTGGGACATCTCCACCGTGCCCGCACCCATCGCCACGGGAGCGTTCGAATGGGTGAACACCACTGTGGTGGACCGGATCTATGCCAGCGGGAACACCAGTTTGCCCGCCACACTGTCCAGCACCATGAACAACACGAACATCAACGATCGACGCCCGGTGATCCAGTTCACCGTGCAGGGTGGTACGACGACCATCCCGGACCTCCTGGGCAGTTCCATCCGCATCTGGCCGAATCCGGCCGAAGACGTGCTGAACATCGCGAACACGAGCGGCGTGCCCGTGGACCGCATCGTGATGACGGATATGCTCGGCAAGGTCGTTCTGAACGAGCGCTCGGCAGCGGGCATGACCCATCACCGGATCGACCTGGACCCGTTCGTGCCCGGCGCTTACCTGCTCCGTTTGGAGACCGGCGAAGGACCGTTGGTCAGGAAGGTGGCGGTGCAGTGAACGTGGGGCGGTGAACGAGAGCCGCCCTTTGCGACGAGAGGGCAAGGTGAACGGAGGCGAGGGTGCTGAAGAAGATCCAGGGCGCTGACGCACGGCCATCGTGTCAGCCCTTCCCTTGTGCTCCTGCCGAGACCACGCCTCGTCCTGCGCAGTGATGGCACGCTCTGGGGGCACAGGGGGGTAGGCCGACCCACGGGATACAAGGCACCGGAAGGCCACGCGCACCGGGGCGCTCGTCGCTGTTGTCCCGGCTGCCGCACCTTTGCGCCATGCGCATCGCGGTGAACACCCGGCTGTTGCTGCCCGACAAGCTGGAGGGCATCGGCTGGTTCGCGCACGAGACCCTCTCGCGCATCGTGCGTGCCCACCCCGAGCACCGCTTCCTCTTCCTCTTCGACCGCGCGTTCGACCGCCGCTTCCTCTACGCGGACAACGTGGAGGGTGTGGTGCTGTGGCCGCCCACGCGGCACCCCCTGCTGTACCGCCTGTGGTTCGACCTGCGGCTGCCCGGTGCCCTGCGCCGCCTGAAGGCCGACGCCTTCCTTTCGCCGGACGGCTACCTGGCCCTGCGCAGCCGTGTGCCCACCCTGGCGGTGATCCACGACCTCAACTTCGAGCATCATCCGGAGGACCTGCCGAAGGCCTACCGCGCCTTCTACCGTGGCCAGTTCCCCCGCTATGCCCGCCACGCCACGCGCCTGGCCACGGTGAGCGAGCACTCCCGGCAGGACATCGCGCGCACCTACGGCATCCCGGCGGACCGGATCGATGTGGTGTACAATGGCGTGGGCGAGGTCTTCCGGCCGCTGAGCGTCGCCGAACAGGAGGACGCGCGGCGCACCTTCAGCGAAGGCCACCCCTACCTGATCTGCATCGGCTCGCTGAACCCGCGCAAGAACATCGCGCGGCTGCTGGAGGCCTTCGACACGCTGGCCGACACCGGCGACACGGACCTGCGCCTGCTGATCGTGGGCGAGCGCATGTGGTGGGACGGCCGCATGGAGCAGGCCTGGCAGGGCATGCGCCATCGCGACCGTGTGCTCTTCACCGGACGGCTGGACCAGCAACGCCTGCACCGCGCCTTGGGCGGGGCCATGGCGCTGGCCTTCGTGAGCTACTTCGAAGGCTTCGGCATCCCGGTGGCCGAGGCCATGCGCTGCGGCGTGCCCGTGGTGGCCGCACGCGCCACGAGCCTGCCCGAGGTGGCCGGCGATGCGGCACACTACTGCGATCCCTTCCACGTGGGCGACATCACCCGCGCGCTGCGCGAGGTGGTGGCCGATGCCGCCTTGCGCGAGCGGTTGGGCCGGGCCGGCATCGCCCGTTCGGCGCGCTTCACTTGGGATGGGGCCGCCACGGACCTGTGGGCCTCGTTCGAACGCATGCTGAAGGACGCCGGACGATGAGCCGCCTGGCCGCTTTCCATACCCGGGGTCTGCTGGAGGCGGGCTGCGACGAGGCCGGTCGGGGCTGCCTGGCGGGGCCCGTGGTGGCCGCTGCGGTGATCCTGCCGCCCCGCGTGCGCATCCCCGGCCTCGACGACAGCAAGAAGCTCAGCGCCGCCCAACGCGACGCCCTGCGTCCGCTGATCCTGGAAAAGGCACTGGCGTGGGCCGTGGCCGAGGTGGGGCCGGCGGAGATCGACGCCATCAACATCCTGCGCGCCTCCTTCACCGCGATGCACCGCGCGATCGACGCCCTGCGCGAGCGGCCTCAGCACCTGCTGATCGACGGGAACCGCTTCATCCCCTACCCGGGCATTCCGCACACCTGCCTGGTGCAGGGCGACGGGCGCTTCCGCAGCATCGCGGCCGCCAGCATCCTGGCCAAGACGCACCGCGATGCGCTGATGGATGCGTTGCACGCCGCGCATCCGGCCTATGGCTGGGCGGACAACAAGGGCTACCCCACGCCGGCCCACCGGTCGGCCATCGCCGCGCACGGCCCCACGGTGTGGCACCGCCGCAGCTTCACGCTTCTGCCCGCGCAGGGCGAGCTCTTCTAACACGGGCGTGTGCAAACGGCACCAGCAGCAGCGCGGGACGCGGGACTGGTGAGGCCTTGCTTTGTAGGATGCGCCGCGCGGTGATCCTGCTCGTGCTCCTGGGCCTCACCGGCTTCGGGGCCTGGCAGCTGCTGCGCGGCCTCCGCCCCGCGACGCCCGCTACGGACCCCTGGCGCTTGCTGCCCGAAGGGACCTGTGCCGTGCTGGCCCTGCCCGACGCCTCCGCGGCCTGGGAGCGCTGGTCGCACGGCAGCGTGCTCGGCACGGCGCTGAAGGACCAGCCCGCACTGAACGCCCTCGAGCGGATGTCCACCGCACTGGCCCCGGTACGCGAGCGGCTCGCCGGTTCCCCGGTGCTCGCCGCCTGGGGCGATGGGGCGGATGGAACGGGCGAAGTGGTGGTCATCGCCACCATGACCCCGGTCGCACGGGACGCGTGGATGTCCGCGCTCGCCGAACGGACCGCAGCTGGAACACCGGTCGCCTTGGCGGGCGAGGGCATGCCCACCGGCTGGCATATGCTGGAGCACCACGGTCTGCTGCTCTTCGGCCCTGACGCCGACCGGCTGCGCGCCCTGGCCGCACGGGGCGCACGCACCGCCGCATCGGACAGCCTGCTGCAGGAAGCCCGCACCACGCTGGGCGCCCACGCCACGGCCCACCTCCTGCTCCGCACCGGGACGGTCCCTGCGTGGGCGAAGGCCGCACCCTGGCGGGCGCTCTTCAGCGCGCTGCCCACCGATGGCGGCTGGCTGGCGCTCGACCTGGAGCCTCGCGCCGAGGGCCTCATCGCCGGCGGGGTGCTGGTGCCCGCCCCGTCCAGCGACGGTGCGGCCGCGGTGGACCCCTTGCCCGCCCTGCGAGTGCTCCCCGGTCAGGTGCGCTGGTTCGAACAGGTGAGCCTGCCGGATGACAGCTCCGTGATCACCTGGCATGATGCCAGCATCGTGAGGGCCCGGGCCAGCGGCCCGAACGGTCCGCTGCAATGGACGGTGCTGCGTGCCGACGACCCCATGGATGCGGCCCTGGCGGTGGGCGACCTGGCTGCAGGCCAAGCGCCGCGCCGCGAGCACCGGGGCAAGCTCATGATGCAGGTGGAAGGCCTTCGCGAGCTGGCCGCCCTGCCGGGCGACAGCGCACCGTGGTGCGTGCTGCACGAGCACTGGTGCCTGCTGGCCTCGGACAGCATGGCGGCCCGGCTGGCCGTGGATGCGCTGGTCGACGGTCATACCCTGGGCAACGACCTGGCCGTGGCCGCGGAACTGGCCGAGCTGGCCGCACCGGCCCAGGGCACCTGGTGGTGCGACCTTGGTGCCGGCGGTCCCGCCCTTCAACGCCCCGTGGGCGACAGCCTCGGCGAATTGCGGCCCTGGAGCGAGCTGGGCACGCTGTTCGTGCAGCGGATGCGCACCACCGGAGGGAAGGCCTACCTCAGCATCGCCCTGCGCGCCGGCCGCATCCGTCCGCAGGCCACGCCCGCCATGAGGCCGGAGGCCGGGGGCCCATCCACCATGGACCAGGGGATCGCTCACGTGCAGGCCGTGCGCAATCACGTGAACGGCACGCAGGAGCTGCTGGTCCAGGACCATGCCGGCCTCTTGAGCCTGCGCACCCCCGGTGGACGTGTGCTGTGGCAGGTGCCGCTCGATGGCCCGCTGCTCGGTCCGGCGCTGCAGGTGGACCGCTATCACAACGGGAAGCTGCAAGTGCTGGCGCTGACGGCACGCACGCTGTACCTGATCGACCGCAACGGCCGGGCGGTGGACGGCTTCCCCGTGAAGCTGGCCGCGGCGGCCTCCGCGCCCGTGGCCTGTTACGACTATGATGGGGATGGCCAGCTGCGCATCCTGGTACCGATGTCCGACGGCCGGGTGCTGAACCTCGCCGCGGACGGGCGCCCTGTGAAGGGATGGGAGGCGGCACAGGCCTCGACGGCCATCGCCAGCTCCGTGCATCACCTGCGGGTGCGCGGCAAGGACCACCTGCTGTACGCCGATGCCTCGGGCACCGTGCATCACCTGGACCGCCGCGGCGTGCGGCGCAGCACACCCAGGCTGAAGCTGCCCGAGGCCGCGCGACCGGTGGCGGTGCTCCCCGCCACGGGCGACGCCGTCACGGTGGTGTGGATCACATCGGACGGCGTCGTGCAGGAGGCCACCCTGGACGGAACACCACGCGCGGTGGCCCGGATCGCCACCGCCATCGGCCAGGCGATGGACGGCAAGGTCCGGTCGGTATGGTGGTCCACTGCGGACAGCCTGTTCGTGCGCGATGCCGGTGGACGCGTGAAGGGCGTGGCCGCACCGGGCGATGTGGAGGGAGCCCGGACGGTGCGTTCGGGCGACCGCCTGTGGTGGGCCGTTCGGCGGAAGGGAGGCCCCTGGAGCCTGGTGGATGAGCGCGGTCGCGCGGTGGCCGAGGCCACGGCGGAAGGCCCGGCCGTCCTGACCGATCTGGAGCCCGATGGGCGACCGGACCTGGTGGTGCTGCCGGCCTCGGGCGCGCCCGAGGTGGTCCGGCCGGCGTCAACGGAACGATGAGCGGTGGCAACTAGCCTTCGCTCCGCCTATGTTTGCCCACTTTCCCGGTCCCGGTGAACCGGACCCTAGGTCCCCTCCGACGTTGGATGCTGCGCACGGTGCTCCGCCGCGAGGTGGTCGCCCTGACGCGGTTGCTGGTGGTGGTGCTCACCATCCTGCTGGCCTTGCTGGAGCTGGGCTATCGCGGCGAGGCGCCCACCAGCGGCATGCGGCAGGAGCTGCTCACCGGGCTGATGTTCGGGGCGGGCTTCGTGATGTTCGGGGCCATCCTGCGCACCCTGCTCAAGGGCCAGCGTCCGCGCAAGGCCGAGATCGCCTGGTTCCTGGTCTGGCTCAGCTTCTTCGCCACCCACCCCATCGGGCTGCCGGTGTGGGAGGGCGTGGGCCTGATGGGCAACCTGATCTTCCTGGGCCTGTTCGTGTTCATCGAGCTCAGCCGCCTGGAGCTCGGCGGCGGCTTCACGCTGAGCCCGGCGCTGCTCTTCACCTTCAGCTTCATCCTGCTGATCACCATCGGCACAGCCCTGTTCATGCTTCCCAAGGCGGCGGTGCGCCCCCTCGGCCTCATCGAAGCCCTGTTCACCAGCACCAGCGCCGTGTGCGTCACCGGGCTCACGGTGTTCGACGTGGGCACCACGCTGACGCCGATGGGCCTGTGGATCCTGCTGCTGCTGGTGCAGCTGGGCGGGCTGGGCGTGATGACCTTCACCAGTTTCTTCGCCTTCTTCTTCAAGGGCAGCAATTCGCTGGAGGAGCAGCTCCGCATCCGCGACCTCAGCAACACCACCCTGGGCGGCGCGCGCCGCTTCATCGTGCAGGTGATCCTCTTCACCCTGGCTGTGGAGGCCATCGGAGCCCTGTTCATCTTCCAGGCCGTGCCTGAGGATCAGTTCGCGAGCTTCAGCGACCGCCTGTTCTTCTCGGTGTTCCATGCCATCAGCGCCTTCAACAACGCCGGCTTCAGCACCTATGCCACCGGCCTCCACGAGCCCGTGATGCGCTTCAACTATGCGTTGCAGTGGGTGGTGGCGTTGATGATCGTCTTCGGCGGTCTGGGCTTCGGCATCATCTTCAACTTCGCCAACTATATCCGGTTCTGGGTGCGGGCACGGGTACGCAAGTGGACGCTGGGCGTGCCCTGCGAGCGGTATCCACGGGTGGTGACGCTCAGCACCAAGCTGGTGCTCTTCACCACGGCCGGCCTGCTGCTCTTCGGCACCATCGCCTTCTGGGTCTTCGAGCGCGACAACGCCCTGCGCGAGCACGGCAGCTGGTTCGGGCAGCTCACCACCAGCTTCTTCGGCAGCGTCACCCCGCGCACGGCCGGCTTCAACACGGTGAACTACGGCACCCTGACGGTTCCCACGCTGATGATCACCATCCTGCTGATGTACATCGGGGCCAGCCCCGGCAGCACCGGCGGCGGCATCAAGACCAGCACGGCGGCGGTGGCCCTGTTCAACATCTTCAGCACGGGCCGCGGGCGTGAGCGGGTGGAGACCGGCGGGCGCGAGATCGGCAGCATGACGGTGCGTCGCGCCTTCGCGACGATCGTGCTCTCGCTCATCTTCCTGGGGGTGTCCATCACCGTGGTGGCCTCCCTGGAGAAGGACCTCGGCCTGCTGCCCATCGCCTTCGAGTGCTTCAGCGCCTTCAGCACCGTGGGGCTCTCCACCGGCATCACCGCCGAACTGGACGATGCCGCGCGCGTGGCCCTCACCCTGGTGATGTTCGTGGGCCGCGTCAGCGCCCTCACCCTGCTCATCGGCGTGCTCAAGCAGGTGGAGGTGAGCAACTACCGTTACCCCAAGGAGGATATCCTGATCAACTGAACCAACGCCCGCGCCGGGCTATGGCGCACAACGGATGAAGATCGCAGTCTTCGGCCTCGGCAACTTCGGCAAGAACCTGGCGGTGAAGCTCACCCAGCTGGGCCACGAGGTGATCGCCATCGACCACACCATGGAGAAGGTGGAGAGCCTCAAGAACGACGTGAGCTTCGCGGTGTGCCTGGAGAGCAACGATCCGCTGGCGATGGACACCCTGCCGCTGGACGAGCTGGACGCCGCGGTGGTGGCCATCGGCGAGAACGAGGGCGCCAACATCATGACCACGGCGCTGCTGGTGAACCGCAAGGTGAAGCGCGTGATCAGCCGCGCCATCAACGACCTGCACGAGATGGTGCTCAACTCCATGGGCGTCACCGAGATCGTGCACCCCGAGGAGAAGGCGGCCGAAGGGCTGGCGCGCAAGCTGAACCTGCGCCGGCTGGTGGACCAGTTCGAGCTGCCCGGCGGGTTCATGATCGCCGAGGTGGTGGTGCCCGACCGCTACGTAGGCCAGCCGGTGGGGCAGATCAGCGAGCTGCGCCAACGGCGCATCGGCCTGGTCACCGTGCTGCGCAAGGAGAGCGAGAAAGGCTTCCTCGGCCGTCGCTCCATCAAGCTCGGCGCGCTCGGCGTGGTGGACAACGACTTCACCCCGGTGAAGGGTGACATCCTGGTGCTGTTCGGTACCAAGGAACAAATGGCCGCCTTCACCGGCGAGAACGAGTGAGCGCCGGCGTACTGCCCGATCTGGACGGCCCGGAGCGCATCGACGCGCTGGTGCTGGCCTTCTACGACCGGGTGCGGCCCGATCCGGTGCTCGGCCCCTGGTTCGCCAACGTGGACTGGCCGCACCACACCCCGCGCATCCAGGCCTTCTGGAAGGGTCTGCTGCTGGGCCGGCCCGGCTATACGGGCGAGCCCATGAGCGCCCACATCGCCCTGCACCGGCGGCTCCCGCTCAGCGCCGCACAGTTCGACCGATGGGTGGAGCTGTGGACCGATGCGGTGCGGGCGCGCCATGCCGGTCCCAAGGCCGAGGAGGCCATCTCCCGCGCGCTGAGCATCGCCGCCGTGATGAAGCACAAGGTGCTCAGCGCTTCGGCTTCCGCAGGGTGAGGCGCGTGCCGGGCCGATCGACCGACGTTGCGTCTTGCCGGTGTACGGTCAAGGTTTTCGGAGGGGAGATCCCGGCGTATCGTGAGTTCCCGGTTGGCTTCGGTGGCCCAAGCGGCGGTCGTGCGAGGTATATCGGGCAGCTCGGACCCGCTCGCCTGGGTCCTACTCACCCTTGCCGCGGGGTTGAGCGCGCTGGCAGGCTTGGTTGAACGCCTGATGTATGTATGGCCATACATATGTTGACCCAAGGCCGTTCTCGGCCAGATCCCCGATACTCCCCTGTCTTTGAGCATGTTATTCGTTCCTGCGGAACGCTCATGGTCGATATGATGACCATACAGGAGTGGTGGGGTCCGAGGTCGTCTGACCAGCATCACCGCTGCCGATCCGCGTGCCTTGCAACGCACTTGAGACGCGCAACGCAGGGGGTCGGGACATATGTATGGCCATACATATGTTCAGAGGCCGTCCGTAAGCTCCAACCTCCGCACCACCGAACCACATTCCGGTTCCCTCGCCCTTACGACTGACACCTTGGGACCTCTTGTTCCTTCCGTGAACAGTGTCTCTGATCGGGGGTACCGCCACTTCAGCGACGTCGCGTCGTCCCGACCCGTGAGCAAGGCTGTCGGAGGGCGATCGCGGCGCATCGTCAGTTCGAGGTGGGCTTCAACTGGCCGTTGCAGAGGGCAGCAGGAGGCCATCGCCCGCGCGGTGAGCATCGCCGCGGTGATAGCACAAGGTGCTAGCGCTTCGGCTTCCGCAGGGTGAGTCGCGTGCCCGGCTTCACGGGCGCATCGGGCGACAGGCCGTTGTAGGCCGCCAACTTGTCCAGCTTGATGGCGTGCTGCTGGCTGATGCTCCAGAGCGATTCACCAGCCTTCACCGTGTGGGTGGCCGGGTCCTTCACGCTGTTGCGTTTGGGCTGCAGGAAGATCACCTGCCCCTCGGCCAGTCCGGCGTCCTTGGGCAGATCGTTCCAACGGGCCACCATGCCGGGGATCTGCCCCAGCTCATCGGCCAGGCGCTCGAACGTGTCGCCCTTGCGGGCGGTCACCATCTTGATCCGACCCGCGTAACGCTCCACGGGGCGTGCGGCCCCGATGGTAACGGTGACCTCCTCGCTGTCACCGCGCCGTGGCGGGCGGGCGGGCTGTGTCGCCGGCGCTGTGGTGGGCTTGGCCGGTCGCGCAGGCCGCTGGCCGCTGTCCAGCTTGTTCAGCTCGTAGCGTTCGATGAGGTCGATGAGCTTCTGCGGATACCGCGGATCGGTGGCGTAGCCGGCCTTCTTGAGGCCGTGGGCCCAGCCCTTGTAATCGGTGGGCCTCAGTGTGAACAGATCGGCGTAGCGGGGCCGCAGCAGGAACTTGCTGTGGTCCTCGTAGCTGTCCGCCGCATCGCGGTACTTGCGGAAGCAGTCGTTCTTGCGGTCGTCGTCGTGGAACACTTTGCCCCCGCGCCAGTCGGGCGTGCACTTGATGCCGAAATGGTTGTTGGCGTCGCGGGCCAGTTCGCTGTTGCCGTTGCCGCTCTCCAGCAGCCCCTGGGCCAGGGTGATGCTGGCGGGGATGCCATGTTCCTTCATCTTGGCCATGGCCACCTCCTGCCACTGGGCGATGTACTCTTCGGCCGTGAGCCGGCGGTTGGGCGGCTGGCCTTGGGCCGCCACCGGCAGCACCGGCAGGGTGCCCAGTAAAAGGGTTTTCAACAAGTCCACGATCCGCATGGTCCGAGAAGGCGGTCTTCGCCAAGGGCCGAAACTACCGGGGAACAGGAGGGTTGTTCACGATCCATCCACAGGACTGCTCACCACGGATCGTGAATAGAACGCGGTCGGACATCATCTTCGCATAACCTTGTCCGATCTTCGCACCCTCGCGATCGAACAATCTTGCCGGTCAACCGTTAGAGGGCTGGGAGACAAGGGAATGGACGACAGCAGCAGCCAGCCCGAGCGGGGTGCGCGCCTGGAGCGGCTCGGCCTCGAACCCGGTGACTACTACTTCACCGAGGAGGGTTACCTCGTGTTCACCGAGCAGTACCACCGCAAGCGGGGGTATTGTTGCCAGAGCGGCTGTCGGCATTGTCCATACGGGTTCCACGACAAGCAGGGCAAGGGGAAGGTGGGGTGAGTTCGGTGGGGCGAGGTCTGGTGGACAAGCAAGCCATGGAGCAGCGACTAGCTTTGACGGACCGTCCTGATGCACGATGCGATGGCTCGTCGTCCCCGCTTTCCTGGTCGGCTTCTGTGGGTTCGCCCAGAATTGGGCCCTGCTGAATCCTGCCTACTCGTACAACTACAGCGACGACGGCAGCGACACGATCAGCGCCCAGGTCTTCGTCACGCACGTTGATACGCTCGGGCCGGACAGTTTCAGGTACGCGCTGAACAGGATCGCGACCATTTGCGACACCTGCTCTGCATCCGGGTTGTTCCTGTTGCTCGACCAGCCTCAGTTCTTGCAGCGCATGGCGCTCGTCGGGCCGACCGTCTGGCACGTTCAAGGCCCGGGCTCCATGGTCGTTCTTCCCCAGAGCAGCATCGGCACCTCATGGATGTTCGACACCCTCGCGGGCGTCACGGCGACCGTGGCCCTGTTGGACACGGTGCAGCTGTTCGGGATTGATATCGAGCGGAAACGGGTGGAACTCTCCGACGGAGGATCGATCACCCTTTCTCCGGACCACGGGATCCTCACGTGGAACGAGCATGCTCTGGTCGGGGTGCATGGGCCGGAGGTCGGGATCCTCGTACCCCGCTTGGAAGAGATGTTCCCGTATGGTTCAAATGACGTGGTGGAGTACGCCACTGGCACGGCACAAACGGATGGGGTCTCATCCGAGTTCGGGCAACGACGGCTCTACAAGTTCACCATCGATACGGGTGCCGTGGACGACGGACGGATGGTGTTCGATGGAACGATGATCGATCACCGCTATGCGTGGTCGAGCTCCTGGCTGGGAGGGACGACGAACACCTACGGCCATCAGAACATCCTGGGTACGACTTGGACAGCGGGCAGGCCGGAACTACCCTGGGCCGACCTTTTGTTGTCCTATCCGGGGCAGGTGATCGGACATCGCAGCGAGCTCCTCGGCGACAGCTTGATCTGCATTGCGCACCATGGCCTGGATCAATCCGGGCGCTACACCTTGAGCTGCTCAACCGTTCAGGACCAGTGGAACCAGAGCGGACAATTCATGGCGATGGTTGATGAACCGGCCCCGGGAGACCCGCTGCAGTGCATGATCCGCGACCACTGCGATGGCGGAGCGGTCGACACCTGCGGAGTCCTTTATACCGCCGGTATCGGATTGAACTGGTTGCGTAGCAACTACTTCGAAGCGAACGAAGAGTACCTCCTGGTCGGCTCGGTCGTGGACGGCGACACCATCGGTACCGTTCATCAGGATGACGATATCCTGACCTTGAGCGTTGGCATGGCCGATCGACCTGCGCCAGCACTATTCCCGAATCCGGCCGCTGACCAGCTTATTCTGACGAACGCGCCGGTCGGTCGGCACGCACGCCTCCTGGACAGGACCGGCAAGGTGCTTCTGGAACGGTCCATCCGCTCCGCCGCAGAATCGATCGATGTGCGGCATCTACCCGTGGGCCTCTACCTGATGATCGTGGAGGGGATGCGCCCACGACCATTGGTGATCGCACGCTAGGGTCAAGGCTCTTCGGCCGATCTTCGCACCATGTCCGTTGCCACTGCTTCCGATCTGTTCGCCTTCCAGCAGACCATCCGGGAAGGCATCCCCGATGTGCTTCCCCCCGCCCGCCCGCTCGACCCCGGCGTGAGCCACGCGCCCAAGCGCAAGGACATCCTCACCGACGAGGAGAAGAAGCTGGCCCTGCGCAACGCGCTGCGCTACTTCCACCCGAAGCACCACGCCACGCTGGCGCCCGAGTTCGCGCAGGAGCTGCAGGAGCACGGCCGCATCTACATGCACCGCCTTCGTCCGGAACACCCCATGCACGCGCGGCCCATCGACCACTATCCCGCGAAGAGCCGACAGGCCGCCGCCATCATGCTGATGATCCAGAACAACCTGGACCCGGCCGTGGCGCAGCACCCGCACGAGCTGATCACCTACGGCGGCAACGGCGCGGTGTTCCAGAACTGGGCGCAGTACCGGCTGGTGATGAAGTACCTGAGCGAAATGACCGACGAGCAGACGCTGGTGATGTACAGCGGCCACCCGCTCGGCCTCTTCCCCAGCCATGCCGACGCACCCCGCGTGGTGGTGACCAACGGGATGATGATCCCCAACTACAGCACCCCCGACGACTGGGAGCGCTTCAACGCGCTCGGCGTGACGCAGTACGGCCAGATGACGGCCGGCAGCTATATGTACATCGGTCCGCAAGGGATCGTGCACGGCACCACCATCACCGTCCTCAACGCCTGCCGCATGATCAAGTCGTCGCCGGGCACCACCGGCAAGCTCTTCGTCACCGCGGGATTGGGCGGCATGAGCGGTGCCCAGCCCAAGGCCGGCAACATCGCGGGCGTGGTGACCATCTGTGCTGAAGTGAACGCCACGGCCGCGCAGAAGCGCCACAGCCAGGGCTGGGTGGACGAGGTGATCACCGACGTGGACGCCTGCATCGATGCCGCGCTCGCCTGGCAGAAGAAAGGTGAGGCCCACAGCATCGCCTACCTCGGCAACGTGGTGGACCTGTGGGAACGTCTGGCAGAACGCAACATCAAGGTGGATCTCGGCAGCGACCAGACGAGCCTGCACAATCCCTGGGCCGGCGGTTACTACCCCGTGGGCCTGAGCTATGAGGAGAGCAACGCCCTGATGGTGAAGGACCCGGCGGCCTTCAAGCAGCGCGTGCAGGAAACGCTGCGCCGCCACGTGACCGCCGTGAACACCATCGCCGCGCAGGGCATGTACTTCTTCGACTACGGCAACGCCTTCCTGCTGGAAAGCAAACGCGCGGGTGCCGACATCGCCGGCAAGCATGGCGAGGAATTCCGCTACCCCAGCTACGTGGAGGACATCATGGGCCCCATGTGCTTCGACCACGGCTTCGGTCCGTTCCGTTGGGTGTGCACGAGCGGTGATGCCAAGGACCTCGCCACCAGCGACCGCATCGCCGGTGATGTGCTCGAGGCCATGCTGAAGGAGGCTCCCGCCGAGATCGGCCAGCAGATCGCCGATAACCTGCACTGGATCCGCAGCGCCCAGCAGAACAAGCTCGTGGTGGGCAGCCAGGCACGCATCCTTTACGCCGACAGCGAGGGCCGCATCCGCATCGCACAGGCCTTCAATGACGCGATCAAGAAGGGCGAGATCGGTGCGCCCATCGTGCTGGGCCGCGACCACCACGACGTGAGCGGCACCGACAGCCCCTACCGCGAGACCAGCAACATCCGCGACGGATCGCGCTTCACGGCCGACATGGCCGTGCAGAACTTCGTGGGCGATGCCTTCCGCGGCGCCACGTGGATCAGCCTGCACAACGGCGGCGGCGTGGGCTGGGGCGAGGTGATCAACGGCGGCTTCGGCATGGTGCTCGACGGCAGCGCGGACAGCGACCGCCGCCTTCGGCGCATGCTGCACTGGGACGTGAACAACGGCATCGCGCGCCGCGCCTGGGCCCGCAACCCCAACGCGGTTTGGAGCATCGAGCAGGAGATGAAGCGCACGCCCCTGCTGAAGGTGACCTTGCCGAACGAGGCGGATGACGCGGTGATCGACGGAGCGTTGGGGTGAACAGCGCGCGGCTCCTCATCATGGACCTGACCTTCCACATCCAGGCATCGCCTGATCACGTGGTCGAGCACCTCGCGATGCCGCACCTGTTCGCCTCGGTGCACCCGCTGATCGAGCGCATGGAGCCCTTGCCGGGCGGCCGGGTGCGTGCGCGGGAGCGGATGATGATCGGCCCCTGGCGGACCCCGTTGCGCTTCGGCTACATCGCCATCATCGAGACCGATCCCGCGGAGCGCACCGTGCGCATGAGCGCCGACGTGTTCGGCATGGCCCGGCTCCGGTTCACCTTTCGCGTGCGGCCGCAGGGGTCCGCAAGCCTGGTGATGGAGCGGGCCGAGGTGAACAGCTTCCTGCCGATCCGTGGACTGATGAACGGCATCATCCGGAAGCAGCACGCCATCCTGTTCGCGAACATCGAACGGGCCGGCCTTGCCCGATACGCGAATGCGTCCACCTGAGCCGACGCCCATGGACCTGGAGGAACTGAACGCATGGGTGCGGCACGGGATGCTGCGGGCGGTGATCGAGATCCCCGCTGGCACGGTGGAGAAGCGGCAGTACGACCCGGCGAGCGGCTCCTTCCCCGTGGACCTGCGGGGCGGCGTCCCGCGCAGGGTGGCCTTCCTGCCCTATCCGGCGAACTACGGCTTCGTCCCCGGCACCCGCATGGACAAGGACGCCGGCGGCGATGGGGATGCGGTGGATGTGTTCGTGCTATGCACCGCCCTGCCCAGCGGCACCGTCGTGGAGGTGGAACCCATCGGGGTGATCGAGCTGCTGGACGCCGGCGAGCGCGACGACAAGCTGGTGGCCCTGCCGGTGGATCCGGCCCTGCGCACCCTGGAGGCGCGCGACCTCCACGAGCTGCCCGCGGCGGCACGCGACATCCTGGTGACCTGGCTGCTGCACTACGACCCCGAGGACCGCGCGGAGCTGGTGGCCGTGCGTGGGCGCCAGGAGGCCATCGACACCGTCACCCGGTGGCAGGTGAAGTGAGCGCACCGTCGGGTGGCCGATCACGGCTCCTGCACGAATCGGATCGCCTGCGTGCCTGAAGCGGAGCGCAGGTGAAGCGCGTATGTGCCGGGGCACATCGACGGTACGTTCAGCTCGCGCAAGAGTCCGCCACCGATCAAGGTGCATGGAACGCGGCGTCCGGCGGCATCGAAGAGCGCCGCCTCCACACGACCTTCCGGCAGGCCGGTCACCGTCCACCTTCCATTCGTCCGGACAAGTCGCAGGTGCAGGCGGTTCGCCGGCTCCGCGCCACCGACCGTACAGCTGCCCTGCGGACAGACCAGCACACCCGGGTCGACCGTGCCCGTGTTCAGATCGAGATAGGGCCAGGTGAAGCTCGTGGGTGTGGCATCGCAGATGGTGAGCCCCGGATGAAGGATGCCAAGGTTCTCCGCGCTGTCGGCGATGCACAGTGTGCCCGGTCCATCGGCCCATCCCTGGTTGCGGAAGTGTCCCGCGTGGATGCTGCCGCCCTGCACGAAGAAGGTGAGGTGCGGGATGGGGACCTCGGCATCGTTCAGGTGAAGCCGGCCGTCCACCTGCATGTGCGCATCCCACACGTTGAGCCCCCAGCGGATGTCGGCATCGCCCAGGACGTGCGTTTCCACCGCACCGGAGGCCACGTTGAAGTTGCCCAGCGTGCGCACGGCGAGGTGCTCGAGCACCCGGCAGGTGCCCACGTTGTGGAAGAGGCCTGTGCTGTCCACCACCAGCGTGTAGCTGACGAAGAGCCCTTCGTTCCACACCAGGCTGTCGCGCACCCAGGTGACGCGGCTGCTGACGGTGGCCTCGTTGCGGAAGGAACAATGGTCGAACACGAGGGAGTCGATGGCGGAGATGACCCCGGTGTTGCGGCCTGCACGACGCATCGCCATGCGCATGGTGGCGATGCTTCCGGTGTTCACCAAGGAATCCGTCCAGGCGCTCCCGTCCAGCAACACCAGCCGGTGCAGCGAAACGGAGCCGCTGTTGGTGAAGGGCGCCGTGCTCCACAGGCCGCTGGAGCCGCTCCCGACCAAGGCTCCTGAGGCCGTGATGCGGAAGGCACCGCCGAGGTGCACCACGTCGGTCGGCAACTCCACCGCGTGCTGCACAACAACGGTATCCCCGTTCTGGGGAACGCACCCGCAGTCCCAAGTGGACGGGGCCGTCCAGTCGCCGTCGACCACGGACGAGACAGTGGTCTGCGCGCTCGAACCGACGGCGAGCGCCACCGCGGCCGTGATGGGGAGCGCGCGCATGGAACCTAAGGTAGGCACCATGTTCACTCCGGCTCATCCGGATAAAATACCTTCACCACCCAACCCGACCCACCTTCGCCGCGTGTATGAGGTTGAACCCTGAATCACACCTCCATGAGATCGACCCTTCGTACCCTTGGCTTCGGCCTGGCCATGGCCCTTGCCACGGCCTCCATGGCCCAACAACCCTACACCTGGATCTTCTCCGGCACCATCGCGGGCTGCACACCCGGACAGGTGGTCACCATCCAGACGATCCAGGGCACACAACCCCCACAGACGGTGACGGCTGTGGTGGATTCGATGTGCCACTATGAGGCCTGGCTCTATGTGGCCAGCAACCCGGCATGGGCCCAGCTGAGCACCCTCTGCGGCGGGATGAACCTCACCGCATGGGATTCGGCCCAGTTCAATTTCTTCCTGGACACGGCCTACACGGTGATCAACCTGTCCTGCGGTGGTGGTGGCCTGGACTGCATGGGCGTTCCCAACGGTCCCAACGTGCCCGGCACTCCGTGCAACGACGGCAACCCGTTGACCGTGAACGACACTTGGGATGCGAACTGCGTGTGCACAGGTGTGGGTCAGGCTTTCTGCCAGGCCTCCTTCACGGTGCAACAAGGTGCCCCTTGGGAGATCCTCACCATGAACACGAGCTCGGGCATGGCCCCGTTCACCTACCAGTGGTGGATGCCGGACGGATCCAGCAGCAATCTGCCCCAGCCGAACTACGTCTTCAACGCACCCGGCGTGTACGGCATCTGCCTCACCATCAACGACGCGAACGGCTGCAGCAGCGTGGCGTGCGACACGGTGGTGGTCGACAGCCTGGGCATGATCAATACGGGCAGCGTGTGGTTCGATTGCCTCGGCATCCTCTGGGGTCCGAACGTGCCGGGCTCGCCCTGTGACGACGGCAACCCCAACACGATGGGCGATGTATGGGATGCCAACTGCGGCTGTTCCGGACAGGGAGGCGGATGGGTGGATTGCCTGGGCGTGCCCAACGGTCCTGACGTGCCGGGTGCCGCCTGCGACGACAATGACCCGCTCACGGCGTTCAGCTATTGGTCATGGAACTGCGTGTGCGTGCCCGACACGAACAACGGCTTCCTCTACGACTGCATGGGCGTGCTCAACGGTCCGGCCATGCCCGGAACCCCCTGCGATGACGGCGACCCCAACACCTTCAACGACACCTGGAACGGCAGCTGCAACTGCGTAGGCTCCGGAGGCCTTCCCTGCGAGGCCGACTTCATCGTCACCCAGGCCTACGACAGCCTCCAGGGTCCCATCCCCGGCACCATCTGGGTCTTCTTCCTGAACAACGGCGGCCAGGGCTTCACCTACGCCTGGGACTTCGGTGACGGCACCACCAGCAACGTGCCCTTCCCCAGCCACACGTACAGCGGCAACGGCCCCTACGAGCTCTGCCTCACCGTTTCGGGCTTCGGCTGCACGGACACCTACTGCGACAGCGTGGGCGTGGACGCCAACGGCATCATCATCCCCATGGGCGCCCAGAGCCAGGGCTTCACCATCAACGTGATGGGCGGCACGACGGCGATCGACGAGGTGGACGTGCTCCAGGAGGTGGCCATCGCGCCCAACCCGGTGAACGATGTGCTGACGCTCTCCCTGAACAGCACCCGCTCCGGTGCGCTCCAGGTGGACGTGCTGGACGTCACCGGCAAGCTGATCCACCAACAGCGCGCCAACCTGGCCACGGGTGCCAACACCCTGCGGCTGGACCTCGCCCACCTGGAGGCCGGTCCCTACCTGCTGCGCCTGAGCACCGACGGCACCATCCGCACCGAACGCTTCGTGCGCGGCCACTGAGCCCTTCAACGATCCGCACGAGGACCCGCCTGCGTTCAGGCGGGTCCTCGGCGTATCAGGGCCACCGATCGCCTACCTTCCTGCGTCGCGGACCCAACCCCGGTATCGTCCCCTGCGTGTATGCACTTGAACGAACGCTCCATGCGCTTCAACAACCTTCGACCCTTCCTGCTCACCCTCCTGGCCCATGCCGCATCCCTCGCGACGTTCGGACAGGGGTATTGGGTGCAGGTGGCAGGCACGGTGCTCCCATGCACCCCTCCCCTTGCCCCCATCACGATCCTCTCCGTACAGGGCACGCAGCCCCAGGTGAACACCACCGTCATGGCCGACACATCCTGCGTGTTCTCCTATCTGGTGTACATGTCCTCCGCCAACGGCTTCTTCCAGATCAGCATGCCCTGCGGCGGCGGCACCTCCGCGACGGAGCTGGTGAGCTACGTCGCGAACGTGTTCGACACGACCACGGTGAGCGTGACCCTGAACTGCGTGCCGCTGGATTGCGAGGGCACGCCCAACGGTCCGGCGCTGCCCGGCACGCCCTGCGACGACAACAACCCCATCACCATGAACGACACCTGGGACGCGAACTGCGATTGCGCGGGTTCCGTTCCGGGCGCGTGCGATGCGGCGTTCTGGCCGATCCAGGCCTACTTCATCGATTCGGTCACCGGCGATCCGATCCCCCTGTTCAACGAGGTGTGGCTGATCGACCAGAGCACGAGCGCCGCTGGCGCGGTGGCGTACACATGGGACTTCGGCGACGGCACCACGAGCACCGATGCGCAGCCCACGCATGTGTATGGCGGTCCGGGTCCATACACCATCTGCCTGGCGATCACCGACACCAGCGGCTGCACCGATCAGTATTGCGACAGCGTGATGGTGGACGCCGACGGACTGCTGAACGGGCTGGTGGGCGACGACGGTGCGCGGAACGGCTTCACGATCCGCGTGGTGGACCCGCTGACCGTCTCCGTCCCCGAGGTGATGGCGCCGACGGATGTGCGGCTGTGGCCCGTCCCGGGCACCGACCGGCAGCAACTGGCCTTCCTCAGCGCCACCTCCGGGGCTGCGCGATTGGAGCTCTTCGCCATGGACGGCAGGGTGTTGGGCATGCACGCGATCCGGCTCGACCGGGGAGCCAACAGCGTGGAGGTCCCCTTGACGGATCTGCCGTCCGGGCCCTTCCTGATCAGGCTCACGGCGGACGGTTGGGCCCTTCACCGCCACAGCATGAAGCAATGATCGGAGGAAGGCCGGCGACCGGGTGACCCTGCCCGGCCGCCCGACGCCGCATCCCGCATGGTGAGCGAGCAGTTGATAGCACGATGCCTCCGCGAGGAGCCCAAGGCGCAGTACGAGCTGTACCGGCTGCTGCATCCCTTGCTGATGGGCATCTGCACCCGCTATGAGCGCAACCGGCAGGACGCGGTGGCCCGGATGAACCAAGGCTTCCTGAAGATCCTCACCCACCTGGCCGACCGGCGTCCGGAGGTCCCCTTCGAGCTCTGGTCGCGCCGCATCATGATCAACACCGTGATCGACGACCACCGCCGCCAGAAACAACGCAAGGCCCACGAGACGCTGGAGGCGCCGCCCGAGCGCGTGGACCTCGCCGAGGTGAACAGCTACCTGGGCCACATGGAGGTCCAGGAGTTGGAACGCATGCTGGAGCAGGTCCCGGCGATGTCGCGCCAGGTCTTCAACCTCTTCGCGATCGACGGTTTTCCGCACGCGGAGATCGCCGGCATGCTGGGCATCAGCGAAGGCACCAGCAAGTGGCATGTGTCCAACGCACGGAGCATCCTGCAACAGGCCCTGTCGCGGGCCCTGGCGGTCGACCGTGCACGAACCCCTTCCCGATGAGCGAGCAAGAACGATTCGATGACCTGGTGCGCCGCAAGTTGGAGGAGCGCACCTTCCCCTTCGCGGAAGCGGACTGGCAGGCCGCGGAGCAGCTCATGCTGGCCGAACGCGCGCGCCGTCGGCGCCAACGTTTCTGGCCCTTCGCTGCTGCCGCGCTGCTCATCGCGGGCTCGGGCATCGCCTACCTGGCCTACACCGGCGAGGAGCCCGCCGACCACCGCGCCGGAAGCGCTGCACAGGTGGCCGGAGCGGATGAGCGGCCGCACGCCACCCACACCCCTGCCAGCAGCCATGATGTCGTTCCCCCCCCTGCGACCAAGGGCACGGCCACACCGTCCGCCGCCACCACCCCGACCACCGCTCCGGCACCGGCGATCACCACCGCACACGGCACCACCGGACGTTCCGGGTCAGCACCTCAACCTGCAGCGCAGGTGAGCGGAACCGGTGCGGCGACCCTGGCACACGACCAGGCTGAAGGCACGACCGCCGACCCGGTCATCGCGCGCGATGAACCTTCCCGGTCCGCGGGATCCGCCGCTGACAGGCCGATGCGGGCCGATGCGGACGACCCCGGGAGCGACGCTCATCCTTCCCCGTCCACGGCAGGAAGCGGAACACAACGCGCGGCGAACGAGGAGCCCTGGTCCATCGACGACGGTCGGCCCGGCAGCGCGGCCGGCGAACCGCTGACCCCACAGGGGACCAGTGCGGCAGCGCCGCCACCCTCCACCATGAAGGAAGAGGAAGCCCCGTCATCGCTGAACGACGTAGAGGGAACCGCCGTGGCGAACGAAGCGCAGGTGCCGGGAGAGGTGCCGCAGGACCTGGCGGGCACGCAGCCGGCCGACAGCGCTGCAGCCTCATCCACCCGGACCATGGCCCTTGACAGCACCGCCGTGGCCAGCGGCGACACCGCCACCGTGCCCCTCCCGCTCGTGAAACCGGACTCGCCCTGGGAGCTGAGCGCGATGGGTGGTCTCCTTTGGGGGCGTGCGCGTTACAACGGAGCGCAGCGCGACCTGTGGGAAGCGGATGTGAGGAACGGCCTGGGCTGGAGCGCCGGTGCGGAGGTGATGCACATGGGCCGCAACGTGGGCATCGGCACCGGGATCCACTACAGCACGTACGCCGAGCGCCTGGTGGCGCCGGAGATCAGCCTCGCGGAACAGGAGGTGGAGCGCTTCTACTTCCTGACGCCGGTGGACACCACGGTGACCCTGGGCACGGACACCTTCTCGGTCAACGGGCAGCTCTTCCACACGATCATCAGTGTGGACACCACGATCAACGTGTTCGGCGTGGGCTATGACACCACCACGACCGTCATTGTGCTGCGCGCGGCGCGTGAGCAGGTGAACCGGGTGAGCTATCTGGAAGTGCCGCTGCTGCTGGACGCGCACCTCACGCAGGGGCGCTGGATGTTCGGGCTGCGCGGCGGGCCGACCCTGGGCGTGCTGACCGCACGTCGCGGGGTGCTGCCCGATCCGGCCCTGGACGGATACATCGACCTCAACGACATGCAGTTTCGAAGCCTCGTCTTCGGATACACGGCCCGGGCCACCATCCGCTACCGCTGGAACAGCGCGTGGTCGGTCGGTCTGGAGCCTGTGCTGCGCGGGCAGTTCGGGAACGGGCTCGAGGGCGGTCTGAAGCGTAGCACCATGGCCATGGGCGCGATGCTGAGCCTGACGCACCGGCTGCGCTGAGGCTCAGCGAGCGAGCAACACCCGTGCGGCCGGGAGCCCCGGCTCACCCACCGCGCGCAGCAGATAAGGACCCGGCGACAGCGCCGAGAGGTCGAGCTGCAGCCCGTCGCCGCTGCGCGTGGCGTGGATGCGGATGCGCCGGCCGGTGGCATCGATCAGCTCCACCTGCCGCACCGCCCGGGGCACCGGTCCGGTCCACAGCACGTCTCTGCTGGGAACGGGCCACACGGACCAGGTGCGGAGCGCATCGGGCCCATCGATGCCCACGGGCTGGCAGCGCGGATCGGTGCACCACCGCACATCCGGGCCCACCACGCCCTGGTCCACGTCCAGGAACGGAGGGGCCGTGGTGGTCGGGCTCTTGTCGCACACGTCCACGCTGTCCGTGATCATACCGGTGTTCACCGTGGAATCGGTGACGCACACGGCACCGGCACCGCGCAGCAGGCCGTTGATGCGCAGATCGCCCGCGATGGAGAGGTAGGCACTGTCATCCGCCATCCACAGGTCACCGTCGAGCTGCACATCCCCTTCCACGAGGATGAGCCCGCTGTCCAGCAACAGGGACTCGATGCGCAGCTCGCCCACCACGGCGAGGCTCCCCAGGTTGGAGCTTGTGTACGGCGTTCGGAAAAGACCGCTCCAGGTGATGGTGCTGTCGTTGCGGAAGCGCGCGGCGAACTCGCCCGAGCCGGTCACCGACCCCCGGTTATCCAGTTGCCCCTGGCCGGCGATCCAGCCGGCGGACACGGACCCCACCGGCGCGTTCTCCCACGCGACATCGGTGCGGAGCGAGTCGGCGGTGATGGCACCGAGGTTGGTGAACGCCTCCCGCTGGAGGCCAAGACGGATGGCGGCCAGGGTCCCGAAGTTCACGGCGTCCGGTTGCAGGATGCCCGGCTTGATCTCCAGCGCCTGGAGGGTGACCTGGCCGAAATTGAAGAAGATGCCACCGACCACGAGCGAGGTGCCCAACAGCTGGCCATCGCTCTGGATGTACAGGTCGCCGTCGAGCAGCGAATCGGGCTGGGTCACGGTCACCATGTGTGCGACGGTGACGCTGACGATGCCATCGGGCACGCACGCGCAATCCCAGGTGGCCGGATCGTTCCAATCCCCGTCGGCCACGGAGGTGATCGGTTGTGCGAAGGTCGTTGCCGCCGTCAGCAGGACCACGGCGATGATGGGAAAGCGCATGTCCGAAAGTAGCGCGCAGCGGTCGCTTCACCCGCGCACCTTCGCCCCGGCCTCCCGCTCCAGGGCCTCACGGATGCGCTTCATCGCCTTGTCCACCTGCTCATCGGTGAGCGTGCGCTCCAAGTCCAGTAGCGTGAACCGGACCGCGTAGCTCTTGGCGCCCGCGGGCAGCTTGTCCCCTTCGTACACATCGAAGAGGTCCACGTCGCGCAAGAGCTTGCGTTCGGCCTGATGGGCCGCACGGCGAAGGTCCTCGAAGGTGGTGGTGCGGTCCAGCACCAGGCTCAGGTCGCGGCGGACGGCCGGGAAGCGCGGGACCTCGGCGAACTGCACCGGCGAAGCAGGGAGGGTCCACAGGGCATCGTACAGTTCGGCGAAGAGCACGGCCTGGTCCACGTCATGGGCCTTGGCGACCTCCGGGCGCACGGTGCCGGCGACGGCCAACTGCCCGCTGGGGCCGGCAAGGGCGAACGCATCCTGAAGCAAGGGATGCTCGAGGGGCTTCACCTGGAGGCGGACGGTGGGATGCGCGCGTTCCACGAGCAGTTCCAGTTCGGCCTTCAGGTCGGCCAGCTCCACGGCGCGAGGGCGTTGCCGCCAGCGTTCCCGCACGTCCCTACCGGTGATCAGCAGCCCGATGCGCGCGGGTTCCGTACGACGCTCGCCGGCGCGGTGATAGACGCGTCCCTGCTCGAAGAGCCGCAGGTCGCGCTGCTGACGTGCGATGTTGTGGGCCGCAGCGCCGAGCAGCCCGGGCAGCATCGAGGGACGCATCGTGTCCAGTTCGGCGCTGAGGGGGTTCAGGAGGCGGATGAGCTCGTCGGCACCGGCCGCGCCGAGCCGCTCCAGCATCGCACCGTTCACCAGGGACGGGGTCATCACCTCGCGGAAGCCGCGGGCGGCCAGATGGTCCACCACGGCCTGGGCGGGCTCCTCCGCACGATGACCGTGCAGTGCGGCGGGCGGCACGGACAGCCGCTCGGGGATCGGCACGCGATCGAACCCATGGGTGCGCAGCACCTCCTCCACCAGGTCCGCTTCGCGATGCACGTCCACGCGGTAGGGCGGCACCTCCACGAGCAGGCTCCGTTCCGAGCGTTCGATGATGCGGCAATCCAGCAGCGCGAGCAGGGCCTCGAGCTCCTCCGCGCTCAACGCGATCCCGGCCAGGTCGCGCACCGCTGCGGGATGCAAGCGCACCTGGCGCCAGGGCTTCGGGTGTGGATACAGGTCGATCAGTGGACCCACGGGACGCGCATCACAGTGCTCCATCAGCAGCAGCGCCGCACGCTGCAAGGCCACCACGGTGATCTGCGGGTCCACACCCCGCTCGAAGCGGAAGGAGGCGTCGGTGCGCAGGCCATGGCGGCGGGCCGTGCGGCGCACGCTCACCGCATCGAAGCAGGCGCTCTCCAGGAAGACGGTGGTGGTGGCCTCGGTGACCCCGCTATGAAGGCCGCCGAAGACCCCGGCGATGCACAGGCCACCGTCGGCGTCCGCGATCATCAGGTCCTCGGCATGGAGCTTCCGTTCGGTACCGTCCAAGGTGGTGAACGGTGTGCCGTCCGGGAGCGGCCCCACGATCACCTGCCGGTCGCGGATGCGGTCGGCATCGAACGCGTGCAGGGGTTGGCCCAGCTCATGCTGCACGTAGTTGGTGATGTCCACCACGTTGTTGATGGGTCGAAGGCCGATGGCCTTGAGGCGCTCGGCGAGCCGGTCGGGCGAAGGCCCCACGCGAACGCCCGTGAGGGTGACCCCGGCATAGCGCGGGCAGGCATGCGGATCGCGCACCTCCACGGTGACGGCCCCATCACCCGCGCCGTCCCTGAAGGCGGATGCATCGGGCATGCGGAGCGCGGTGCGGCGGCCGGTTCGATGGGTCACCGCGGCGGCGAGGTCGCGCGCCACGCCGAGATGGCTCATGGCATCAGCGCGGTTGGGGGTGAGGCCGATCTCCAGCACGGCATCCCGACGAAGGCCGAGCTGCTGTGCGGCCGGGGTCCCGGGCACGGCCTCCGCGCCGAGCACCAGGATGCCGTCGTGGCCCCCGCCCAGCCCGAGCTCATCCTCCGCGCAGATCATGCCGTGGCTCTCCACCCCGCGGATCTTGCTCTTCTTGATGGTGATGGTGCTGCCGTCGCGCAGGTGGAGCGTGCTGCCCACCAGGGCCACCAACACCTTCTGACCGGCGGCCACGTTGGGCGCCCCGCAGACGATCTGCAGCGGCCCGCCCTGGCCCACATCGACGCGGGTGACGCTGAGGCGGTCCGCATCCGGGTGCTTCGCGCACTCCATCACATGCCCCACCACCACGCCCTCGAGCATGCCCGGCACGGCCTCCACCACGTCCACGCGCTCCACCTCCAGGCCGGTGCTGGTGAGCAGGTCGGCGGCGGCGGTCACGTCCAGATCGGTGTCGATCAGGTCACGGAGCCAGTCCCAGGAGATGCGCATGACGTGCGGATGAAGGGCGGCGAAGATACCAAGCGGCTCCTCTACGCATGGGCACTGGCGGCCGGCCGGGCACCCACGGCCGTGAGGCCCACCACCGGCCTAGCTTTGGGCGAACGGTCATGGAGTACATCGTCCTGTCCATCCCGCTGTTCTTCCTGCTCATGGGCATCGAGCTGGCCTGGAGCGCGTGGAGCGGCCGGAGCGTGTACCGGCTGAACGACTTCGTCGCCAACCTGGGCTGCGGCATCGGCTCGCAGGTGGTCGGAGCCTTCACGAAGTCGCTCATCTTCGCCATCTACCTGTGGGCCTACGACCACTGGCGCGTGTTCACCCTGCCGCAGAGCGCGCTTACCTGGGTGGCGGCCTTTCTGCTGGTGGACCTGCTCTACTACTGGTTCCACCGGCTGAGCCACGAGGTGAACTTCCTGTGGGCCGCGCACATCGTGCACCATCAGAGCGAGGAGTACAACCTGAGCGTGGCGCTGCGCCAGAGCTGGTGGCAGGGCCTGTTCAGCTGGTGGTTCTACCTGCCCATGGCGGTGCTCGGCATCCACCCGGTCCTCATCGTCACGGTGGGCGCCTTCAACACGCTGTACCAGTTCTGGATCCACACCAAGGCCATCGGCCGCATGGGGCCCTTGGAACTGCTCTTCAACACGCCCAGCCACCATCGCGTCCACCACGGCAGCGACCCCAAGTACATCGACCGCAACCATGCCGGAACCCTCATCGTGTGGGACCGGCTGTTCGGCACCTACCAGCGCGAGGAGGAGGAACCGGTCTACGGCATCACCATGCCGCTCGCCAGCTGGGACCCGGTGAAGGCCAACTTCCACTACTGGGGCGACCTCATCGACCTGGCCCGGCGCTGCTCGCGATGGAGCGACAAAGTGCGCGTGTTCCTGAAGCCCCCGGGCTGGCGCCCTGCGGAGCTCGGCGGTTTCCAAGGCCCGCAGGAGAAGGAACGTACGACCTACCGCAAGTTCGACACATCGGTGGACCGCGCCACGCGGCTGTACACCGGCCTGCAGTTCACCGTGCTGCTGGCCGTCACCTCCTTGTTCCTGTTCCAACAGCAGCACCTGGCCACGTGGCTGCAAGGCGGCCTGGCCCTGCTGATCATCTGGTGGGTGATGAACATGGGGCTGATGATGGAAGGCGGACATCGTGTGCTGCTGTCGGAGGCCGGGCGCATCACCGCGTTCGCCGGGCTTGGGCTGGCCGCAGCGGGCACCGTCAGCCTGCCCTGGGTCGGAGCTTCGGTGTTCGCCCTGGCGATGCTCAGCGGGGCGCACCTGGCCTTCATCGCGTTCAACAGGCCCCGGTCATGATCACCCTCCCTGTGCCCGCGCTCGACGGGCTGACCACGGAGCGGCTGCTGTTCCGGCGGTTGGTGGCGGAGGATGTGGCCTGGTGGATGGACTACATCGCCAGCGCCGAGGCCATCCGCTTCATGCCGTTCACCGTGGGGAGCCGTGCCGATGCCGAAGTGATGATCCGCCGCTCGCTGGACCGCTACGCGACCGATGGCAGCGGGTTGAACGCGGTGCTGTTGCGCGACAGTGGTCAGCCTGTGGGCCAGGTGGGCCTGTTGACGCAGGAGGTGGACGGCGTTCCGGAGCTGGAGGTGGGCTATCACCTGCTTCCGGCGCACTGGGGCCGGGGGTATGCCACGGAGGCCGCGGTGGCCTGCCGGCGGTTCGCGGAGGAACGCCACCTGGCCCCCACGCTGATCTCGCTCATCGACCCGGCGAACCACCGGAGCCAGGCCGTGGCGCGCCACAACGGCATGGCGCCGGAGAAGCGCACCGTGCATCGCGGGGTGGAGGCCCTGGTGTTCCGGACGGCCCCGGCCGCAGGGTGACCGAACACGGCGGGCGGCGGGCCGTTATCTTGGCGCACCATCATGGATCCGCGCAAGTCGCTGCCGATCAACGGAGGCCTGTACCTGGCGGCCCTGGTGGGCACGCTCTTCGCTCAGGCACGGGGCTGGCACACGCTCGAATACGTGTGCAAGCCGCTCCTGCTCATCGTCCTGTCCAGCTGGTTCTTCTTCAACAGCCGGCGCGTGGGCGACCGGTTCACCCTGCTGGTGCAGGCCGGGCTCTTCTTCTCGCTCGTGGGCGACGTCGCCCTGATGCTCCAGCACCTGGACGAGTTCAACTTCCTCATCGGGCTGGCGGCCTTCCTGATGGCGCAGATCTGCTACGCGGTGGCCTTCCTGCACAACGCGGTGGAGGTGGACGGCGCGGAAGGGTTATGGGTGTCCGTGCTGATCATGGTGCTGCTCCTGAGCTACGGCTTCTTCTTCGCCTACGACCTGATGCCATACCTGGATGAGGCGCTGGTGCTGCCGGTGGCCGCCTACGCCATCGCGATCTCGCTGATGGGGGTGGCCGCGGGCTTCCGCTTCCGCCGCACCTTTCCGCGCAGCTTCTGGATGGTCTTCGTCGGCGCCCTGCTCTTCATCGCCTCGGACAGCCTGCTGGCCCGCAACCGGTTCGCACGGCCGGTGCCCATGGGCGACGTGTTGATCATGGTCACGTACGCCGGGGCGCAATTCCTCATCGCGGCCGGCTGCCTGGTGCATGTGCTCGATCCCGAGGAACGGCGGCGACGCCACGCCCTGCGCACCTGAGGCGCCTCAGCTGATCCGGCCCCACACCGCCTTGTCCTTCATGCGTTCCTCCATGGCGCGGGCGATGGGCGCATGGACCGGATCACGCAGCTCGGGATCGCTGTCGGTGATGCGGATGGCGGCGGCGCGCGCCTGCTGAAGCAGTTCCACATCGTGCACCAGGTCGGCCAGATGCAGCTGGGGCAGCCCGCTCTGCTGGGTGCCCATCAGGTCGCCCGGACCACGCAGCCGCAGGTCGGCCTCGGCGATCTCGAAGCCGTCGTTGGTGCGCACCATGGTGCCGATGCGTTCCCGCGCCTCGGCCCCCAGCTTGTCGCCGGTCATCAGGATGCAGAAGCTCTGTTCGGCCCCGCGCCCCACACGCCCGCGCAGCTGATGCAGCTGGCTCAGCCCGAAGCGTTCGGCGTTCTCGATCACCATCACGCTCGCGTTCGGCACGTCCACACCCACCTCGATCACCGTGGTGGCCACCAGGATGCTGGTCTCCCCCTTCTTGAACCGGGCCATCTCGATGTCCTTCGTGGCCTGGTCCATGCGGCCATGAACGATGCTCACCGCGTAGTGCGGCAGCGGGAAGCGGCGCGTGATGGCCTCGAAACCGTCCGTCAGGTCCTTCAGGTCGCTCTTCTCGCTTTCCTCGATCAGCGGGTACACCACGTACACCTGGCGCCCCTTGCGGATCTCGTCCTCCAGGAAGGCGAACACCGCGTTGCGCGCCGAGTCGAAGCGGTGCACGGTCTTCACGGGCTTGCGTCCGGGCGGCAGCTCGTCGATCACGCTCACGTCCAGGTCGCCATAGAGCGTCATCGCCAGCGTGCGCGGGATGGGCGTGGCCGTCATCACCAGCACATGGGGCGGCACGGTGTTCTTGGCCCAGAGGCGCGCCCGTTGCGCCACCCCGAAGCGGTGCTGCTCATCGATCACCACCAGGCCGAGGTCGTGGAACAGCACGGCGTCCTCCAGCAGGGCGTGCGTGCCGATGAGGATGTGGATGTGGCCGCTGCGCAGGGCGGTGAGCAGGCTTCTCCGTTCCGCGGCCTTGGTGCTTCCGGTGAGCAGGCGCACCTCCACGGGCATGTCCTTCAGCATCGCGCTGATCGTGGCGAAGTGCTGTTGGGCGAGGATCTCCGTGGGCGCCATCAGGGCGGCCTGGCGGCCGTTGTCCAGGGCGATCAGCATGCTGAGCAGGGCCACCAACGTCTTGCCGCTGCCCACGTCCCCCTGCACCAGGCGGTTCATCTGCCGGCCGCTGCCCAGGTCGCGCCGCACCTCCTTCACCACGCGCTTCTGGGCGTTGGTGGGCTCGAAGGGCAGGTGCTCCTTGTAGAAGCGGTTCAGCAGCTCGCCCACCCGGTCGAAGCACTGGCCTTCCACCCGCTCCTGCACGAGCTTCTTCTGGCGGATCAGCTCCAGCTGGATGAAGAAGAGCTCCTCGAACTTCTGCCGGCGCGTGGCCACGGCGAGCTGCTGGGCATCGGCGGGAGCATGCAGCTGGTGGAAGGCCTGCGCACGCGGCATGCCGCCCAGCCAGGCCACCAGCTCGGCGCTGAGCGTCTCGGGCAGGTGCATCCCGGGCTGGTTCACCAGCACCTTGGTGAGCTTGCCGATGGCGCGGCTGTGCAGGCCCTTGGCCGCCGCCTTCTCGGTGGTGCTGTACACGGGCTGAAGACCGGTGACACCGCCCACCTGCCAGGACTCTTCGCTCTCCAGCTCCGGATGCGCGATGTTCGGCCGGCCCTTGAACACGCTCACCTTGCCGTACACCACGTACACCACACCCTCACGCAACAGCTGCAGCAGCCACTTCAAGCCCTTGAACCACACCAGCTCGATGCTGCCGGTACCGTCGCTGAGCACCGCCGTAAGGCGCTTGCCCTGCTTCTGCCCCACCTGCTTGATGCCCGTGAGCGTCCCCTTCAGCTGCACGGCCAGGCCCTCCTCCACCGCGTCCTTCACCGCGTGGAAGTGCGAGCGGTCCACGTAGCGGAACGGGAAGTGGTGCAGCAGGTCGTTGAAGGTGGCGATCCCGAGCTCCTTGCGGAACAGCTCACCGCGCTGCGGACCTACGCCCTTCAGGTACTCGATGGGGGTCTCGGTCCACGGCTGCATCACGACGGGCCAAGTTAACGGCACACCTCCGGGTTACCTTCGAGGGATGGCTGCCCGGCGCGCATCCTCCCTGCCGCTCCGGATGGAGCGTGTGGTGACGGCCCTTGAACGGGCGATGGCCGCTGCGGACGCAAGCCCCGGGCCCGTGGAGGTGCACGCCTTGCGCGTGGTGCTCAAGCGCGCCCGGTCGCTGATCCGCCTGGCGCGGCGCACACCCGGATGCCGGACACCGAAGCGCCTTCGACGACACCTGGACCGGCTCTTCAAGGTGGCCGGCCGCGTCCGCGACCGCCAGGTGCTGCTCGATCTGCTCGCGACCGAAGCGCCGACCGGCCGCACCGCCGCCCGGGCCCGAAGACGGTTGGCGGACGGCGCCCCGCAGGCGGATGAGCGATTGCTCCGCACCCTGCAACGGCGGGGCCATCTGGTCGACGAGCTGCGTAAGGCACTTGTCCCCGGGCTTGGCCGTTTGAGCCCGTCCGCGTGGCGCCATGCGCTCGGCAAGGCCATCAACGACGACCTGCGCGACGCCGCGGAACACCTCCATCACGATGATGCGGCCGATGCATTGCACACGGTCCGGAAGCGGATCAAGCACGCGGTGCATGCGCTGGACCTGTGGCCGGACCGACCCCTCCCACGCGCGCAGGCTTCACTGCGGCGAAGGTGCCGGAACGCCCAGCAGCTGCTCGGCACCCGCCAGGACCTGGTGCTGCTCTGCCATCTGTTCCGCGGCCGGCCGAAGGATCGGAACAGCGATGCAGTGCTCGCCGGGCGCATGACCGCCCGCCTTCACCGGATGGAGCGCCACGTGCGCCGCGAACTGCAGGAGCTATTGCCCGAAGGCCTGGATCACTTCGTTCCCAGCACCAGGTCCTCATCGGCCTTGAGGCCGAAGCGGAAGACCGCCTCCGCCGGCAGGCTGGCCGCCGGCCGTTCCACCGTGACGGTGAAGCCCGCCGCACGCAGGCGATCGAAATAGTCGCGGCCATAGAGGCGGACGTGATCGCGCTGCCCGAAGCGTCGCTGGCGCTCGTCGGGATCGGTCACCGCTGGATCCTCGTCGGTGACGGGCCGATCGCTCATGGGCACCAGCAGGATGGCCAGCCCGCCGGGCTTGAGCACGCGGCAGAGCTCGCGCATCGCTTTGCGGTCATCCGGTACGTGTTCCAGCACATGCGAGCAGATCACCAGATCGAAGTGGTCCGCCGGGTACGGCAGGCTGGTCACGTCCAGGTCCTCGGTGCCTGGCGGGTAGGTGTAGCCCGGCTCCTTCTTGTCGCCGGCGATGTAGGTGATGCCCGGGACCGCTTGGATCCGTTCGCGCAGGCTGCGGTCGGGCGCCACGTGCAACACCCGCTGTCCGGCCTTGGGAAGGCCCCGCTGCGTCAGGGCCAGGCCCATCATGCGGGTGCGTTCCAGCGAACCGCAGAACGGGCACAGGGCGTGCGGCCTCGGCGGGGTGCCGCTGGGCAGGTAGGCCACGGCACCGCGTTCGCACAAGGGGCAGCGCACAACATCACCGCTCAGCGCCCGCTCCCGCAACCATCGTTTGAGGCTGTTCAGCACGAGCGGCAAGTTAGCCGCGCGATCGGACGCCTACTGCACCGAATAGGCGCTGAGCTTCTTGCGGTAGCCTCCGCCGCTGAAGAGGTACTTCGTTTCGTCCTGCACCAGACCGATCCCATCGGCCCGGTGGGTGCGAAGGGTACGCACCGGCAACCCAGGGTATTCAGCCTCACCTTCCACCACGGCCGTGGTGAAGGTGCCTGCCGGTACCACGACCGACGCGGGCGCATCGGCCATGCTCCAGGTGAGCGTACCCGAAGGGGGGATGACGCTGGCGAACAGCGAAGCACCGGGTGCGTTCGCGCGGAAGACGCAGGCACCGCCGAGCGCGACGATGCAATCGGCGGAGTCGCGCAGGAGATGTGTGTATCCACTGGTCTGCCCGGGGTTGTGGATGTCGCGTGTGCCCTGGACCACCGACCAGGTGGTTCCGTTCACCACCGAATCGCCGGTCACCGTGACCACATCCGTCCACGTGGTCGGAACCTCGTTGTCCAGGCTGTCGAACTGCACGATGGCATAGGTCCAGGTGTTGCCTATGACGAGTTTGGACCAGGATGCGGCCGCCGGGGTCGGATCCCCGTTCGCCGGCGGTTCGCTGGTGTCCTTCCGGCAGGACAGGAACAGGGCTGTCGACAGCAGCGCAAGCGGAACGGCGCGGAAGTGGAGGTTCGTTCGGTTCATGCTGTCCGAACGACCGCGGCCGAAGGTTGTTGCGGAGCGATCCACATTCCGGCCCTACCGATCAGGGAACGGAGCGATGCGGACACCAGCGACCGGGGAAACGATCACTGCACGATGATCGGACCGTGGAGGGTGCCATCCGTAATGGCCAGGCCAGCTCACGCAGACCGGTCTTCGCGAACGTGGGAAGCAGGCCGTCCAGAAAGCCCATGGGGGGAAGATAGCCGGACGCCAGCTCGGCTCAGATCGCCCCCATCCCCAGCAGCAGCGCCGGCTCCTCCATCAGCCCCTTGAAGGTGTTGAGGAAGGCGGCGCCGGTGGCGCCGTCCACCACGCGGTGGTCGCAGCTCAGCGTCACCTTCATGGTGTGGCCGGGCACGATGGCGCCGTGGCGCACCACGGGCTTCTCCACGATGCCGCCCACGGCCAGGATGCACGCGTCGGGCGGGTTGATGATGGCGGTGAACTCCTCGATGCCGAACATGCCGAGGTTGGAGATGGTGAAGGTGTTGCCCTCCCAGTCGGCGGGTTGCAGCTTCTTCTCCTTGGCCTTCCTGGCCATGTCGCGCACCTCGGCGCCGATGGTGCGCAGCGGCTTGCCGTCGGCGAAGCGCACCACGGGCACCAGCAGGCCCTCCTCCACGGCCACGGCCACGCCGATGTGCACGTGCTCGTTGTATCGGATGCGGTCGCCGAGCCAGCTGCTGTTCACCTTGGGGTGCTGCTTCAGGGCCACGGCGGCGGCCTTGATCACCAGGTCGTTGAAGCTGATCTTGTCGGGCGCGATGCTCGCGTTGATCGCCTCGCGGACCTGCATCGCGCGGTCCATGGGGATCTCCAACGTGAGGTAGAAATGCGGGGCGCTGAACTTGCTCTCGGCCAGGCGGCGCGCGATGGTCTTGCGCATCTGGCTCACGGCCACCTCGGTGAATGACTCGACCTGCGGCGCGGCGTAAGCCATGCCGCCACCGGTATACCCTTCGACGTCGCGCTTGGTCACACGGCCATCCGGACCGCTGCCCTTCACCCGGCCGATGTCGATGCCCTTCTCCTGGGCCAGGCGCTTCGCGAGCGGACTGGCGTGCTTGCGGCCGCTGCCGTTCGTAGCCGGTGCCACGGGAGCAGGCTTGGGTGCAGGTGCAGGTGCCGCAGTAACCGCAACAGGGGCAGTGGCAGGTGCGGGAGCAGGGGCGGGGGCTGGGGTCTTTGCCTCCTGCGCCTGCTCCTTTGGAGCGCTACTTGCAGCTTCAGCGAGAAGCTTGCTGATGTCCTCCCCTTCCTTGCCGAACACGGCCAGCAGGCTGTCCACCTCGGCGGTCTTGCCCTCCGGCACGCCGATGTGCAGCAGCACGCCATCATGGAAGCTCTCGAATTCCATGGTGGCCTTGTCCGTCTCGATCTCGGCGAGGATCTCGCCGCTCTTCACCTTGTCACCCACCTTCTTGTGCCACTTCGCAACGACCCCTTCCGTCATGGTGTCGCTCAGCTTCGGCATGCGTACGATCTCGGCCATGGTGTCTTCGTGATTAACCGACACGACGCAACGTGAACGCCATGGTGGTTGATGATACCCGCTGTTCGCTGGCGTTGCGCATTCGTAGCGGTCGTTGCGTCGTTGCGGTCGGAGCTCAGTCCTTGATGAACGGATAATCGGGCGTCCTGTACACGTCCTCGTAAAGCTCCTTCGACTCGGGCAGCGGGCTCTCCTCGGCGAACTTCACGGCCTCCTCCACCTCCTTCTTGATCGCCTCGTCCAGGGTCTCCAGCTCGGCCTCGGTGGACCACTTGTTCTCCAGGAGCTTGGCGCGCACGTCCTCAATGGGATCCTGCTGCTTGTAGGCCTCCACCTCCTCCTTGCTGCGGTACTTCTGCGGATCGCTCATGCTATGGCCGCGGTACCGGTAGGTGTTGATCTCCAGCAGGTAGGGCCCGTGGCCTTCGCGGCAATGGGCGCAGGCCTTGGCGATGGCGGCGTGCACGGCCTCGCACTTCATGCCGTCCACCGGCTCGCCGGGCATGTCGTAGCTCTCGCCCAGGCGGTGCAGCTCGTGCACGTTGCTGGTGCGCTCCACGCTGGTGCCCATGGCGTACTGGTTGTTCTCGATGATGAAGACCACCGGGAGCTTCCAGGTCATCGCCATGTTGAAGGTCTCGTGCAGCATGCCCTGGCGCACGGCGCCGTCGCCCATCATGCACAGGGTCACCTGGTCGCCACCGCGGTACTTGTCGGCGAAGGCGATGCCGGCGCCGAGGCCGATCTGCCCGCCCACGATGCCGTGCCCTCCGAACAGGTTGCGGCTCTTGTCGAAGAAGTGCATGCTGCCGCCCTTGCCCTTGCTGGTGCCGGTGGTGCGGCCATAGAGCTCGGCCATCACCCGGTGCGGCGTTTCGCCCAGCACCAACGGGTGGCAGTGGTCGCGGTAGCCCGTGATGATGCGGTCGTCGGTGCCCATGGCGGTGACCATGCCCGCCAGGATGGCCTCCTGCCCGATGTAGAGGTGGCAGAAGCCGCCGAACTTCTGCATGGTGTACAACTGGCCGCACTTCTCCTCGAAGCGCCGCATCAAGAGCATGTCCTTGAACCAGCGTTGGTAGGTCTCCTTGCCGTGGCCACCGTCGGTCGGGCGGGGGTTCTTCTTGGCGGGTGGGGCGGTCTTGGTGGGCATGGCGGGTGGGCCCTTCGGGCGGGCGCCAAAGATAGCCCCCGCCCCGATGCCCGTCAGCGCTTCAGGAAGCTGCTGTCGAAGGAGAGCGGCAGCAGGCTTTCGGCGCTGAAGGTCTCCAGCACGGGACCGCGCACGATGCCCATCAGCAGCCGCAGGGGTGAACCCTGGCGGTGCTCCTGCTCCAACAGGGCCTGGCGGCAGATGCCGCAGGGGGTCACCGGTTCGCGGCCCTTCACTTGGGGCACCACGATGGCCATGCACTCCACCACCCCCTTGGGCAGCACGCTCATGGCGGCGTGCAGGGCCGCACGTTCCGCGCAGATGCCTGCCGGAAAGCTGGCGTTCTCCTGGTTGCTGCCGGGAATGATCTCACCGCTCTCCAGCCGCAGCGCCGCGCCCACCTTGAAGCGGGAGTACCGCGCGTAGGCGTTCCCAGCGGCGCGCTGGGCGAGCTTCAGCAACTCCTGGTCCTCCTTGGGCAGGGCGCTCCATGCAGCGTGGTGCATGTACACGGTGGTCACCTTGCGCGTGCTGGACATGGGCCGGGGAAAGGTGGCCCAAGGTAGGGCCCCGGACCGCACGCCGCACCCGGCCCACCCGCACCGATCCCTAGCTTTGGCGCCCCCGCGATGACGACCCTGCCGGCACTGCTCGAACGCTTCGCGCCCATCACCCTCGCGGAGATGGACGGCGTGAAGCTGCAGGACCGCATGGACACCAAGTACGTGTTCAGCGAGGCGTTGCTGCCTGCGGTGCTGGCCGACATGCTGTCGCACTACCGCCTCCTGGAGGTGGACGGGGTGCGTGGGAGCCATTACCGCTCGCTGTACTTCGATACGCCGGGGCTGCGCGACTACCACGACCACCACAACGGGCGCACGCTGCGCCGCAAGGTGCGGTTCCGCGAGTACGTGGGCAGCGGGCTCTGCTTCCTGGAGGTGAAGCGCAAGACCGGTGCGGGACGCACGGACAAGCACCGGTTGGAGGTCGCCGGCATCCCCGAGGCGCTGGCGGGCGACCAGGCCGTCTTCGTGGCCGGTGCCTCGCGCAGCACGGAAGCCCTGGTGCCGGTGCTGTGGAACCGCTTCGTCCGGCTCACCTTCGTGCACCGCGAGCGCGCCGAGCGCCTCACCATCGACCTGGGCCTGCGCTTCAGCCTGTTCCATGAGCCATCGCTCGAGGCCGGTCTGGACGGCATCGTGGTGGCCGAACTGAAGCAGGGCCGGGCCGACCGCGGTTCGCACTTCGCCCTCGCCATGCGGGCGCACGGCATCCGGCCCGCGGGCATGAGCAAGTACTGCATCGGGCTGCTTCAGCTGCTCCCCACCCTCAAGTACAACCGGTTCAAGGAGGTGCTGCGCCATCTCGACCGTATCCGTCAGGCCGCCTGACACCTACCCCCATGATGACCATGAAGCTCTTCGGCATGCGCGTCTTCCACGAGGACATGTGGGAGCTGCTCTTCAAGTTCGCGCTGGACGCGGCGGTGCTGTTCATCCTCATCCGCCTCATCTACTACCCCATCCACAGGAAGAAGGACTACCTCTTCACCTACTTCCTCTTCAACATCCTGATCTTCTTCCTGTGCGTGCTGCTGAACAATGTGAAGTTGAGCATCGGCTTCGCCTTCGGCCTCTTCGCCATTTTCGGCATCCTGCGCTACCGCACCGAGCAGATCAGCATCAAGGACATGACCTACCTGTTCGCGGTGATCAGCCTGGCGGTGATCAACGCGCTGGTGAGCAAGAAGATCAGCCTGGCCGAACTGCTGTTCACCGACGGCATGATCCTGCTGGTGACCTATGCCCTGGAGCACCTGTGGCTCACCCGGCACGAGGCCATGCGCCAGTTGATCTACGACCGGGTGGACCTCATCCGGCCCGGCCAGCGGGAAGCCCTGTACACCGACCTGAAGCAGCGGCTGGGCATCACGGTGAGCCGTGTGGAGGTGGGGCGCATCGACCTGCTGCGCGACACGGCCCAGCTGCGCGTGTTCTACTACGATGATGAGCAGGCGCCCGGCTCGTTCACCGAGATGGCGGCCGACGACGGGGACGACTAGTCGGCCTGGATGAGCGCCACGGCGTAGGCACACGCGCCCTCCTCGCGGCCCACGTACCCGAGCTTCTCGTTGGTGGTGGCCTTGATGCCCACGGCCTCCTCCTCCACCCCGAGGATGGGCGCGATCACGCGCTTCATGGCCGGGATGTGCGGCTTGATCCGCGGACGCTCCATCACCAGGCTGCAGTCCACGTTGCCCACGCGCCAGCCTTTTTCCCCGATCAGGCGCACCACCTCACGGAGCAATCCGGTGCTGTCGGCGCCCTTCCAGCGCGGGTCGGTATCGGGGAAATGGTGGCCGATGTCGGGCAGACCGGCGGCGCCCAGCAGGGCATCGCAGAGGGCATGCAGCAGCACGTCGGCATCGCTGTGGCCCAGCAGGCCGGTGTGGTGGTCGATGCGCACGCCGCCCAGCCACAGGGCCCGCCCTTCGGCCAGCCGGTGCACATCGTACCCGAAGCCGACACGGAAGCGCATCACTCGGCCTCCTGCTTCTTCTTCTTGCTCTTGTCGAAGTTGAACCCGAGCGTGAAGCGCAGCGTGTTGGCCAGCGGGCTGCGCTGCGTGTTGGCGATCAGGTAGCTCAGGTCGATCGAGAAGATGCTGTAGCGCACGCCGGCGCCCAGCGTGAAGTACTTGCGGTTGCCCTTGGTGTAGTGCTCCCAGAAGTAGCCGGCACGGAAGGCGAACTGCTTGGCGTACCAGTACTCCAGACCACCGCCCAGGTTGATCTCACGGAACTCCTCCTTGGTCTTGCTTCCGCTCACCAGCTGGCCGTTCTGGTCGTACCAGCCCGGCGCGTCACCGAAGCTCTGGAACACCCCTTCGGCCACGCCCACGTTGGGGTCCTTGCCGCTGGCGATCACGAACTGGCCGGTGGTGGGGTCCACCACATAGTTACCGGCGCTGTCCAGCTCGAAGATCGGCGGGGTGGGCACCAGCAGCTTGTTGGCGTCGAAATGGATGCTGATGCTGTTGTAGTCGTCGATGTCGTAGGTGAAGCGCGGACCGAGACGGAGGTTGATGGGGATGAAGTCCCGCCGGGCCGTCTCCGAATAGGACATCTTGGCGCCGATGTTGGAGATGTTGAGGCCGAAGGCGAAGGTGCCGGTGTTGTCCCCCAGCTGCAGATCGGGCTTCTGGTAGTAGAAGGACACGTCGGCGGCCACCGACTGGCCGGCCTTGGTGTTGGCGTTGTTCACGTTGAGGCCGCCGGTGAGGTTGCTGTTGATGTAGCGCACGGCGATGCCGCCGCTGAAGAAGTCGCTGAACTGTTGGGCGAAGGCGATGTCCACGGCGAACTCGGCGGGCTTGAACTCGCGGATGGGGTTGCCGTTCTGGTCGGTGAACTGGATGCTGCCCAGGTCGAAGTAGCGCAACGAGCCCCCGATGGTGCTCTTCTTGTTGCCCAAGCGGCCATAACCGGCCACGTAGGCCAGGCTCATGTCCGGCACCAGGTTGCGGAGCCAGGGACTGAAGCTGATGTGGAACTCCCCATCGTTGGGCGCGAAGGCCAGCTTCGAGGGGTTCCAGTGGATCGAGTTGGCGTCCGGGGAGATGGCCACCCCGGCATCGCCCATGCCGCCCGCCCGGCTGTCCACCGAGATCATCAGGAAGGGCACCGCCGTGGTGATGGTGTTCAGGTCCTGCCCGCACGGTTGGCCCGTCACCTGGTTGATGCAGTCCGAGCTCACCTGTGCGAGGGACAACAGCGGAAGGATGAGCGCGCCGAGGAGGGGACCGGAGCGGCTCAGGGACAGGGAATGACGCATCAGGGTCGGGGTCTGCGGAAAAAGGACGGCAAATATACGCCTCCTCCCCCCTGGATATTGTGTGCCGATCACCTGAGGATCACGAGCTTCTCCAGCTTCTCGGCCTTGTCGCCCTCAGGGGTCATCACGTTCAGGCGGTACACGTACACCCCGCGGCCCAGCTTGTCACCGTAGTCGTCGCGGCCGTCCCAGGCCAGGGGCTCGCTGCGGAAGCCCTCGCAGGCCAGCTGCCGGTTGATCGTCTTCACCAGCCGCCCGGCCACGGTGAACACCTGCACCTGCACGTCCAGGGTGGTGCACGGCCGGTTGTGCTCGAAGAAGAACTGGGTGTTGGTGGTGAAGGGGTTGGGGTAGTTCAGCACGTGCTCCAGGGCCAGTTCGGCACTGGGGGCCACCACGAACTCGGTGTTCGCCTCGGCGGAATTGTTGAACACGTCCCAGGCCTTCACCCGCAGCGTGTGCCCGCCCTCGGCCAGGTCATCGAAGCGGTAACGGGCCGAACCGCTGCGGTAGGTGTCCAGGTCGGCCTCGTACTGGTCGTTCAGCACGATGGCCTGGTCGGTGTTCTCGTCCAGCACCGCCACCAGGTCGTGACCGATGCTGCTGCCCATGGTATTGATGCCGTTGGCGTCATAGAGCTTCACCAGCAGCAGCGGGTCCTCGTTGGTGATGCCGCCCCGCACGAAGCGGTCGTCGTTCATGAACACCTGGACGGTGGGACCGTCCTCATCCGGGGCGACGTTCGTGGCGGTGCCGCCGACCAGCGCATCGTTCGTGGCGCCGCAGCCGTTGGTCTCCAGGTTCTCCACATAGCAACTGATGCGCCCGGGACCCACCAGGTAGTTGATGTCCTGCGGCACCACGAAGGTGAAGCTGAACAGGCCGCCGGTCACCGTGGCCATGCCGCGGTAGATGATGTTCTTGCGCAGGCTGAAGGGGAACGGGGAGCCTCCGTCATTGGCCAGCGTTTGCTGCTGCACGCGTTTGTCGAACACCGTCGGGATCACCAGGCCATTGAGCCCGGTCAGCAGGTTGCCGCCCGCATCCACCACCTCCCCATGGATCCGTACGGTGGCCAGGGCGCTCATCGTATCCATGGGATTGCCCAGCGTGTCGGTGATGGCGGTGATGCGCACCTCATGGCGCGGCATGGCCAGCCGCATGCTGGGGTCACCGAGCAGGGAGAAGTTGCGATGGTTCACCTGCGAGGGCTGGGCGGTGGTGATGTCCACCTTGGTGCGGCGGAACACATCGCCCAGCGCGGCCGGCCGGCCCTGCTCGTCGACACGCTCGAACACGTGGTCGTAGAAGTCCTGGGACAGGGCGTAGTTCTGGTTGCTGTAGGCGATGCGGGTGGTGGTCATCAGCCCGATGCCGCCCCCGTTGGGGTTCAGGAGCACATACTCACCGGCCGAGGTCCGCGCGGGGTCGTCCCACCGGCTGAACTCGCAGGTGGCCGTCATGAACAGCGGCAGCCGGTCCAGGTTGCTCCAGCCCAGGATGGTGGAGTTGTCCAGGAAACGCTCGTGCGCCCAGCCCACCTCGCCGCCATGGCCCACGTAGTTCACCAGCAGCGCACCGCGCTGCACACCATCGCGCAGATCGGCCTGGGCATCGGGGTAGCGCTCGCCACCGGGTGTGCTCGTCTGCTGGTAGGCGTCCAGGTACACCTTGTTGACATTGTAGCACGGGAACTCGTTCTCCACGGCGGTGGCCAGGGCATCGCTCTGGCTCATGTGGATGGTGCTTTCAAAGACATCGCCTTCCTGGTCGTCGCTGGCGAAGAGGAGCCAGGTGCGCCAGTCGTTGATGCCACCATCACTGCCCACGGCGCACTGGGCCTCAGTGCCGGTCATCAGCTGCAGCCTGTCATAGTTCAGGATCTTGGACGCCATCTCCTGGGCCTGGGAGATGGAGCTCACCGGGATGCGGCCCACGCCGATGTCCACCAGATCGCCCTGGTACTCCCCTTCATCATTGTCCAGCAATCCGAAATAGTCATCCGAGCAGTAGCTGAGGCTGGCATGCCAGGAATTGGCGGTCTGATAGCTCGGCAGGAAGCTCTGGTTGCTGAGCGCCCGGTTGAGGTTGTTGTATGAGCCATCGCCATACAGCAGCAGGTAGCGGGGCATCAACGCGGGATCCGTTCCCGCCTTGTCGTAGAGCATCTTCATGTAGCGCTTGATGGCCGTGGCGTCGCGCATGCCGGAGGAGAATTCGTTGTAGACCTCCTGCGGGCTCACCAGGGCCACGGTGAGGCCTTCGCTGACACGGCGGTCGGCGATCTGCTGCGCCGCGGCCCGGAAGGCGTCGGGCACCACGATCACCAGGTCGGTCGGCAGGGCGGTCGCGTGCAGGTCCTGGTTGGGGACCTTCCCGGCCGGCGTGGGGGTCAGCAGGCCCGTGCTCCGAAAGGCCGCGAACTGGCGCAGGCTGTCGGTGCGCAGCCGGAACAGCTTCTGGGTGCCGTTGTCGGTCACCGGCACCTGCATGACGGCGGCGGGGTCGGTGATGTCCCAGATGGTGAGGGACCCGGAGGCCTGGTCCAGCACGAAGTCCGTCACCTCGCCCGCCCCCACGCTGGTGAGGTCGCGGAAGAGCATCTGGTTGCCCACCAGCTTGAGATCCCTCCGTGCGTTCAGCTCCAGGAAGTTCATCCACCCGATGGAGGAAGCGGGGTTGTGCTTGATGAAGGTGACCGTGAAGGGCAGGTTGTTGCCCGAGGCGTTGAAGCAGAAGGTGTGTCGCGTGGATTTGGCCTGCTCCCCGGTGTAGCCGTTGGGCACGCCCTGCACGGACACCGTGGAGTCCAGGGCGGCGCCGGAGGTCACCCGCCAGCTGCTCGCGTTCCCCGTGCCCACCGTGCGCGACAGCACGTCCATCACCAGGCAGGCCGGGTCCTGCGGGCGGAGGAAGGGCACACCGAAGTTGTACGAGTAGGTCGTGGTGAGGTCATAGACATCACCATAGAGCTCACGCCCCGACTTGAGCAGGGTCACCGCATCCACCTCGAGGAACTGCCGGTCGTCGAACGAAGTGCTGGTGCGGGTGGCGGGATCAAGCACCTCAGGGAGGGTGCCCACACGCAGAGCGGGTTCCACGCCGATGCCCACGAAGTACGAGGCCGAGTCGGAGAACACATGCTTGGTATGCCGGAAGCGGCCGGTGCCGCCATCCAGGGTCCAGCGGTGCGGACCGGTGGCGTAGAAGACGAGGCGGTCGCCGGGGCCGAAGGTGCCATCCCCACCATCCTCCATGACCACCGCGTTGGGCACCAGGTCCGTCCCCGGCAGTTGGTCGTTCTCGAAGGACAGCATGCCGTGGTGGCGGCCGTACAGGTTCACCTGGTCGCTGGGCACCGTTCCGGCCAGGCCCATGTCCTCCAGCTGCTCGTACGTCAGTGCATACACGCCGTCCTGCGTCAACTGCACGCGATACCATTCGCCCGAGGCCAGTCGGGAGGTGGGCGGATAGCTCTTGGGCTGGACGACGGGTCCTCCGCCCCGACCTTCCACAATGGACAGCGTATAAGATGTCAATCGCTCCCACTGGCCGGTACCACTGTTCTTCCTGTAGGGATAGATGTCCACCACCGCCATGGGCTGCTTGCGCTGGGTCGCCAGGCGGGTCACCACGAGAGGTTGTGTCCATGCCGCATCCAATCCGGGCAGGCCCTCCACCTCCTCCCTGATCATCGGGATGTAGGTGGTGTTGGTGAGGTGGGCGGAAAAAGAGGTCGTGCCGCTCCCCAAGGGGCGCACTTCATGATGGAAGGGGAGGTCCTGCCGGGCCGGGTCCAGGTGCATGGCCCGTGGGGCGGTCGCAGGGGTCCCGCGCTCGGTCACGACCCGCTCGTCATTCCGGGAGTTCTGTACGCTGCGCGTGGGCTGCGAGGGGGGCACGGCACCCACCGTCGGGTTGGTCCGGGCCGGTGTCGGTGCCGTCCGTGCGGGCCCCGTGGGGACGGACCGTTGAGGGGGGGCGGTCCGCTCCTGTGCGGTGGCGGCCACGCCGGTGAACAGGAGGATGACGAGGGGGAGGTGCAGGGACCGGATCATGAACAGTGATCAACAGGTTTTCAACAGGAATGACCGAAAGTACTACCTTCGGCCGGTGCGTTGCGGAGCACCCGCTTCAACGGGACCTGGTCGAGATCATTGCGGACCGGGGCGGGGAACCGCAATGCGATCGGGTACGTATACTTGGCGTTCGCAGCAGAGCTACGGATGATGGGAAGCGTGATCAGGGGCAAGGTGCGTCGTGCGGCCATGGTGCTGGCGGGATGCGTGGCATTCATGGGAACAACGCAGGCGCAAGACCCGCAGTTCACCCAGTTCTACGCCAATCCGCTCTACCTCAACCCGGCCTTCGCCGGCACAGCGCGCTGCCCGCGGGTGGTGCTCAACTACCGCAATCAGTGGCCGGCCCTCACAGGCACCTTCGTCACCACCAGCGCGAGCTATGATCAGCATGTGGATGCCATCCTTGGAGGGCTGGGGGTGCTGGTGACCCATGACCAGGCCGGCAAGGGCACGTTGAACACCACCACCGCCAGTGCGATCTACAGCTATCAGCTGGCGATCAACCGCAAGTTCAGCATGAAGTTCGGGGCCCAGGCCACCTACTTTCAGAAGTCGCTGGACTGGAGCAAGCTCACCTTCGGCGACCAGATCGACCCGCGCCGCGGCTTCATCTACACCACCAACGATGTGCCCCGCGGTGGCACGGTGGGCAATGCCGACTTCTCCGCCGGCGTTCTAGGCTACACGGACATCTTCTTCGTGGGCATCGCCGTGCATCACCTCAGCGAACCGAACGAATCGCTCATCGTCGGCACTTCGCGCCTGCCGCGCAAGTACACCGCGCATGCCGGTGCGGCCATCCCCATCGGCATGAAGGGCAAGTATGGCGAGGCCAGGACGCGCATCTCCCCGAACATCCTCTTCCAGCAGCAGGCCCAGTTCCGCCAGTTGAACCTGGGCTTGTACGTGGACCACGGCCCCATCACCGCCGGCATCTGGTACCGCACGCGCGACGCCTTCATCGCCTTGATCGGATTCCACACCGAACGGTTCAAGTTCGGGTACAGCTACGACGTCACCACCTCGAAGCTCACCACGGCCACGGCCGGTTCGCACGAGGTCAGTGTTCAGCTCCAGTTCAACTGCAAGCCCAAGAAACGCCGCTTCCGCGTGGTCGCCTGCCCCACGTTCTGAGCTGCGCCACCAACACACCCCTGCACCATGGACCGCGTTTGGAAGACCGCCCTCCTGGCCGCCCCCGTCGCCCTGCTCTCCTCGTGCCAGTTCGAGAAGAGCGGTGCCACCGGCTGGAACTACAACGACTCCAAGAACGGAGGCTTTGAGAAGGCCCCCTTCGAGGACCAGGAGAACGGCCCGGGCCTCATCCTCGTCGAGGGCGGCCAGTTCACCATGGGCCGCGTCTCGGATGACCTGCTCCATGAGTGGAACCACATCCCCCGCACCGTCACGGTGTCGTCCTTCTATATGGATGAGGTGGAGGTGACCAACTTCTACTGGCTGGAGTACCTCTACTGGTTGGAACGGGTGTTCGCCGCGGACTACCCCGAGATCTACAAGAAGGCCCTGCCCGACACCCTGGTGTGGCGCAGCAAACTGGCCTTCAACGAGCCGTACACCGAGTACTACCTGCGCCACCCCGCCTACCGCGACTACCCGGTGGTTGGGGTCAACTGGCTGCAGGCCAACGACTATTGTGCCTGGCGGACCGACCGCGTGAACGAGATCATCCTCATCCGCGAGGGCCTCTTCGAGCACTACCCCAATCAGATCAATGAGGACCACTTCACCACCGACGCCTACCTCGCCGGTCAGTACGAGAGCGGCAAGAAGGTGGACGGGGTGCAGGACTTCAACCCCAACCGCGACACGCGCAACATCCGCATGGAGGACGGCATCCTGCTGCCCCGCTACCGCCTGCCGACCGAGGCCGAGTGGGAGTTCGCCGCCTTCGGACTGGTGGGCAACACGGTGGACGAGCGCATCATCGAGCGCCGCATCTATCCGTGGAACGGCCACTGGGTGCGCTACGACAGCCGCAAGAAGGGCGGCGCGTTCTACGGCGACTTCCGCGGCAACTTCATGCGCGGCAAAGGCGACTACATGGGCGTGGCCGGCAGCCTGAACGACAATGCTGATGTCACTGCTCCCGTTTTCAGCTACTGGCCCAACGATTACGGCCTCTACAACATGGCCGGCAACGTCAGCGAATGGGTGATGGACGTGTATCGTCCGCTGAGCCCCGAGGACAAGGACGACTTCCGCCCCTTCCGCGGCAGCGTGTTCAAGACCAAGGTGCTCAACAGCGACGGCGCCGTGCAGGACAAGCACGACCTGGTGGTGTACGATGTGGACGGCATCAAGTACTTCCTCACCGAGTTCCAGAAGGAAATGCAGCGCAAGGCCACTCCGGAGGAGGCCAAGCTCATCGACGACCTGCTCGCCGCCATCGACCAGTCCATCGAGTTCAACAATACCCGCAAGAGCGATGCGGCCATGCAGCGCGTGCAGGACATGGTGGACATGATCAAGGGTCAGGACCTGGAGATCAGTCCCAAGCTGCTCAGCGGCATCAGCGACTACCAGGCCGATCAGCCCGGCGACATCCGCATGCGCAACGTCACCGTGGAGGAGAACATCGACCGTCGCAACTACCGCCAGAGCGACAACATCGACTACCGCGACGGCGACATCGAGAGCAGCATCTACTACGAGAACCCCGACTTCGAGGGCAACGCCATGTACGACTGGGGCAAGACCACCCTGGTGAACGACCGCGCCCGCGTGTTCAAGGGCGCCAGCTGGGCCGACCGCATCTACTGGGCCGGCCCATCCACGCGCCGTTTCCTCGACGAGCGCCAAAGCACGGCCACCATCGGCTTCCGCTGCGCCATGACCCGTGTGGGCAGCCCCGTGGGCCTCGGCGAGGACAAGCGCCGCAAGAACATCAAGCGCTGAGGAAGCGCACCGCTACCTTGGGACCCCGGCCAACAGCCGGGGTCCTTCGTTTCCATGACCTCCATCGCCCAGCTCCACGAGGCCTTCCTGCGCTGTACCGGTGTGTGCACGGACACGCGCGCGCTGGCACCCGGAAGCCTGTTCGTGGCCCTCAGGGGACCCAGCTTCAACGCCAACACCTTCGCCGCGCAGGCCCTCGCCGGAGGCTGCCGCCATGCCATGGTGGACGACCCGGCCGTGGCCAGGGACGACCGCTACCTGCTGGTGCCCGACGCGCTGAAGGCCCTTCAGCAGCTCGCCCTTCACCATCGCCGCCGCTTCGCCATCCCCGTGGTGGCCATCACCGGTACCAACGGCAAGACCACCACCAAGGAGCTGGTGCATGCGGTGCTGGCCGCGGACCGGCCCACCCTGGCCACCAGCGGCAACCTGAACAACCACATCGGCGTGCCGCTCACGCTGCTGCGCCTCACGGCGGAACACCGCATCGCCATCATCGAGATGGGCGCCAACCATGTGGGCGACATCGCCGAACTGATGGCCCTGGCCGAGCCCACCCACGGGCTCATCACCAACATCGGCCGCGCCCACCTGGAAGGCTTTGGCAGCTACGAGGGCGTGGTGAAGGCGAAGACCGAGCTGGTCGACTTCCTGCGCGGTCATGGCGGAACCCTGTTCGTGCACGCCGACGACCCACTGCTGATGACGAAGAGCACCGGGCTGGCCCGGATCACCTACGGCATGACCGCGACAGCGGACCACCGTGTGGAGGCCGGCCCGACAGGCGCCATGCTCGCCCTGGCCTGGACCGGCAGCGACGGCGCCCGGCAACAGGTGACCACCCGATTGATCGGCGGCTACAACCTGCCCAATGCCGCGGCCGCCGTGTCCATCGGGCGGCACTTCGGCGTACCCGACGACCGCATCGCCGCCGCGCTCGCGGCGTACACCCCGTCCAACAACCGAAGCCAGTTCATGGACACCGGCCGCAACCACTTGGTGCTGGACGCCTACAACGCCAACCCCAGCAGCATGAAGGCCGCGCTGGAGCACTTCGCCACCATGCCGGGTGAGCGGCCCAAGCTGGCCATCCTGGGGGGCATGAAGGAACTCGGGGCGAACAGTCGCACGGAGCATGAGGCGGTGATCGCCCTGGTGCGCAGGCTCGGCCTGGACGCCGTGTACGTCGGGCCTGAGTTCACGGGGCTGGCCTCTTCGGGCAGCACGGCCTACGCAGACGTCAACGCCGCGTTGGACGCGTTCCGGCGGAACCCGGTGGAGGGAAGGTCGATCCTCGTGAAGGGCTCCCGAGGCACGAAGCTCGAGGCGCTGGTTCCGATGCTCTAGCCGATCACGCTCCTGCCGATCACGATGCGCTGCACCTCGCTGGTGCCCTCATAGATCTGCGTGATCTTGGCGTCGCGCATCAGGCGCTCCACGTGGTACTCCTTGACGTACCCGTATCCGCCGTGCACCTGCACCGCTTCCACCGTGGTGCGCATGGCCACCTCGCTGGCGAAGAGCTTGGCCATGCTGCCGGCGATCTCGTAGTTGCCGTGGGTGTCCTTCAACCATGCGGCCTTGAGGCACAGCAGGCGTGCGGCCTCGATCTCGGTGGCCATGTCGGCCAGCTTGAAGGCGATGGCCTGGTGCTGGTGGATGGGCTTGCCGAAGGCGCTGCGCTCCTTGCTGTAGGCCAGGGCCAGCTCGTAGGCGCCGCTGGCGATGCCCAGGGCCTGTGCGGCGATGCCGATGCGGCCACCGCTCAGCGTCTTCATGGCGAACTTGAAGCCGAAGCCATCCTCGCCGATCCGGTTGGCCTTGGGCACCTTCACGTCCTGGAACATCAGCGTGTGCGTGTCGCTGCCGCGGATGCCCAGCTTGTCCTCCTTGGCGCCCACCGTGAAGCCGGGCATGCCCTTCTCCACGATGAGGCAGTTGATGCCCTTGTGCCCCTTGGCCACATCGGTCTGGGCCATCACCAGATAAGTGCTGGCGCTGCCGCCGTTGGTGATCCAGTTCTTGGTGCCGTTGAGCAGGTAGTGGTCGCCCATGTCCACGGCGGTGGTGCGCTGGCTGGTGGCGTCGCTGCCGGCCTCGGGCTCGCTGAGGCAGAAGGCCCCGATCTTCTCGCCCTTGGCCAGGGGCACCAGGTACTTGCGCTTCTGCTCCTCGTTGCCGAAGGTCTCCAGGCCCCAGCACACCAGGCTGTTGTTCACGCTCATCACCACCGAGCAGCTGGCGTCCACCTTGCTGATCTCCTCCATGGCCAGCACATAGCTCACGGTGTCCATGCCGCCGCCGCCGTACTCCGGGCTCACCATCATCCCCAGGAAGCCCAGTTCACCCAGCTGCCGGATCTCGTCCGCCGGGAAGCGCTGCTCGCGGTCGCGCTCGATCACCCCCGGCTTCAGCACGTTCTGGGCGAAGTCGCGCGCGGCGGCCTGCACGGCGAGTTGTTCCTCGGTGAGCTCGAAGTTCATCGCGGTTCCGGAGAGCACATCCATGGCTGGGTGGGTATGGCCGCTGGTGCGGGGGCGCAAAGGTAGCGGATACCTTTGCCGGCATGGTGGGCGATGCCGGTCGGCCGGCCCGGGTGATCGGTGTGATGTCCGGCAGTTCGTTGGACGGCCTGGACCTGGCGCTGTGCAGCTTCGAGCGAAGCGACAACGGATGGCATGGCCGCATCGAGCAGGCCCGTACCGTCCCCTTCCCCCCCGCCCTGCTCGCACGGTTGCGTGGGGCGATGGACGCCACCGCCCTGGAGGCCGCCCGCCTGAACCGCGACCTGGGCGACCACATCGGCGAGGCCTGCCGTTCGCTGGCGGCCGGAGGCCCGGTGGACCTTGTATGCTCCCACGGCCACACGCTCTTCCACCGCCCCGAAGAAGGCCTCACAGCAGCGCTGGGCTGCGGCGCGCGGATCGCGGTGCGCGCCGGCATCCCAACGGTGTGCGACCTGCGCACCACCGATGTGGCGCTGGGTGGCCAGGGCGCACCGCTGGTGCCATTGGCGGAACGGCTGCTTTTCCCCGGCCGGGAGGCCTTCCTGAACCTGGGCGGCATCGCCAACCTGGCCGTGCACCGCACAGGCACCACAGGCTACGACATCGGGCCCTGCAATCAGGCCTTGGACCACCTGGCCCGGCAGGCCGGCAAGCCATACGACGCGGACGGTGCCCTGGCCCGGGAAGGCACGGTGAAGGACGACCTGCTCGCCGCCCTGGAGGCCCTGCCCTTCTACCGTCAGCCACCGCCGCGCTCGCTGGGTCGCGAATGGTTCGAGGCGGAGATGCGGCCGTTGATCGACGAACCCGGGATCCTGCTCAGCGACCGCCTCCGCACGGTGAGCGAGCATGTGGCCCGGCGGATCGCGACGGAGCTGGACCGTCATGCGGTGAGGAGCGTGCTGGTCACCGGAGGAGGAGCGCACAACGCGCACCTGCTCGAGCGGGTGGGCGACCAGTGCAAAGCGAAGCTGCGGGTGCCCGAGGCCCTTCTGGTGGAGTTCAAGGAGGCCTACCTGTTCGCCCTGCTGGGCTTGCTGCGCTGGCGGGGCGAGGTGAACGCGCTGGCCTCGGTGACCGGTGCGACGCGCGACAGCGCGGGCGGTGCGGTGTACCTGCCCTGAACGGAGGGCCGCCCGCTATCAACAACCAGGGTTGGAAGAGCGGCGGCCGGGCTCCGGTCGATGGAAATGGTGCCGGTTACCTTTGGCCGCGCCGCACCACGGCGGCCCCGCCCTGATGAAGGAGACCCTGCGGCAGTTCGAGCAACGCGCACCCGAGATCGTGTTCGAGTGGAACGATGCGCCCACCGGTGCGCGGGGCTGGGTGGTGATCAACAGCCTGCGGGGCGGTGCAGCAGGCGGTGGCACACGCATGCGCAAGGGCCTCGACCGCCGCGAGGTGGAGAGCCTGGCCAAGACCATGGAGGTGAAGTTCACGGTGAGCGGTCCGGCCATCGGCGGGGCCAAGAGCGGCATCGACTTCGACCCGGCCGACCCGCGCAAGCCCGAAGTGCTGGAGCGCTGGTACCGCGCCGTGATGCCGTTGCTCAAGAGCTACTACGGCACCGGTGGCGACCTCAACGTGGACGAGCTGCACGAGGTGATCCCCATCACCGAGCGCTTCGGCCTGGCGCATCCGCAGGAGGGCGTGGTGAACGGCACCAATCCCGGCGATACTGGGCGCAAGGTGCGGGTGATCGGCCAGCTGCGCACGGGCGTCAGCAAGGTGGTGGAGGACCCGGCCTTCACCCCCGAGGTGGGGCGTTATGCCGTGGCGGACATGATCACCGGCTGGGGCGTGGCCGAGAGCGTGCGCCACTTCTACGGCATCTACGGCGGCGACCTTCAGGGCAAGCGGGTGGTGGTGCAGGGCTGGGGCAACGTGGCCTCGGCCGCGGCCTACTACCTGAGCCGCGACGGCGCGCGCATCGTGGGCATCATCGACCGCAACGGCGGTCTGGTGGAGCCCGAAGGCCTGAGCCCGGCGCGCGTGCGAGAGCTCTTCCTCCGGAAGGATGGCAACGCCCTGCACAACGACGGGCTGCTCACACACGCCGAGGCCGACGCCCGCATCTGGTCCTGCGGCGCTGAGGTCTTCCTGCCGTGCGCCGCAAGCCGGCTGGTGACGCGGGCGCAGGTGGACGCCCTGTGTGACGCAGGCCTGGAGGTGATCGCCAGCGGCGCCAACGTGCCCTTCGCCGACCCCGAGATCTTCTACGGCCCCATCGCCGAGCATGCCGACGAACGGGTGAGCGTGATCCCTGACTTCATCGCCAACTGCGGCATGGCACGGGTGTTCGCCTACTGCATGATGGACGGCGCGCAGCTCACCGACCAGGCCATCTTCGGCGATGTGAGCGAACGCATCGCCGAAGCTTTGCAACGCACCCACGCCCATCATCCCGGCCGCACGCACCTCACCCGCACGGCCTTCGCCATCGCCCTCGAACAGCTCACCTGAACACTACGCGGCGATCGCCGCGCGTTGTCCTAAACACCCTGAACCGCATGCCGATCGAGTTCTTCGCCCAGATCCAGGACGCCACCGACGCGGCCCGCCAGGTGCTGGAGCAGACCGCCACCACGCCCGTGGCGCCCCAGGAGACCACCTTGTCCGTATGGGAGCTGATCGTCAACGGCGGCTGGTACATCATGGGGCCGCTGGCCCTGATGTCGCTCGCGGCCTTCTACATCATCATCGAGCGCAGCCTGGCCATCCGCAGGGCGCTGCGCGATGAGAAGGACTTCATGGCCAAGATCCGCGACTACATCCACGAAGGCAAGATCGACAGCGCCCGCAACCTGTGCCAGACCACCAACACGCCCGTGGCGCGCATGCTGGAGAAGGGCATCAACCGCATCGGCAAGCCGATGAAGGACATCGAGGTGAGCATCGAGAACCAGGGCAAGCTGGAGGTCTATCAGCTCGAAAGCGGCCTTCCCATCCTGGCCACCGTGTCCGGTGCGGCACCGATGCTGGGCTTCCTGGGCACCGTGGTGGGCATGGTCGTCACCTTCCACACGATGGAAGTGAGCGGCGCCGGTGTGGAGCTGAGCCAGCTGAGCGGCGGCATGATGCAGGCCATGATCACCACGGTGGCCGGCCTGGTGATCGGCATCCCGGCGTACATCGGCTACAACCTCCTCGTGGCCCGCGTGAACAAGGTGGTGCAGAAGATGGAATCGCGCACCATCGAGTTCATGGAGGTGCTCGAGTCACCGGCCAAGTAAGCCTGCACCGTGGCGCTCCGCTCCAGCAACAAGATCGACGCAGGCTTCAGCCTGAGCAGCATGACCGACCTGGTCTTCCTGCTGCTCATCTTCTTCGTGATCATCAGTACCATGGTGAGCCCCACCACCCTGCCGGTGGACCTGCCCATCAGTGCCAACAAGACCAAGGAGAAGCCCCAGGTGGGCGTGCGCATTGATGCCGACCAGCACTTCAGCGTCAACAACGAGCTTATCGATCCCCTCGACCTGGAAGGTGTACTGAAGGACCGGATGGCGGCCGTGCAGGGCGAGAAGAACCTGGTGATCCATGTGGACCAGAGCGTGCCGGCGGGTGTCACCGTGGGGGTGATGGAGATCGCCAAGCGCAACCAATGGAAGGTGATCCTGGCCACGCGGCCCAAGTGAACCATGGCCATCCGCAGCACGCATAAGATCGACGCAGGCTTCAGCCTCAGCAGCATGACCGACCTGGTCTTCCTGCTGCTCATCTTCTTCGTGATCGTGAGCACGATGGTGAGCCCCTTCGCCCTGCCGGTGGACCTGCCCAAGGGTCGGACCAAGCCCTCGAAGGAACAGCCCAAGGTGGCCCTGCGCCTGGAGAGCGCGGACAAGGCCCTGCTGAACGGACAGCCTGTGGACCCGGCCGGACTGGAACCGGCACTGATCGCCGAGATGGCCCGCCACACGGCCCAGGACGCCATCGTGCTGCGCGTGGCCCAGGAGGTGCCCACCGGGGCGATGGTGAACGTGCTCGACATCGCCAAGCGCAACAAGTGGCGTATCGTGCTCGCTGGTGCACCCACCCCGGCCGCACCATCTGAAACACCGGCCGCACCCGGCACGCCATGACCACGGCGGCCCTCAACGAACAACGGCGCGATCGCACCACCGGTGCGGTGGCCACCGTGGTGCTGCACGCCCTGCTGCTGCTGCTCTTCCTCTTCGTGGGCCTCACCGAGTACGATCCCCCGCTGCCCGAGGAGACCGTGGAGGTGGCCATGGCCGACTTCGGCACCGACCTGGCGGGAAGTGGCGACGTGGAGACCCCCGACCCCGGCGACCGGAGCCAGAGCGCCGCTGCGGCCACCAACGAGGACCAGCCCGAGGAAGTGGCCACGGACGAGGCCAGCGACGTGGAGGTGAACAAACCCAAGGACAAACCCAGGGAGAAGCCCAAGGACACCCCGAAACCCACCAAACCCAAGGAGCCCACCATCAGCACCGGATTGCAGAACGCCTTGAACCAATGGGGCAACACCGGCAGCGGCCAGAGCGGCGAAGGCAGCTCCGACCAGAGCGGCAACGAGGGCGTGCCCAGCGGGGTGCCCGACGGGCTGGGCACCTTCCATGGCAACGGCTGGGACATCCGCCTGGGCGGCCGCGGGCTGGCGCGGGGACCGAAGATCACCGACAAGCCGAGCGAAGGCGGCAAGGTGGTGCTGAACATCTTCGTGGACCGCACCGGCAAGGTGACGCGCGTGACCCAGAACCTGGACAAGAGCACCACCACGAGCCAGACCCTGTTCAACATCGCCCGCAAGGCCGCCATGGCCTGTGCCTTCACCCCGAAGCCCGATGCGGCGGCCGAACAGAAGGGCGAGATGACCTTCGTGTTCATCCTCGAATAAGGGAGGCATGACCTACCCCGAGACCCTGGCCTACCTGCAGGCCCGCCTGCCCATGTTCCACCGCGTGGGCAAGGCCGCCTACAAGGCCGACCTGCGCACCACCGAAGCGCTCATGGAAGCCTTGGGCCATCCGGAGCACGGGCTGCGCTGCGTGCATGTGGCCGGCACCAATGGCAAGGGCAGCACCAGCCACATGCTGGCGAGCATCCTGCAGCACGCCGGCCTGCGCACCGGGCTCACCACCAGCCCGCACCTCACCGACTTTCGCGAGCGGGTGCGCGTGAACGGGGCCATGATCCCGCAGGAGGACGTGGTCCGCTTCGTGGAGGATCATCGCGCGGTCTTCGAACCGCTCGCACCAAGCTTCTTCGAGTGGAGCATCGCCCTCGCCTTCGATCATTTCCGCCAAGAGCAGGTGGACATCGCCGTGGTGGAGACCGGACTGGGCGGCCGTCTGGACAGCACCAACGTGATCACTCCCGAGGTGGCCGTGATCACCACCATCGGCTGGGACCACGCGGACCTGCTGGGCGGCACGCTGGAGGCCATCGCCGCAGAGAAGGCGGGGATCATCAAATCCGGCATCCCCGTGGTGATCGGCGAGGCCGAAGGGAGCATCGACCCGCTGTTCCGTGCGCGGGCCGGTGCGGTGGGTGCCCCCCTTATCCGCGTGGACCATCAACGGCCCCTGCCCATCCGCCCCGACCTCGCAGGCCCGCACCAGGAACGCAATGCCCGCACCGTGCTCACGGTGGTGGACCTGTTGCGCGAACGCGGCTGGCCCATCTCCGAGGAGGCGGTTCTGCTCGGGCTCTCCTCCGTGGTGACCACCACCGGTCTGCGGGGCCGTTGGCAGGTGCTCGGGCGCGACCCCCTGGTGGTGGCCGACGTGGCGCACAACGCCGACGGGCTGGCCGTGGTGCGCGGCATGCTGGACCGCACCCCGCACCGGCGTCTGCATGTGGTGCTGGGCATGGTGAACGACAAGGACCTCGGTCCGGCCCTACGGCAACTCCCCCCTGACGCCCGCTACCATTTCTGCATGGCGGACATCCCCCGCGGGCTGGACGCGGAGCTGCTCGCCCGAGCCGCGGCGGATAATGGGCTGCACGGCCGTGTGCACCCTTCGGTACGACAGGCGTTCGTCGCGGCGTGCGCCGAGGCGGCCCCCGATGATCTCGTGCTCGTCACCGGCAGTGTGTTCGTGGTGGCGGAGGTGCTGTGAAAGGTGGAGCGGCATGCGAAGCTCCCCGGACGCACCGATCCACCCCGGAACAAGAAACCCCGCCAAGGCGGGGTTTTCGTGGGACCTACTGGATTCGAACCAGTGACCTCATGCGTGTGAAGCATGCGCTCTG